>DATNBR010000079.1:0-121520 GCA_035571875.1 Lacisediminihabitans sp. | reverse complement strand
ACGCATCCGCAGTACCTCGTGATGCTCGCCCTCTGGGAGCGCAGCCCGCGCCACGTGCGCGACATCGGCGAGGCACTCTTTCTGGAACCGGCGACCCTTTCCCCCCTGCTCAAGCGCCTCGAATCCGCGGGACTGCTCACGCGGGCCCGCAGCGCGAGCGACGAGCGCGCGCTCGACGTGACCCTCACGACGAAGGGCGCGGCGCTGCGGAGGCAAGCGGAGCAGGTGCCCGGCAAGATCGTCGAGCGACTCGGAGTTCCGGTATCGGAACTGCAGCAGATCCGTGCCACCTTGACGAAGCTCATCGCAGCCGCGACTGTAGAGCAATGACCTCCCTCAAAATCCTCTTCATCGGCGGCACCGGCACCATCAGCAATGCCGCGAGCCACCTCGCAGTGCAGCGCGGCGTCGACCTGACCATCCTCAATCGCGGCGAGAGCGCACGTCGGCCGGCACCGGAGGGAGCGGAACTCCTGCGAGCGGATGTGCGCGACCCGGCGTCAGTGCGCGCGGCCCTCGGCGATCGCGAGTTCGATGTCGTGGCAGACTTCGTCGGGTTCACCACCGATCACGTGCAGGCAGACATCGATCTGTTCGAGGGACGAACGGGACAGTACGTGTTCATCTCCTCGGCATCCGCGTACCAGAAGCCGGTTGCGCGCCTGCCGATCACCGAGTCCACGCCGCTGCGCAATCCGTTCTGGCAGTATTCGCGCGACAAGATCGCGTGTGAGGACCTGCTCGTTGGCGCCTACCGCGAGCGCGGCTTCCCGACCACGATCATCCGGCCATCGCACACCTACGACCAGACCAGCCTTCCACTGAACGGTGGTTGGACAGCGATGGACCGGATGCGCCGAGGCGCGCCCGTCGTCGTGCACGGAGACGGCACCTCGCTCTGGGTGCTCACCCACACGCGCGATTTCGCGAAGGCGTTCGTCGGCCTCCTCGGTCACCCGCAGGCCGTCGGCGACACCTTCCAGATCACCTCGGATGAGGTGCACACCTGGGACCAGATCGCCGGCTACTTCGGCACAGCGCTCGGCGTCACGCCGAATATCGTTCACGTGACCTCGGATGCGATTGCCGCGGCCGACCCGGAGATGGGCGCCGGCCACCTGGGCGACCGTACCCACTCCGTGATCTTCGACAACAGCAAGGTCAAGGCGCTCGTTCCGGACTTCGTCGCGACCACCCCCTTTGCCGAGGGTGCACGCGAGATCGTCGCCTGGTACGACGCGCACCCCGCCGAGCAGAAGGTCGATCCGGGGCTCAACGCTCTCTTCGATCGTCTGGTCGCCTCGGCCTGATCGCTGCCGCCAGAGCGTGCCTCGGCAACGGCGACAGTCAGCGCGCCAGCCGCTCCACGATGGCTCCGAAGGTACCGGGGAGCGCCGCCGCCAGCGGAACGATGGCCGACCGCAACGGGGAGCCCGCGAGCGCGACGAGTCCGGACGTGAGCACGCGGAAGTCTCGCGTGCGCTGCGACCACGCGCGCTCGTAGCCGACCACGTCATCCGCCGCGATGCAGGCGACCGCGGCCTCCGCCTGGGCAAGGCCGACGCGGATGCCCTCCCCCGTGATCGCATCGACGTACCCCGACGAATCCCCCGCGAGCAGCACGCGCCCCACCCGCCGGCGGCGCGTACGCTGCCGGAACGGACCCGCGCCGCGCAGCGAACTCGCTGCCGGTGCGCCGGCCAACCGAGCGGCGAGCGCGGGTATCGCGGCGAGTGACTCGGCGTAGTCGGACCTTCGTGGCCCGAGCAGTGCCACCCCGACCGTGTTCGCGTCGACCGGTGTCACGTAGGCCTCGACCGTCGGCGTCCAGTGCACCTCGATGAGGTCGCTCCACGGCTGCACGTGAAAGTGCTGACGGAGCCCGTAGCGGCGGCTCGACGACGGCGATCGCTCGACGCCCAGCAACGACCGCACCGTCGAGTGGAGCCCATCCGCCGCCACGAGATAGCGGGCGCGCATCCCCGCGGCCTCGACCCCCTCGGCGTCCTGGCTTAGCCCGGTCAGGCGGTCGGACACGATCGCGACACCAAGCCCGAGCGCACGCGTGAGCATCGCCGCGTGCAATTCGGTTCGACGAACCCCGAGACCGCCGGTGCCGGCGAATCGGTGATCGACCGAACGCCGCGAGTCCCGATAGCTCACCCCACGCAGCGGATGGCCAGTCGGCGACACACCGAGCGTCGCGAGCGCGAGCACCGCACCCGGCATCAGTCCCTCACCGCACGCCTTGTCGATCGGGCCCTCGCGAGGTTCGACTATCGTGGCGCTCAGCCCGCGCATCCGGGCTTCGATCGCTGTCGCGAGACCGACCGGGCCACCGCCGACGACCAACACGTCAACGTCTGGCGTCACGTGCGCTCAACCGGGTCGAGCGACGCGAGCGCGCGTTCCTCGGTGGGGATGCGGAAGCCCAACAGCAGAATCGCGTTGAGCACCGTGAACGCGAGCGCCGTGATCCAGGCGGTGTGCACGAGCGGCAGCGCGATGCCCTCGACGATCACAACGAGATAGTTCGGATGCGGCAGAAAGCGGTAAGGACCGCGAGTCACCCTGCCGAGACCCGGCACCACGATCACCCGCGAGTTCCACTGCCGTCCGAGCACGGTGATGCACCAGTACCGAAGTACCTGGCAGCCGAGCGCGATCACGAGCATCGGCCAGCCGAGCCACGGAAGGAACGGGCGGTCGCCGAAGAACACCTCGGCGAGACAGGCGAGCAGAAAGCCCGTGTGCAGCACGACCATGAACGGATAGTGCGACTGCCCGAACTCACGGCCGCCACGCTCGAACGCCCAGCGTGCGTTGCGCGTCGAGACGATGAGCTCCCAGCCGCGCTCGAGCCCGGTCAGTAGCACGAGCACCGCGAACCAGATCATGACTGCGCCCCCTCGGCGTCGGGCCAGCGCAACAGCACGAGCTCGGCGCTGATTCCCGGGCCGAGCGCGAACAGGAGAGTTTCGGTGCCGGCCGGCTGCGCCCCCTCGGCAAGGTCGGTCGAGAGAATGTGCAGGACGGACGCCGATGACAGGTTGCCCACTTCGGCGAGAGAGCGCCAGCTGTTGTCGAGCGCGCCGTCCGCGAGCCCGAGCGCAGACTGAAAGGCCTCGAGCACCCTGGGTCCACCCGGATGCGCGACGAAGCTGTCGATGTCGTCGATCGTGCGGTCGTTTGCAGACAGGAAGCCGGCGACATCCGCCTCGAAGTTGCTCTCGATCACGCTCGAGACCGCGGCCGTGAGCACGATGCGAAACCCGGTCTCGCCGGCATTGAAGCCCAAGACCTCCTCGGTGCCGGGGTAGAGCTGGCTGCGCGAGTCGACGACGTCCGGGCCGGTCACGGGCATTCGCGCTGCGCGCTCCTCTCCCACCATCACGACCGCCGCGGCGCCGTCGCCGAAGAGCCCGGTGGCGACGATGTTGGCCATCGAGTCGTCGCCGCGCTGGAAGGTGAGCGAGCACAGTTCAACAGAGAGCAACACCGCCACGTCATTCGGATGCCCGGCCAGGTAGTCATTGACCCTCGCGATCCCCGAGGCTCCCGCGACACAGCCGAGCCCGAACATCGGCACGCGCTTGACGTCGGTGCGCAACCCCAGCCTTGGCACGAGCAGGCCGTCGACCGAGGGCGCCGAGATGCCGGTGACGGAGGTGAACATCACATAGTCGACCTCGTCTGCGCGCAGGGCCGCCACCTCGAGCGCCGAGTTCAACGCCCTGCCGACGAGCTGCACGGCGACGTCGATGAAGAGCTCGTTCGACTCGGTGAAGCTGTGGGCATCGGCGTAGCTCTCGATGGGCAGCACGAGGCTGCGGGTGCGCACGCCACTGGCCCCGTGCATCCGTCGTAGCACCGCCTGTTTCGACGGGTCCGCTGTGATCAGCGGCGCGATGGCATCGGTGATCGCCTGCTGGGGGTAGCTGTTCTCCGGGAACGCGGTGGACACGCTGGCGATTCGGGCCATGCCGCACGCTAACACGGCGGCCTCCACTTTGGGCACGGCATTCCGCGGCGGGATGCGTGCCGTCACACGCAAAGCTGAGGGAGTGCTGAACCCTATTGTCTGCCCCCGTTCTGGGGGGTATGGTCAGCCATACAACGGTAGTTGTCGGGACTAGCGGGGGTGAGTACGTGTCACAGATACAAGATCTCAATCCGCGGGAAAAGCGTCCGGCGAACTCGACCACGCAGGGCGCATCACAGCTGGGCGGAGCTGGGTGCGAATCGCGAGGCGGCGCCAGCATTCCCGCGCGGTCGAAATATGAGGCGGCGCGCCGACGTGCCAACGAACTCGTCTGCGTGCACTACGGCGGCAGGCGATTCGTCGCGAGCTACGAGATGGCGGGCATCTTCCTCCGCCGCGCGCAGCGGCTGATCGATGCGAACGAGGCCGAATTGGTGCCGCTCCTCCATGAGGAGGGGCTCGAGATGCTCCATGTCTCGCCGTCCATGCCGTTCTCCGTGCACGATATCGACGCGGAGCCGGCCGATGGTTCGCACGCGGGCCTCCCGGCCACGACCCTCCGCCGAGCAGAGGCGACGTGATCGAGCGCGAGCTTCCGCCGGTGAGCCTCGCCGACATCCGGCTGGAAGAACTCACCGAGGGCAAGTGGCGGGTCGTCGACCGACGATTCAGGGAGACCAACCCGCGGGCGCTGCTCGGTTTCATCGAGCGGAGTGGGGAGAGTTTCGAGACGATGGATCTGCGGCGCTCGGCCGAGCCGATTCGCTACGACACCCGCGAAGCCGCGGTCGCCGCCTTCGCTGCCGTGGTGGCGGCCCCGTCCGTGAGTGCCGAGCCGTTCAGCCTCGACACCGTCGGCGAATACCGCTACTGATCTCTGCTCAGACGCTCGCGGCGGTGCCCCACTGCAACGATTCTCCAGCTCGGGCGCGCGACTGCGGCACCTTCCACGGGTTGTCGTCGCGCAACGGTTCCGGCAGAAGGGCCTGAGGGGAATCCTGGTACGCGACCGGACGCAAGAACCTGCCGATCGCCGCCGTGCCCACCGAAGTACTCGAGTCGTTCGTGGTGGCGGGCCAGGGTCCGCCGTGCTGCATGGCAGGCGTCACCGCGACGCCCGTCGGCCAGCCACCAAAGAGCACGCGACCGGCGTGCCGGGTGATCCAGTCGACCAGCGACCGGATGGCCGGGTCGTCTTCGCCGGGCGCCGCGTGCACCGTGCCGGTCAAGTTGCCTTCGAAGAGCCCATCGGCGATCGCGGCGAGGTCTGCGCCCAACGGATACTCCACCACGATCGAGAGCGGGCCGAATGCCTCGTCGAGGAGCGACTCGCGCTGTTCCCGCAGTTCGACTGCCGAGACGCTCACGATCGTGGGGGTAGCCCAGCCCTGACCATCCGCGTCGACTCGCAGCGTGCCCTCTGCGATGACGGTGATTCCCGGCGTTCCGAGCACGGCTTCCCGCCTTCCCTGAAAGCCCCGCGTGATGCCGGGGTTGAGCAGCCGATGTTCGGGTACTCCCGCCGCAAGCTCGGCAAGGCGATCGCCGAGCCCATGCCCCGTCGGCACGAAGACGAAGCCGGGCTTCGTGCAGAGCTGACCGGCCGATCCGGCCACGCTGGCCACGAAGCCAGCGGCGATCGCTTCCGCGTCTTCCTCGATGGCCGCTCTTGTGACGAAGACCGGGTTGACACTCCCCAGTTCCCCGTAGAACGGAATCGGCGCTGGTCGCGATGCGGCGATGTCAGCGAGCAGTCGACCGACGCGAATGGATCCGGTGAAGCTGCCGGCGGCGATGCGCGGGTCTTTCAGCATCGCGACGCCCGCATCCTGCCCGCTGATCAGTTGGAAGGTGCCCTCGGGTGCCCCGGCCCCGCTGAGCGCAGAGGTCACGACGGCTGCCGTCTGCACCGAGAGCTCCGGATGTCCGGAATGCGCCTTGAGGATCACAGGGCACCCAGCCGCGAGCGCCGCCGCGGTATCGCCCCCGGCCACCGAGAATGCGAAGGGAAAGTTGCTCGCCGCGAAGTTGAGCACGGGCCCCACTGGGATTCGATAGCGCCTTACGTCTGGCCGGGAGCCGAGAGCGAACTGAGAGTCGGCCTCGTCGATGCGCACGTCGAGGTACGAGCCATCGACGACCGTGTCGGCGAACAGTCGGAGTTGCGTCGCTGTGCGCTTCACTTCTCCGGTGAGGCGCGCCTCGCCGAGACCGGTCTCTCCCATGCCGGTGCGCACCAGCTCCGGCGCCGCCGCGAGCAGCGCGTCGGCGATGGCGACGAGCGCGGCGGCTCGCGCGCGCGGCGCAGTGGAGGCCCACAGGGGTGCGGCCGCCGCGGCCTTCGCCGCGATCGCCTCGAGTTCGGTCGGCGAGGTGTCAGTCATCTTCTGCTCCGATCTGGTGCGCTATCGCTTACGAGAAAGCGCTTCCTCCATCGTAGGTGCTCCCCGCTGCAAGAGACCGTCGAGCGCGATGGCCACCTGAACGCGGCCGCTTCACCGTCGCGCATTCTCGCGCCGGGAGTGACAATGGATCCATGGACGAATTGCGCACCTGCCCTAACTGCGGAACCATCCTGTGCCGGTCGGGCGATGACTGGTCCTGCCCCGAGTGCGGCCCCGTCGACTAGTCGAACTCAGTCGAGCCGTCGCGCACCGGGCGGCGGCGTGAACGACTCTTCGACCTTGGCGGGATAGCGGCGTCGACCGAGCGCGAACCAGAGGATCGGCCCCACGATCGGCACGAAGACGATCAGTGCGATCCAGAGCATCAAGTGGCGCACGGGCAGCCTCGTGCGTATGCCCCACAGGAAGAAGATCGCGACGAGGAACAGCGCGAAGGCAGCCGCCGTCGACCACAGCCACACGGTCTGGCCGATCGCTGCGAGCTGCTCGGCTGGTGCTGCGGTGATCACGGTCGCCCTCCTCTCGGCGCCCTCAGGCTAACAGCGCGCTATGCCAGGAGCGCGGCACACGAGATGGAGCGATGCATCCAGGTTAAGAGGAAATTAATGCACTTAGCCCCGCTGCGACTGGGCAAATCCCGGTGTACCGATTAGTCTTGGCGAACGGAAGCAAGACGAATTGGCCCGAAGACTTTTTCATGCAACCGGCGGCCATCGGAACCCCGATGTGCCTCACCTCTGAGGAATTGCAGAAAGTCATGGGCCTCCACGCTTCGACCTCCGTTCGCACTCGCGTTCTCGTCGTCGACGAAGACAAAGATCAGCGTCAGCTGCTGAGCATCCACTTCGAGAGCACCGGATGCGACGTCACCGCTGTCGAATCCGCCGAAGCTGCCCTCGTCGCACTCGACGAAGCGCCGTTCGACCTTGCCGTGACCGAACTCCTGCTCCCGGGCATCGACGGCTGGACCCTCGCGGAACGCATCGGCCGGGAGTACCCCGACTGTGAGACCGCGATCTGCTCCGTGCTCGACGAGGAGAGCTATCCCGAGACCTCACTCGCCCTCGCGAAGCCCGTGACCCGGTCGCAGGTGCGGGCGCTGCTGGCCGAGGCATCCGAGAGACGCCGCAGCAGCAGCGTCATCGACATCCACGGACCGTTCTCCTCGGTAACCCACCGCTACGAGACCCACGGTCGCAGCGTCTCAGCGTGACGCGCTACTGAGCAATCCGATGTCCCTGCCCAGCTCCGCCAACGGCGACAACCTCCCCAGCATTCCCGAGCAGTTCCGCAGGGCCTTTCCGTGCCCGCGCTGCGACGGATGGATGAAGACGTTCCACAATCCTTCGTACGGGGTCGGGCTGGCGAAGCACCACTATCTTCGGCTGTGCCAGAAGTGCTCCTACTTCTCCTTCATTCCCGAAGAGCTCGTGAAGAGCCACCAGCGTACGCAGCGCCGCGACGTGACGAAAAAGGCAGACACCCCGACGCCCAAGTCGCGCTTCGGCTGGCGTTCGAAGTAGCGGCGACACCGCGGATGCGCGCATCCGCACACACAAAAGGCCCCCGAATTCCCGGGGGCCTTCTTTCGTGCGCGAGGGGGGACTTGAACCCCCATGCCCTCACGGGCACACGGACCTGAACCGTGCGCGTCTGCCAATTTCGCCACTCGCGCAGACTTAGCGAGATTACCACAGTGGGACTCCCGTCCCGAGCAGAGTCCGGGGGCTCGCTGGACCCGCTGCGCAGTCCATAAAAGGACGACACAACGTCATCCGCTGGGCTGACATTTGCGGCCCACATGGGCCTTTCCGCCCTGCCCACAGACACGCCCACTAACATCGACATAGTCAAGTGCAAGGTGGGGCAGGAGATTCGTGGGCATTCTGGACAGCTTCGAAAGAGGTCTCGAGCGAGCGGTCAATGGCGCGTTCGCGAAGACCTTCAAGTCGGGACTGCAACCCATCGAGATCACCGCGGCGCTGCGCCGCGAGCTCGACACCAAGGCCGTGGTGGTCGCGCGCGACCGCATTCTCGTGCCCAACAGGTTCACGGTGCGCCTGGCTCCCGGCGACTTCGAGCGGATGAACGGCCTCGGCGAGGCGCTCATCGACGAGCTCACCGGACTCGTGCAGCAGCACGCCGCCGCGCAGCACTACCAGTTCGCCGGCGGCATCTCCATCGCTCTCGCCAACGACCCCTCGCTCTCCGAGGGGATGATCGAACTCGAGTCCGGCAACGTCAAGGGCAATGTGTCGTGGACGCCGGTGCTCGACATCGCCGGTAAGCGGTATCCGATCACCAGGTCGCGCACCATCATCGGTCGTGGCAGCGAGGCAGACATCACCGTCGACGACAGCGGCATCTCCCGCAAGCACGTCGAGGTTCTGTGGGACGGCAGCCGCGCCCAGGTCAATGATCTCGGCTCCACCAACGGGTCCCAACTCAACGGTGCCCCGGTCACAAAGGCGCCACTTCAGCCCGATTCCGTCATTTCGATCGGCAGAACCCGTATCGTTTTCCGAGTGCTTGCCCAATCCGCCGATGTCGACCAGTTCGCAGACCTCCGAAATCAGCGGCACGGCGACGATCGGGCACGGTGACGCCGGTGAGTGAACTGACACTGCTGGTCCTGAGGTTCGGGTTTCTCTTGCTCCTCTGGGCCTTCGTGTTCGTGGTCGTCTACACGCTGCGCACCGACCTGTTCGGCCAGCGAGTAAAGCGGATGCCCGTCGACCAGTCACCGGGGGCACTGTTTCCGACGCCCGCGGCTCCGGCTCCCTCGTCCCCCACGGCACCCACGGCAGCCGTCACGGCGCCGAACGCCTTCCGCGGCACGATGGCACCGGAAAAGAGCGCCCAGGCGTCCCGGCTCGTCATCACCTCCGGGTCGAAGGAAGGCCAGGAACTGCCGCTCGGAAAGGAGCCGCTGACGATCGGCCGTTCCAGCGAAAGCGGCCTCATCATCCGTGACGATTACACCTCGACGCATCACGCGAGGCTCATACTCTGGGATGATGGCTGGGTTATCCACGACCTAGACTCGACGAACGGCACGTTCCTCGACGGCGCTCGTGTGACGGTGCCGACCCCGGTGCCCCTGAACACTCCGGTCAGAATTGGTACGACCAGTTTCGAACTTCGGCGGTAGGTGAATGGCCACTACGGGCAAGAGCGCTGCCGTCACCCATGTCGGCAAGATCCGCGCCAACAACCAGGACAGCGGCTATGCCGGCCGCCAGCTCTTCGTGGTCGCCGACGGCATGGGCGGTCACGCCGGTGGTGATGTGGCCTCCGCCATCGCGCTGACCCGCATCATGGAGACCGATAAGAGTTACTCCTCGGCTCACGACGCGGAGTTCGCCCTGCAGTCCTCGCTCATCGCCGCCAATTCGCTGCTCGCCGAGACGGTGTTCGAGCATCCGGAGCTCACGGGCATGGGCACCACGGTCAGCGCGCTGCTGCGAGTCGGTCACCAGCTCGCCCTCGCGCACATCGGCGACTCGCGCATCTACCTGTTCCGCGACGGCGTCCTCACCCAGATCAGCTCCGACCACACCTTCGTACAGCGGCTCGTCGACAGCGGCCGCATCACGCCCGAAGAGGCGGCGGTGCACCCGCGGCGTTCCGTGCTGATGCGAGTGCTGGGGGATGTCGATGCCTCGCCCGAAATCGATACCACGATCCTCGACACGAAGCCGGGCGATCGCTGGCTGCTCTGCTCCGATGGACTCAGCAGCTACGTCGCCGACGACAAGATCGAGGGCGTGCTCGCCACGGAGCCTGTGGCACAGACCGCGGCGGAGAAGCTCGTCAAGGAGAGCCTCGACCAGGGAGCTCCCGACAACGTCACGATCGTCATCGTCGACATCGACGAGACCACCGACTCCGCCTCGAACCCGCCGGTCGTGGTGGGTGCGGCATCGCTGCCGCTGTCATTCGAGGGCGATTCCGGGCGTCGCTCGCTGCGGCTGCCGACCCTGCTGCTGCACCCGCTCAAGTCGACCCAGCACGAAGACAGCCACTTCGAGCCCGAATCCGACGAGTATCTCGACGAGCTCATCCTAGAAGACCGGCGGCGCGCGCGAAACCGTCGCATCACCTGGTTGATCGGCGCCTCTCTCGCCGTCATCGCGCTCGTGGTGGCACTCGTGCTCGCCTACCAGTGGACCCAGTCGCGTTACTACGTGGGCCCGAACGGCCAGACCGTCGCGATCTATCGCGGCGTCCAGCAGAACATCGGTCCGATCTCGCTGCACAGCATCTACCAGGAGACGAGCGTGAAGCTCAAGGATCTGCCCGAGTTCACTCGCGAGACCGTCACCGACACGATCAACGCCACCGACCTGCAGGATGCCGAGAGCATCATCGAACGACTAAGCGATGCCAGCCACTAATTCCGCAGCCCCCGTCGTCGCAGCGCCGATCGAACCCGGTCAGCGCAATACCTTCACCAGCACTATCCGCCTGAAGCTCCGGGTGCCTGCTCGGCAGCGCAACCTCGAACTGCTGCTGCTCGTCTTCGCGTCGATCCTCAACTGCGGAGCGATAGCACTGGTGCAGCTCGGCGCGCTGCACCGTCTCGATGCCAGCGTCATCGCACTCGGTGTCGTGCTCGCGGCGATCGGCCTCATCATCCACATCGCGCTCCGCTTCGTGGCCGCGCAGGCCGACCCGTTCATCCTGCCGGTCAGCGCACTTCTCAACGGCATCGGCATCGCTGAGATCTACCGCATCGACCTCTCGAAGCACCTCGCCGGCTGGGAGTCCGCCGGGGTGCGCCAGGTCGCGTGGACGGCGATGGCGATGATCATCGCCCTCGGCGTGCTCCTGCTGATCCGCAACCACCGGGTACTGCAGCGCTACCGCTACATCGCCATGTTCACGGGCATCGTGTTGCTCCTGCTGCCGATGCTTCCCGTTATCGGGTCGACCAAGTTCGGCGCTCGGCTCTGGATCGAGGTCGGCGGATTCTCCTTCCAGCCGGGCGAGCTCGCCAAGATCGCACTGGCGATCTTCTTCGCCGGTTATCTCGTCACGAGCCGAGACAGTCTGTCGATGGTGGGCAAGAAGTTCCTCTGGATGCGGTTCCCCCGAGCGAGGGACCTGGGTCCGATCCTCGTCATCTGGGCGGCCGCGATGGTGGTGCTGATCTTCCAGCGTGACCTCGGAACGTCGCTGCTCTACTTCGGCCTGTTCCTCGTGATGATCTACGTCGCCACCGGGCGCGCGAGCTGGGTCGTGCTCGGCCTTGGTCTGTTCCTCGGCGGCGCGCTGCTCGCGAGCAGGCTGCTGAGCTACGTATCCGGTCGCTTCGATTCCTGGCTCGACGCCTTCAACCAGAAGATCTATGACTCGAACGGCGGTAGCTACCAGCTCGTGCAGGGACTGTTCGGGCTGGCCCACGGCGGTCTCATCGGCACCGGGCTTGGTGAGGGCCGCCCCGCGATCGTGCCGCTCGCCGAGAGCGACTACATCGTCGCGAGCCTGGGCGAGGAACTCGGGATCGCGGGCCTGTTCGCGATCATCGCGCTGTACCTCCTGTTCGTCTCGCGCGGGTTCCGCATCGGCTTCGCCGGGCAGGATGACTTCGGTCGACTCCTCGGCGTCGGCCTCTCCTTCGTCGTGGCGCTGCAGGTCTTCATCGTCATCGGCGGCATCACCCGGGTCATCCCGCTGACCGGTCTCACGACCCCGTTCCTCGCCGCCGGCGGTTCGTCGCTCGTCGCGAACTGGATCATCGCCGCCCTCCTGCTTCGAGTCTCGGACTCCGTGCGCAACCAACCGAGGCTGGTGGTGGACTCGTGAATCGCGAACTCAAGCGAGTGAGCATCGCGGTGCTGCTCATGTTCGTCACGCTGCTGTGTTCGACCACGGTCATCGGGGTGTTCCAGGTCGACAGCCTGCGCAACGATCCACGCAACGTGCGCACGATCTACGACAGTTACTCCGCGGAACGCGGACCGATCCTCGTCGACGGGCAGCCGATCGCCAAGTCCGAGCCCTCGAAAGACAAGTTCAACTTCCAGCGGGTGTACCCGAAACCCGATCTCTACTCCGCGGTCACCGGGTACTTCACTCTGAACCAGGGCAGCACGGGCATCGAGGGCGCGCTCAATGACTACCTGAGCGGCACGGACAACGACCAGTTCCTCGACAAGATGAACGCGATCCTCACCGGCAAGAATCCGCAGGGTGCCGCCGTCGCCACGACCATCAACCCCGCAGCACAGCAGGCCGCGTGGGATGCTCTCGGGACCAACACGGGCGCCGTCGTCGCACTCAATCCGAAGACCGGTGCCATCCTCGCCATGGTCTCCAAGCCCTCCTACGACCCGAACCTGCTCGCGGGCCACGACACAAACACGGTCATTGCGAACTACAAGAAGCTCCTGGGCGATTCCGCGAGCCCGCTCATCAACCGAACGATCGCCGGAGACCTCTATCACCCGGGTTCCGTGTTCAAGCTCATCGTGGCCTCGGCGGCGATCGACAGCGGCAAGTACACGCCCGACAGCGAATTCCCGAACCCGCCGACCCTCAAACTGCCGGGGAGCAACACCTCGATCACGAATGCTGAAGGCGGTACCTGCGGTGGAACTCCGACGGTCACCATCGCCACCGCGCTGCGGCTCAGCTGCAACATTCCCTTCGCCCAGCTGGGCGCGGCGCTCGGCTCGGACCTCATCGGAAAGTACGCGAAGGCGTACGGCTTCGGCGAGAAGCTCTCCGTGCCCATGGCGGTCACCCCCAGCACCTACCCGAGCAACACGGATCAGGCGAAGCTCATGCTCTCCGCATTCGGCCAAGACGAAGACCGAGTGACTCCCCTGCAGATCGCGATGGTCACCGCGGCGATTGCGAACGGCGGCACCCTCATGAAACCGACGCTGATCAACTCCATCACGGCCCCGAACCTCACCACGGTGCAGGACTTCCAGCAGGAACAGCTCGGTCAGCCGATCAGCAACCAGTCAAGTGCGACACTCACTCAACTCATGGTGGCCAACGTGAACAATGGTGCGGCCAGTAATGCAAGAATAAACGGAGTCGATGTGGCCGGTAAGACCGGAACAGCACAGAACGGCGCAGGGAGAAAGTACACCCTGTGGTTCACCGGTTTTGCTCCGGCAATCGACCCACAGATCGCCGTCGCTGTCGTTGTTGAGAACGGAACCAGTTTCGGCAACGCGGTTGCTGCGCCAATCGCGAGAAAAGTCATAGAGGCGGTGCTGAACAAATGAGACCCACGAGCGGCCTCACTTTCGGTGGGCGATACCAACTCTCCAGTCGAATCGCGATCGGCGGCATGGGAGAGGTCTGGCAGGCCACCGACCTCGTGATCGGGCGCACCGTCGCCATCAAGATCTTGAAGGACGAATACCTCGGCGACCCCGGGTTCCTCGAACGCTTCCGTGCGGAGGCGAGGCACGCGGCGCTCGTCAACCACGAGGGCATCGCGAACGTCTTCGACTACGGCGAGGAAGACGGCAGCGCCTACCTCGTCATGGAGCTCGTACCGGGCGAGGCCCTGTCGACGATCCTCGAGCGCGAACGCGTTCTGTCCACCGACCGGGTGCTCGACATCGTCGCCCAGACGGCATCCGCCCTTCACGCCGCCCACTCCGCCGGCCTCGTGCATCGCGACATCAAGCCGGGCAACCTGCTGATCACGCCGGATGGCCGGGTCAAGATCACCGACTTCGGCATCGCCAGGATCGCCGACCAGGTTCCCCTCACGGCCACCGGTCAGGTCATGGGCACCGTGCAGTACCTCTCTCCGGAGCAGGCGAGCGGTCGACCCGCGTCCCCCACGACAGACATCTACTCGCTCGGCATCGTCGCCTACGAGGCCCTCGCCGGTCGACGGCCGTTCACGGGCGAGTCGCAGGTTGCCATCGCGATGGCCCAGATCAACGAGAAGGCGCCAGACCTCCCGGTCACCGTCTCCGAGCCCGTGCGCAACCTCGTCTACTCCTGCATCGCGAAGAATCCAGCAGATCGTCCGGCCTCCGCCCAGCACCTCGCCAGGGCTGCCCAAGCGCTTCGCCGCGGCGACGTCGGTGCGGCCGTGGCCGCAGTTCCCGGTGTGGCAGGGGCGGATGTCGCTACCGCGGCCACCGTGGCCTACGGTGCGGCAGCCGGCGGTTACGGTGCCACGCAGGCGACCAGCATCCTGCCGTCCATGGATGCACCGGCGGCAGCCACGCGGCCGACCACCGAATCCAAGGGACGAAACCCCTGGACCTGGCCGCTCATCGCGCTCATCGGCATCCTCGTCGTCGTGCTCGTCGGCACCCTCATCGCGCTCATCGCCTCACCCGGCACCTCGAAGAAGCCGTCGTCGTCGAGCCCGAGCGTCACGCACTCGAAGTCTCCGACCCCTTCCGCCACGCCCACAAGCACCCGCATCAATATCGTGCAGGACGACTACGTGGGGATGACCGAGGCCGAGGTGCGCGACGCGCTCGGCAAATACGACCTCGTCGTCGATGTGCTGCCGGACGGCAAGCCCGCAGACAATGTGAACAAGGTCGGCAAGGTATACGGAATCAACCCGACGGGTTTCGTCAAACCGGGTGACACCATCCACGTGTCGCTCTACGGCGACGTGCCCGCCCCTGCCAAGCCCGCGGATCCGACCGCGACACCGAGCGGACCCTACGCGGCTGGCGACGTCGTCACCGTGAGCTGGCCGGCGTTCGAGTGCGCCTACGGCACAACGCTCGACTCCTACACGGTTGCCGTGTCTCCTGGGTCGGTCACGTATGTGCCAGCGAACCCGGTTCCGGCCAACCAGACGAGCGTGAAGGTGACCTTGCCCACCGGTACCGCGGGCAGCACCACCACGGTGCAGTACCTCGCCCAATGCTCGGGCGTGAAGTCGCCGGCTTCGAATGCGGTGACCCTCACGGTTCCCCCGACCGCCCCCTGAAATACCGGTCCAATTCACGCATTACACTTGGCAGGTAGACCACCCACGCCACCAGGAGATAGCACGTGACTGAAGGTACCCGCCTGCTCGCTGGCAGATACCAGGTCGGTGACCTCATCGGTCGCGGCGGAATGTCGGATGTACACCTCGGCACGGACTCGCGTCTCGGTCGCCGCGTCGCCATCAAGCTCCTGAAGCCAGCGCTCGCCACCGACCCGAAGTTCCGGGTGCTGTTCCGCGAAGAGGCGCAGAAGGCCGCGCGCATGGCTCACCCCACGATCGTCCGCGTCTTCGACGCGGGCGAAGAGACGGTGCGCGAGCCCAACGGCGTCGAGACGCAGGTTCCGTACATCGTTATGGAATACGTCGACGGTCGCTTGCTGCGCGACATCATCGCCGAGGGGCCGCTCGAGCCGAAGGAGGCCGTGCGGATCGTCGCGGGCATCCTCACCGCACTCGAGTACAGCCACCGCGCGCTGCTCGTGCACCGCGACATCAAGCCCGGCAATGTCATGGTCACCCAGAACGGCCAGGTCAAGGTCATGGACTTCGGCATCGCGCGAGCGGTGTCGGATAATTCGGCCACCGTCGCCGACACGAGTGCCGTTCTCGGAACGGCGCAGTACTTCTCGCCGGAGCAGGCCCGCGGCGAGACGGTGGACGCGCGCACCGACCTGTACTCCACCGGAGTCGTGCTCTTCGAGCTTCTCACCGGGCGACCCCCCTTCCGCGGTGATCGCGCCGCCGCCGTCGCCTACCAGCACATCAGCGAGACGCCGGTCGCACCGAGCACTCTCAATCCACGGGTGTCTCCCGCACTCGACGCCGTCGTGCTCCATGCCTTGGCCAAAGACAAGTTCGAGCGCTTCCAGACGGCGGCGGAGTTCCGCGACGACCTCGAGACGGCCGCGGCTGGCGAGGTTCCGACCCGCAAGCTGCCGGTGAACGACTTCAACGCCACACTGTTTGGCGCGAGCCCCAGCGCGACCGCCGGCTCTGAGGCCGCCCTTCGCCAGCTCGCCTCTCGCGACGATGATCGCGCCATGCGCACGCAGACCAGGCCGCCGGTCGCCTGGATCTGGGCCGGCATCGCCATGGTGCTCGTGATCCTGGTCGCCGTGGTCTTCTGGGTGGTCAACCTCCCGAGCGGTAGCGAACTCAGCAGCGGCCTCTCGGTGCGGGTCCCCTCTATCGTGGGCGAGAGTTATGACACCGGTGCGAAAAAACTCACGGCGCTGAAGCTCGTACCCGACCGCGTTCAGGAGCAGAGCAAGACCGTGCCGGCCGGGGCGATCATCCGCACCACGCCCACCGCCGGCACGAAGGTGGGTGCCGGTCAGTCGATTCAGGTCTACGTCTCGCTCGGCAAGAGCCAGGTGACGGTGCCCGCGATGACCAACCTCACCGAAGATGCCGCCAAGGCAGCCCTCACCCAGCGCGGCCTCAAACCCGGCGCGGTGACGACCGAACATTCGCCGAGCGTGCCAGCGGGTGTCGTCATCCGCAGCAGCCCCGAGAGCAACGCCTCCGCCGACGAGGGCGACGTGATCGACCTCGTGGTCTCGGATGGGCTGGTCACCGTGCCCGAGGTCATAGGCCTCCCGATCACGGATGCGAACAAGCAGTTGTCCGCGCTGCAGCTCTCGGTGAGTGTGCAGGGCGATTCCGGCTGCACCGGTTACAAGGTGACAGCCCAATCGCTGCCGAAGGGTGACCAACCGCAGCGCTCGGCGGTGACGCTCACCTACTGCAGCGGCGGTTGATTCCGGATGCGTCGCTGAGGCCTCGCGCAGTCGCTGAGGCCTCGAGTCAGTTGAGCTTCACGAGCGGGGTGAGCCCTTGGGCAGCGTCCCTCGCCGTGGGGAGACCCGCCACGGCGAGCCAGTTCGCGAGCATGAAGTAGCCACCCTCGGTGAGCACCGATTCCGGGTGGAACTGCACCCCGAACACCGGCGCGCTCTCGTGCCGGAATCCCATGATGACCCCACCCTGCGTGCGCGAGGTGACCACGAGCTGCGATGGAACCGTCGAGTCCACCACGGCCAGGGAGTGGTACCGCGTCGCGTTGAACGGCTGCGGCACGCCGGCATAGAAATCGCTGTCGTCGTGGGTGATGAGCGAGGTCTTACCGTGCATCAGTTCGTCGGCGTGGGTGACCGTCGCGCCCAGCGCCTCGGCGATCGCCTGATGGCCGAGGCACACACCGAGCAACGGGGATCCCGCGGCGAGTGCTGCATGCACGATCGGGATCGACACTCCGGCGTCGGCCGGCGTACCGGGACCGGGCGACAGCAGAACGGCGTCGTACTCGGCGATACGCGCGGCGGCGTCATCCGCGTCGAAGGCGTCGTTGCGCAGCACCTCAGTCTCCGCGCCCAATTGCAGCAGGTAGCCGTTGAGCGTGTAGACGAAGCTGTCGTAGTTGTCGATGACGAGAACGCGGGTCATGTGTTCACCGTAACGTCACTCACGTTGATCCATTCGTTGAGCCAGGGGAAGACGAACAGCACGAGCACGAGCAGCACGATCGCAAACAGCACGATCAGCTGCACGATGCGCCACCATACCGGTCCGGGAAGGATGCGCCAGAGAGCCGCGTACATAGCCCTATCCTCTCGCCTTCACGGTTGCCGCGATCTCGGCGGGCGGACCCGCGGATGTCGGCTGCCACGAATCGAACACCGCGTAGCCGACGATTCGTTCGGAGGACGAGAACATCGGGTTACAGCTGGTCATGGTCATGATGCGGTCGGTGGGTGCAACGCCGGGGTTCTGCGGCACCGGGTCGATGACGCCGACACCGGTGGGCCGCACGTACTCGAGCCCCCGGAAGTCGTAGGTGAAGTAGCCGTCGGCGGTCTGCACGTAGATCTTGTCGCCGACCCTGAGGCTCGCGATCTGTTTGAGCGGTGCCCCGTGCGTGGTGCGGTGGCCGGCCACGGCGAAGTTGCCGATCGCTCCGGGCAACTGGGAGTCCGGATAGTGGCCGAGGATCCCCTTGTCGAGCACGTCGCTCGTACCCACACCCTCCGCGATGGCACGAGCGTAGTCCGCGCCGAACCTCGGGATGTACAGCACCGCGAATTTCGTGGCGTTCGACTGCACGGCCGGCACGACCGGCGTGCCATAGTCGGGCGGTGCAACGGTGGTCGGACGGGTGCGGGTCGGTACCGAGCCGCTCCACTCCTTGGCGAGTTGCACCGCGGCCTTGTCCTGCTGGGCCCCGACGATCAGATCGTTCAGCCACAACTGCCAACCGAGAAAGAGGAACACGAGAACGCCGGCGGTGATGAGCAGTTCACCGATGAGGCCGATGATGCTGAACCGTCGCTTACCCCCTCGGGGGCTCGGTGGCGGGGCAGCGGTCATGCTGTCGATTCTAGGCGACCGCTACCGCACGGACGCCTGCCGCACGAGGTCTCGGGCTGGCCACCGAGGCTTTCACGCTAGAATCTGGGGCATGGCCAGATCGACTACTCGTACGAAGCCCGAACGACCCCAGACCGCTCGCACCGGCGACGATGCCCCGAACCCCGTCTGGTTCAAGCCGATCATGTTCGGGCTGATGCTCATCGGCCTCGCCTGGATCATCGTCTTTTACGTCAGCGGCGAGGTGAAGCTGCCCGTCCCCGAGCTCGACAACTGGAACATCCTGGTAGGTTTCGGCATCCTCTTTGTAGGGTTCCTGATGACCACTCGCTGGCGCTGACGACCACCTCTTCCGTGGGGGTACGCGCCTGTCCTCCACAATGAGGTCAATTACAGCGGTGTAATTATCCCCATTGTGGAAAGCCCTGTGGATAACTTTCAGGACAGCCGCGCCGGCATGAGCTGAATGCCCACCACCGTGAGGGCGATGAGCACGATCGCAAGCCCGACGAGCAGCAGGATCTGGGTCGTTCGCCGATCGATCCGCCTCGTTCGCATGAAGATGAGCGCGACGAGCGCACCCACGACCAAACCTCCCACGTGGGCCTGCCACGCGATGTTCAATCCGGGCACGAAGCCGATCACGAGGTTGATCGCGATGAGCACGAGCAGCGAGTTGCCGTTGCCACCGAGCCCGCGCTGAATGACGAAGAATGCCGTGAACAGACCGAAGAGTGCACCGGATGCGCCGAGCACCGGAATGCTCGGGTCGATCAGCAGCACCGCGAGCGACCCGCCGTATCCGCTCAGCAGGTACAGCACGATGAAGCGCGTGCGGCCGAGCATCCGCTCCAGGATCGGACCGAAGACATAGAGCGAGAACATGTTGAGCGCGATGTGAATGAACGACGCGTGCAGGAACAGCGCCGTCAGCATCCGCCACGGTTCACTCGGAACCCAGGGCGAGAAGTCGATGAGCGCCAAGGTCGCCAGCCCGCCACCCGGTCCGCCGGTCGCGTACTGCACGATGAAGACGAGCACGCACAGCGCCATGATCGACCAGGTCGCCACGGGAGCACCGTTGCCGAGGGCGACGCGCGCAGCAGTGACCGCTGCGGGCCTGCGCCTCGGCGCACTCATGCGGGCTTCTCTCGTGCATTCCGGGCAGTGCACGCCGACCGCGGCCTGAGTCTGGCATTCCGGGCAGATCGTGCGTCCACAGCGTTGGCAGAGAATGAAACTCTGCCGGTCGGGATGCCGGTAACAGAAGTTGGCCGGATTGTGCTCCGCCTCGGGCAAGGCGTCTGTCACGGTCGTGCCACGAGACTAGACCTCGTCGATGGTGATGCTCTGGATGACGACGTCTTCAAGCGGGCGGTCGCGGCCATCCTTCTTCACGGCCTCGATCTTCTTGACGACGTTCTTCGACTCCTCGTCTTCGACCCTGCCGAAGATGGTGTGCTTGCCCTGCAGCCAGGTGGTCGGAACGGTCGTGATGAAGAATTGCGAGCCGTTAGTGCCCCGACCCATCTGGATGCCGGCGTTCGCCATCGCCAGCACGTAGGGCTGGGTGAAGTCGAGTTCAGGGTGGATCTCGTCGTCGAACTGGTAGCCGGGGCCACCGGTGCCCTGTCCGAGCGGGTCGCCGCCCTGGATCATGAAGTCATCGATGATGCGGTGGAAGATCACACCGTCGTACAGCTTGTCTTTGGACACCTTGCCCGTTGCGGGGTGGGTCCATTCGATCTCGCCCGTGGCGAGACCGACGAAGTTGGCGACGGTCTTCGGCGCGTGGTTGCCGAGAAGGTTGACCTTGATGTCGCCGAGGGAGGTGTGGAAGGTGGCTACGTGAGTGTGCACAGGCATTGGACTATTCTTCCACAGCATTCTCCGCGGGACCGCGACGCTGGGCATTCCCTGTGGGGCAACTGGTAATGCCTTGGTCGCCTCCCGGGTGCATGGGAGGATTGGAGCGATGTCCATTCGGCACGAGGAGGACTCTGTGGGACTGTCACGAAAGCGCCAGAAGGAACTGAAGAAGTTGCGCGGCGACGCCGCCCAGCTCTGGGACGAGCAGCGCGAGGTGCTCGATCGAGCGTCGAAGGTCGTGCGCGACGCCGGTCGGCAGGCCACCCACTTGGGTCGCGAGGAGGTGGCTCCGCGCGTGCGCGATGCCGTCGACAACCACCTGCGCCCCAGCGTTGCATCGGGCCTCGCCGCGACGCGCAATGCGGCGGGCGCGACGCGCGAGAAGTTTGTCGACGACGTGTTGCCGGCCGTGACTTCCGCGCTCAGCTCCGCCCTCGCCGTGATCGAGGCGACGAAGAATCCGCAGGTGCGAGAGGCACTCGGTCGGGCCGGAAAGGTCGGCGCGAAGGTTGGTGCGAAGGTCATGCCTGCTGCCACCAAGTCCGCTGGGCCCGGCAGGTACATCCTCATCGGCCTCGGGGTTGTTGCCGTGGCGGGCGTCGCGTACGCCGCGTGGCAGACCCTCCGCGCCGATGACGAACTCTGGGTGAGTGACGAGGACGAAGACGCCGTGGATGTCGAGGCGACAGCCGTCGAAGGCTGAGTCTGCTCTACCGGGGTTCCCTGCGGAGGCGGATCACGCCGTCGACGTGCGTTCCGCTCGTGCCGTCAGGCATACGGCGCGACACTGACACCTCGCCCGAGTGGACGAGCGTCCACCCCACGAGGTCGAGGGCGCCGAGCGTCTCGTCGATGGTCGGGAACGAGGGGCGCTGCTCCGAGCCCTCGGCCCAGTGCACCGTGCCCTGATGACCGATGATCACGAGCGTGCCGCCGGGAGCAACCGCCGCCGCCGCGCGGTTGAGGATGCGCTCGCGTGTGAGCGCCACAGGGGAGTGCAGATAGGCGACGTTCACGAGATCCCAGCTTCCCTCGGGAAAGCCCGTCTCGAGATCGGCCTGCAGCCACCGGATGCTGTACTCACGCCCCGCGGCCCCAGCTGCCTCCGTCGCCGCAGCGGCCTGAGCAAGAGCCGCCCGCGAGATGTCGACACCGGTGACGCTCCAGCCCTCAGCGGCGAGCCAGATCGCGTCACCGCCGGTGCCGCAGCCGACATCGAGAGCTGAACCCGGGCGGAGTGGCTGCCGCTCGAGTTCCGTGACGAGCGCAGCGTTCGGATTCCCGGTCCACGGGCCGCTCTCTCCGTAGAACTCCTCCCAGAACTCAGCGGTCCCCTGCTCCGCGCGATCCCGGTGACCCTCTGCGGCATGGGAAGCGTGAGGCGTGTCGCCTCGCTTGCTCGCGCGTCCGTCCGCTCGGCCACCCTGTTCCTCGGTCATCCTGACCACCTCCCCCTCAAGCTTGCAAGCGACGAGGGTTGTTGGCAAGTTGCTTTGCCACTACAGCAAATCGGTGCAGGGGCTACGGCGCGTCGAGGAAACCGAGCAGGACGGGAATGGTCTGCCGCATCGAGCCCAGGCCGCCTTCCGCAGCCAAACGCTCGCCCAGATACTGGCCGTGCAAGCCGGGCACCACGAGCAGTGCTGAGCCGGGGATGATCTCCCGCAGTCTCACGGCGTGATCAACCGTGACCACGTCGCGGTCGCCGACGATCACGAGTGTTCTGGCGGTGATCGAGGCCGGCAGCTCGTCTGGCCAGTCGCTGAAGCCGAGCATAAGGGCCCGATCGAGCTCGAACATCCGACGCGCATGCTCTCGGTCGCCGCTGACCGCGAGATCGGCGTCGGCATAGACCTGCGGCATGCTCTCGAACGTCGCGGATTCGAGCGACGGCCAGAAGCCGTCAATCATGCCGTCGCGACGATACGGCGCCGAGGCCACGATGAGGCGGCGCACCAACTCCGGTCGCCGAGCCGCAAGCTGCATCGCCACTTGTCCGCCATTGCTGAATCCCAGAACATCCACGGCGCCGAGACCAAGCTCATCGAGCAGCGCGGCGACGTCGTCCGCGGAATTCACGAACGACGGTTCACGCGCACCCGACGCCGTTCGCCCGTGACCCTGCAGTTCGACGGCCAGAAGCCGCCGCCCCGTCTCGAGTTCGGGAATCAGGTTGCCCCAGTTGCTCTCGATGGTCGAACCACCCCCGTGGATCAGGAGCACCGTGGGGAGCACGGGCGAGTCCGGCATCCGTTCTGGTTCGCGAAGCTCGTAGTAGACGGCAAGTGTGCCCGAGGAGTGGCCGCTGCGCATCGACCCATCGTACGGGAAGGCTCGGCGAAGGTCGCGGACTTGGGGTCTATTGCGGTTGGCAAGCTTGTTTGCCGCCATGGCAAGCTTGGGTGATGGATGACATCGAGCAGTCCCTGCAGAAGATCGGACCCCACCTGCGCTCCCTGCGTCTGGCTCGCGACCTGACCCTGTCTGCGCTCTCGGCACAGACCGGCATTTCGATCAGCACGCTCTCCCGTCTGGAGTCCGGAGAACGACGAGCGACCCTCGAGCTGCTGTTCCCGCTCGCGAGGGCGTACGGCGTGACCCTCGATGAGCTCGTGGACGCCCCGGCCACGGGTGATCCGCGCATCCACCTGCAACCGGTCAAACATCACGGCATGACGATGCTGCCGCTCACCAGGCGTGCCGAGGGCATCCAGGCATTCAAGATCGTGATGACCGGCGAGCGTCGCACGCCGGAGCCGAAGACCCACGAGGGGTACGAGTGGCTCTACATCCTCAACGGGAGGCTCAGGGTCGTGCTCGGTGAACGCGACCTCGTGCTCGTCCCCGGCGAGGCCGCGGAGTTCGACACGCGGATACCGCACTGGTTCGGGTCCTGCGACGACGAGCCCGTGGAGTTCCTCAGTTTGTTCGGCAAGCAGGGCGAGCGAGCCCACCTGCGCGCGAGGCCCAAGGACGCGATCAACCGCTGAGGGCGAATATGTGGAGCCTAGGGGAATCGAACCCCTGACCTCCTGCTTGCAAAGCAGGCGCTCTACCAATTGAGCTAAGGCCCCGCATGAATCCGGGTGGGATTCGAGTGGGGATACCAGGACTTGAACCTGGGACCTCTTCGTTATCAGCGAAGCGCTCTAACCGCCTGAGCTATATCCCCGTGGGCAGATACGAGAGTATCGCACCGGCCGATTTTCACCCAATCGGATCAGTTGTTGGTGAACCCCACCAGGAGTCCGCCGGTGATCCGCACGCTGAAGTTGTACAGCAGCGCCGTGATCGCGCCGAGCGCGGTGCCGATCACGAGGTTGAGAAGCGCCGCGATGACCGAGAACAGCAACACGGTTCCGAGCGACACGATGTCGGTCACGCTGAAGCTGCTGTCGTTCAGGATCTCCTGCAGGAGGCCGTCGAGGTGTCCGAAGATGCCGGTCGTGTCGAGCACGATCCAGATCAGAACCGTAGCGACGACCAGCACGACGCCGAGCGCGAGAGCGATCAGGAACGACAGCTTCACGGCCGACCAGAAGTCGACGTAGACGAGCTTGAGGCGAACCTGCTTGGTTGCCGCAGCCTTCTGCGACTTTCGTTGAAGTTTCTCGGCGACGCTACTCATCTATTGCTTCGTCCTTCCCGGCTTCTGATTCCACGACCGGTGTGTCGTCATTCTGGATTTCCTGGCTCTGTTCGTCCAGATTACGTTCGCTGTTCTTCGCGACTGCGATGATTCGGTCGTCGTCCGCAAACCTGGCGAACACGACACCCATGGTGTCACGGCCCTTGGCCGGTACTTCGGCCACGGAGGAGCGTACCACCTTGCCGCTGGCAAGAACCACAAGGACCTCGTCGTCCTCCTCGACGATCAGGGCACCCGCGAGATCGCCTCGCGCCTCGGCGAGCTTCGCCACCTTGATGCCGAGTCCGCCGCGGTTCTGGGTGCGGTACTGGTCGACCGAGGTGCGCTTGGCGTAGCCGCCCTCCGTCACGACGAAGACG
The DNA here is from genome assembly GCA_035571875.1 of Lacisediminihabitans sp. Taxonomy (GTDB): domain Bacteria; phylum Actinomycetota; class Actinomycetes; order Actinomycetales; family Microbacteriaceae; genus Parafrigoribacterium_A. Next base: position 96,952 of record DATNBR010000079.1, on the reverse strand, counting down.
TAACCCTCGTCGCTCACCACGGTCGCGGCGAGCAGGGTGTCATCCTCGCGGAAGTGCATTCCGATCACGCCGGAGGTCGCGCGGCCCATGGGTCGCAACGCCTCATCGGATGCGGTGAACCGAAGCGACATTCCCTTGCGCGAGACCAGCAGCAGGTCCGAATCGCGCTCCACGAGCTTCGCGGAGACGAGCTCGTCGTCCTCGCGCAGGTTGATCGCGATGATGCCACCGGAGCGGTTCGTGTCGTATTCCGAGAGCAGCGTCTTCTTGACCAGACCGGCGCGTGTCGCGAGCACGAGGTAGTTCGCCGCCTCGTAGTCGCGGATCGCGAGAATCTGGGCGATCTCCTCCTCCGGCTGCAGGGCGAGGAGGTTCGCGACGTGCTGTCCCTTCGCGTCGCGACCGGCCTCCTGCAGTTCGTAGGTCTTCGCGCGATACACGCGTCCCTTATTGGTGAAGAAGAGCAACCAGTGGTGCGTCGTGGTGACGAAGAAGTGCTCCACCACGTCATCCGCTCGCAACTGTGCACCCTTGACACCCTTGCCGCCGCGGTGCTGGCTGCGGTAGTTGTCGCTGCGAGTGCGCTTGACGTAGCCATCACGAGTGACCGTGACCACCATCTCCTCTTCGGGGATGAGGTCTTCCATGTTCATGTCGCCATCGAAGCCGAACATGATCTCGGTGCGGCGGTCGTCGCCGTACTTGTCGATGAGCTCGGTGAGCTCCTCGCTCACGATGTCGCGCTGACGCTGCGGGTCGGCGAGGATCGCGTTGTACTCCGCGATCTCCTGCTCGATCTTCTCGTTCTCCTCGATGATCTTCTGACGCTCGAGCGCGGCAAGCCTGCGCAACTGCATGTCGAGGATGGCCCTGGCCTGCAGTTCGTCGATCGTGAGCAGGTCGATCAGGCCGTCGCGGGCATCCTCGACCGTGGGCGAGCGACGGATGAGCGCGATGACCTCATCGAGCGCGTCGAGCGCCTTGAGGTAGCCGCGCAGGATGTGGGCACGCTCCTCCGCCTTGCGAAGTCTGAACCGGGTGCGACGCACGATGACGTCGATCTGGTGGGTGGCCCACGCTGTGACGAAGCCGTCGATCGACAGGGTGCGAGGGATGCCGTCGACGATCGCGAGCATGTTCGCGCCGAAGTTCTCCTGCAGCTGGGTGTGCTTGTAGAGGTTGTTGAGCACGACCTTCGCGACGGCGTCGCGCTTGAGCACGATGACGAGGCGCTGGCCGGTGCGGCCGGAGGTCTCATCGCGGATGTCGGCGATGCCCGCGAGCTTGCCCTCCTTGACGAGGTCAGCGATTTTGAGTGCCAGGTTGTCGGGGTTGACCTGGTACGGCAGTTCGGTGACGACGAGGCAGGTGCGACCCTGGAGCTCCTCGACGTTGACGACGGCGCGCATCGTGATCGATCCGCGGCCGGTGCGATACGCATCCTGGATGCCTTTGATGCCGAGGATCTGCGCGCCGGTCGGGAAGTCCGGTCCCTTGATGCGCTGGATCAGTGCGTCGACGAGTTCCTCCTGCGAGGCGTCGGGGTGCGCGAGGTGCCACAGTGCCGCCTCGCCGACCTCGCGAAGGTTGTGCGGCGGGATGTTCGTGGCCATGCCGACCGCGATGCCCACCGAGCCATTGACGAGCAGGTTCGGGAACCGGCTCGGCAGAACCGTCGGCTCCTGGGTGCGACCGTCGTAGTTCGGCTGGAAGTCGACGGTCTCCTCTTCGATGTCCCGAACCATTTCCATGGCGAGCGGCGCCATTTTGGTCTCGGTATAGCGGTGGGCGGCCGCACCGTCGTTGCCGGGCGAACCGAAGTTGCCTTGGCCGAGCGCGAGTGGGTAGCGGAGGCTCCACGGCTGGACGAGTCGCACGAGCGCGTCATAGACCGAGGAGTCGCCGTGCGGATGGAACTGCCCCATGACGTCGCCGATGACGCGGGTGCACTTCGAGAATCCCTTGTCTGGCCGGTAGCCACCGTCGTACATCGCGTAGATCACGCGGCGGTGCACGGGCTTGAGGCCATCCTCGACGAGGGGAAGCGCGCGACCGACGATGACGCTCATCGCGTAGTCGAGGTACGAGCGCTGCATCTCGAGCTGCAGGTCGACCTGGCTTATCTTGTCGTGCGCCGTGTCGATCTCTTTGCCCGCGATGTGGTCGGCCGCGCCGTCGTTCTCGCTGGTTTCGGTTTCGTCAGCCATAAACTTCCAGTCTTCGTTTTTTATGTAGTTCGTCGGTTGGGTCTCGATGCGCTCGGCCGAAAGGGCCGATCACTCGACCCTGAGGGCCATCGGCGCTGCGCGCCTTGGCGCGTCAGATGTCCAGGAACCTGACGTCCTTGGCGTTGCGCTGGATGAAGCTGCGGCGCGACTCGACGTCTTCACCCATGAGCGTCGAGAAGATCTCGTCTGCGGCGAGTGCGTCATCCAGGGTCACCTGCAGCAGCGTTCGAGTCGCGGGATCCATCGTGGTCTCCCACAGTTCCTTGTAGTCCATCTCGCCGAGACCCTTGTAGCGCTGGATTCCGTTGTCTTTCGGGATGCGCTTGCCTGCGGCGATGCCCGCCTCGACGAGCGCGTCACGCTCGGCATCGCTGTAGACGTATTCGTGCGGCGAGTTGCTCCACTTGAGTCGGTACAGCGGCGGCTGCGCAAGGTAGACGTAACCGAGGTCGATGAGCGGCCGCATGTAGCGGAACAGCAGGGTGAGCAGCAGCGTTGTGATGTGCTGGCCATCGACATCCGCATCTGCCATGAGCACGATCTTGTGGTACCTGGCCTTGTCGGGGTCGAAGTCCTCGCCGACTCCCGCGCCGAAGGCGGTAATCATCGACTGCACCTCGTTGTTCGCGAGTGCGCGGTCGAGACGCGCCTTCTCCACGTTGAGGATCTTGCCTCGCAGCGGCAGGATCGCCTGGAACTCGGGGTTGCGCCCCTGAACGGCGGAACCGCCGGCGGAGTCGCCCTCGACCATGAAGATCTCGGACAGGCTCGGGTCGTTGCTCGAGCAGTCGCGGAGCTTGCCCGGCATGCCGCTCGACTCGAGCAGTCCCTTGCGCCTGGTCTGCTCGCGCGCCTTGCGGGCAGCGAGCCTGGCCGCGGATGCCTGAATGGCCTTGCGGATGACGTCTCTGGCCTGGGTGGGGTTGCGATCGAACCAGTCGCCGAGCTGGTCTCCGGCGACCTTTTGCACGAAGGACTTGGCGATCGTGTTGCCGAGCTTGGTCTTGGTCTGGCCCTCGAACTGCGGCTCGGAGAGCTTCACCGAGATGACGGCGGTGAGACCCTCACGCACGTCGTCGCCGGTAAGGTTGTCATCCTTCTCCTTGATGATTCCCTTCTCCCTGGCGTACTTGTTGACGAGCGTGGTGAGCGCCGCGCGGAATCCCTCTTCGTGGGTTCCACCCTCGTGCGTGTTGATCGTGTTCGCGTAGGTGTGCACGCTCTCCTGGTACGAACTGGTCCACTGCATCGCGACCTCGAGGGAGATCTTCGCGTCAGTGTCCTCCAACTCGAAGGAGATGATGTCGGGGTGCACGACCTCGACCTTCTTCGCCGAGTTCAGGTACTGCACGTAGTCGACGAGGCCCTGTTCGTAGAGGTAGCTGACGACAACCGGCTCCTGCTCGACGCCGTGCTCGTCGAGGTGCACACGCTCGTCGGTGAGAGTGATGCGCAGTCCCTTGTTGAGGAACGCCATCTGCTGGAACCGCGCGCGCAGCGTCTCGAAGTCGAACTCGACCGTCTCGAAGGTCTCGGCGCTCGGCCAGAAGGTGATCGTGGTTCCGGTGCCCTCCACCGCCTCGCCCTTCGCGAGGGGTGCGACGGGAACACCGTGCTTGAAGCTCATGCGCCAGGCGTGACCCTGCTGGTGTACCTCGACATCCACCTCGCGGGAGAGCGCGTTCACCACGGAGATGCCGACGCCGTGCAGACCACCGGAGACGGCGTAGCCGCCGCCGCCGAACTTTCCGCCGGCGTGCAGGATGGTCATCACGACCTCGACGGTGGACTTGTTCTCCGCCTTGTTGAGACCGACCGGGATACCTCGACCGTTGTCGATGACGCGGATGCCGCCGTCGCGGGTCATGGTGACCTGGATGTCGTCGGCGTAACCGGCGAGGGCCTCATCGACTGAGTTGTCGACCACCTCGTAGACGAGGTGGTGCAGACCACGGGGACCGGTGGAGCCGATGTACATGCCCGGCCGCTTGCGAACCGCCTCGAGCCCCTCAAGAATCTGGATGTCATCCGCGCCGTAGCTGTGGTCGAACTTGGGGGTCGAATTAGTTGACATATGGAATGAGGCTCCAGCCGATAGATCGAGCGTCGTTCATTGCCCTGCTCCTGCGACTAGGAGATACCGTGACGACCCCACCAGTCTACCAAATGGCGACCCTCAGAGGGGCCAAATCGCCCCTCTGGGGACTTTATTCTGCTCCGGCGACCTCTTTTGTCCAGTCAGCCGTAAGTATCGCGCGGACCACGCCCTGGAATTGATCTGGGGCCTCTTTTCCACGAGGGAACACCCGGCCCTTCGAACCGCACCTGAGTGATACCGGCATCCGGATACCGGTTCGCGATGCTCGTCGCGATCTGCACGCGCATGATGCGCAACTGTGTCGCCCAGGCCGTCGAGTCGCAGCGAACCGTCAGCACGCCGTCCTCGATGCCGACCGGGGCGGAGTGCTCGGCCGTCTCGGCACCGGCCACCTCGCTCCAGGATGCGAGCAGTTCCGATTGCGCGAGCGGCGAGTTCCAGCCGAGCCGCGAGGTGAGCGCGTCGACGACGGAACCCAGGCCCTCTGGGTCGCGCCCGCTGCCGAATGGTGAGCTGGAGCCGGGCTCGCGCTGCGCACGTTTTCGCGCGTCGGACGATCGCGACGAGCCATCGCCGAAGACCCGGCGAAACCGCAGGTAGACCGACCTCGACTCCGACTGCTCGCTCGAGTTGCCCTCGCTGTTCGGGCCCACCGGTCTGTCGGTGCTCATTGTTCGCCCTCTTCCGGCGCCAGGATCGTGCCGGCCTCGATGCGCACGGTGTGCGCCGCGAGCTCGGTGGGCACATCGTCGAAGACGGCGGCGGTGATGAGCACCTGCTCGAAGCCGGCGACCGCGGATGCCAGCCGCAGCCGGCGAGACTGGTCCAGTTCCGCAAAGACGTCATCGAGCATAAGCACCGGGTCGCCCGTGGCCGACTCCCTGCGCAGAAGTCCCGCGGAGGCGAGCTTGAGAGCGAGCGCGAAGGACCAGGATTCGCCGTGGCTGGCATAGCCGCGGGCCGGCATCCCGTTGAGTTCGAGCACGAGGTCGTCTCGGTGCGGTCCGACGAGCGTGATCCCGCGGTCGAGTTCACTCCGGCGGAGCCGGTCGAGTGCGGAGCGAAAACCGGCCGCGGCCTCCTCCGTGCACACGGGTTTATCTCCGGGGCGCGACTGCGTCCCACTTGTCTCCGCGTCGAAGCCGGCGCCATCCGGATCGGCGATCGTGAGGTAGTTCGACAGGCTCGCGTGATGATCCTCACCCGCGACGGCCTCGTATGCCGCGGTGACGTCGGGCAGAAGTCGAGCGACGAGGCCGGTGCGAGCCTCGATCAACTCCGAGCCCAGGGTGACGAGTCGGTCATCCCAGATCTCGAGGGTGCTGAGCTGGTTGCCCTTGACGCCGGATGTCCTGGCCGATTTGAGCAGTGAATTGCGCTGTTTCAGAACCCGGTCGTAGTCGGCCATCACGCCGGAATACCGTGGCGAGAGCAGAACCAGCAGCTCATCGAGGAAGCGGCGCCTGCCCGAGGGTTCGCCGCGCACGAGGGCGAGATCTTCCGGCGCGAACAAGACGCTCGAGAAGTAACGCGGGAGTTCCCTGGTCTTGATCACCGCGCGATTCACCTGCGCGCGATTGGCCCCGGTGCGATTGATCTGCACCTCGGCGAGCAGTTGTCGATCGCCGTGTTCGAGCCGGGCACGGATGATCGCGGCGTCCGCCCCCTGACGAATCATCGCGTGATCGATGGAAACCCGGTGGGAACCCAGTGTGCTCAGAAAGCCCAACGACTCCACGAGGTTCGTCTTGCCCTGACCATTGCTGCCCACGAACAGGTTAGGGCCGGCACTGAGCGCGACCTCCGCACTGTGGTAATTACGAAAGTCGCTGAGGCTCAGGTGTGTGACGATCACGCTGCCACGATTATTCGGCCTTTTTGACCGCGTGCCCGCCGAACTGTTGACGCAGCGCCGCGACCGCTTTCATCGCGGGAGACTCCGAACCCTGGCGGGAGACGAAACGTGCGAAGATCGACGCACTGATGGTCGGCACCGGCACGGCATTGGCGATGGCTTCCTCGATCGTCCAGCGACCTTCACCGGAGTCTTCGACGTAGCCCTCGATGTCATCCAGATCAGGATCCGCTTCGAGGGCGCGCACCAGCAATTCCAGCAGCCATGAGCGCACGACCGTTCCGCGCTGCCAGGCCTTGAAGGTTCCGGTGACGTCCTTGATGATGTCTTCGCGCTTGTCGAGCAGTTCATACCCCTCGGCATACGCCTGCATGAGCGCATACTCGATGCCGTTGTGCACCATCTTCGCGTAGTGGCCAGCACCGATCTCGCCGACGTGCACGAATCCCTCTTCGCGCGGCCCTTCCGGCCGAAGTGCATCGAAGATCGGCATCGCGCGCTCGACACTGCTGTCGCTGCCGCCGACCATGAGACCGTACCCGTTCTTCAGTCCCCAGACACCCCCGGAGACTCCAGCATCCATGTACTCGATGCCCTTCGCGGAGACCTGCTCCGCATGCCGGATGTCTTCGGAGAATCGCGAATTCCCACCATCGATGATGAGATCGCCGGCTTCGAGCACTTCGGTGAGCTCGGTGATGACAGAGCTCGTAATCTCTCCCGCGGGAACCATGACCCAGACGATGCGCGGCGTCGGAAGCGCCTCGACGAGATCGGCAATGCTCGCGACGTCGGTGACGTCCGGATTTCTGTCGAAACCTGTGACCTCGATGTCGTGGTCGCGCAACCGCGTGCGCATGTTGCTGCCCATTCTGCCGAGACCGATGAGTCCGATATGCATTTGTTCCTCACTTGCTGTTTATTCACTTCGGAGTCGGTCGAAGCCCGGCTCATGCCCTGCGAGCTCGAACCGATCGCCTAACGAAGCAGCAGGTTCGGCTGCAGCAGATATTTGTAGTTGTCGGCGCCCGGCTGATCCTTGGAAGACTGGCTCGTGATGAGAACCGGCCCAGGCTTGTTGGGGTTCTCGGTCTTCGTGAAAGAAATTCTCACAAACTCGGAGTGCACGGCACCGAGCCCGTCGAGCAGGAACTGCGGCTTCAAGGAGACCACCGTGTCGCCTCCGCTGAGGTGGGCGTCGATGGTCTCGGAGGCCTGGGCCTGTTCGGAGCCGATGGCCTCGAGGGTGACGCCGTCGATATTGAAGGTGAAACGCAACGCCGCCTCGCGCTCGAGTACGAGCGATACCCGGCGCACGGCCTCAATCAATTCACCCGTATTGATCACCGCGTAGTTGTCGACTGTCTCTGGGAACAGGCGCTTGACCGGCGGGAAATTACCCTTGATGAGTAGCGACGTCACCGTCTTCTTATCGGCAGTGAATGCGATGAGTTCGCGCTCGTCGCTATTGGTGATCGCAACGGAAATCGTGCCGCTGTGACCGAAGGTCTTACCGACCTCCTGCAGGGTTCGCGCCGGTACGAGCGCAGTGAGGCTGCTGGATGCTGCTGCGTCGCCGCCATCCCACTCGACCTCACGCACCGCCACGCGGTAACGGTCGGTGGCGACCAGGCTGAGGCTGTTCTCGGAGATCTCGAGCTGAACACCGGTGATGACCGGCGTCACATCGTCACGCGACGCGGCGACCGCCACCTGCGCAATCGCCGTGGAGAAGGCTTCGGCGGGCAGTACTCCCGATTGCGCGGAGACGACGGGAAGGGTGGGGTATTCCTCGACCGGCATGCTGAGGAGGGTGAAGTGTGCCGGGCCGCAGACGACGTTGATGCGCGCATCCTCCGAGCTGAACTGCACGGGCGCGTTCGGCAACCGGCTCGCAATGTCGGCGAGTAGCCTCCCCGAGACCAGGATGCGACCCGGCTCTTCGATTTCCGCGGAGATCTCCGTCTGCGCCGAAACCTCGTAGTCAAAGGACGAGAGGGTGAGCCCCGCGTCGGTCGTCTCGATCAGAACGCCGCTCAAAATCGGAAGGGTGGTGCGCTGGGGCAGAAGTTTTACCGCAAAGGAGACGGCCTCACTGAAGACGTCGCGATTGACCTGGAACTTCATTTTCACCCCTTAGCTCTGAACGACCGCCTGAGAACCCAATACTGGCACAGCCGATGTGAGCGCGGACCCAGAGGGTTCTCTTTCTCCCCCTAAATATCTTTAATGGATTAATACTCTTAACCGCTGTGGAAACTGTGGAAAGTCGCGGCACGGCTATACGGGCGCTCGAAACTACAACCGTGGAAGTTGTGGAGCGACTGTGCAGATGGCTGTGATCGCCGCGGGTTCAGTGTTGTCGTGTTCGGGTTCAGTGCACAGGCCCTACGTACTTACTCACAGCGTCGGCGGCGTTGCCCACGAAGTTATCCACAGCTTGTCAACAGTGTGAGCGACGAGCGCTAATCCTTGCTGAAGCGGTGGTTCTGCTTGATGCGGCTCGTGAGCTCCGTGACCTGGTTATAGATCGACCGGCGCTCCTTCATGAGTTCGGTGATCTTCTTATTGGCGTACATGACGGTGGTGTGGTCGCGGTTACCGAACAGCTGACCGATCTTGGGTAGTGAGAGGTTCGTCATTTCGCGGCACAGGTACATGGCGATTTGCCTCGCCGTCGCCACAGCCTGAGACCGGGACGATCCGTACAGGTCGTCGACCGAGAGTTTGAAGTACTCCGCGGTGTGGTTGATGATGTCGACCGGCGCGATCACATTGTCTTCATCGAGGGTGATCAGGTCTTTGAGAACGGTCTGCACGAGGGCGAGATCCACCGGGGTGCGGTTGAGGCTTGCGAATGCCGTGACCCGGATGAGGGTTCCCTCCAGTTCGCGGATGTTGGAGGAGACCTTGGTCGCCATGTATTCCAGGATGTCTGCGCTCACCTGTAGCTTCTCGCTCTGAGCCTTCTTGCGCAGGATTGCGATGCGCGTCTCGAGGTCGGGCGCCTGCACATCCGTGATGAGTCCCCACTCGAATCTGGAGCGCATCCGGTCTTCGAATCCGGTGAGGTGTTTTGGGGGCAGGTCGCTCGTGATCACGACCTGCTTGTTGTGATCGTGCAGCGTGTTGAAGGTGTGGAAGAACGCCTCCTGCGTCTCGACCGCTCGCTGCAGGAACTGGATGTCGTCGATCAGGAGGATGTCGATTTCGCGGTACCTGGCCTGGAAGACAGAGGAGCGGTTGTTCGCGATCGAGTTGATGAAATCGTTCGTGAATTCTTCGGAGCTGACATAGCGAACGCGGATGCCCGGATACAGGCTCTCGGCGTAGTGGCCGATCGCGTGCAGAAGATGGGTCTTGCCGAGGCCAGAATCGCCATAGATGAAGAGCGGGTTGTACGCCTTGGCCGGAGCCTCGGCCACGGCGACGGCGGCGGCGTGGGCGAAGCGGTTGGAGCCGCCGATGACGAAGTTGTCGAAGTTGTACTTGGGGTTGAGCCTCGAATCACTCCGTCTGGATGTCGAACCGGTATCGAGTTGGACCGGCGCGACCGGCTGCTCGATGTAGACCTGCTCCGCGGTGTCGACCGTCTCTTCGAGTGAATCGTGTGCGATGTCGGGATTCACGACAATGGCGAAGTTGCTCACGGGAACGTCGTCGCCGAGCGAGGTGATGGCGTTCAACAGGGGGAGCCGGATGCGTTGTTCGAGCATGCCCCGGGTGAGATCGTTCGGAACCTCGAGATAGAGGGTGCCCGCCATGACACCCTTGGGCTCGACGAGGCTGAGGAAGCCCTGCAGCTGCGGGGTGATCCGCTCATCGTCTCGAAGGATAGCGAGCACCGACCGCCAGATGTCCGGAGTCGAATCTGCCGGTTCGCTCATCGTTTCCTCCCGTGAAATGCACACTTACTCACAGGGTTATCCACCGACTGTGCAGTCCCACCACCTTAGTTTGTGCGGCAGAGTGCGTGGCAAGCCGATGTTCCCCACATGTGGATAAAGTGGAGTGTCCTTACTCCGGGGTTTGACCGCAGCGCTTTAAGCTCGTAGCTTTAATCAGTTGACCTCTAGCCTTTCGGCTAACCCTTCTACTTTCCTGGGCTTCACTGCTGGCCTTGCGGAGTTCCAACACGTGGAGATTGATCATGAGCAAGAGAACTTTTCAGCCTAATAACCGTCGTCGCGCCAAGGTGCACGGCTTCCGCCTGCGCATGCGCACCCGTGCCGGCCGTGCGATCCTGAGCGCTCGTCGTCGCAAGGGCCGCACCGAGCTTTCCGCGTAACAGCGGTTCGAGGCGGGCTTCCCTTCGTGCTTGCCAGGGTCCACCGCTTGGTACGAGCGGACGACTATCGGCAGACAGTGCGTAGGGGTCGCAAGGTTGCTGCCACGAACACGATCAGCTACGTGATCGATCGTGGGGACGGAAACCCGGTTCGTTTCGGATTCATTGTCTCGAAGGCCGTCGGTAACGCCGTGACACGGAATCGAGTGCGCCGTCGGCTCAAGGCGGCCAGCTACGAGGTTCTCGCGCGGACCCGCCCGGGCCTCGACATTGTGGTGCGGGCGCTTCCAGCTTCGGACCGCGCAAGCTGGGTTACCCTGCGTAATGAGATTTTCGGCCTGGTAGACAGACTCGAGGTGAGCCGGTGAGAACAGCGTTGTCGTTCATCATGCTTGCCCCACGCAACATCTGCGTCATCATTCTTTGGCTCTACCGTGCCCTGATCTCCCCGCTCTACGGCGATGTGTGTCGGTATTACCCGTCCTGTTCCGCCTATACGCTCCGTGCCATCCAGGAGTACGGCGTGCTGCGGGGCACCGCGATGGGAGCGATCCGCATCGCGCGGTGTCACCCGTGGGCCGCCGGTGGAATCGACGATGTCCCGCTTCGACGCCGTGAGAAGTACGCGATCACGCGTTTTGGTTTTGTTGTAGCGAGTAGCCACGGAAAGGGCTGACTACGAAATGAATTTCCCCGCGATCATCGACGGAATCCTCTGGCCCATCAAGTGGGTCGTGGAGTTACTACTCGTCGCCTTCCACTCGCTGTTCACGTTCTTCGGGATGGATCCGGACGCCGGTCTCACCTGGGTGTTGTCGATCGTGGGACTTGTACTCGTCATCCGTGCCGCCCTCGTGCCGATCTTCGTGAAGCAGATCGTGAGCCAGCGACGGATGCTCGAGGTGGCGCCCCAGCTCAAGAAGATCCAGGACAAGTACAAGGGCAAGAAGGACCAGTTCTCCCGCGAGGCGATGTCGCGCGAGACGATGGCGCTCTACAAGAAGACCGGCACCAACCCGCTGAGCTCGTGCCTGCCGCTGTTGATCCAGATGCCGATCTTCTTCAGCCTGTTCTCGGTGCTTAACAACGCCCAAAGGGAGACCGCGGCGGGAGTGGGCCTGCTGAACCCTGCGTTGTCGAAGTCGTTCGGTGAGGCAATCCTGTTCGGCGTCGCTCCCCTCAAAGACTCGATCAGTTCCGCTCACGGCAACGTCGCCGTTATCGCGATCGCGGCCACGATGGTCGTGCTGATGACGGGCTCGCAGTTCATCACGCAGTTGCAGATCATGTCGAAGAACCAGTCGGCCGAGATGAAGAACAGCCCCATGTTCAAGCAGCAGCGCGTGCTGCTCTACATCCTCCCCCTCGTCTTCGCCTTCTCGGGATTCACCTTCCCCCTCGGCGTCATGTTCTACTGGCTGGTCTCGAACATCTGGACGATGGGCCAGCAGTTCCTTGTCATCCGGAATCTACCCACCCCGGGAAGTGAAGCGGCGCTCGCGCGCGAAGCCCGGCTTGCGAAGCGCGCGCAGCGCAAGGGCATCACGATCGTCGAGGACGGCAAGCCCGAGGTGATCGAGGAAACGAAGAGTCCCCAGCGTCAGCAGCCGGTGAACACTAAGAACCGTAATAAGAAGAAACCCAGCGGCAAGAAGTAGTGCCGCAACCCATGCCACTCCCCCACAAAGACAACCGCCAGATGGAGAACAACGCCGTGTCAAACGAAGTACAGGATGGTCAGGCAGCCGTGACCGACGACGCCGAGCAGGAGTTCTCGGAGTCGCGCACCGAGCGCACGATCGCGCAACTCGAAGAAGAGGGCGAGATCGCAGCCGACTACATCGAGGAGTTGCTTGACATCAGCGACCTCGACGGCGACATTGACATCGATGCTCGCGCAGGGCGCGCCTACGTTTCCGTCAACTCGAGCCAGGACAGCAATCTGCGCCTGCTCTCTAAGCCGGACACGGTGACGGCTCTCCAGGAACTCACTCGTATCGCGGTTCAGGCGAAGACTGGTTCCTTCTCGCGACTCATCCTCGATGTGGGCGGCTCGCGGCAGGCGCGAGAGAAGGAACTCAGTTCATTTGTCGAGCACGCGATCTCTCGCATCGAAGACGGTGCCGCTTCTGCCGCGTTGCCTCCCATGTCGTCGTACGAGCGGAAGCTCGTGCACGATCTGGTCGCCGCTCGCGGCTTCTCCTCGGAGTCCGAGGGTGAGGGACGCGACCGTCACACAGTGATCTCGCGCGCATAGTTTCACGTGAAACATTGAGCGCGATCGAACTGGAAGCCGAGCCGGACGCGGCGGCGACGGTCTTTGGCGACCGCCTGGAACTCGCCCGTCAATTCACGCACGACCTCGCCGATCACGGCGAGGAGCTCGGTCTGATCGGACCACTGGAACCCCCCAGACTGTGGTCGCGCCACATCATCAACTGCGGGTTGTTGGCCCCGCTGCTGAAGCCGGGGCGGGTGGGCGACATTGGGAGCGGCGCCGGGTTGCCCGGACTCGTCCTCGCTATCGCGCGACCGGACGCAACGCTCATTCTCATCGAGCCGATGGAGCGCAGGGTCGAGTGGCTCCGCGAGGAGGCTGCACGGCTCGCCCTGACAAATGTTGAGGTGGTGCGCGCTCGCGCCGAGGAGACGAAGCTCTTCCCCTGGCTCGATCAGGCGACCGCTCGCGCCGTCAGCGCGCTCTCGAAGCTCATTCCCGCCACTGTCCCGTTGCTCCGCTCGGGTGGCGAGTTGCTCTTCCTCAAGGGGGCGAGCGTGGGAAAGGAGGTGGAGGCGGCCGCGAAGGTCATCCGCAAGGCGAGGCTCAGCGACGTCGAGGTGTTGACACTCGGAGAGGGCCTCGTCTCGGAGGTCACGAGAGTCTTTCGGGCTACAGTTGACTAGTCGTTCGTAACGACACTTTTTCCATTCGGGCGCGGCGCGGGGCACCCCGCCCAGTTGGCTGTGTTAGCTCAGACGCACAGCCCCCACTCCCGCATCAGAGCAAGAAGGTTTCACGTGAAACATCCGCAGGACGAAACCGTCGAAGCGAACAGCAGCGATCAGGACGATATGACTTCGAAAGACGCGGCAGCGTGGCAGGACGACGCGACGACGGAGCAAGCGGACGAGCTCCCTTCCGACGATGCTGTGCAGATCGACGGGGAGCACGGGTTGAAGGCCGACCGTGGGCGCGAGGCGCCGTCGGAGCACGAAGCGAGGCCCGTGTCGGAATCGACTCACGCTGAGCCGGACACCGACACGGCACTACTCGACATCATGGAGGTACCCCTGCCCCGGCGTGACCACGGGGAGGAGACTGTGTCCGCGAGCGACGCTGCAGTTGAGGGTTCCGGCGGCGAAAGTGCTGCTGGCGACGACGGGGAGTCGGCAGCCGACTCGGACGGCGACCCAGACGCGGCCGGCACCGACGAGACCGGCACCGACGCGGCCGGCACCGACGCGACTAATGCTGACGAGGTCAGCACCGAGAGCGATCAGGACGCGGCGCCAACGGGCTCAGCGAGTTCGCACGACTCCGAGGGCGCTTCTGAAACTGACTCCGACGGCGAGCCAGCGACCGAGCCAGCAACCGGCGGTCCGTCCGCGGACGCAGGACACGCTGATTCCTCCGAGGAACCGCCGTCTGAGGAGAAGGTCGTGGCGCCCGAGGCTCCGCCGGCACGCTCGACCTCGTTCAGTTTCGACGACACCCCCCTCGCCCGGGAGCTGTCGGAGATCACTCGCCGCAGGCGCGCCCTCGCCGCCGAGGCGCTCCCCCTCCCCGACAAGACTCGCGTGTTCACTGTCGCAAACCAGAAGGGTGGCGTGGGGAAGACCACCACCACTGTCAACCTGGCGGCCGCACTCGCAAGAAACGGTGCGCGGGTACTGGTGATCGACCTCGACCCGCAAGGCAACGCATCCACGGCTCTCGGAATCGAGCACCGGTCGGAGACGGTCAGCGTCTATGACGTGATCATCAATGATGTGGCGATGAGTGAGGTCGTGCAGAAGAGTCCCGAATTCGAGGCCCTGTACTGCATTCCCGCGACCATCCATCTTGCCGGCGCCGAGATCGAACTCGTGTCGCTCGTCGCCAGGGAACAGCGGCTGCGCACCGCCCTCGAGCTGTTCATCGCGGAGAGCGAGGAGCCGTTCCACTACGTCTTCATCGACTGCCCGCCGTCGCTGGGACTTCTCACCATCAACGCCTTCGTCGCTGCGAGCGAGGTGTTGATCCCGATTCAGTGCGAGTACTACGCGCTCGAGGGCCTCAGCCAGTTGCTCAACAACATCCAGCTGATCGAACGGCACCTGAACCCGGTGCTGACCGTGTCCACCATCCTTCTCACCATGTATGACGCGCGCACCAACCTCGCCAATCAGGTCGCGCAGGATGTGCGCGACCACTTCCCCGATCAGGTGTTATCCACACTCATCCCCCGATCGGTGCGCATCTCCGAGGCGCCGAGCTATGGTCAGAGTGTCATCAGCTACGACGCGAGCTCGCCCGGCTCGCTCTCGTACCTGGAGGCGGCAGCAGAAATCGCACGACGTGGAGCACCCAACTGATGGCAGCACCCAAGAGAACCGGACTCGGTCGCGGCATCGGCGCGCTCATCCCCACGGACGAGGGCTCGCCAGAGCGCCCGGTTGACGTCTTCTTTCCCGCACCGCAATCGGGAGCAGACCCCCTGGTGTCGGTGCCGGGAGCGCGGCTGGCAAACCTCTCGCCGGCAGACATCGTGCCGAACGCCGCCCAACCGCGCAAGGAGTTCGTCAAGGAGGATCTCGACGAGCTCGTTCACTCGATTCGTGAGATAGGTGTTCTCCAGCCCATCGTGGTGCGCCCCATCGCGGGCGCCGCCGCGGGCCAACCGCAGTACGAACTGGTGATGGGCGAGCGACGCTTGCGTGCGAGCAAGCAACTCGGACTCGAAACGATCCCGGCGGTGATCAAGAACACCGCCGACGACGCGATGCTGCGGGATGCTCTGCTCGAGAACCTTCACCGCGCGAACCTCAACCCGCTGGAAGAGGCGTCCGCGTACCAGCAGCTGCTGGCCGACTTCGGCATCACCCAGGACGAGCTCGCCTCGAGGATCGGGCGTTCGCGGCCGCAGATCACCAACACCCTGCGCCTGCTGCGCCTGCCCGAGACCGTGCAGAACCGCGTCGCCGCCGGGGTCTTGAGCGCCGGACACGCGAGGGCCATCCTGTCCACTGGCGATGTCGGCGCCATGGAGCGACTCTCCGACAAGATCGTCAACGAGGATCTCTCGGTGAGAGCCGCCGAGGCCGCCGCGGGACTGCTCGGTTCCAAGCCCGCCCGGTCGCCGAAGCCGAGCGCGGGGAAGCGCCAGGGTCAGCTCGACGAGATCGCGGAGCGTCTCGGCGACCGCCTGAGCACCCGCGTCAAGGTGAGCCTCGGATCGAGCAAGGGCAGCATCGTCATCGATTTTGCGACCGTGGCCGACCTCAACCGCATCCTCACCGAACTGAACGAGCCCGGATTCGGCTGATCAGTCGCCGCCGTGTGGCGGTAAAGTAACGACGGATGAGCGCGTAGACACCTGCTACGAGCGGCGTTCGGTCACTGCGGCCTCGGCAAGCGCGAGATAGACCCAGCCGAGATCGTGGCCGGCCGCCTCGAGCGCCTGTGGAAGTAGCGAGGTCTCGGTGAGGCCCGGCAATACGTTCGCCTCGAGGAACCACGGAGTACCCGCCGCGTCGACGATGAGGTCGACCCTGGAGACGTGACGCAGCCCAAGCGCCTCGTGCGCCCGGAGGGCCGCTGCGGCGGCGCGTGCCGAGACCTCCTCGCTCAGGCGCGCCGGCGTGTAGAAGCGAGTCTCACCCGCGTTGTACCGCGCCTCGAAGCTGTAGACGCCCGACAGCGGCTCGATTTCGACCGCGGGCAGGGCAGAGGGCCCATCCCCCGTGTCGATGATGCCAATGGCGATTTCGGTGCCGGAGATCATCTGCTCGATGAGTGCGACATCGCAGTAGGTGTACGCGTCGACCATGGCGCGAGGAAGCTCACTGCGGTCGTGCACGAGGGAGACGCCCTGCGCGGAGCCGCCGCGGGCGGGCTTCACGACAAGCGGCGTGGGCAGCTCTTCCGAAATGCTCTCCAGGATGCTGTGCGCGCCAAGCTCGCGGAATGCGTCGCGTGGCAGAGCGATCGATCGAGGTGTCGACACGCCGACCCTCGCGACGAGGGCCTTCGCGGTCGGTTTGTCCCAGGCGAGCCGCGAGGCATCTGCCCGCGATCCAACGTACGGGATGTCGAGGAAGTCGAGGATGCCACGGAGGGCGCCGTCCTCGCCGCTTGCGCCGTGAAGGGCGGGCCACACGACATCGGGGCGGTTCTCGACGAGGTGAGTGAGGAGCGAAGCATCCGGGTCTCTGAGCGTGACCTCGACGCCCTGTTCGATGAGTCCGTCGGCTACCCGCCTGCCGGAGCGTAGGGAGACATCTCGCTCGTGCGAGATGCCGCCGGCGAGAACGAGAACGCGGGTCAGGGAGCTGTTCGTCATGATTTCCTAGCCCAGGTTGGGTGGCGGGCTGCTGTAGCGGCGTTCGGCAGGAACGATCTGCAGCGGCGAGGTCTGCTCGAAGGTGTTCAGTAGGTCGAGTTCGCCATTGATGACGGTGGTGAGGCGCCGGATGCCCTCCCGGATGAAATCGGGGGTCGGGTAGCAGAACGCGAGCCGGATCTTGTTGCGGCCACCGCCATCCGCATAGAAGGCCGTGCCCGGGGTGTATGCCACGAGTTCCTTGACGGCGCGCGGGAGCATTGCCTTGGAGTCGAGGTGGTCGGGCAGGGTCAGCCAGACGTAGAAACCGCCGTTCGGCACGGTCCAGCTGAGCTGGGGCAGGTGTTCCGAGAGCGCCGAGAGCATCGCATCGCGGCGCTCCCGGTAGATACCGCGGAAGGTGTTGATCTGACCCTTCCAATCGGCGCTGGCAAGGTACTCCGCGATGATGATCTGGCTGAACGAACTCGGGGAGAGCACCGCCGCCTCGTTGGCAAGAATGAGTTTCTCTCTGATCGCGTGCGGGGCGAGAGCCCATCCGGTTCTGAAGCCGGGCGCGAGCGTCTTCGAGAAGGTGCCGAGGTAGACGACGCCCTCCTCCTCGACCGACCGCATCGCGTGCGGAGGCTGTGAATCGAAGTAAAGCAAGCCATAAGGGTTGTCTTCGAGCACCAGGATGTCGTTGGCGCGCGCGATCTCGAGGATCTCGAGCCTGCGCTCCCAACTGAGCGTGACGCCGGCGGGGTTGCTGAAGGTGGGTACCGTGTAGAGGAACTTGAGGCGCTTGCCCTCGGCCCTGAGGTTCGCGATGCGCTCGCGGAGGGCCTCGGGGATGAGCCCGTGCTCGTCCATCGCGACGTGACTCACCTCAGCCTGGAACGACTTGAACACGACGATCGCGGTGAGGTAGCTCGGCGCTTCCGCCAGCACGACGTCGCCCGGGTCGAGGAACAGTTTCGCCATGAGCTCGAGCGCGTGCTGGGAACCGGTCGTGACGACGACGTCATCCACGCTGGCCCTGATGCCCTCGAGCGCCATGATCTGCAGGATGTGCTCGCGTAGAGCCGGCGAGCCCTGACCGGAGCCGTACTGCAGGGCCTGTGCGCGCTGGTCGCGCATCACCCGGTCGATCGAGCCGGTCAGGAGATCCTCGGGGATGGCTGACACGAACGGCATGCCGCCGGCGAGCGAGACCACCTCGGGACGAGAGGCGACGGCGAAGAGGGCGCGAACTTCGGAGGCGCTGAGGCCGGCGGAGCGCTCAGCGTAGTGGTTGTACCAGGGATCGAGGTTGGTGCCGTGCGGTCCCTGCGCGGTGCCGTGGGATGTCATTGCGTGTCCAGAGTGGCGATGGTGGTGGAGGTTCAAGAATAGGGGGAATATGGGAAAAGCCCCTCCACCGTGACGGCGGAAGGGCTTTTCGTGCCAGTGAAACGATCGGCTGTCTACGCCAGGAACTCGGCCAGGTCCGACTCGAGGGCCGGCTTCGGCTTGGCGCCGAGAATGCTCTTGGCGACCTCGCCACCCTTGAAGACCTTCATCATCGGGATGGAGGTGATCTGGTACTTTGCCGCGGTCTGCGGGTTGTCATCGACGTTGAGCTTCACGACGGTGATCTTGTCGGCGTTCTCGCTGCCGATCTGGTCGAGGATCGGCCCGACGGCGCGACACGGACCGCACCATTCGGCCCAGAAGTCGACAAGGATCGTCTTGTCTGAGTTCAGAACCTCTGCCTCGAAGGTGGCGTCGGTTACATCAAGGGCGTTCGACATGTCTTTCTCTCTTTCGATTATTGAATCGGTGACGGCGCTGGCCGCTAGACCGAGACGGTTTCAGGCTGTGCAGCCGCGGTCGCGCGCGCGAGCAGTTCCTTGGGGAGCGAATCGAGGTAGTGCTCGGCATCGAGGGCCGCGACGGTTCCGGATGCCGCTGCCGTGACCGCCTGGCGATAGCTCGGGTCGATCACGTCGCCGGCCGCAAACACGCCTGGCAGGTTTGTGCGCGAGCTGCGACCGTCGACAGCGATGGTGCCGTGTGAGGTGATGTCGAGCTGGCCGTGCACCAGGTGCGTGCGCGGGTCGGCGCCGATGGCGATGAAGAGGCCGCTGATGTCGAGAGTGGTCTCGGAGCCGTCGACCGTGTCTCGCAGGCCGACGCCCGTGACGAGTTCATCGCCGTAGATGTGCTCGACGGTCTTGTTCAGCAGGAACTCGATCTTGGGGTTCTGCTGGGCGCGCTCGAGCATGGTCTTCGAGGCTCTCAGCGACGCGCTGCGGTGCACGATGTAGACCTTGTCGGCGAACTTCGTCAGGAAGTTCGCCTCCTCCATCGCGGAGTCGCCACCGCCGACCACGGCGATGACCTTTTCGCGGAAGAAGAAGCCGTCACAGGTGGCACACCAGGAGACGCCGTGGCCGCTCAGGCGGTCCTCGTCTTCGAGGCCGAGCCTGCGATACGCGGATCCGGTCGCGAAGATCACGGTCAGCGCCTCGTGCGTATCGCCGTTACCGAGTGTGACCTTCTTGATTTGGCCGGTGAGGTCGACAGAGGTGACGTCATCCAGAACGACCTCGGTGCCGAAGCGCTCGGCCTGCTGCTGGAGTTTGAGCATGAGATCCGGGCCCTGGATTCCCTCCGGGAAGCCCGGGTAGTTCTCGACCTCGGTGGTGGTCATCAGGTCGCCGCCGGCCTCAACCGAACTCGCGATGAGCAGTGGCTGGAGCTTGGCTCGAGCCGCATAGATCGCGGCCGTATAGCCTGCGGGGCCCGAACCGATGATGATCGTCTGGCGCAACGGAAAACCTTCCTCAGATGGAACGGAGCTCACGCTGGAGTCGCTCGCTGACCGATACAACACATCCTATTCGCACGATATTCCACGTCGCGCAGGGGTGCTGCGGTGCGGTGAGACTACCGTGTGCGGCTCACACGAGCCCGCACTGTATTCGCCACGGAAGCCAGTTCCGGATTGCGCAGAAGCAGAAGCAGACCGAAATACACGGCACCCATGACCGCGCCGATGACGACGATCGAGAGGATGGCAGACAGCCGGTCGGCCTGTGCGAAGCCGTCTGAGGAAAGTCCGCCGAGGAGCACGAGCACGAGGAATCCGATCGCGGCGGCGACGAGCGCGAACACCAGGTACTGCACGTGGCGCTGCAGCACGAGCCGGCCATCCATCCCACCGATCCGCCGACGCACGAGGATGATCGCGACGATGGTCTGTGCGCTGCCCGCGATCGAGGTGACGGCGGCGATGCCCACGGCGATCCACTCGGTAGGGAGCAGCGAACAGAGCAGCGCGCCGACGATGAAGAGCCCGGACTGCACACACTGCATGAGGAACGGCGTGCGGGTGTCGCCGAGGGCGTAGAACACCCGCTGGATGACGAACAGCATGCTGAACAGGATCAGGCCGGGCACGAAGGCGAGCAAGACGTCGCCCATCGCTGCGACGTTGGCGAACTCCTCCTCGAACACGCGGGCGAACGGATAGGCGACCACGGCGAGCACTGCGGCAGCGAAGACCATTCCGAGCCCGATCGCCCGCAGCGAGGCCGAAAGGTCTTTGCGCAGCGAGCCGAGGTCTCCCCTGCTGGCGTGGCCGCTCATCCGGGTGAAGTATGCGGTCGCGATGGAGACGGCGATCACTCCGTGCGGCAGCATGAACAGCAGCCAGGTGTTCGCGAGCGCGGAGTTGGAAGCGCCGTGGCCGGTGGCGATCGACGCGACATTGCTCTGAAAGATGCCAGCGATCTGGGTGATCAGCACCATGGCGAACAGCCAGCCGGCCGCCTTGCCGGTGGCCGACAGACCGACGCCCCGCCAGTGGAAATCGGGGCGATAGCGTAGGCCGGCCCGACGCCAGAAGAAGAACAGCACGAGGGCCTGCGCGGCCACGCCGAGGGTTGCGGTGCCCGCGAGGAGCACGATGCGCCCGGCGTCCCAGTGCAGTAGCGAATTATTGGCTGAGGCGTCGCCGAACAGCACCATGAAGATCACGAGACCGGCGATTGCGACGATGTTGTTGAGAACCGGCGCCCAGGTGAACGGCCCGAAGATGTTGCGCGCATTGAGCACTTCGCTCAGCAGGCTGTAGAGCGCGTAGAAGAAGATCTGCGGCAGGCACCAGTAGGCGAAGGTCGTCGCAAGAGCGAGCGCGTCGGGCGTGAATCCGCGACCGTTGGAGGAGGAGTGGGCGTAGAGGACGACGAGTGCGGGAGCGAGCAGGGTGGCGAGCAGAGTCACCGCGGCGAAGATCACCATGCCGAGCGTGACGACGCGATTGATGAAGCGCTCGCCGCCATCGTCGTGCAAGCCGGCGCGCACGATCTGGGGCACGAGCACCGCGCTCAGAACGCCGCCCGCGACGAGCGCGTAGATGTTGTTCGGCAGCTGATTGGCGATGGCGAAGCTGTCGGCACTGACGCTCGCGACCTGGCCGATCGCCGCCGCGAGCACAACGACCTTGACGAAGCCGAGGATGCGGGAGACGACGGTGCCCGAGGCCAGGATGGCGCTCGCTCGACCGAGTCCCGGTGCCGCCGGCGCGGCCTGCGGCTCAGTCACGGCCGGTCTCTGGCTGCACGTCCGCCGAATCTGAGTCGTGGTCGACAGGGTCAGCCGCTGTCACGTCAACGGCGTCTTCGGTTCCCTCGTCGCCGCTCTCGCCATCGGTTCCGGCGCGCTTCGCCCTGCGGCGCTTGGCGATGTTGCGCCAGATGCCGAAGCCGAAGATGCCGAGCAGGAGTGCGCCGATGCCGACGGTGATCGCGGTCTCCCACTGCGCCTGCACGTTGACGTCGACGAAGGACGGCGTGGAGATGGGCGTACCCGAGGCACTGCTGAGCGACACCCGAAGCTGCACGTCGCCGTTCGCCACCGACTGCACCGCGATGCGCGCCCCGGCCTGAGAGTTCGCCTCGATCGTCAGGGGCACCTGGTTCTGCACGACGTGCAGGATTCCGCTGGGCGACCGCACCGAGATGACCACCTCGACCGGAAAGGCGAGGTCGTTACGCACCGTCACGGGCAGGCTGATCTTGTCTGAGGGCTGGATGATGGAGCTGCTCTCCACGATCGTCACCGAGTTGGTGATCTGCGTTGAACGCTGTGTATAGCTGTCGTACGCGTTCTTCCAGCCCGCCGCGTTGCCCACCCACGCGCTCGACAGGGTCGCGAGGAGGTCGAGCCGGTGCTTGCCGGTGAGCAACGTCGGCTGCTTGAGAACGGCGGAGAAGACATCCACGGCCTGCTCCGCGGCGAAGAGCGCGTCGGCCTGGGCGACGCGCTCGGGCTTTTCGGGCGCGGCGACGATGCTCGCGGTCGTCGGCGTGGCCGCGAGGGCGTCGGAGAGGGTGGCACCGGCGACCCAGGGAAGCGCGCTGAGCGCGGCGACCGTGTCGGCGAGCCGGTAGGAGTTCGTGGGGTAGTTGCGCCCCAGGGTTGCCAGCAGCGAGCGCGCCTCGCTCGGGTTCTGTTGGGTGACGACCGCGACCGATGCCGACAGTTCCGCCATCGCTCCCTGCCACCCCACCGTGGTGGAGGCAAGCACCGCCCTGCGGAACAGCGTCGAGAGCGTGGCGTCGGCCACGAGCACCGGATGCCCGCCCACCGTCGCCGCCGCATTCGGGAAACGCGAGTCGTGCGCATAGTCGACGTTGCCCGATGCGAGGATCGTGGTCTTCAGGCCGTTCTTCGCGAAGACGTCGAGATCCTTGGGAGCGACGGTGTCATCAAGCGGCCAGGCGATGCTTGGCACGCTGTACTGCCAATCGAGAATGGTCTTCGACGTGGGAAGTACCGGTGCGGTGGGCTGCGCGGTGGCTCCGGGGTTGGGTGTGCTCGTACTGCTCGGCGTGCCGGTGGGCGTCGGCTGGGGAGCGGGAAACAGTTTCGGATCGATCGCGAAGTCGGTGGGAGTGAGAATCGTCGCGCGGCTGCTCTGACTCATGACGGCCAGGTCGGAGTCCGCGTAGCTCAGCGCGAAGGTGTCGTTGGTCACGTCCTCGAGGCGCTGCAGCCAGTCCCTGGCGGATGCCGGGGCCGAGGTGCCGAGGATCCGGATCGAGGCGATGACCATCGGGTCGATCGCGAGGGCGATGCGGCGGTCGACCGCCTGGTCGAGCTCGCGCGTGAGCACCCCCGTCGGCGAGGTAAACGTCGTGAGGTCGTCCGAGGAGATCAGTCCGGTCGTGCTGGGCGGAGCCGCGACGGGAGCGATGAGCGAGAGTCTCGTGGGCGCGAAGCTGCCGCCGGGAAACCAGACGATGCTGCTGTTGGCCGCGACCAACTGGGAGGAGCCGGTGGCCACCCGAACGCCGACGGCACGGGCTCCCCAGGCCGCCGGGTCGGGGTCGAGGCCGAGGGACGCCGCGGGGACCGTGAGGTAGATGGTTCGAGTCTCGCCGGCGGGCACTGCAGGGCTGGGTGCCTGGAACACCTGCGTCGTCGCGTGCGGGCTGGTGGCATCCGCGGTCTTGTCGAGCCAATCGCTGAGTGCGTCCCGGGAGGCCATCACGGAACGGTCGAGGTAGACCGATGCAGTTCCGGCGGGCAGGTCGGCGGAGCTGCCATTGCTGAGCGTGCCGCTCAGGAGGAGATCTTCGCCCGGACGCACGAGACCCGAGTTCCCAGGGGCGATCGTGAGGCTCACGCCGGCGCTCGCCGCTTTCGCATTCTTCGCCTGGGCCGCGGAGTCGCTGACACCGAGGGCACCGAGACCTAAGGCCAGGGCAAGGAGGAAGGTCACAAGTCTCATGGGCATAGGCCGACCCGTCGATTCCGCTCGGCCAGCATGATGCGATTCTAGGCCTTGGCCGCTGAGCGATTCCTCGGTGGAGCCGTCTATAGGGTTGGTGGCATGGAAAACGTCGCAGCAGCGCTCGCCCGACTGGCCGAGTTGGCGAGCGCGCCGCACATCGCGCGGCTCTCCTCCGCCTTCGCTGCGGCAGGGTTCGAACTCGCCCTGGTCGGCGGGTCCGTGCGCGACGCTTTTCTCGATCGCCCGCTCAACGATCTCGACTTCACCACCGACGCCCGCCCCGACGAGATCCTCGCCGTCGTGGCCCCGCTCGCCGACGCTCACTGGGACATCGGTCGCGCCTTCGGAACGATCGGCGCGCGCGTCGCCGGTCACACGGTCGAGATCACCACGTACCGCACCGACGCCTACGACGGGGAGTCACGAAAGCCGGTCGTCGAATTCGGCGACACGCTGGAGGGTGACCTGCTTCGCCGCGACTTCACGATCAACGCGATGGCACTGCGACTGCCGCAGCAGGTACTCGTCGACCCCGCGGGTGGTGTCGAAGATCTCATCGCCGCCCAGATCAGAACACCCGGCGCGCCCGAACAGTCGTTCGGCGACGATCCGCTGCGGATGCTGCGGGCTGCCCGATTCGCGTCACAGCTCGGCTTCACCGTGGCGGAGCCCACCGAGCGCGCGATGCGGGAGATGGCAGAGCGCCTCTCGATCATCTCGGTAGAGCGCGTCAGTGACGAGCTGGGCAAGCTGCTCAAGGCGGACGCCCCGCGCGCCGGTCTGCAGCTGCTCGTCGATACGGGGCTCGCAGCCCTCGTGCTTCCGGAACTCCCCGCGCTCAAGCTCGAGATCGACGAGCACCACCATCACAAAGACGTGTACGAGCACAGCCTCATCGTGCTCGAGCAGGCCATCGACCTCGAAAAGGAACGGAACCCCGGTCAGCCAGCCGACCTCATCCTTCGGTGGGCGGCGCTGCTGCACGACATCGGCAAACCAGCGACCAAGCGCACCGAGCCGGGCGGCGTGGTCACCTTCCATCATCACGACGTGGTCGGTGCGAAGCTTGCGGCGAAGCGGTTGCGTCAGCTCAGGTACGACAACGAGACCGTGGCCTCGGTCTCCCGGCTCATCGAACTGCACCTGCGATTCTTCGGATACACCGAGGGTGCCTGGACCGATTCGGCGGTGCGTCGCTACGTGCGCGACGCGGGGCCGTTGCTGCCGCGCCTGCACATCCTGACGCGGGCGGACGTGACGACCCGCAACCGGCGCAAGGCCGACCGGCTCGCGTTCGCCTATGACGACCTCGAGGAGCGGGTGGCCGCGCTCTCGGAGGAAGAGGAGCTCGCGGCCATCCGGCCCGACCTCGACGGCGGGCAGATCATGGAGCTGCTCGGGCTGAAGCCCGGGCGCGAGGTGGGCGAGGCCTACCGTTTTCTGCTTGAACTGCGGCTGGAAGAGGGACCGCTCGGAACGGATGCGGCCACCGAGCGACTGCGCGCCTGGTGGGCCGCCCGCTCCTAGCCGTGGTCGCGGATGTACTGCTCCAGCAACTCGCGGGCGACGGGGTCGGGGTATTGCTTCGGCGGTGACTTCATGAAGTAGGCGGATGCCGCCTCGACCGGTCCGCCGAGCCCGGCATCCAGGGCGATCTTCGCCGCGCGGATGGCGTCGATCACCACGCCCGCGGAGTTCGGCGAGTCCCACACCTCGAGCTTGTACTCAAGGCTCGTCGGCGAGTTGCCGAAGCCGTGGCCCTCGAGACGCACGAAGGCGAGCTTGCGATCGTCGAGCCACGGGATGTGATCGCTCGGCCCGATGTGCACATTGCGGGGTTCGAGGTGGCCGGCGATGTTGCTCGTCACCGACTGCGTCTTGGAGATCTTCTTCGACTCGAGGCGCGAGCGCTCGAGCATGTTCTTGAAGTCCATGTTCCCGCCGACGTTCAGCTGGTAGGTGCGATCGAGAACGATGCCCCGCTCCTCGAAGAGACGCGCGAGAACCCGGTGGGTGATCGTCGCCCCGAGCTGGCTCTTGATGTCGTCGCCGACGATCGGGATGCCGGCCTCGGTGAACTTCGCCGCCCAGACGGGGTCGCTCGCCACGAATACGGGCAGGGCATTGACGAAGGCGACCCCTGCGTCGAGCGCGGCCTGGGCGTAGTGCTTCACCGCCTCCTCGGAACCGACGGGCAGGTAGACGACGAAGACCTCGGCGCCGGAGTCCCGCAGGGCCTCGGCCACGTCGACGACGGGGGCATCCGACTCCTCGATCGTGTCGCGGTAGTACTCGCCGAGGCCGTCGAGCGTCGGACCGCGCTGCACCGTGACACCGGTGGGGGCGACATCCGCGAACTTCAGCGTCTGGTTCTGGCTTGCCCAGATGGCGTCGGCGAGGTCGACGCCGACCTTGAGAGCGTCGACGTCGAAGGCCGCGACGAATTCGATATCGGAGATCGCATAGGGCCCGAACCGTGTGTGCATGAGCCCAGGAATTGACTGGGATTCGTCGGCGTCACGATAGAAGGTGACGCCCTGGATGAGTGCGCTGGCGCAGTTTCCGACGCCGGCGATGGCAACCCGAAGGCTCATGAAATGTGGCTCCTTGATAGATGCAGTCCGCACTGACTACACTAGGCAGGTTGTCTGCGCGCACTCGTCTAAGGGTGCGTGAAGCAGACAGCGATGCCACAACCCTCCTGTCACAGAACGTCTGTGACCGTTTTAGTCCAAAGGAGGTGGGTTAGTTATGCATCAGTACGAACTAATGGTAATTCTCGATCCAGAGATCGATGAGCGCACCGTAGCTCCCAGCCTGGACAAGTTCCTCAACGTCATTCGCAATGACGGTGGAACTGTCGACAAGGTAGACATCTGGGGCAAGCGTCGCCTTGCCTAC
Organism: Lacisediminihabitans sp.; assembly: GCA_035571875.1. Lineage (GTDB taxonomy): Bacteria > Actinomycetota > Actinomycetes > Actinomycetales > Microbacteriaceae > Parafrigoribacterium_A. The sequence continues at coordinate 70,277 of DATNBR010000079.1, read as the reverse complement.
GAGATCAACAAGAAGACCGAGGGCATCTACGCCGTCGTCTCGTTGACCTCGAACGGTGATGCCACCAAGGAGCTCGACCGCCAGCTCAAGCTCAGCGAGGCAGTCATGCGCACGAAGGTTCTTCGCGCAGAAGAGGCCATCGCTCAGGTCGCAGAGGCCGCAAAGCTCTCCGCCGAGAAGGCTGCGCGCAAGGCCGCACGGCCCGCCGCTCCAGCTGCCCCTGCTGCTCCTGCAGCCGACACCGCAGCGAGCGCCGAGTAGCCATGGCCGGCGAAACCGTAATCACCGTGGTGGGCAACCTGACGGCAGACCCCGAGCTGCGCTACACGCAGAACGGGCTGGCGGTTGCCAATTTCACCATCGCCTCTACGCCACGCAGCTTCGACCGTGCGAGCAACGACTGGAAGGACGGCGACGCCCTCTTCCTGCGTGCAAGCGTCTGGCGTGAGTTCGCCGAGCACGTCGCCGGCTCCCTCACCAAGGGTTCCCGCGTGATTGCCACCGGCAGGCTCAAGCAGCGCTCGTATGAGACGAAGGAAGGCGAGAAGCGCACCAGCATCGAGCTCGAGGTCGACGAGATCGGCCCGAGCCTGCGGTACGCGACCGCTCAGGTCACTCGCACTTCCTCCTCCCGCGAGGGTGGCGCAGGCGGCGGCCGCGGCCAGGTCGCAGACGAGCCGTGGGCGGCATCCGCACCGGCAGATGCGTCGTCCGGTGATGTCTGGAACAACCCGGGCAGCAACTTCAACGACGAGACGCCCTTCTAAAGCGCCTCGCGGTCGCCCTGCGACCAACTCGACCAAGAAATTTCAGAAAGTAGGAAACCATGGCTGGAAAGAGCAGCGGCGATCGCCGTAAGCCTCTTCGCAATGCCAAGGGCGGCAAGAACGCCGCTCCGGCAAAGGCGATCCGCGTCGGCGTCATCGATTACAAAGATGTCGCCACGCTTCGCAAGTTCATTTCCGAGCGTGGAAAGATCCGCGCCCGCCGTATCACCGGTGTCTCCGTTCAGGAACAGCGCCTCATCGCCCGCGCAGTCAAGAACGCACGCGAGATGGCGTTGCTGCCCTACGCCGGCTCAGGCCGTTAAGGAGCCATCACATGTCTAAATTGATCCTCACGCACGAGGTCACCGGCCTCGGTGCCCCAGGCGACGTCATCGAAGTCAAGAACGGTTTCGCTCGCAACTACCTCATCCCGCAGGGCTTCGCCGTGGCGTGGACGCGCGGTGGCGAGAAGCAGATCGATTCGATCAAGGCCGCTCGCGTCGCTCGCGAGCACGCCACGCTCGAAGAGGCGCAGGACCTCAAGGCGAAGCTCGAGGCCAACACCGTCAAGCTGACGGTCAAGGCGGGTCAGGGCGGTCGCCTCTTCGGTTCCGTGAAGACCTCGGATGTCGCTGACGCGGTCGCCGCGGCCGGCCTCGGCTCCGTGGACAAGCGCAAGATCGAGATCACCTCGCCGATCAAGGCGACGGGTCAGCACGAGGCGACAGTTCGCCTGCGCGACGACCTCGTCGCGACGATCACGATCGTGGTCAGCGCGGCAAAATAGCACTCACTGTACTCTGCGGTGGCGGCGAGCGAAAGCTCGCTGCCACCCTTTTTTGTGCCCAGATTGGGGGGTTGTTTGTGCACAGCTTCCTCCGCGGCCGTACAACCCTCAACCCTCACTCTAAACAAGTTTCTACACATGGCATGGGGAAACAGAAAGGCCTGATCAAGAGCAGGTTACGGCGCGGAATCTCCTGTTTCTCCACAGGACATTCCACAGGTTGCTCACACGGCTCACGGCGTTTCGCGCATTTCCTCCACAAGGTTATGCACAGGTCAAGGTGGCGCGCGGGGCGTGGGCTTCCTAGGGTGAAGCAGGCTTCGCGTGAGGGTCATCCGCGAGGGCGCACCCGAGACTGATGTCCGAGGTCGCCCGTAGAAAAGAATCAGGAGGTGTGCGATGTCGATTGCCCATTTGGGCCTCGCCGGCGATACTCGGCAGTCAGGCGATCAGCGCGGGTCGGAGCGCACTCCCCCGCACGACCTGCTCGCGGAGCAGAGCGCGATCGGCGGCATGCTGTTGAGCAAGGACGCGGTGGCCGACGTCATCGAATCCGTGCGCGCGATCGACTTCTACATCCCCAAGCACGAGATCATCTTCGACGCGATCCTGTCGCTCTACTCGCACGGTGAGCCCACCGACGTGATCACCGTGACCGACGAGCTCGTCAAGACCGGCGAGATCGCGAGGGCAGGCGGCGCCGAGTACCTCCACACGCTTACCGGCCTGGTGCCCACGGCCGCCAACGCCGGCTACTACTCCACCATCGTCGCCGAGAAGGCGGTGCTCAGGCGCCTGGTCGAGGCCGGCACCCGCATAGTGCAGATGGGCTACGCGAGCGAGGGCGAGGTCGTCGACCTCGTCAACAACGCGCAGGCCGAGATCTACGGTGTCACCGGCGGCGTCGAGGCCGAGGACTTCATCCCACTCACGGTCGCGGTGACCACGGCCATCGACGAGATCGAGGCCGCCAAGGGTCGCGACGGATCGATGACGGGCGTTCCCACCGGCTTCGCCGAGCTCGACGAGCTCACAAACGGTCTGCACCCCGGCCAACTGATCATCGTGGCAGCCCGACCCGCGCTGGGTAAGTCGACGCTGGCTCTGGACTTCGCAAGGGCGGCATCCATCAAGCACGACATGCCGTCGATCTTCTTCTCGCTCGAAATGGGCCGCAGCGAGATCGCGATGCGCCTGCTCTCCGCCGAGGCGGCCGTTCCCCTGCAGAACATGCGCAAGGGCACCGTCGACACCCGTGACTGGACCACGATCGCCTCGACGCGCGGCCGCATCAATGACGCGCCGCTCTACATCGACGACAGCCCGAACATGACGCTGGTCGAGATCCGTGCGAAGTGTCGCAGGCTCAAGCAGAAGGTCGGCCTCAAGATGGTGGTCATCGACTACCTGCAGCTGATGACCTCGGGCAAGCGCGTCGAGTCCCGCCAGCAGGAGGTCAGCGAGTTCTCCCGTGCGCTCAAGCTGCTGGCCAAGGAGCTGCAGGTTCCCGTCATCGCGCTCTCGCAGCTCAACCGCGGTCCGGAGCAGCGGCAGGACAAAATGCCCGCGCTATCAGACCTTCGAGAGTCCGGATCGCTCGAGCAGGACGCCGACATGGTGATCCTGCTCCACCGGGAGAGCGCCTACGAGAAAGACAACCCGCGCGCCGGCGAGGCCGATCTCATCGTGGCGAAGCACCGCAACGGACCGACGCGCACCGTCACGGTCGCGTTCCAGGGCCACTTCTCCCGCTTCCAAGACATGGCGCCGGCCTGATTCACCCTCGCGCAGCGTAGACCACCGGTTTAGACTGGTGGTCTAATGCGGTCGAGAAAGGACTGCGCGATGAAGATCCTGATTGTCGGCGCGGGTATAGCAGGGCCGACGCTCGCCTACTGGCTACAGAGATCGGGCCACGAGGTCACGATCATCGAGCACGCTCCGAAGCTGCGCACAGGTGGCTACATCGTGGACTTCTGGGGCGCCGGATTCGATGTGGCCGAAAAAATGGGCATCGTGCCCGAGTTGAGGCGGCGCGGCTATGTCTTCACCGAAGCGAGGACGGTCGATCGCGAAGGGCGACGGATCGCATCCCTCAATCCCTCGGTGATCCTCGAGTCGAACGATCGCTACTTGAGCATCGCCCGCTCGGAACTCTCGGCGGTGATCTACGAGTCCTTGCGCGGCGGGGTGCGGCTGATCCTCGACGATACGGTTCGGTCGCTCGACGACGATGGAGACGGTGTGAGTGTTACCCATGCGAGCGGAGAGACCGCAGAATACGATCTAGTCGTCGGCGCAGACGGTCTCCATTCGCGGGTTCGAAGTCTCGTGTTCGGCCCGGATCGGGAGTTCGAACGCTACCTGGGCATGGTCGTCGCGGCCTTCGAGAGCGACCACTATCCGAAGCGCGACGAACTCGTCGCCATGATGCACGCTGAAGTCGGGTTCCAGGCGGTGCGCCTGTCGCTTCGTGACGAGCGAACCCTGTTGCTCTTCTCGGTCCGTCATGATGGGGAGGTTGCGGTCGACCGCGCGGGGCAGGAGCAGCTGTTGCGCGCGCGGCTCAGCGAGGGCGGTTGGGAGGTTCCGACGATGCTGGAAGCGATGGCGCAGGCGCAGGACTTCTATTTCGACTCGGTGAGCCAGATCCGCATGCCGTCCTGGTCGAAGGGACGCGTCGCCCTCGTGGGCGATGCGGCAGCGGGCCCGTCCTTCCTGGCCGGTCAGGGCTCCGCGCTCGCGATGGTCGAGGCGTACACACTTGCCGCGGAGCTCGCGAGAAGCGACGACCACAATGACGCGTTCGCGCGCTATCACGAGCGTCTCGCCCCTCTGCTCAGGTCGAAGCAGGATGCCGCGAAGGGACTCGGTCTCGCCTTCGCCCCTAAGGACCGCCTGCAGCTCTTCGTGCGCAACGCGGTGATGAAGCTCATGGCACTGCCCGGAATCTCCGCCCTCGCAATGGGCAAGAGCTTCTATGACGCCGTCGAACTGCCGCCCTTTGTCGACGCGCGAACGGCCCGCTGAAGAATGGTTCGACCCAGATTTGCAAAGCTCCCGCCGGAGCAGCAGGAGTCGATTCTTGCGGTGGCGCTCGAAGAGTTTGCTGCGCGCGGATATTACGAAGCCTCGCTCAACCGCGTGATCGAGGCGGCGGGCATCTCCAAGGGTTCGATGTACTACTACTTCGACGGCAAAGAGGATCTCTACGTTCACGTCACGCGCGGCGCCATCGCGCAACTGTTTGCGCGGGTCGGTGTCGCGCCGGATCTCGAGGCGGCGGATGCCGACTCGTTCTGGTCGCTGGTGGCGGACTACTACCTGCAGCTGATGAGGGCACTCGCCGCGTGGCCGCAGCTGGCGGCGCTCCTTCGCGGGTGGACCGCCGCGTCGCGGAACCCCGCTGTTCAACAGGCCCAGGGTGACCTCGAGCGGGCGTCGCTGCCTTGGATAGAGCAGGCCCTCGTCACGGGCCAACGAGTGGGAGCCGTGCGTACCGACGTGCCGGCATCGCTCCTGATCGCCGTCGCCCTGGGCATGGGGGAGGCGATGGACCTCTGGCTGATGGCAACGCAGCCCAATGATGATGACCTGCCCGGACTCAGCTCCGCACTCGTGGACATGATCAGACGCGCGGTCGGCCGGTAACTCTCAGCGCTGCGGCTCGCGAGAGTCGACCCGCTCCAGCACCTCGATCTCGTCGCCGATGCGGATGACCGCGCCGGGATTGTCGGGAACGAGATTGACCGCGAACCACGCCTTCTTGTCCCAGCGACGTCGGCGGGCGAGGGTCGCGAGCGGCTCCTTGCCGCGGGTCACCGTCTCGGGGTCCACGGTCGTGAGCACGCACCGCGAGCTCGCCTTCACCGCGCGAAAGAGTGCCTCCCCGATGCGCACGCGGCGCCACGAATCCTCTTCCCAGGCCATCGCTCCGGTCACCACGACGCTCGGGCGGAATCGCACCATCGACAGGGGTGTCTGGTCGCCTGTTGACGGGATCCACGAGTTCAGCTCGGCGAGCGAGGCCTCATTGGTGAGGGTGAGGGGGAACGCGTCCTGGAACGAGACACGGTCGGTGTCCCGGCTGTACTGCGGATTGGTGTGCCGCCGGGTCGGATCATCGAGGTAGACGAGCCGCACGGGGAATCCGACGACCTCGCTGAACCACGCGTGCGCCTCGGCGGCCGCGGGAGCGGCATCCACCGGATTCTTCCAGATCGTGACCGGCAGCAGTTCGGATCCGTCGGGAGCCGTCACGGCCAGCGGCTCGGCGTCCGGTCGTTCGAGGAGCAGTCCGTCCGCGGTGAAGCTGGGCCGCACGCGGAGGAGGGGCGGATGCTTGCGCGCCGTGACCTCTGCGCCGTTGCGGTCGACGAGCATCCAGCGCCGGTCGCCTGCGATGCCCCACGGTTCAATGACCGCGGTGTCGAGATCGTGGCCGCGACAGGACTTCACGGGGTAACGGCGGATGCGCGACAGCGAGATCGCGGCGGAGGAAGTGGGCACGGGTCAAGGCTAGGGCAGTCGTGCAGATCTCCGGGCAGCACAGGACTGCACGCGCGATCAAGGCTGGCGGCGATGCGTAAACTGGGCAGTGTTGTTCCCCGCGAAATGAGGTCACGTGTCCGCTCTTCAGGACAGCGCCGCACAGCGCGCCGCCTACTGGCCGGTCGCGGTGATCCGGGCGATCCCGGCCGCGGCACTCGGCCTCGTGATCACCTTCACGGCCGATCACTCAGCGCGGCTCGGCCTGGCGAGTTTCGGCGTCTTCGCCCTTGTGAGCGGCGCGCTTCTGGCCGCACTCGCGTGGCGGCGGCTCGCCGACAGCGGAGTGCGCCCCTTTCTCGTCGCGCAGGGTGCTGTCACGGCCGTGCTCGGTCTCGTCGCCATCCTGCTGCAGGGGGGCGGAATCGTCGCGGTCCTGTCGATCCTCACGACCTTCGCACTTCTCACCGGTTTTCTCGAGTTGTACAGCGGCCTCCGCACCCGCAGGCGTTTCGTGGCCTCTGGTGACTGGCGCGTGGGCGGCATCCTCACCGTTCTCGCGGGTGTCGCATTCCTGCTGGTTCCCCCAGAGCTGCACCAGCGCGTGCGCACTCCCGAGGGCGCGACGGGCGTGCTCGACGCATCGATCGTCGCCGTGGGCATCCTCGGTGCCTACGGGGCCATACTTGCCATCTACCTCCTCATCGCCGGCTTCTCGGCCAAGTGGGGAACCCAATCCGCTTCGGCAGTGCCCGCGGAAACCCAGACGAAAGGCGGCCCGGCCGCATGAATACGCCAAGTCGCCGTGACCGGCTGCGTCCCCTCGAATATCTCCTGATCGCCGGAGTGCTGGCGCTCTTCACCGGCCTCATCGTCCTGGGCACGACGCGAGAACCGCTGCTCGCCATCGTGTTCTTCGGCGTCGCCTTCATCGTCACGCTCGTGACGATCGCTCTGCTCGAACTCTCGACGAAGCCCAACGCGGAAGAGAAGCTCGACCTGCAGGATCAGGATGCGCACAAGCGCGACGGCGGCGCGCACTAACAGCGAGCGCTGGCGGCCTGACTACTCCGCGTACTCCACGAGGTCGCTCGCAAGACCCACGTAGCCGGCCGGGGTCAGGGCGACGAGGCGAGCCTTCGCATCCGCCCCGATGTCGAGCCCGTTCACAAACTCCACCAATTGCGCTTGGTCGACCTTCTTACCGCGGGTGAGTTCCTTGAGCATGGCGTAGGGATCGGCGATCGAGCTGCGGCCCGCGGTGACCTCGGCGCGAATGACCGTCTGAATGGCCTCGCCCAGCACCTCCCAGTTGGAATCGAGGTCTGCGGCGAGAGCCGTGCGGTTCACCGCGATCTCGCTCAGTCCGCGCAGGATGTTGTCGAGCGCGAGCACGGAGTGACCGAACGCCACACCGATGTTGCGCTGCGTGGTGGAATCGGTGAGGTCGCGCTGCAGTCGAGAGGTGACAAGCGTGCTCGCGAGCGAGTCGAGCAGCGCACTCGACAGCTCCAGGTTCGCCTCCGCGTTCTCGAAGCGGATCGGGTTGATCTTGTGCGGCATGGTGGACGAGCCGGTGGCGCCGGCCTGCGGAATCTGGGTGAAGTAGCCCATGGAGATGTAGGTCCAGACATCCGTGCACAGGTTGTGCAGCACCCGGTTCACGTGGCTGACCTTCTGGTACAGCTCGGCCTGCCAGTCGTGCGACTCGATCTGGGTGGTGAGCGGATTCCAGTCGAGGCCGAGTGACTCCACGAATTCCTTCGAGATCGCGGGCCAGTCCTGCGAGGGGTCTGCGGCGACGTGGGCGGCGAAGGTGCCCGTCGCGCCGCTGAACTTGCCGAGGAATTCGATGCGGTCGAGCTGTTCGCGCAGACGCTTCAGCCGCATCACGAAGACCGCGAACTCCTTGCCGACCGTGGTCGGCGTCGCGGGCTGACCGTGGGTGTGGGCGAGCATCGCATCCGCTCGGTGGTCGACCGCCCGCATCGCGAGCGCCTCGATCACCTCGTCGAGCTTCGGTAGCCACACCTCGCGCACCGCATCGCGCACGGTCACGGCATAGGAGAGGTTGTTGACGTCTTCGCTCGTGCACGCGAAGTGGGTCAGCTCGGCGATGTGGTCGAGTCCCAGCGCCGCAAGGCGCGCCCGCACGTAGTATTCGACCGCCTTCACGTCATGACGCGTGGTGGCTTCGAGCTCCGCGAGCTCATCGATGTCGGCCTGACCGAAGGCTGGGATGAGCGTTCGAAGCGACGAGATCTGCTCGGGCGTGAGACGGGTCGAGCCGAACAGCTCGTGCTCGGTGAGGTAGATGAGCCACTCCACCTCGACCTGCACTCTGGCGCGGTTGAGTCCGGCCTCGGAGAGGTACTCGCCGAGATCGCTCACCGCGGCACGATAGCGACCGTCGAGGGGGCTCAGTGGTTGCTCTGGCAGTGGACTCATGCGACTACGCCTCTGATTCCTGGTTCGATTTGGCGGAACAGGGCCGCACTGGACTTCTCGATCATGCCGAGCACCGAATTGAACATCGCGGCGTCGGAGTAGTACGGGTCTGGCACGTCGACCTGGGCGGCCTGCTCGCTGTCGAAGCTCAGCAGCAGGCGCACCTTGCCACGGTCAACCTCCGAGGTCGCCCAGCTGCGGATGATCCGCTCCTGGCTCCGGTCGAACACCACGACGAGGTCGAGGTTATCGAACCACGCGGTGTCGAACTGCTTCGCGCGATGCCGTGACCCATCGTAGCCACGCGCCGCGAGAGCGGCCACCGTGCGATCGTCGGAGCGTTCGCCGACGTGCCAGTCACCCGTTCCGGCGGAGATCACGGTGACCTTGCCTTCAAAGCCGGCCCGCTTCACGATGTCGCGAAAGACCACCTCGGCCATGGGTGAACGGCAGATGTTGCCCGTGCACACGAAACAGATCCTGAACAGCGCCGACTCGTCGAGGGTGCGGTCGAAGCTCATGGTTCATTGTCCCGCAGAATCGCGGATCGCTCACCAGCGTCTTTCGGCTCCATTCCTCCACAGGCGAGGTGGCGAACAGAAAGTGCACGAGATGCTCGGGCGAGCGGATGCCGCTGCCGCGATCGAAGCAGACTGGGCGCCTGGCGAAAGGGGCGTTATGTACGGTGGGGCGACATCCGGCAGCGTGGAATCGCTGGGCTTGCAGTCGCTGGGCCTGCAGTCGCCGGCAGCGGATGCGGCGGCGATCGAGCTGCGCCGGGCCCTCGAGCATCAGGCGCAAGAACTGAATGCGGTGCTCACTCGCTTCACCGAGGCCACGAACCTCATGCCCACGAGCCCCGATAGCGAATGGCGGGGACTCGCGCAGCTCTTCTACAGCTGGGCTCTCGACCGTCTGCGCTCCGATCTCACCGCCGCTGACGGCCGACTGCGCTCCGCACTGCACGAGACCCGGCGCGCAGCAGAGAGTTTCGGCGCCCGTGTCGGATGAGCTCACCATCTCCGGCGGCGGGTCGACGGAGGTCGCCACGGCCGCCCTCCTCTCCCAGCAGCGACACCTCGACCAGCTGGGCGGGGAGCTGCACGCGTGTCGAGCACGGCTGCGCTCGATCGACGGCGAGGTGAGTCGCGTTCGACTGCGGTCGGTGGACGCACCGCTCAGCGCGATGCGAGCGGAACACGCCATGGCGGAGGCGCAGGAGGCGCTGCGAGCGGCCGCAGCTCGAGCGGCCGCGCTCGCCGACGGTATCGCGGACGCCGCCACAGCCTACGGCGAGGCCGAGGCCGCGGTAGACGGTTGGGCCAGGCGGCTCAGCGCGACCATCGGCTACCAGCTCGGCTTATGGTCCCCGCTTGCGGGCGCGGTCGCCCTTCCGGTGCTGTTGCCCGGGATGCTCGCGACAGCCGGCGGTCTCGGTGCGGCGTGGCTCGTCACGCCCGAGGCGCGGCGCGAGCAGACCGTGCAGCAGTGGGTGCGGTCGAATAAGGGCATTCTCAGCGATCCCGGCTTCGTGCGCTTCGTGAGGCTCGCCGTCTCGAGTTCCGACGACCTGGGCGAGGGGCTCGTGCACCTGCCCGAGCCGCTCGCCGAACTGCTCGGCGACGACGGACTCGGCATTCTCGGGGTCGGGAGTTCGGCCGCGGTCGCCGTCGGAGTCGCAGGCGCGGCGGGCGCGCTTCGTGAGACGCCGGTGAGCACCACGCTGAGCTCCACACGATCCGTTGCCGCGCCACCATCCGGTCTCGCCGAGCGTGCGAGCCGCATCCCCACGGGCCGCGACCAGATTCGCATCGACAGGTACTCCCAGCCCACGGGGCCCGACCGCTTCGAGGTCTACCTCGGCGGTACCATCGATGGCTCGGTCATGGCGACGAGGGAGCCGTGGGACATGACGAGCAACCTCAACGCGGTTGCGGGTGCCGATTCCGGTTCGATGGTCGCGGCGCGACAGGCCATGAAGCAGGCCGGCATCGACTCGACGACCCCCGTCGTGTTCACCGGCTACTCGCAGGGCGGGCTGCTCTCGGCGCAGCTCGCGGCATCCGGAGACTTCGACACGCGCGGGCTCGTCACCTTCGGTGGCCCGGCCGGAGGTGTCTCGGTCCCGCACGAGATCCCCTATGTCGCGCTCGAGCACGCCGACGATCTCGTGCCCGCCACCGGCGGCGTGTGGAAGTCCTCAGACCCCGTGCTCGTCACGCGCACCGTGTACGGCGATCATCCCTACTCGGGCGACGTCTTCTTCCCCGCCCACGAACTCTCGAACTATCGGCACACGGCGAGTCTCGCCGACGCCTCAGACGAGCAGCGGCTCGCGAGCACCAGGGATGCGCTGAGCCGTTTCTCCGACCAAACCACCGGCGTGCACTCCAGCTACTTCCATGCGGTCAGGACCGCCGGATGATCGCTACCTGCGCCCGATCACCGGCCGCAGCAGGATGCCGATGAGCCAGCTCAGGAGCGCGAGCACGAGGGCGCCGAGCACACCCCACCAGAAGCTGGCGATGTAGAGCCCGAAGCCGAGGAGGGTGGTGATCCAGCTGACCAGAAGCAGGAGGAGTGCGTTGACGACGAGCGCGATGAGACCGAGCGTGATGATGTAGAGGGGAAAGGCGACGATGCGGATGAGGTTGCCGATGATCCCGTTCACGATGCCGAAGACCAGCGCGATGAGGAGGTAGGTCAGCACCCAGGCGAGAGTGTCACCTGGAGCGAACGGCCGCACGGTCACACCGGTGACGATGAGGGTGGTCAACCACAGGGCAACCGCATTGATGACGAGGCGAACGAGGAATCTTGACATGGCACAACTATGCCCTGCGCCTTCCTCGGGCCGCAATGACGCTTCATGCATCGCCGGCTCACCTGCGCTCGCTGAGCCTGTCGAAGGGGCATGCTGCGTCCGCTGCCGTCCTAGGCTTGCACCGTGACCAGTTCAGACGACTCCCCGGTTCGCCTTCGCCCGGAGATCACCGCGCTCGCCGCCTATGCGCAGGGCAAGCCAGCGGCCGATGACGCGTTCAAGCTGTCGTCGAACGAGAACCCGTTTGAGCCGTTGCCCGAGGTGCTGCAGGCCGTCGCGAAGGCCAGTGGCATCAACCGCTATCCGGATGCGGCGGGCGTGCACCTGCGCCAACGCCTCGCGCACCGCTTCGGCGTCGCCATGGAAGAGGTGCACCTCGGCGCCGGTTCCGTCTCGATCATCGCCCAGCTCATCCAGGCCGCAGCGAGCACCGGAGACGAGGTCGTGTACGCGTGGCGATCCTTCGAGGCCTATCCGGGACTCGTGACCGTGGCCGGCGCCACGAGCGTGCAAGTCCCCGTGTTGCCCGACGGCCGGCACGATCTGCCGGCGATGGCCGCCGCGATCACCGAGCGCACCCGCGTCGTCATCGTCTGCACCCCGAATAACCCCACGAGCACCATCGTGACCGCCGAGGAATTCGCGGCGTTCATGACGGCCGTGCCCGAGCACATCCTCGTGCTGCTCGACGAGGCCTACGCCGAGTTCGTGACCGACCCCGCGGCCGTGCGCGGTGCCGACGTGCTCTCCCGCTATCCGAACGTCGTCGTGTTGCGCACGTTCTCCAAGGCCTACGGTCTCGCCGGCCTGCGCATCGGCTACGCGATCGGCGCCGCCTCCATTCTCGACGCCGCTCGCGCCACCGCGATCCCGCTGTCGGTCACGACGCCGGCGCAGCACGCTGCTCTCGCCTCGCTCGACCACGAGGGCGCGCTGCTCGAGCGCGTTGCCCGCCTCACCGTGCTGCGCGACCAGGTCTGGCAGGCGCTCATCGATCAGGGCTGGAGCGTGCCGAAACCCCAGGGCAACTTCGTCTGGCTCGAGACGGGCGACGCGACCGAGCGCGCCGCGGAGGTGCTGGCCTCGCACGGAATCGTGGCGCGCGCACTCGGCTCCGACGGCATCCGGGTGTCGATTGGTGAGGCGCAGTCTGTGGATAAACTCCTAAAGGCTTCGACAGAGGTTGTGCGCGACCTACCAAGTACGGTGTCTGGGGCGCAGCTAGATTAGAGACTTGGTGCGGCAGGCCCACCACCGAAAGCTCAGACAGAACGGCGAGGTAATCGTGGCAGGAACTGCAACGACGATCCAGTTACTCTCCCCCGAGGGAACACTGGTTGCCGATGAGGCGGCCGAGCAGTACCTGCCATATATCGAGGCGCTGGATGACGAGCAGCTTCGTCGGCTTCACCGCGACATGGTCATCACCCGCCGTTTCGATCTCGAAGCGACCAACCTGCAGCGCCAGGGGCAGCTCGCCCTGTGGCCGCCGAGTCACGGGCAGGAGGCCGCCCAGGTCGGCTCCGCGCACGCGCTGCGCGGCCAGGATCACGTGTTCCCCTCCTACCGGGAGCACGCCGTCGCACTGCATCGAGGCGTCGACCCGATCGACATCATCCGCCTCATGCGCGGCGTCACGAACGGCGGCTGGAACCCGGCCGAGCGCGGCAACTTCCACCTCTACACGCTCGTGCTCGGCACGCAGACCCTGCACGCCACCGGCTTCGCGATGGGCATCGGCCTCGACGGCGCGAGCGGCACGGGCGACCCGGAGCGCGATCAGGCGGTCATCGTCTACTTCGGCGACGGATCGACGAGCGAGGGCGATGTCAGCGAGTCTCTCGTCTTCGCGGCGAGCTTCCAGACCCCCGAGGTCTTCTTCCTGCAGAACAACCAGTGGGCCATCTCGGTGCCGGTCGACGTGCAGTCGCGCGGCCCGCTCGCCCAGCGCGCGGGCGGCTTCGGCATTCCCGGCATCCAGATCGACGGCAATGACGTTCTCGCGAGCTACGCGGTCAGCCGCAGCAACCTCGAGGAGGCGCGCTCCGGCGGGGGGCCGAGGTTCATCGAGGCGCTCACCTATCGCATCGGTGCGCACACCACGAGTGATGACCCCAGCAAGTATCGACTGAACGCCGAGCTCGACTCCTGGATCGCGCGGGATCCCATAGTGCGCTTCGAGACCTGGCTTCGCTCACGCGGCGAGGGCGACAGTTTCTTCGCCGAGCTCGCGGTCGAGGCCGAAGACTTCGCCGCGGATGTGCGTGCCCGAACACTGCAGCTCGGCCCACCATCCAGAGACCTCATCTTCGATCACGTCTATTCGGAGCCGCACCCGCTGATCACCGAGCAGAAGCGCTGGCTCGAAGACTACGAGAACTCCTTCGGAGGGGGCGCATGACCGCCGAACAGCAGGAGCTCCCGCTCGTCAAGGCGCTCAACGCGGGGCTCCGCAAGGCGCTCAGCGGCGACGACAAGGTGCTCCTCATGGGCGAGGACATCGGCCCGCTCGGCGGCGTCTTCCGGGTGACCGAGGGACTGCAGGCCGAGTTCGGAACCAAGCGTGTCTTCGACACCCCGCTCGCGGAGTCCGGCATCATCGGCACCGCGATCGGGCTCGCGATGCGCGGCTACCGTCCGGTCTGCGAGATCCAGTTCGACGGCTTCATCTTCCCGGCGTTCGACCAGATCACCACCCAGCTGGCGAAACTCACGAGCAGACACGAGGGCACCGTGCAGATGCCCGTTGTCATCCGCGTGCCGTACGGCGGGCACATCGGCGCCGTCGAGCACCACCAGGAGAGCCCGGAGGCCTACTTCGCGCACACGCCCGGCCTGCGACTCGTGAGCCCGAGCACCCCGAACGATGCGTACTGGATGATCCAGGAGGCGATTGCTTCGAACGACCCGGTGCTGTTCTTCGAACCGAAGAGCCGCTACTGGAACAAGGGCGCCGTCGACTTCTCGGCCAGCGCCGCCCCGCTGCACGCCAGTCGCGTCGTGCGCACCGGCACGCAGGTGACCCTCGTGGGCCACGGCGCCATGGTCACCGTTCTGCTGCAGGCGGCCGAACTCGCCGCGGCGGAGGGCACGAGCATCGAGGTCGTCGACCTGCGTTCGCTCTCGCCTCTCGACTACGGACCCATCGTGCAATCGGTGCAGAAGACCGGCAGACTCGTCGTCGCCTCCGAGGCCCCCGGCCTCGCGAGCATCACCTCCGACATCGCCGCCACGGTGACCGAGCAGTGCTTCTACTCGCTCGAGGCGCCGGTGCTGCGAGTGAACGCCTTCGACACACCATTCCCGCCGGCGAAGCTCGAGGGCACCTACCTCCCCGACGCCGACCGGGTGCTCGAGGCAGTGGACCGAGCCATGGCCTATTAGGCGCATGCTGTACTTTTCGACCTAGATCTATATCGCAGCAACCAGAACGAAGGAGCGCCATCGTGAGCAGCTCGAACTTCACCCTCCCCGATGTCGGCGAGGGACTGACCGAGGCGGAGATCGTGGCCTGGAAGGTGCAGGCGGGCGATACCGTCTCGGTCAACCAGGTGCTCGTTGAGATCGAGACCGCCAAGTCGCTCGTGGAGCTTCCTTCGCCCTTCGCCGGCGTCGTCACGGCCCTGCTCGTTGACGAGGGCCAGACCGTCGACGTGGGCACACCCATCATCACCGTGTCATCAGACGGCACCGCCGCAGACTCGAGCACCCCGGATGCCGACACGGCCGTCGCAGACACCACCAGCAGCATCGCGACAGAGTCCGATGCCGATTCCTCGGGCGCCGTGCTCGTCGGCTACGGCCTCAAGGGACAGGTGACCTCGCGGCGCACCCGCACGGCCGCGCCCGCACGCCCGCCCGCCGCGGTCGCTACCTCGACCGTGATCGCGAAGCCGCCCATCCGCAAGCTCGCCAAAGATCTCGGCGTTGATCTCTCGGTCGTCGAGGCGACGGGCCTCGTCGGTGAGGTCACGCGCGACGACGTGGTTCGCGCCGCCTCGCAGGCGAGCGTGTTCCGCAACATCGAGACGCCGGAGTGGGGCGCGGAACGCGAGGAGCGCATCCCGGTCAAGGGCGTGCGCAAGGCGATCGCCACCGGCATGGTCAAGAGCGCGTTCTCGGCACCGCACGTCGGCGTCTTCGTCGACGTGGATGCGACCCGCACGATGGAGTTCGTCAAGCGACTCAAGAACTCGGCGGACTTCGCCGGCGTCAAGGTCTCCCCCATGCTCGTCATGGCCAAGGCGATGATCTGGGCGGTTCGGCGCAATCCCACGGTCAATTCGACCTGGACCGACAAAGAGATCGTCGTGCACCACTACGTCAACTTCGGATTCGCCGCAGCGACCCCCCGCGGTCTCGTCGTGCCGAACATCAAGGACGCCCAGGACCTCTCGCTGCGCGAACTCGCCCAGGCGATCGAGAACATGACCAACGTGGCGCGCGAGGGCAAGCTACAGCCTGCAGACATGTCGAACGGCACGATCACCGTCACGAACATCGGCGTGTTCGGCATGGACACCGGAACGCCGATCCTGAACCCCGGTGAGGTCGCGATCGTCGCGCTCGGCACGATCAAGCAGAAGCCCTGGGTGGTCGACGGCGAGGTTCGCCCGCGCTTCGTGACGACGCTCGGCGCCAGTTTCGATCACCGCATCGTGGATGGGGATGTCGCGAGCCGCTTCCTCGCGGACGTCGCGAGCATCATCGAAGAGCCCGCTCTCCTCCTCGACTGAGGTCACGAAGCTGTAACGACTCGACCCCCACCCGATCGCAGTCCTCGCGGGCGGGGGCTCGGAATCCGTGACGGTTGGCGTGCGATTTTGCCGTGCTTCGACTGGAAGTCGGCTGTGAGTCTTGGTAGCCTCGGCGTCGGTCTTCAAGACCCAGAGCCCAGTCCGCGAACACGCTCCCGATTCACTCGGAGGCGCGAACGTATGGTTGGTGTCGTTGGTGCCGTCCCGAGGTGGCACCCGCAAGGAATGTGAATCGCCCGAAGCGCTAGTCGTCACGGCTTGATGAGTGAGTTCCGGTATTCGACACGAACCCGGCCGTCAGAACGAAAGCCGCGACGGAGTCTCAGGATTCTTCGCGCGCGGAGACACTGTGACCGGAACAATTGCCGTCAAGGCAGAGCATCTCTACAAGGTCTTCGGCCGTCGACCGGTGGAAGCGGTCAGGCGTCTCGAGGCCGGCGCGGCCAGGAGCGAGATCACGTCGCTCGGCACCGCAGCGGTGATCGACGCCTCGTTCGAGGTGCACCAGGGCGAGATCTTCGTCGTCATGGGCCTGTCAGGCTCGGGCAAGTCCACGCTCATCCGCATGCTCAACGGCCTGCTGGAGCCCACCGCTGGCAAGGTGACGGTCGACAGCGTCGCGATCAGCGGCATCCCGGCGAGGCAACTGCGCGAGGTTCGCCGCCGCAGCGTCTCGATGGTCTTCCAGCACTTCGCGCTCATGCCCCATCGCACCGTGCTCGACAACGCCGCGTACGGGCTCGAGGTGCAGGGAGTTCCGGCCGAGGAGCGCAGGGAACGCGCTGCGCGAATCATTCACCGGGTCGGGCTGAGCGGATGGGAGCACAGGCTCCCGAGCGAACTCTCCGGTGGCATGCAGCAGCGTGTCGGTCTCGCTCGCGCCCTCGCCTCCGACACCGACATCCTGCTGATGGACGAGGCGTTCTCGGCACTCGACCCGCTCATCCGGCGGGAGATGCAGGAGCAGTTGATCGAGCTGCAGGCCGAACTCGGAAAGACGATCATCTTCATCACCCACGATCTGAACGAGGCCATGTTCCTCGGCGACCGGATCGCCGTGATGCGCGACGGCCGCATCGTTCAGCTGGGCACGCCGGAGGAGATTCTCACTGATCCGGCCAACGACTACGTCGCCCAGTTCGTGCAGGATGTGGATCGCGCAAGGGTGCTCACCGCGGCGAGCGTGATGGAGCCCGTGAAGGCCCTCATCTCAGCATCGGCCGGGCCCAGGGCGGCGCTGCGCGTGATGCGCGACCTGCAGACATCCGCGGTCTTCGTGCTCGGCGACGGCCGCAAATTCCTTGGCGTGGTGCGTGACAAAGACGTCATGCGCCAGGTCAAGGCGTCCGAGAGGGATCTCTCGAAGGTCATCGTGCACGACGTCGGAACGGTGACCGCGGAGACGCAGCTGTCTGAACTCTTCGAGGCGGCGGTGGAGAGTTCCCTGCCGGTCGCGGTCGTCGACGAGCGACAGCGGCTGCTCGGGGTGATTCCGCGGGTGACGCTGCTCAGCGCGCTCGGCAACATCAGCACGAACACCGGCGGAGTGCAGATCGTGGAGCCGGCGGCAACGATTCCGGTCGAGGTGATCACGCAGACGCTGCTGGCGACCGCACACGCCGGCGACGACCCGGTGCTCAGCGCGACGGGAGGCGCACAGTGATGTTCCGCATCCCTCTCGGCGACTGGGTCGAGGCCATCGTCGAGTTCATCACCAACACGTTCCAGGGCGTCTTCGACGTGATCCGCACGGTGTTCGGCGGATTCTATGATGCCCTGGACTGGGTTCTCACCTCTCCCCCGTTCTGGATCGTCATCATCCTCGTCGTGGCGCTCGGCATCTATGCCCGGGGCTGGGTCTTCGGCGTCGGCGCGGGACTCGGGCTGCTGCTGATAGCGAGCATGGATCAGTGGGGCAACGCCATGGACACGCTTGCTCTCACGCTGGTTGCGGCCATCCTCGCCCTCGTGATCAGCATTCCTGTGGGCATCTGGGCGGCGCGCTCGCCCGCGGTGTCGGCCACGGTCAAGCCGATTCTCGACTTTCTGCAGACGATGCCGGCCTTTGTCTACCTGATCCCGGCGATCATCCTCTTCCACGTGGGCGTCGTGCCCGGCATCGTCGCGACCATCGTGTTCGCGCTCGCACCGGGAGTGCGCCTGACCGAGTTGGGCATCCGTGGTGTCGACCGAGAGATCGTCGAGGCCGGTCACGCCTTCGGGTCTTCGCCAGGGCGCATCCTGCGCCAGATCCAGCTTCCCCTGGCGCTACCGACGATCATGGCCGGCGTGAACCAGGTGATCATGCTCTCGCTCTCGATGGTCGTGATCGCCAGCATGGTGGGCGCGGAGGGCCTCGGACTCGACATCGTGCGCGCGCTGCAGAGCATCGACGTCGGACTCGGCGCCGAAGCGGGTGTCGCGGTGGTCATTCTGGCCATCCTGCTCGATCGGCTCACGGCCACGCTCGGCGGCAAGCGCCGCGGCTGGCCCACCAGGCGCACGACGACCGCTTCGACCGGCATCGCTCCGGTCGAGCAGGGTTCGACCGAGCCTCAGCCGGTCGACGCAATGCCCCCGGTCGCCTGACGCATTCGAGCGGCAGTCGACGTGGCGGGACCAATCGTCCGGTTCACAGCACCGGTCGGAAAGGAAAAACAAAAAATGAAGAAACGTCTCATGACGACCATCGCTCTCGGAGCGGTGGCACTACTCGGGCTCACGGCCTGTTCCGCCGGTGCGGGCGCCGGTTCGGACTCGGCATCGTCGAACGGTGACAAGGGCGACATCACGATCGGAGTGTTCAATGGCTGGCCCGAGGGCGAGGCCGCCTCGTACCTGTGGAAGAGCATCCTCGAAGACAAGGGCTACAACGTCGAACTCAAGGGCGCTGACGCCGGACCGGTGTTCGCCGGCCTGAGCACGGGCGACTATGACCTGGCTCTCGACGGTTGGCTGCCGACCACGCACGCCAAGTACATGGAGAAGTTCGGCGACAAGATCGACGACCTCGGCGCTTGGAACGACGAGGCTGCCCTGACGATCGCCGTCAACAAGGATGCCCCGATCGACTCGCTCGCGGACCTCGCGGCCAACGCCGATAAGTTCGGCAATCGCCTCGTGGGAATCGAGCCGGGCGCCGGTGAGACCGGCATCGTGAAAGACAAGGTGATTCCGGGCTACGGTCTGGACGACATGAAGTTCATCACCTCCTCGACGCCGGCGATGCTCGCGGAACTCAAGTCCGCGATGTCGAGTGGTGACAACATCGCGGTCACCCTGTGGCGTCCACAGTGGGCCTACGATGCCTTCGACATCAAGGATCTGAAGGATCCGAAGGGTCTGCTCGGCCACGCCGAGTCGATCCACTCGCTCGGCAGCGCTTCCTTCGCGAAGGACTTCCCCGAGGTCGCGACGTGGATCAAGGACTTCACGATGGAGTCGAAGCTGCTGTTCTCGCTCGAGAACGTCATGTACAACAATGACGACGACATCAAGGACTTCACCCCCGTTGTCGACAAGTGGATCAAGGAGCACCAGGACTATGTCGACGGCCTGACCGCCTAGCTCTTCGTGCGACTCCTGGCCGGGCAGCCATGGCTGCCCGGCCAGTGGCGTGTGATGCGGGTGCGGCTGTGCCATACTAATGATAACGAATCTCATTACCGGTCGGGATCCCCGGCTTAGAAAGCACACCTCATGCGTCTCACAACGAAGGCCACCGCTCTGCTTGCAGCGGCTGTCATAGCGTCCGGGCTTGCCGGCTGCGCGAGCACGACTCCTCCGAGCGACGACGGAACGATCTCGATCGTCGCATCGACGAACGTCTGGGGCGATGTCGCGAAGCAGATCGGCGGCGACGCCATCCACGTCACCTCGATCATTTCCGACCCGGCACAGGACCCGCACTCCTACGAGGCCAACGCACAGGTGCAGCTCGCCCTGTCGAAGGCCGACATCGTCATCGAGAACGGCGGTGGCTACGACGATTTCGTGGGCACCCTGCTCGGCGGTGCGGGCAACAGCACGGCACGGATCCTGAACGCCGTGAAGATCTCCGGTTTCGACCAGGCTGAAGGGCTCAACGAGCACGTCTGGTACGACATTCCCACGGTGCGGAAGGTCGCGGCGCGCATCGCGACGTCACTGACGGCGCTCGACTCGTCGCAGTCCGCGACCTTCGCGGCGCATCAGAAGACCTTCGACGACGCGCTCGCAGGGCTCGAGGCCGAGGAGGCCACGATCAAGGCTGGGCCGGCAGCGGGAGAAGGCGTCGCTATCACCGAGCCGGTTCCCCTGTATCTGCTCTCGGCATCCGGTTTGGTCGACAAGACACCGGCCGCCTTCAGCGAGGCGATCGAAGAGGGAATGGATGTCGCACCCGACGTTCTGCGAAAAACCCTCGCCCTGTTCACCGAACACCGGGTCGCGCTGCTTGCCTACAATGAGCAGACCGGTGGCCCAGAGACGGACCAGGTGCTCGCCGCGGCGAAGACCGCGGGCGTCCCCACGGTCGGCATGACCGAGACGCTTCCCGAGGGCAAGGACTACCTGAGTTGGATGACCGACAATCTTCACGCGGTGAAGGCCGCCCTCGGCTGATGGAGGCCTCGATCGCCGAACCGGTGCTGAGCCTTCGCGCCGCCACGCTCGCCTTCGGCGATCGCGTGCTGTGGCGTGGCCTCAACCTCGACGTGCAACCTGGCGAGTTCCTCGCCGTGCTCGGACCCAACGGAACCGGCAAGACGAGCCTGCTGAAGGCCATCCTCGGTCAGCAGCGGCTGACCTCCGGCACCGTCACCCTCCTGGGCGAACCGGTGCGTCGCGGCAGTCGCGCAATCGGGTACATCCCGCAGCAACAGTTGCTTGAGCAGGGCACGCCGCTGCGCGCCCGCGACCTCGTCGCGCTCGGTGTCGACGGTCATCGCTGGGGCCTGCCGCTCAGTTCCAGGAAGGTGCGGCGCGCCGTGGACGCGGCGCTCGAGTCCGTCGGGGCGAGCGACTACGCCGGTGTGCCGGTGGCGACGCTGTCCGGCGGTGAGCAGCAGCGCATCCGGGTGGCGCAGGCGATCGCGGGCAACCCGCGGCTGCTGCTGTGTGATGAGCCGCTGCTGTCGCTCGACCTCCATCACCAGCGCGGCATCAGCGAACTCATCGACGAGCGCCGCAAGGCCACCGACACGGCCGTCGTCTTCGTCACGCACGACGTGAACCCGATTCTCGGCATGGTCGACCGGGTGCTGTACCTCGCCGGCGGTCGCTTCCAGGTGGGCACGCCCGACGAGGTGCTTCGCTCAGAGGTGCTCTCCTACATGTACGACACCCCCGTCGAGGTGATCCGCAGTCGCGGCCGCATCGTCGTGCTCGGCGCACCCGAGGGCTACGGCGTGCACGACCACCTCGAACACCACGGCGGCACCGGATTGGAGCCGTGATGGACGACATCTGGTCGCAGATCTTCGGCTTTGCCAACTACGGCGAGCTGCTCGTGCTCGTGCGCAACTCGATCTTCGCGGGCGCCATCCTGGGCATCGTCGGCGGGCTCATCGGCCCTTTCGTCATGACGCGAGACCTCGCCTTCGCCGTTCACGGCGTGAGCGAGCTCTCCTTCGCCGGTGCTTCGGCGGCGCTGCTGTTCGGGGTCAACGTGGTCGCCGGGTCCGTGGCCGGCTCGCTGCTCGCCGCCCTGCTCATCGCCGTACTCGGGGCGCGGGCAAAGGAGCGCAACTCCATCATCGCCGTGCTGATGCCGTTCGGTCTGGGGCTCGGCATCCTGTTCCTCGCCCTCTATAAGGGCCGCAGCGCCAACAAATTCGGTCTGCTCACCGGGCAGATCGTCTCGGTCGACAACCCGCAGCTGCTGACCCTCATCGTGATCTCGGCCGTCGTCATCCTCGCGCTCCTGGTGATCTGGCGCCCGCTGAGCTTCGCGAGCGTCGATGCGGATGTCGCCCGTGCGAAGGGACTGCCGGTCGGCATCTTGGGGCTCGTCTTCATGATCCTGCTCGGACTCGCCACGGCAGTAGCGATCCAGATCGTGGGCGCCCTGCTCGTGCTCTCGCTTCTTGTCACGCCGGCCGCGGCGGCAATGCGCGTCACGGCCTCGCCGCTGCTCACTCCGCTGTTGAGCGTCATCTTCGCCGTGGTCTCGGTGGTTGGCGGCATCCTGCTGGCTCTCGGGGGTGGCCTGCCGATCAGCCCCTACGTCACGACCATCTCGTTCCTCATCTATGTCGTCTGCCGCATAGTCGGCGTGCGCAGGAGTCGGCGAGGCCAGAACGGCCGCCTGCCGGCTCGCACGGCGGAAGCCTAGAATCGCGCTGAAGGGAAGAAGCGGTGAAGAGAAACACCTGGCAGCGTGAAGCCGTGCGCGAGGCACTCGGCGATAGCGAGGGCTTCATCAGCGCGCAGACGCTGCACTCCGAGCTGCGTGAGGCCGGTTCACCGATCGGGCTCGCGACCGTCTACCGCGCGCTCGCCGACCTCGAGGTCGAGGGCGAGGCCGACTCCCTGCAGGCCGAGGGTGAAAGCCTGTATCGGGCCTGCACTCCCGGCCAGCATCACCACCATCTGATCTGCCGAAACTGCGGGCTCGCCGTCGAGATCGAGGCGGATGCGGTCGAAGACTGGGCGAAGACCGTCGCGGCCGAACACGGCTTCACCCAGCCCACCCACGTCGTGGACGTCTTCGGAGTCTGCGCGGGCTGCTCCGCTGGCTCGGGCTGAGGTTTCGATACGGCCGTAGGCGGCCTACCGGGCCCGCATAGGCGGGTTGAGTAGCGAGCGCCAGCGAGCGTATCGAAACCCCGGCTGGCACATCCGGGTTTGCGGGGACGGCATCCGGCACGTAAGCTTGGTCGCTGGCCGCGGTATCTCCGCGCGCCCATGTGCGCGAATCCCACCTCTTTTCACGATGTGTGGGGTTGCGTGTGCCGACAAGAGACCTTGGGTAAGGCAGATCGCCTTACGGTACTGATGGAGGATGACATGGCAGCAACCTGCCAAGTGACCGGCGCCGTTCCCGGCTTCGGGCACAATATTTCGCACTCGCACCGTCGCACCAAGCGACGCTTCGACCCGAACATTCAGAAGAAGACCTACTACGTGCCGTCGCTGCGCCGTAACGTCACTCTGACGCTGAGCGCCAAGGGCATCAAGGTCATCGACGCTCGTGGCATCGAGTCCGTGGTCAAGGACCTCCTGGCCCGTGGGGAGAAGATCTAATGGCAAAGCAGCAGGACGTACGTCCGATCATCAAGCTCCGTTCGACGGCCGGCACCGGGTACACCTACGTGACCAAGAAGAACCGTCGTAACGACCCTGACCGTCTCGTGCTGAAGAAGTACGACCCCATCGTGCGCCAGCACGTCGAATTCCGCGAGGAGCGCTAACCATGGCGAAGAAGAGCATGATTGCCAAGAACGAGCAGCGCAAGGTCGTGGTCGCCCGTTACGCGGCCAAGCGCCTCGAGCTGAAGAAGGCCCTCGTCGACCCCGCGTCGACCGATCAGGAGCGCGAGGCCGCACGCCTCGGGCTGCAGAAGCTCCCCCGCAACGCCTCCCCGGTGCGCGTTCGTGGGCGCGACTCGATCGATGGCCGCCCGCGCGGGTTCCTCAAGCAGTTCGGCGTTTCGCGCGTTCGCTTCCGCGATATGGCGCACCGCGGCGAATTGCCCGGAATTACTAAGTCAAGCTGGTAAATTACAACTCGATTCGACATGATCATTGGTCACGGAGCCGGTGTCATGAAGGGTCCGTACTGATCAACCACTGATCCGATCCAAACGGACGGGCAGCCTGATCGGCTGACACGCTCGTACTGCAACACATATCGTCCGAGGAGGACATTCGATGGCTGACAAGTCACTAAACCGTACCGAGCTCGTCGCGGCTGTTGCCGCTGAGTCTGGCCAGAGCCAGGCTTCGGTGAACACCGTTCTCGACGCTCTCTTCAACACCCTCGCAAAGTCCGTCGGCAACGACGTCAAGGTGACCATCCCGGGCTGGCTCGCGGTCGAGCGCACCCACCGCGCCGCTCGCGCCGGTCGCAACCCTTCGACGGGTGAGGCCATCCAGATCGCCGCCGGTTACGGCGTCAAGGTCAGCGCAGGCAGCAAGCTGAAGGCCGCTGCGAAGTAGTCTTCTTCTTCGAAAGGGACGGTGGCCGAAAGGGCGCCGTCCCTTTTCTTTTGTGCGAACACCCATCCCGCGCTGGTTAGGCTGGAGGTTGTGCCGAGGCTAGTGCGAGTCGCCGGGCCAGCCCTTCTGCTGGCCGTGGCGCTGCTGTCCCTCCTCGCGGCACTGCAGATCGGCGGTGCCGCACAGGCTCCACTCGTCTTCGACCCGGGGCCGGTCATCCGCTACGGGCTGCCGCTCGTCACCATGCTCGTCAACATCGGGGTTGCCGGCACCATCGGTGCCCTCGTGCTCGCGCTGTTTGCGCTGAGCGACCGCGAGCCGGAATACGAACGTGCGCTGGATGTCGCCGCCGGCTTTGCAGCGTTCTGGACCGTCGCATCCGCCATCACAGCGTTCTTCACCTATCTGAGTCTGTCGAATTCGAAGGTCAGCCTCGACGCCGAGTTCAGCCAGCTGCTCGGCCAGTTCCTCACCGGATCTGAGGTGGGGCAGGCGTGGCTCGGTATCACCCTCGTCGCAGCGACGGTGACCGTGCTGTGTTTCGCGGTACGCAATCGCACCGCGCTGTTCTTCGTCACCCTGTTCGCGGGCGTGGGGCTGCTGCCGATGGCGGAGCAGGGGCACTCGGCGGGGGCGAGCGGCCACGACATCGCGGTCACCTCCCTGGGGCTGCACCTCGCTTTTGCCGCAGTGTGGCTCGGCGGTCTGCTCACGATCGTTCTGCTGCGCAAGCAGCTCGAGGGCGGCCGTATCGGGCCCGTGATCAGTCGCTATTCCACCCTCGCGATCATCTGCTTCATCGTGGTGGCGGCATCCGGATATGTGAATGCGGCGCTGCGCGTCGGATCGTTCGGTGCGCTGCTGAAGCCGTACGGCATCCTCATCCTGCTCAAGGTCGCCGCGCTGGGTGCGCTCGGCCTGTTCGGTCTGACCCAGCGCCGATTCCTGATCGAGCGGATGCAGAAGCCGAAGAACGGTCGCAACCCGGCCTTCTGGTGGCTCGTCGCTGCCGAGCTCGGATTCATGGGCGTCGCCTCGGGCGTCGCCGCGGCGCTCGCGAGGACGAACCCTCTCGTGCCCGAGGTGCAGGTGACGAGCACGCCGGCCTACGTGCTCACGGGCGAGCCGATGCCTCCGGAACTCACCTTCGCGCGCTACTTCACCGAGTGGAACTTCGACCTGCTCTGGGTGCTCATCACCGCCTTCCTCGCGTTCTTCTACCTGGCGGGGGTCTGGCGACTGCACAAGCGCGGCGACCGCTGGCCCTGGTACCGCACCACGACCTGGCTCGTCGGCCTGGCGCTGCTCTTCTACGTCACCAACGGCGGCATCAACGCCTACGAGAAGTACCTGTTCAGCGCGCACATGCTGGGCCACATGGTGCTCGGCATGATGGTGCCCCTTCTGCTCGTGCCCGCCGCACCCATCACGCTGGCGATGCGGGCGATCGTCAAGCGGTCGGATGGCAGCAGGGGCGCGCGGGAGTGGATCCTGCTCGCCGTGCACTCCAGGGTCGCCGGCATACTCGGCAACCCGATCGTGGCTGGCGTGCTGTTCGCCGGCTCCCTCTGGATCTTCTACTACACGCCGATCTTTGGCTGGGCCACGCGCGACCACATCGGCCACACCTTCATGATCGTGCACTTCCTGCTCGTCGGGTACCTCTTCATCCAGTCGCTGATCGGCGTCGATCCCGCTCCGTATCGGGCGCCGCATCCGATTCGCCTCATCGTCCTGCTCGCCACCGTGGGCTTCCACGCCTGGTTCGGTGTCGGGCTCATGACCGGCACGGGGCTGCTGCAGGCGAGCTGGTATGGCGCGATGGGCCGCACCTGGGGCGCGAGTGCGATCGTCGACCAGCAGACCGGTGGCGGAATCGCGTGGAGCGTGGGCGAGATCCCCACGGTCATCCTCGCCATCACGATCGCGATCATGTGGAGCCGAAGCGACACCAAAGAGGCGAAGCGCATGGATCGCAAGGCGGATCGCGACGGCGACCTCGACCTGGCCGAGTACAACCGGATGCTGCAGAAGCTGTCGAATCAGCCGTAGCCGCCGCTAGTGGCCGGTGATGACGAGCCTGCCGTGTGACGTGAAGCCGATCGTGTAGCCCACCGTGAACGGCACGTCTTCATCGAGCGTGGTGACGGAGCCGTCGAAGATCGAGCGCACCTTCACGGTGAGGTGCGCCGTTCCGGTCGTCTGCGGCACCTGCCAGGTTCCCGGCGTGGGGCCGGGGCCGATGGTGACCTCGGGGTTGTGCACGATCGACCAGGCCGGCGTTCCTTCGATCCGGTCGCCGATCTCCTTGCCGAACGGGCATCCGGTGGGCAGCAGCACCTTCTGGGTGGCGCACTTCTTCAGCTGATCGTTGAGCCCCTCCTGCACCTGTTTGACGAACACGGAGTTCGCCTGCACGTCGACGGACGCCTCGGCGTCTGCGCCTGCCCTGCTGAGACGGGCGAGCACGGGCTCGGCCGTGAAGTAGTCCGACTGATGGCCGAGCACGTAGAGGCCCGGGGTGAGCGCGAGTTGCCGGGTGCCGACATCCGGTGCCGCCGACCTCAATTGCAGACCGTTCGCCGTAAAGCCGGCGTCGTGGCGGGGTGTGATGGTGAGCGTGCCGAGCGGACTCGCGGCGAAGCGCCAGTTCGCGAACAGGCCCATCCGCACACCGTCGCGCTCCACCCGGAAGGTGGTCGCGCCCGTGGCCTTCCTGGCGCCGTCTGCCATCACGTAGCTGTAGCGCACCAGGTGCACGTCACCCTGCTGCACATCGCTGACGAGACGGATGCTGCGGAGCTCCCCGAGCGCGCGCGGGTCGAGCAGATCCCGGCCCGCCTTCGCACCGCCGGACGCGCTCGGGGGACCCGCCAACTCGACCGCCGCCGCCACGTCGTGGCGGGACAGCGCCGCCAGGTAGGAGCCAGCGAATCCGGAGGCGCTGTACAAGGTGGCATTGAGGATGAGCACCGTGCCGGCGAAGAGCGCCAGGAGCAGTCCACCGAGCACCGCCCAGGTGACGGCGACGCGGTGTTGACCCATGCCCACATCCTAAAGTGCCCTGCACAGCGCGGGCCCGGTGCCGCTCCTGCACAGGCCGCGCCGGTATCCGTCCTTCTCAGTGGGCGAGCAGTAGATTGGAGAGTCAGTCCATCGCGGTGAGAGGGTTTTTCGTGAGCGAGTTCACGCTCTCCCCCGAGCAGGCGGCCGTGTTCGACAACATCGAGACCACGCGCGACAACATCTTCGTCACCGGCCGCGCGGGCACCGGCAAGTCGACGCTGCTCAACCACCTGTCGTGGAACACGTCCAAGCAGGTCGTGATCTGCGCGCCCACCGGCGTCGCCGCGCTCAACGTGGGCGGCCAGACGATCCACTCGCTGTTCCTGCTGCCCATCGGCGTCATCGCCGACCGCGAGATCGACCAGAGTGCGGCGCTGCGCAAACTGCTGAACACCATCGACACCCTCGTGATCGACGAGGTCTCCATGGTCAACGCCGACCTGTTGGATGCCGTGGACCGCAGCCTGCGCCAGGCCAGGCAGCGCCCGCTCGAGGCCTTCGGCGGCGTGCAGCTCGTGCTCTTCGGTGATCCGTACCAGCTGGCGCCGGTGCCGGGTGACGAAGACGAGCGCGCGTACTTCGACGACCAGTACCGCTCGATGTGGTTCTTCGATGCGAAGGTGTGGCAGGAGACCGACCTGCGCATCTTCGAGCTCAGCACGATCCACAGGCAGCACGAGCAGGAGTTCAAGTACATGCTGAACGCCGTGCGGCACGGTCGGGTGACCGTCGAGATCGCCGAACAGTTGAACACGACGGGCGCCAGAACTCCACCGACCGATGGCACAATCACGCTCGCCACCACGAATGCGACGGTCAACCGCATCAACGCGAGCGAACTCGCCCGCCTGCCCGGCCGCGTGCTCACTGCCAAGGCCGAGATCACCGGCGAGTTCGGTGGGCGTGCCTATCCCGCCGACGAATCGCTCGAGTTGAAGGTCGGCGCGCAGGTGATGTTCCTGCGCAACGACTCGGATCAGCGCTGGGTCAACGGCAGCGTCGGCACCGTCACGAAGATCTCCTCCACCGTGTTCGTCGAGGTCGACGGTGAGGAGCACGAGGTGCAGCCGGCGGTGTGGGAGAAGTACAAGTACAGCTACTCGGCCGCGACCAAGCAGCTGAAGCGCGACATCGTCGCCGAGTTCACCCAGTTTCCGCTGCGGTTGGCCTGGGCCGTCACGATCCATAAGTCGCAGGGCAAGACCTACGAGAGGGCGATCGTTGACCTGGGTCAGCGCTCGTTCGCCCCGGGCCAGACCTACGTGGCGCTCAGCCGCATCTCGTCACTCGACGGGCTCTACCTGAGCCGCCCGCTGCGTCCGAGCGACATCATCGTCGACGAGAACGTGCGGCGCTTCATGTCGCAGGCGGTCGCAGTTCCAGGCATCGAGGCCTAGCGCGGCAGCAGCGGGTGAAGCGCCGGTCGCACCCAGCTGGTTGAGTGCGACCGGCACAGCTGGGTGGACGCTAGTGGTGACCCATCCCGGGCATGTCCATCATCATCATGCCGCCCATGGTGCCACCGTGCTCCTGGGCAACCGTCCCGGCCTGGGTGGCCGCGAGAGCGGGCGTAGTGAGAGCTCCGACGAGCAGGCCGCCGACGAAGACTGCGGCGAGGTATCTGCCGGCGCTCTGGGTCTGTGTGGGCGCGGGAGCGGCATCCGGGTGTGACGCAGCGGCGACGCGGCGAAGATAGACGGCGATCGTGCCGGCGATGAAGAGTTCGAAGGCCGCGGCGATCGCCATCGGCACGAAGCGCAGCGGCGAGGCGATCTGCGGTGTGCCGAGCATGGTCGCGACGACCACGAGCAGGCTCCACAGAATGAGTGGTGCGGTGGCACCGATCTGCGCGAGCCGGGCGGTCACGATGCGGTCTTTGACCAGCACGCTCACCGCCCAGATAAGTTCGGCGAGGCCGAGGACGAGCATGGGGACCGCGAGCGGAAGGGGAGAGCTGATCACGAGAGCCAGATGGACTACCCCGGATCCAATGGCCGCGAACGATAACCAACAGCGGGTCACCTGTGACATGAGCTCTCCCCTTCCTTTGTGTGCTGCTGCGAACTACGCCGTTGCCACGCGGCCCTTGTCGGCCCCGAGACCGACACCGAGCAGGATGATGGCGCTCGCGAAGTGCAGCACGTTGTCCCAGCCGTTGATGGCGAGGATGTTGGCCGGCGAGTCGAGAATGAAGAGCCCGACGATACCGAGCAGCAGGTACACCGCGCCGATGACGGAGTTGACCGTCCTGGACGCGCGGATGCTGGAGAGTCCCGCGATGACGAGCGCGGCACCGATCAGAAGGTGCGCCACGTTGTGCAGCGGGTTCACCTCGAAGAGGCCCAGGAGCAGGCCACCCTTCGTGGCGATGAAGCCGACTCCACCGGTGACGGCGAACCCGAGCAGGCCGATTAGAAGATAGACCGCGCCGAAAATGGTAGCCAGCATACGGTTTGGGGACTTGGTCATGATTTCCTCCTCAAAACAGCCCGACGGTCGTCGCGCATGTCTTCCATTCGTAGTGGTCATCCATATGGTTTGGTCGGGGCTTGACATTGCTTCGGCGCTCGGCGGGTGCAGTATTGGTGCATGCCGATAACGCCCGATACGAAGAACTGGACCTGGGTGCTCGAGCGCACGTGTGCCGAGTGCGGATACGATGCTTCCGTCGTGGAGGATGCCGCGATCGGTTCGCTCCTTCGCGCGAATGCCGCGGCGTGGCCCTCCGTGCTGCAGCGCGCTGAGGTCACGGTGCGACCGAACGACAGCACCTGGTCACCGCTCGAATACGCGGCCCACGTGCGCGACGTCTACCGGCTGTTCCTCGTGCGCCTGAACCTCATGCTCGACGAAGACGACCCGCTGTTTGCCAACTGGGACCAGGACGCGACCGCGATCGAGGAGCGCTACAACGAGCAGGACCCGCAGGCCGTCGGTCGCGACTTGATCGAGGCCGGCACGGCGCTCGCCGACGCCTTCGACGCCGTGTCGGCGGATGCCTGGGCCAGAACCGGTCGCCGCAGTGACGGTGCTCGCTTCACCGTGAGCAGCTTCGGAAAGTACCTCGTGCACGACCCGGTGCATCACCTGTGGGACGTGACCGGCAGAGCTTTCACCCAGGCCGGTTAGAAGGACTCGGATGTATCTCATGCGCATCGGGGCCGTCGGCTCCGAACGACCCGTCGTCCGCATCAGCGACGACCTCTACGTCGATGTCTCGGATGTCGTGCCCGACTTCAACGAGGCATTCTTCGCCTCCGGGTTGGATCGCTTGCGGCCCGTGGTGGCCGAGCGCGTCGCATCCGGTTCGACGCTGGCGTTCCAGGGTGAGCGCGTCGGTTCGCCAATCGCGCGACCGCACCAGATCGTAAGCATCGGGCTGAACTACCGGGATCACGCCGCGGAGACGGGTGCCGCCGTGCCCGAGGAGCCGATTCTGTTCACGAAGTCGCCGAACAGCATGGTGGGGCCGAACGATGAGGTGCGCATTCCGCGCGGCTCGACCAAGCTCGACTGGGAGGTGGAGCTCGGCGTCGTGATCGGTGCCCGGGCGAGCTACCTCCACGACGAGGCCGCGGCGGAGTCCGTTATCGCCGGGTACACGATCGTCAACGATGTGAGCGAGCGTTCCTTTCAGAAGGAGCGGGGCGGGCAATTCTCCAAGGGCAAGTCGGCCGAGACCTTCAACCCCTGCGGTCCCTGGCTCGTCACGCCCGACGAGCTCGTCGACGTGCTCGATCTGGAGCTGCAGCTCGACGTGAACGGCGAGCGCAGGCAGCGCGGATCGACCGCGTCGATGATCTTCAGCCCGGCATTTCTCGTGCACTACCTGAGCCAATTCATGGTGCTCGAGCCGGGCGACCTGATCAACACCGGCACCCCGCCCGGCGTCGCGGCGGGAATGAAGCCGCCGCGGTGGCTGCAGGTCGGCGACGAGCTGCGACTGTCGATCGAGGGGCTCGGCGAGCAGCACCAGCGGGTGATCGCGCCGCGCTGATCGCGCGGCCCGGGCGTCAGTCGATCAGGTGCTTCTCGAGAAAGCTCGCGGTGTGGGCGAAGGCGAGGGCCGCCGCGTTCACGTCGGTCTTCTCGGGAAGGGTGGCGTTCGCGAAGGAGTGCACCGTTCCCGGGTAGCTGTACTGCGTCACCGGCGTTCCGTGGTCCTTCAGCCGATCGATGAACGACTCGGGATCCTCTCCCTCATCCCACTCGTCGAACTCCGCGAAGTGCAGTTGCACGGGACTCGGGATGACGCCGTGCTGTTCGGGGCTGAGCGTCGCATAGTAGGCGGCCACGGCATCCGCGGCGCCGGACTGGGCGTGCAGCAGGGCAAGCCAACCGCCCATCGAGAAGCCGACCAGCCCGATGCGCTGTGAGCCCTCGGAGCGGGCGAGCTGCACCACGTCATCGATCTCCGACAGCGCTGTCGCGACGTCCAGGCGCTCCATCAGGGTTTTCGCGTCGCCGGCGTCATCGGTCGCGACGCCGTCATAGAGATCCGGAACGACCACGCGAAAGCCGCGGTGGGCGAGCGCCTCGGCATAGAACCTGAGCCAGGGGAGCCGGCCGTACCAGTCGTGCAGGAGCACGACGAGCGGATTGCCCGTGGCGCCGTACGTCTCGGGCACTCCCGGGTGGGGGATGGGGACGAGCTCGGGCATGGATCCCTCCTCGTTCCTTGCGTGGTGGCAACGACCTGCCAGCCCCCATTATCGCTGCGCGCATGCCGTGTGGCTCGTAGCGCGGCGCGTGCGCGTTGCGGCTCAGCCGATGCGGATCATCTTCTTGTTGACGAACTCGTCGGCGCCGAAGCGACCGAGCTCGCGCCCGGAGCCCGAGCCCTTGATCCCTCCGAAGGGCAGTTCCGGGGCGTCCGCACCCACGACGTTGACGAAGACCATGCCGGCGTCGATGCGATCGGCGACGCGCAGAGCCTGCTCGGCATCCGTGGTGAAGACGTAGGAGCCGAGGCCGAACGGGGTGTCGTTCGCGAGCGTGATCGCCTCGTCCTCCGAGCCGACCCGGTATACCGCGGCGACCGGGCCGAAGAACTCCTCGTGGTAGGCGTCGTTGTCCGGGGTGATGTCGGTGAGCACGGTCGCCGGAAAGAAGTTGTCTTGGCGATCGCCCGAGACGACGACGCGCGCGCCGCCCGCGATGGCACGATCAACCTGCTCCTGTAGTCGATCGGATGCGGTGGCCGACGAGAGCGGGCCCAGCACGGTGTCGTCCGCCATGGGGTCGCCGAACGTCACGGCCGACATCGCGGAGGAGAACTTCTCCAGGAACGGCTCATACAGGTCATCGATCACGATGAAGCGCTTGGCCGCGTTGCAGGCCTGACCGTTGTTGTCGACGCGAGCGGCGACGGCGGCCTCGACCGTCGCATCCAGGTCGTCGGTGCTCAGCAGGATGAACGGGTCGGAGCCGCCGAGCTCGAGCACGACCTTCTTGAGGTGCTTGCCGGCGAGTTCGGCCACGGCGGCGCCGGCTCGCTCCGAACCGGTGAGCGAGACACCCTGCACCCGCGGATCGGCGATGACGGTGCCGAGCTGGTCGTGGCTCGCGTAGAGGTTGACGTAGGCGCCATCGGGGAAGCCCGCGTCGAGGAAGATCTGTTCGATCGCGGCGGCGGACTCCGGGCACTGTGCGGCGTGCTTCAGCAGGATCGTGTTGCCGATGATGAGGTTCGGCCCGGCGAAGCGCGCGACCTGGTAGTACGGGAAGTTCCACGGCATGATGCCGAGCAGCACGCCGAGCGAATTGCGCCGGATCAGGGCGCTGCCCTCACCGTCGAGCAGTTCGATCGGCTCATCCTTCATGAGGTCTGCGGCGTTGTCGGCGTAGTAGCCGTAGATGGCACCGCTGAAGTCGATTTCGCCGAGAGCCTGTTCGCGCGGCTTGCCCATCTCGCGCACGATGATGTCGGCGAGTTCCTCTCGCCGTTCGACGTGCAGTTCACCGACGCGGCGGATGAGCGCGGCCCGTTCCTCGACGGTGCTCGACCGTGACCACCCGCGGTGTGCCCGGTCTGCGCGCGCGATGGCGGCATCCAACTCGTCGTTGCCGATCGTCGGGTAGCTCTTGATCGTCTCGCCGGTTGCCGGGTTGACCACTGCAAACTCGCTCATCGTGTTCCTCGCTCCTCTGTGCGCGGCTGAACCGCATCCCGGAGGGGCCGGCGACAGCGCACGTTGCTCACCACTTTAGGTGTGAGATCACGAGAGGTCGAGTGCTCAGCCCGGCAGACGGATGTCGTCCCCGGTGGCGAGGATTGCCGCCCACAGCTCCGCACGCACCTGGAACGAGGAGAGGTCTCGTCCGAGCAGCTCCTCCACCTGCGCGATCCTGGCGCGCAGGGTGTGGCGGTGCACCCCGAGTTGGTGCGCGGCCCCCTCGAACTGCCCATTGTGTGCGAGCCACACTCGCAGGGATTCCAGCAGGGTGGAGCCCCCGGCGGCGTCCCGATCGAGAACCGGCCGCAGGATGCCGAGCCCGAGCGCCCGCGCCCGCTCGCCTCCCACCAAGGCGAGCATGCCGCGCTCGGCGAGGGACTCGAACCGCACCACGCCACGACCATCGAGCCGGGCCGCCTCGAGCGCGAGCGTCGCCTCTCGCCGTGCCTCGGGCATCCGGTCGTAGTCGTGGGGTGCGGAGACGCCGGCACGGAGCTCGAGCGAGCCGACGAGCTCGTCGAGGCCTGCTGACTCCGCTGGCACGCAGAGCACGACGGTCTCGCCGAGCACGGCGTAGAAGAGCGGTGAGCTCGCGTTTTGCGCCCGCACCTCGAGGTACTCCACCGCGGAGTCGAGCGCATCCGCCGGCGCTTCTGCGACGATGAGCCGCACCGGCGCGGGCGGCAGCGCGCCCCACATCTGCTCGGCGATTCCGGCGACGAGCGCGACCTCACCGTTCAGCAGCATGTGCAGCAGGCCCGAGCGCAGGTGGCCGCGGGCACGGTCGAGCGCGTGGTTCTGCTCGAGGGCGAGGCTCGCGAGGGCGATCACGCTCGTCACCACCTGCTCGCTCGCCTGATCGCGCTCGGCCATGCCACCGATCGCGAGGGCCCCGCGCAGGCGTCCGCGCTCGCCGAGGGACTGCAGCGTCACCGATTCACCGCTCGAGGTCACCGCCGCGCTCGATCGCCTGCCCCCGCGCAGCAGCCGCGCCACGTCGTCGCGCATGGAGTCGGTGGCGGCGGGGGAGACCGCGCCATCCGGAAAGACCCGATCCAGCGAGCCCGCCGCGTCGAAGAGCGCGACCCAGCAGCCGAGTTGTGCGGAGAGTTCCGCGAGGGTCGCCGAGAGCCCGTCGGGCCTCGTGGCGGCGAGCGCGATCGCCCGCTGCGCTCGCAGCGCCCAGCTCTCCCTGGCGTGGCTGTCTTCGGCGACGATGTCGGCCGCGAGCCGCGCCACGGCGATGAATGGCGTGCGGTACGGCACCTCGAACACCGCAAGTGACCGGTCGCGACAGGCTGCCACGAGCGCCTCGGGTGTTCCCGAGCGCAACACCTCCGTGCCGAAGCCGAGCCCGGCGATGCCCCGGTCGTGGAGGCGGTCGACGTAGTGCCGGTAGAAATCGTCGTCACTGTCGTCCGCGGGGAAGTGCGCACCCGTGGTCAGCAGCACCTGGCCCGCGGAGAGGAACGGTGTCGGGTCAACGAGGTCGGAACTGTGCACCCAACTGATGGCAGCGGTCAGGGATGCCGGGGGCAGTTCATCCGGGGGATTCAGCAATCGCAGAGCGAGGCCCGGTGCCTCGAGGAGCCGCTGGAGTGTTGCGGGCACGGTCACCTCCTATACAGCACGGCCACTGCACGGCCCTGCTTGTACACAGTGTATATATGGTGGCTGCGCGGCGATGCCTACGATGACAGCCATGACGATCGTTTCAGACACCACTACAACCACGCCCCTGGGCGGTCCGTCGCTGCCGCAGGAGCGCAGGCTCGTCACGTCCATCCCCGGTCCGAAGTCGGTTGAACTCGCGAGGCGCAAGAGCCAGGCCGTGGCCTCGGGCGTGGGCCACGCCATCCCCGTTTTCGCCGCGGCGGCCGGGGGAGGGGTGCTCGTCGATGTTGACGGCAACTCGCTCATCGACCTCGGCTCGGGCATCGCCGTCACGGGCGTGGGCAACAGCGCACCGCGGGTGGTGGAGGCCGTGCGTGCGCAGCTCGAGCAGTTCACCCACACCTGCTTCACCGTCACGCCCTACGACTCCTACGTCGAGGTCGCGGAGACCCTCAATCGGCTGACGCCCGGCGACCACGAGAAGCGCAGCGCCCTGTTCAACTCGGGCGCCGAGGCGGTGGAGAACGCCGTGAAGATCGCGCGCAGCTACACCGGCAAGCAGGCGGTGGTCGCTTTCGATCACGCCTATCACGGCCGCACCAACCTCACCATGGCGCTCACTGCGAAGAGCATGCCATACAAGAGCGGCTTCGGACCGTTCGCGCCCGAGATCTACCGCGCGCCGATGTCGTACCCGTTTCGGGACGGCGGACTGAGTGGAGCCGAGGCCGCGGCCCAGGCGATCACGATGATCGAGAAGCAGATCGGTGCGGCAAACCTCGCCGCCATCATCATCGAGCCCATCCAGGGTGAGGGTGGCTTCGTCGTGCCCGCCGAGGGCTTCCTACCGGCACTCGTCGAGTGGGCGGCCAAGAACGACGTCGTCTTCATCGCCGACGAGGTGCAGACCGGCTTCGCTCGCACCGGTGCCATGTTCGCCTGCGAGCACGAGGGCATCGTGCCCGACATCATCCTCACGGCCAAGGGCATCGCGGGCGGCCTGCCGCTCTCTGCGGTCACCGGACGCGCCGAGATCATGGACGCGCCCCACGTCGGCGGCCTCGGCGGCACTTACGCCGGCAACCCGCTCGCCTGCGCTGCAGCGCTCGCCGCGATGCGCAGCTACGAGGAGGACGGACTGATCGAGCGCGCTCGACAGCTCGGCGACATCCTGTACGACCGGCTCGGCGCGATGCAGCAGGCGGATGCCCGCATCGGCGACCTTCGCGGCCGCGGAGCCATGGTCGCCATCGAGCTCGTCGACGCCGCCACCGGGGCACCCGACGCCGCACTCGCGGGGCGGATCGCGACCGCGGCATACACCGCGGGCGTCATCGTGCTCACCTGTGGAACCTTTGGCAATGTCATCCGGTTCCTGCCGCCGCTCTCCATCTCCGACGAACTGCTGACCGAGGGCCTCCAGGTCGTCGCCGAGGCGCTCGCCGCCTCCTGACCGTTCCTCCGCGAGTTGCCCACTTGTGCCCCGCAATCGCCCGAAATCCGGTGAAAACGGGGCGAAAGTGGGCAACTCGCGGAGAAACTCTCCAACGAGGCGCAGCAGCCGCAAACGCCGATAGTGAGAACCCCACATCCGATGCCGGCACGTTCAGGCCCGCCGCATACGATGATCTTTAGTTCTGTCGGATAGTCATCGATCGAATGTGTCTGTGGCGGCGATCCACGAGAGAGCCGCGCGGGGCCCACGAGGAGGAGAGAATCAATGAAGATCATCGTGCTGGTGAAGCAGGTGCCAGACACCTACGACGAGCGAAAGCTCGATCCGACCACCGGCATCCTCGACCGAGAGGCGAGCGAGCCGATCATCGACGAGATCGTGGAGCGGGCGATCGAGACTGCGCTGACCTTCAAAGATGCGCAGAAAGACACCGAGGTGGTGCTGCTCGCGATGGGGCCGGATGCCCTCACCGCCTCCCTGCGCAAGGGACTGTCCCTGGGAGCCGACTCCGCCATCCACGTGCTCGACGATGACCTCGAGGCGGCCGACCTCGTGCGCACCTCCGCCGTGCTCGCCGCGGCCGCAGCGAACAGCGGTTACGACCTCATCATCGCCGGCAACGAATCGACGGATGGCCGCGGCGGTGTCATGCCCGCCATGGTCGCCGAGAGACTGGGCGTGCCGCACCTCACCGCCATCGATGCGGTCGAGGTCTCGGGCTCCACGATCAGCGGCACTCGCGAGACGGAGAATGGCAGCCTCGACGTGCACGCCGCCCTCCCCGCCGTGATCTCCATCACCGAACGCGCACCCGAGGCGCGCTTTCCCAACTTCAAGGGCATCCTCGGCGCGAAGAAGAAGCCGATCAGCGTGCTGTCGCTCGGCGATCTCGCCGTCGCCGAGGCGGCCGCTCGCTCCGTGATCCTGAGCACGACCGAACGGCCCGCGCGAGAGGCCGGCAAGAAGATCGTCGACGAGGGCAACGCCGGAGTGGAACTCGCCGAGTTCCTCGCCGCGGGCCACCTGATCTGACAAGGAGCGGACGATGTCGAACATACTCACGCTGATCGAACTCTCGGGCACGGGAGCAATCAGGAACACGGCCGCGGGACTCCTCGCCGCCGCCGCAAAGCTCGGCACGCCGGTGGCGGTCGTCGCCGCGAAGCCCGGCGCGGGATCCGCACTCGCCGCGGAACTGGGTGGGCTCGGCGCCCCCCAGGTCTACGTCGCGGAGAGCGATCAGGTCGGCACGCTGCTCGTGGCCCCCGAGGTGGAGGCTCTCGTCGCCGCTCACGCAGCGCTCGATCCCGCGGCGATCCTGCTCGCCCACTCGGTCGAGGGCCGCGATGTGGCCGCGCGGCTCGCCGTGCGCATCGGCGGCGGGCTCCTCGTCGACGCCGTGGACGTCAGAGCGGATGCCGGCAGGATCGTCGCCACCCACTCCGTGTTCGGCGGTGCGTACACGGTCGAGGCCGCGGTCGAGGGAGGAACGCCCATCGTCACGGTGCGCCCCGGCGCCATCCAGGATCGTGCCGCCGCCGCGACGGCCGATGTCACGACGGTGCCGATCGAGGTCGATGCGTCCGCCGCCGCCGTGATCGATGCCGTTCACGACGCGGTTGAGGCGTCGTCCAGGCCGGAGTTGCGCGACGCATCCACCGTCGTCTCCGGCGGTCGCGGACTCGGCTCGAAGGAGAAGTTCGAGCTCGTCGAAAGACTGGCGGATGCGCTCGGTGGCGCCGTCGGGGCATCCCGCGCCGCGGTCGACGCGGGCTACGTGCCGCAGACGCTGCAGGTCGGCCAGACCGGCACCACGGTGGCTCCGCAGCTCTACATCGCGCTCGGAATCTCCGGTGCCATCCAGCACAGGGCCGGCATGCAGACGGCGAAGACGATCGTCGCCATCAACAAGGATGCGGATGCCCCGATCTTCGACATCGCGGACTTCGGTATCGTTGGCGACGTGTTCACCGTCGTGCCGCAGCTCATCGAGGCGATCGAGGCACGGAAACACTAGTGGCAACCACAAACGCGTCCATCACCTCGAGCAGGTGGTTCAAGCTCGTCTGGATCATCCCCGCAGCGCTCGTCGTGCTCTTTCTCATCGTGCTCGCCGCCAAGGGCATCCGCGGCCTGCCCGCTGTGCAGTCCTTCATGAAGGACTACCCGGGCCGCTCGGCGCTGCCAGAGGGCGCGCCGGTCGGATTCCCGGCGTGGCTCGCCTGGCAGCACTATCTGAACTTCTTCTTCATCGTGCTGATCATCCGGGCCGGATGGAAGGTGCGCACCACGGGCAGGCCGCCGGCGCGCTGGGTGCGCAACAACACGGGCCTGATCCGCACGAAGAACCCGCCGCTCAAGATCAGCCTCGATCTCTGGTTCCACCTCAGCCTCGGCTGGCTCTGGATCATCAACGGCGCGCTGTTCTACGTTCTCATCTTCAGCACCGGGCAGTGGACCCGCATCGTGCCCGTCCACTGGGACGTGTTCCCCAACGCCGTGTCGGTG
This sequence comes from Lacisediminihabitans sp., assembly GCA_035571875.1. Taxonomy (GTDB): domain Bacteria; phylum Actinomycetota; class Actinomycetes; order Actinomycetales; family Microbacteriaceae; genus Parafrigoribacterium_A. The sequence goes on along the minus strand of DATNBR010000079.1, from coordinate 31,248 downwards.
GCGATCCAGTACGCGTCGCTCGGCTGGCCGATCGACAACGGCTGGGTCAACTACAACGCCCTGCAACTGCTCGCCTACTTCGTCACCGTCTTCATCGCCGCGCCGCTGGCCATCCTCACCGGCTGGCGGATGTCCGGGGCGTGGCCGCGCAACGCCGTCACGCTGGGTCGCATCTATCCGATTCGACTCGCGAGAGCCATCCACCTGCCCGTCATGCTGTACTTCGTGCTGTTCATCGTCGTTCACGTGACGCTCGTGCTGGCGACCGGAGCCCTGCGCAACCTCAACCACATGTACGGCGGCAGTGACAACGAGAACTGGGTCGGCTTCGGCATCTTCGCTGCCTCACTCGTCGTGGTGATTGCCGCCTGGGTGGCCGCACGGCCTCTCCTGCTGCGCCCCGTCGCGTCGCTCATGGGCTCGGTCTCGCGCTGAGGCGCGTTGTAGGAAAACACCGCGGTTTCTCGGCGCATCCGACGCAGAATTGTGCGGAATCGGCACAATTCTGGGCACATGCCGGGCCGGCTCTGTGGCGCGAGCGGCTCCGGCTACGCTGGCCAGCATGAGCCAGTATCGTCCCCAAGTTTCTGACCTTGCCTTCACCCTCGAACACGTCGTGGGCTATCCGGAGATCGCCGGAATGCCCGGATTCGAGCAGGCCGACCTCGACACCGTGGTCGAGCTGCTCGAGGAGTGCGGTGACTTCATGGCCGAGGTCGTCGCCCCGACCAACCGTGCCGGTGACCTCGAGGGTGCCCGCAGGCAGCCGGACGGCACGGTCGTCACCCCCACCGGCTTCAAGGAGGCGTACGCCCAATACGTCGAGGCGGGCTGGGGCGCGGTGCCGCTGCCCGAAGAGTTCGGCGGCGGCGGCTTCCCGCGCACCATCGGCCTCGCCATCCAGGAACTCATGACCACCGCGAACATGGCGTTCGCGCTCGCTCCGCTCCTCACCCAGGGCGCGATCGAGGCGCTGCTCCACTACGGCAGCGACGAACTCAAGCAGCGCTACCTGCCGAAGATGGTGACGGGCGAGTGGAGCGGCACCATGAACCTCACCGAACCGCAGGCCGGGTCGGATGTCGGAGCACTCACCACGCGCGCGGTCAAGAACGATGACGGCACGTACGCCATCACCGGCCAGAAGATCTTCATCACGTTCGGCGACCACGACATGGCCGAGCAGATCGTGCACCTCGTGCTCGCCCGCACCCCCGGCGCGCCAGCCGGCACGAAGGGCATCTCCTGCTTCATCGTGCCGAAGTTCCTCGTGAACGAGGATGGCTCGCTGGGCGAGCGCAACGGCGTGCACACCCTGTCGCTCGAGCACAAGCTGGGCATCCATGGTTCGCCGACCTGCGTGCTGTCGTACGAAGATGCCACCGGGTACCTCATCGGCGATGAGAACTTCGGCATGCGCATCATGTTCATCATGATGAACAGCGCCCGCCTCTCGGTGGGCATGCAGGGCGTCGCCGTCGCTGAGCGCGCGTACCAGCAGTCGCTCGACTACGCGCGCGAGCGCATTCAGGGCCGCGCGATCGGCGCCGCGACCGACTCCCCGATCATCGACTTCCCGGATGTGCGCCGGATGCTGATGACGCAGAAGACCTACCTGGCCGCGGCGCGTCGCCTGATGATGTTGAACGCCGCGTACGTCGACCGCAGCACCAATGATCCCGACCCCGCCGCGCGCGAGCGTGCCAACGAGATCGTCGGCCTGCTCACCCCGATCTGCAAGTCCTTCGGCACCGACCTCGGCAACGAGCTCACCTCACTCGCGCTGCAGATCCACGGCGGCATGGGATTCGTCGAGGAGACCGGCGTCGCACAGCACTACCGCGACGTTCGCATCACGGCGATCTACGAGGGCACCAACGGAATCCAGGCGGCGGACCTTGTGGGGCGCAAGCTCGGCATCCGCAGGGGTGCCTCTTTCATGGAGTTCCACGCCACGATGCGCGAGATCCTGCCCGAGCTCGAGGCAGCGGGCGCGGAGTTCGACTCGATCAGAACCGAGCTCGAACGGCAGTTCGGCGCCCTCGAGAAGGCGACCGGTTGGATGCTGAAGACCGGTATGGATGACCCGAACGCCGTGCTCGCCGGTTCGGTTCCGTACCAGCGGATGTGGGGCCTGTGCCTCGGCGGCTGGCTGCTCGCTCGCTCCGCGCTCGCCGGACTCACCGTGGACGACGCCGAGCAGGCAGAGACCCAGCTGGTGATGGCGCGCTTCTACGCCGAGCAGCTGCTGCCGGCATCCGGTGCTCTGCTGGGGGCTGCCACCGCGGGGTCGCGTGACCTGTTCGCGCTCGACGCCGACCAGCTTGCCGATCTGGTGCGACGCAAGGTCGGCTAGCGGCTTCTCGGGTGCCGGGGCTCGGCCTCGGCACCCGCGCAGGGGCGTGTCTTGGCATCCCTTGCGCAATTCGTGCTGCCGGAATACTCTTTCCTATAGGATATAGGCGACCACGCAGGGTGGCGTCAATCCTGAGCAATGGAGCAGCATGTCACAGCAGGAGACTCGATACAACGCCGACAACTGGCCCATCGCCACCTGTCTCCACTCCTTCCCTCCCGTCGACAAGCAGGGCGTCGCCATGCACGACGCACCCGCCGAGGTCTGGGACGACATGTTCGCCCAGATCGAGCGAGTGGGCTTCACCCTCGCGGAGCTCGCGGACAGCCACGTTCGCCCGGCCGACCTCGAGGCCTCGCGGCGAGACGAGTTCCTGTCGATCGCGAAGTCGCACGGCATCGGCATCCCGTCCGTACACCTGCAGCGCCAGAGCGTGATCATGCCGGGCCACGAGGAGAAGAACCTCGCCTACGCGCATCGCACGATCGACGCGGCCGCCGAGTGGGGCATGGAGGTCTTCTCCACCGGACTGCACCAGCCGTTCAACGAGGCACAGAAGAAGGCGCTGTGGTTCTGGACCGCGCAGGGCCCCAAGGATCCCGACGACCCGGAGGTGTGGAACGCCGCGGTGTCGCGCATCCGCGAGCTCGGCAAGCACGCGGCATCCGTGGGTCTGCCGCTCGCCCTCGAACTCTATGAAGACACCTACCTCGGCACTGCGGACAGCGCCGTGCGCTTCGTCGAGGCCGTCGGTCTCGACAACGTGGGGCTCAACCCCGACGTGGCCAACCTCATCCGTCTGCACCGCCCGGTCGAAGACTGGCGCGAGCTGTATGCGAAGACGCTTCCCTATGCAAACTACTGGCACGTGAAGAACTACACGAGAGACGAATCGGCAGACGGCTCATGGGCCACCTCGGTGCCCTCCACGATGGAGACCGGCCTCATCGACTACCGAGCCGTCTTCCGCATGGCCATCGAGGCTGGCTTCAACGGCATCATCCTGGCCGAGCAGTACGGCGGAGACAGCCTCAGCGTCTGCGCCACCAATGAGAAGTACATCCGCACGCTGCTGCCGCTGGCAGCGAAGTAAGGAACATCATGACCAATCGCACAGTCGCCATCGTCGGATCCGGATACATGGGCGGCGGCATCGCCCAGGTACTCGCGCTGTCGGGCCTCACCGTCCAGATCGCCGACATCTCCGAGGAGATCGCCACCAAGAACTACGAACGACTGCTCGAGGAGGCCGCCCAGTTCGTCGCCGACGGTCTCTTTCCCACGGATGCGGTGGAGCGCATCCGAGCGAACGTCTCGCCGGCCGCGTCCATCGAGGCGGCCGTCGCCGACGCGGACCTCATCGAAGAGGCCGTGCCCGAGAAGATCGAGATCAAGCACGCGACGCTCGCGCGCATCTGTGCCGCCGCTCGCCCTGACGCGATCATCGGCTCGAACACCTCCACCATCCTGATCGCCTCGCTCGCCACCGCGGTCACGCACCCCGAGCGCTTCCTGGGTGTGCACTTCTCGAACCCCGCTCCGTTCATCCCCGGCGTCGAGCTGATTCCGCACGAGGGCACCGAGGAGAAGGCCATCAGGCTCGTTGAGGAGATCGTGGCTGCCACCGGCAAGGAGACGGCTCGGGTCAAGGACTCCACTGGCTTCGTGCTCAACCGCCTTCAGTACGCGCTCTTCCACGAGGCGACGCAGATCGTCGAAGAGGGCATCGCGACCCCCGAAGACATCGACACCATCGTGCGCACGACCTTCGGCTTCCGCCTGCCCGTCTTCGGCCCGTTCGCTATCGCCGACATGGCCGGCCTCGACGTCTACGCCTTCTGCTACGCGTCGCTGCAGACCCGATGGCCCGAGCGTTTCGCCACGCCGGACTCGCTCAAGGAGCTTGTGGATGCCGGAAAGTTCGGCACCAAGTCCGGAGCCGGCTACCTCGACGTTCCGGTCGAGCGCACCGCCGAACTCATCGCCTACCGCAACAAGGCCTATGTCGCCATCAAGAAGCTCATGGACGAGCTCGGCCCGGCCCCCATCCACTAGAACATCGTCACCCACCCCACAGCTGTCCGACCGGATATCCGAAAGAGCACAACCTAAGAGGAGTGAGAACAGCATGAAATCAAAGAACATCTACCGGGCGATTGCGGTTGCATCCGCAATCAGCCTCGCATTAGTCGGCTGTTCGAGCGGAGGAACGGATGGCAAGGATGCCTCCAGCGACTCCGGCAAGGTCCCTACCATCACCTTCGCCGCGGCGACCTTCGCCGAGACCGGCCGCGGCCCGCTGCTGGAAGCCTGGCTCGACACGTTCAACAAGAGCCAGAACAAGGTCAAGGTCGTACCGGCATCGATTCCGTTCCCGACCTTCGCGGCCACGATCCTCACCCAGATGGGTGGCGGCACCGGCCCCGACATCATCCGCTTCGACGCCTCGGACTTCGCCGCAGCAGCCCAGGCCGGACTCCTCGAGCCGCTCGACAAGGTCGTCGACACGAAGAAGTACGACTTCATCAAGGCGCCAGACAAGACGAACTTCGTCGACGGCAAGCGCTACGGCGTGATGTTCGAGATCGCGAACTACGCGCTGATCTACAACACCGACCTCGTGAAGACCCCGCCGAAGAACTTCGACGAGTTCCTTGCAACGGCGAAGGCCGCGACGAAGGACGGTGTCTATGGCTTCGGCATGCGCCAGACCCAGCCCGAGGAAGCCGGGATGTGGCAGGACGTCATGAACTACGTCTACGGCTTCGGCGGAAAGTGGTCTGACGGCAAGAAGCTCACGCTGAACTCCCCCAAGGTCATCGACGGAATCAACGCCTACAAGGAGGTGTACGACGCCAACGTCATTCCGAAGGGAGCGACCGCCTCGACGTACCGCACCATGTTCGGCGCTGGCAAACTCGCCATGGAGGTCGACAACGGTGGAGTCGCCGGCGTCATCCAGGCGATGAACGCCAACCTGCACCTCAGTGCTGCAGCGAACCCGTTCCCGTACAAGTACTTCGGTGGCATCCAGACCCCGACCGGTGTGAACAAGAACAGCAAGCACATCGACGGCGCCAACGCGTTCATCAAGTGGATGCTGCAGCCGAAGAACCAGGAGAGCCTCCAGGTCGTCCTCGGCTCGGCCAGTGTCGCCACGAAGACCACGCGCAGCGCGGAGCAGCTGAAGAAGATTCCGTACGCTCCCGTCTACGACGCGCTCACGGAGTACAGCATCCCGCAGTACGTGAAGGGTTTCGAGGCCAAGACCCCGGCCATCCGCAAGATCGTCATCACCAAGGTGATCAGCGCCATCCAGGGCCAGCAGAGCGTGAAAGACGCGATGGACCAGGCGCAGGAAGAGGCAACGGCCGCGGTCGGCGGCTGACCGATCCCGTCACGCGGTGCTGGTGCGGCGGGTCTCGACCCCCGCACCAGCACCGCGATGATTCCGCAGCCGTAGTCGTGCGCACGGCTTCGGCACGGCACGACGCGACAGAAAGTTAGATCAATGACGACTAGCCTCACGACGAAACGACCGCGGGCGGCCACGCCCCCGCCCACTCGGCGCCGCCGCAGCCCGCTCGGCAGCAAGTGGACCCCCTACTTCTTCCTCGCGCCCGCCGGGCTCTACCTGCTGATCTTCCAGGGCTTTCCGCTTCTGCAGGAACTGCGCCTGAGCTTCACGAGAACCTCGCTCCTGAACCCCTCGAACAACGAGTGGATCGGCTTCGACAACTTCGTCAAGATCTTCTCGAGCTCTCAGTTCCAGCACACGCTGTGGGTCACGCTCATCTACGTCATCGTCTGCGTCGTCGGAACGATCTCCGTGGGCCTCGGCGCCGCGCTGCTGATGAACGGCAATTTTCGCGGCCGCAGCGTCGCTCGTGCCCTCGTCGCCATTCCGTGGGCCGCACCGGCCGTCGCCGTCGCGCTGATCGCCACCTGGATGGTCGATTCCCAGTACGGCATCGTCAACCGCGTACTCAACGCGATCGGTCTCGGCGTTCCGGGCGGCTCCATCCTCAACAGCACCACCTACGCGCTGCCCGCCATCCTGATCACGACGATCTGGCAACTCTTCCCGTTCGTCGCGGTGGTGCTGCTGTCGGCACTGCAGTCCGTGCCGAAGGATGTGCAGGAGTCGGCCATGATGGACGGCGCCGGCGTGCTCTGGGCGTTCAGGGTGGTGACCTGGCCGGTCATCAAGCCCTCCATCGGGCTCCTCGCGCTCCTCATGACCATCTGGTCGATTCGCCGCTTCGAGCTGATCTGGCTGATGACTCGCGGTGGGCCGGTGAACTCCACGAACACCCTCGTCATCGACCTCTACTCGCAGGCCTTCGAACTCAATGACATCGGCACCGCGGCGGCCGTCGGAATGGTCGGTGTCGTGATCTCACTGCTTGTCGTCACTGCCAGCAGCTACATAACTCGCAGGGCCGAGCAGGAGGACTCCCGATGAAAAAGTTCACCGTAGGCACGACTGTTCGCGTCGTCTTCGTCCTCATCATCCTGGGCGTCGCCGTCTTCCCGCTGTACTGGATGTTCACGACCTCGCTCACGAGCGACTCGAACCTGTTCGGTAAGACGGTTCAGCCGTTTCCGGACTTCTCGAGAATGGGCGTCTACGTTCAGGCGCTCACCTCGGGCAACGTTCCGCTCTGGCTCCTCAACAGCTTCGTGATCGCTGCCGGCACCTGCCTGCTGTCGGTCATCCTGGGCATCCCGCTCGCCTACGCGCTGTCGCGGTTCTCCTTCCGCGGCAAGGCACTCGCGGGCGTCGCGCTGTTCCTCACCCAGATGCTCCCCGAGGCGCTGCTGGTGGTTCCGCTGTTCGCGCTGTTCCGTCAGCTGGGCCTGCTCAACTCGCTCTTCGGACTGATCATGGCCGACACGGCGTTCGTGCTGCCGATCGTCGCGTTCATCCTGAAGGGGGCGATCGACGCGATTCCGCGCGAGCTCGAGGAGGCCGCTCGAGTGGACGGATGTCGCCCGCTCACGATCCTCACGCGCATCAACCTGCCGCTCATCGCACCCACTCTCGCCGCCGCCGCCGTGATCTCCTTCTTCAGCGGATGGAACGAGTACGTCTTCGCGGTGACCTTCGCCGCCGATCCACACGTGCAGCCGGCCTCCGTCGGTCTCGCCGGCTTCATCGGTGAGCTGAGCACGCCGCTGCAGACGGTCATGGCCGTGTCGGTGGTCTACACGCTCCCGGCGGTCGCGTTCTATCTGCTGGCACAGAAGTACGTGGTGTCGGGGATGACGGCGGGCGCGGTCAAGGGTTAGTCCCGCACCGCGGGTCGCAGGTCTGTGGCGCGGTCAGGCTCAGTGCAGGTGCGAGTCTGACCGCGAGCGGATGCGCACCTGCTCGATGTGCTTGCGCATCGCTGCCACCGCACCGTGCGCATCCTGGGTCGTGAAGGCGTCGAGAACCGCGGCATGCTCGACGACGGCCTCGTCGGCATCCGAGATTCCGGTCTGCACCGTCTGACGCATGCGGTGCACCCTGGTCGAGATCGCATCCGACATGTCGAGCAGAAAGGGATTCTGGGCGCCCTCGAAGATCACGTGGTGAAAGTTCCAGTCGACCTCGAAGTACTCCTGCAGCAGGTCGACGGCGATGTCACCGGCGGCCGCGGCCTGCTTCACCCGCTCGGTGACCTCGCGGTGGGAGGCGAGCGCGGCTTCGAGCAGGGGGGCAACCGTGGCGACGTTGCTGGAGGCGAGCTCGATCGCTCCGCTCTCAAGCACCAGGCGGGCATCGAACAGCGCCTCGAGTTGTCCGTCAGAGATCGGTGCGGCGACGCGGTAACCCTTGTTGGCCTCGCGGGTGACGAGCCCCGTGCGCTCGAGCAGCACGAGGGCCTCGCGAACCGGGGTCGGCGAGACGTTGAGATCGCGCGCGACGGTGTCGATCGAGAGCCGCGATCCGGGCTCGATGTCCGGGCTCATGAGCGTCGAGAGTACGAGCTCGTAGACGCGGTCACGCAGCCCTCGGCGCTCGAGCGCTATGCCCGCGTGGAGCGAACTGGTGTCACGCATGGATACCTCCCGGAAAGCAGATGCTATCAGCAGCCAGGGAGCGCTCCGGCGCTACCGTCGCCCCTCGTAATCCACGATCTCCTGCACCTTCGCGTTGGAGGCGCTCGACTCGTCGAAAACGTAGCCGAGCCAGTCGCGCACATTACGACGGGCGACCTCGATACCGACCACGCGCTGGCCCATGCAGAGCACCTGCGCGTTGTTCGACAGCACACCGCGCTCGACCGAGTACGCGTCGTGCGCCGTGACAGCGCGGATGCCGGGAACCTTGTTCGCGGCGATCGCGACACCGAGCCCGGTGCCACAGATCAGCAGGGCGCGATCCGCCTCGCCACGGGCGACCATCTCGGCCGCGGCGGTCGCAATCGTCGGATAGTTGGTGTGTCCATCGGCATCGACTCCGACATCGATGACGGAGGCAACGAGATCGCTGCCCTCGAGGTCCTTCTTGAGGATCTCCTTGTAGTCGAAGCCAGCGTCATCCGAGCCGACGACGATGCGCCACTTGTCTGCCATAATCAGTCCTTCTTTTGTTGTTCTCCGGTAACGCGCTGTTACTCGGCCGAAATGACGGCGTGCACGCGCTCGACGATGAGGGCGAGCGAGACGGCCCCGGGGTCGGGCACGCCGAGCGACTTCTCGCCGTGGGCGCGTGCGCGACCGAGGGAGGGCATGAGGTCCTTCGTCTGCTCCGCCGCTGCGGTCGCTGCCGCGGCCGCGCGAGCCCAGGCATCCGCGAGTGGAGCGCCGGCCCGCACCTCAGCGCTGAGGGTCTCGGCGAAGGGAACGAGCGCATCCACCATGGTCTTGTCGCCGACGGCCGCCTTGCCGTAGGCCATGACCGCATCCCTGGCAGCGGATACACCTGCGACGACGCGCTCCGGCGTGACGGCGTCGGTGTCTCCCAGCGCGGCACCGACCGCCTGCAGCATGGCGCCCCAGAGCGCACCCGAGGTGCCGCCGCCGTGGTCGGACCAGGCGCTGCCCGCGCGGCTCAGCATCGTCTCGACGCCGGCCTCCCGATCGAGCAGCGATGCGGCAACCTCCGCGGCCGCGACGGAGCCGCGCTTCATGCCGATGCCGTGGTCGCCGTCGCCCGCGATGGAGTCGAGGCGACCCAGCTCTTCAGCACTTTCGTCGATGACCTCGCGGATGCTGCCGAGGGCCGCAGAGACCCGCACGGCCGCCCGTCGCGAGTCTTCGGATGCCGTGGGAATCTCATCCTCCGCCTGCACCTCATCGGTGGCCTCGACCCGCTCGAGTGACCCGACGTCGATCGCGCCCGTGCGGAAGCCCGGAGTGTCGGCGGGTGCCGTCCAGAGCGGTTCGAGCTCGTCGTCGAGCCAGAGCAGTGTCAGCGAGGCGCCGGCCATGTCGAAGCTCGTGCAGAACTCGCCGACCTGCGGGTCGACGAGGGTGATGCCGGCGGCTTCGAGGAGATCGGCGACACGGCTGAAGACGACGTACAGCTCCTCGTTCTTGACCGAACCGAGGCCGTTGAGAATGGGCACGACGCGCGCGCCCTGCAGGGTGACGCCATCCGGAATCTCCTGCTCGGCGATGAGATGTTCGACGAAGAGCTCGGCGAGGCCGTCGGCGCTCGGGATGTCGACCTCATCGATTCCCGGTTCGCCGTGGATGCCGAGGCCGATCGCCATGCGCCCCTCCGGCACGGTGAACAGCGGCTCGTCGGCGCCGGGGAGCGTGCAGCCGGTGAAGGCGACGCCCATGGAGCGGGTTCGATCGTTGGCCAGGATGGCGAGGCGCTCGACCTCGTCGATGTTCTCACCCGCCGCCGCGGCGGCTCCCGCGACCTTGAACACGGTGAGATCGCCCGCGATTCCGCGGCGCTTGTGCCTCTCCGCGGGCTTCGCGCTGAAGATATCGTCGGTGACGACGACGGTGCGGCAGTCGATGCCGTCGGCGCGCACGGCATCCTGCGCAGAGTTGAAGTGCATCACGTCGCCGGCGTAATTGCCGTAGCTCAGGAGCACCCCGCGACCCTGCTCGCTCGCGCGCACGACCGACTCGACCTGGTGCGCCGAGGGCGAGGCGAAGAGGTTTCCCATCGCGGCGCCGTGCGCCAAGCCCGGTCCGACCAGGCCACCGAACGCCGGATAGTGCCCCGAGCCGCCGCCGATCACCACGGCGACCTCGGGCTCGGTGCTCCGGGTCGAGCGGGACACACCGCCGTACACGCCGCGAACCCAGCGTCCGTTGGCGCGCACGAAACCCGCCACCATGTCATCGGCGAATGCTGCGGGCTCGTTCCATAGTCGGGTCATCCGCTGGCTCCTCGTGGTCGAACGCGGTCGGTGCCGCCGCTATTCATATAGGATATTGGATTTTGCCGAGGATCGCATCTCCGGCGATTGAGGCGACTCACGCTACTCCGCAGGAATCGAGAGGGCGACGGGCGCGGCCTCGCCAGGCCCGCCACACTGCTCGGAGCCGCCGACCCGCTTCCAGTGAAGTGTGACTTCTGTTGACGCAATGCTCGCATCATCGACGGAGAGGGCGCGCACGGTGACCGTCGTGGGCGCGTTCATCATGAGGGAGAACGTCCAGGCGTGGTCATCTAGCCTGGCGCCGATCGGTGGTGCTCCGAGATTCGATGGCGATGCGCTCGTCGGAGTGTCTGGCGGCATGGCAGTGGCGATCTGCAGTGGCTCGTCGGTGCGTTCCTGCAACTGATCCGTGGTGATCGAACAGTTGTCCTCGATGCACAACTCAACCGTGTGTACCTTCTCCACCGCGCCGTCCAGAACCACGGTCACCGTATGGGACCAACCGATGGCGGGACAGGCCAAGGGTGGAATCACCGAGCAACCAGCGACCATCACGCTCAGCGTGAGCGCTACAACGAGGCCGGAGACCAATCTGCGCATGCTTCATCGTGGCAGGTGGACTGAACTCCGCGCCGAACTACGGCGGAAAGTAACGGAGACGTTGTCGACAGGAAGTGGGCTGTCCGCTGACCGCTCGTGTTACGGCCAGAGCAGCTGCCTGCTCCAGCGCTCGGCCTCGCGACGGTAGTGCAGCCGGGTGTGGCCGCGGTCGTCGCTCGCCTGCCAGAACTCCACCTCATCCGCGCGCACCAAGTACACCGTCCAGCTCGGCGAGACCAGTTCCGGGTCGCTTCGAACCCGGGCCAGGGCTCGCTCGAATGTCTGCGCGTACTCCTCGCAGCTCGCCAGCGTCTCGCTCTGATGCCCGACGAGTGTGGCGGCGCGTGACCCCTCTGGCCTGGCGAGGAAATCGGCTGCTGCTGCGGCCTCCGACACAGCGCTCGCCGAACCCGTGATGCGCACCTGCCTGCCGATCGCCGGCCAGAAGAAGCTCAACGCAACCCTCGGGTTCTGCGCAATCGCCTGCGCCTTCGGGCTACCGGCGTCGGTCGCGAACTGCCAGCCTTCGACATCCACGTCTTTGAGAATGAGCACTCGTGCGCTGGTTTTGCCGTCCGCGCCGCTCGTGGACAGCGTCATCGCGTGCGGCGCAGGGATTCCTGCAGCGATCGCCTCGTCGAGCCAGTCGACGAACAGCGGGTGGGGAGCCTCCGGGGCGAGGGTCGGATCGAAGTTGCCTCGATCCGACTCGAACACGGCAAGGCCTCGCAGTCGCGCCCGCAGGGAATCGTCGTCTGTCATGCAGTCGATGCTAACCACGGCGCGCCCTGCGACGCGCGCCTCACTCGCGCGCCTTGCGGGTCTCCTTCGCGTTCGCCTTCTGGAGTGCGTCGACCAGTTCGTCCTTGTCCATCGAAGAACGACCGTGAATGTCGAGCCTCTTCGCAAGATCGAGCAGGTGCTCCTTCGACGCGTTCGCATCGACGCCACCCTCGGTTTCGCCGGAGGAACCTCGTCCGCCCTCATCAGACGGCCCGGCGTGTTCCTTCTTCTCCCAGTGGTCGCCGACCTTCTCGTACTCGTGCTTCAGCGCCGCGTACGCCGTGCGATGCGCCCGCTCGCCCTCGCCGTACTCGTCGACGGCGGAATCGTGCGCTTTAGACCAGATCGCCTGCGCGTGCTTCGGTGACCGCTCGAGGGTTGACGGCATTTCCTTGGATGCTGGCATGGCTTCTTCCTTTCGCGTGAACGACGGATGATGCGTCCTTTTCACGCTACGCCGACCCGCGTCTGGCACGACAGACCTACCGCGAACGCCCAGCGCTTGCGGAGCCCTCTCAGAGGATCGCTGCTCAGTCGCGGCGCAGGCGGATACTGGAGGAGGAGGCGAAAAAGCGTGTTCGCAGACCGAGCGGATGCCGGACGGCGCCTCGCGCAGATCCTGCTGGAGTTGCGCGGGCGCGACACCGTCGTGCTCGGCCTTCCCCGCGGCGGTGTGCCGGTGGGGCGTGAGGTCGCGCGCGCACTCGAGGCGCCGCTCGACGTGATCGTGGTGCGCAAGCTCGGCAGTGCTCGGCATCCGGAGTATGCGGTGGGCGCGATTGGCGAGGACGGCGTGCGCATCATCGACCCGGCAGCGGTGCGGATGATGGGCGTCGGCGAAGCGGAGCTGGCCGAGGTGGAGACGCGCGAGCGAGCCGAACTCGCCAGGCGCACGGACCACTTCAGGTCGGGTGCCGGTCGCCTCGACTTGACGGGCAAGCGCGCCATCATCGTGGACGACGGCATCGCCACCGGCTCCACGGCGATCGCGGCCTGCCGCGCCGCCAGGCAACTCGGTGCCGCCGAGGTGGTGGTCGCGGTCCCCGTCGCACCACCCGACTGGAAGGAGCGCTTGGCGGACGAGGCCGACCGGCTCATCGCCCTGGAGACTCCCGAACCGTTCTTCGCCGTCGGCCAGTGGTACGACAACTTCGAGCAGACCACGGATGCCGAGGTCGTCGCCTGCCTGCGCGATGCGAACGGGCCGGGCACGGCCTCGCAAGAGAGCGAGTGACGGGAATCGAACCCGCGCTACCAGCTTGGGAAGCTGGAGTTCTACCATTGAACTACACTCGCGTATCGCTGCTTCGACTGAGCCAGCGACCGACGCCAATACTAGCAAGCGCGCTCGGCTAGTCTCTTGTCATGCTGCTATCGGACCGGGATATCAAGGCGGAACTCGACTCAGGGCGCATCGGGCTCGACCCGTATGAGCCCACGATGATCCAGCCGTCCAGCATCGACGTGCGGCTCGACCGCTTCTTCCGCCTGTTCGACAATCACAAGTACCCCTACATCGATCCGGCCGAAGACCAGCCTGAACTCACCCGGCTCGTCGAGACCGACCCCGAGCAGTCGTTCATCCTGCACCCCGGAGAGTTCGTGCTCGGCTCCACCTACGAGGCCGTGACGCTTCCGGATGACGTGGCCGCCCGTCTCGAGGGCAAGAGTTCCCTGGGTCGCCTGGGCCTCCTCACCCATTCCACCGCGGGATTCGTCGACCCGGGTTTCTCGGGCCACGTCACGCTGGAACTCAGCAACGTCGCGACCCTGCCGATCAAGCTGTGGCCCGGCATGAAGATCGGCCAGCTCTGCTTCTTCCGGCTGACCTCGCCGGCGGAGAAGCCCTACGGCTCGGCGGAGTACAAGTCGCGCTACCAGAACCAGCGCGGACCGACGGCATCGCGGTCGTTCCAGAACTTCTATCGCACGATTCTCGCGCGCGACGAGAGCCAGCTCGACTGACCGGCTGCCGCGGTTTCGATACGGCCGCGGACGGCCTACTCAACCCACATAGGCGGGTTGAGTAGCGAGGAACGAGCGTATCGAAACCCTGGCACGTCCCTGGTTTCGATATGGCCGCGGGCGAAGGACCGACTTCGCAGGCTCAGTCGGCGCTGGCGTCGCAGGATCGCTCCGCGCTCCTCAAAGCTCCAGCGCGCTACTCGACCAGCGTTAGCTGAAGGCGCCCGAGGCCAGCTGCAGCACGAGCCACGGGCTGAACGCGAACGGTGCAGCCGCGACGGCCGTGCGCAGCGACTGAGGCGCGACCCAGCGCCATTCGGCCACCTCGTTGGGGTTCGCGGCCACGGCATCCGTCGTCACCGTGCTGAAGACGGGGCACACCTCGTTCTCGACGATGCCCGAGGCGTCGACCGCGCGGTAGCGGAAGTCGGGCAGCATCGGCTCAAGCGGACCGAGCTCGAGGCCCAGCTCGTAGCTTCCGCGGCGGGCGAGGGCGTCCGCCATCGGCTCACCGGGTGCCGGATGTCCGCAGAACGAATTTGTCCACACGCCGGGCCAGGTGAGCTTGCTGAGCGCTCGGCGGGTGACGAGCACCTCGCCCGCCGCGTTATAGACGTGACACGAGAAGGCCAGATGCAGCGCGGTCTGCGTGGTGTGAACGAGCGCCTTGTCGGCCGTGCCGATCTCGTTGCCATCGGTGTCGACGAGGACGACGCTTTCGGTGCTGCTGCTCATGCCTGTCCGTTGTTCGAAGAAGGGAAGGTGCGCCGTCGTGCCGACACCGGTGCGGCGGACGGCCGCCCTACCAGCCTAACCCGGGTGGAAGTGGCGTGCCTGGGGGCGTTCAGCTCTGCCAGCCGAGCGTTCTGGCCACTCGCTCGAGGGAGCGCAACGTCGTGGCGTAGTCCTCGTCGCTGACATCCACGAGGGCGGCGCTGCGGTTCTTCGCCACGACACGGTGCAATTCCGCGTGCCGACTCGCGCCCTCTCCGGTCAGTTCGTAGTACTCGAAGGCGACGTCCACCCAGCCGCGGTCGATGAGGTCGGCGAGGTGGTCCGCCGCGCTGGTGCCCGACGCGAGAAAGGGTTCGAAATCCCGATTGAGCCTTGTGAGCGTGCTCGGCCCGGGGGAGAGGATGTTCAGCAGTTCCCACTGGTGCCGAGTCACGCCGAAGTCTGCGAGTGCCCGCTCGAACTGCTCATCAACCAGGCGGTCGACGAGCTTGAGCCAGAATCCGAGCGGTCTCGCTGTGGTCTGCCGTGACCCGACGACGGCGCCTGCGTGCGGTGCTGCCATGCGCACAGCATACCCCCGAAGGGGGGTCAGCGAGCGGGGATCAGTAGGCGAATCCCAGCTCCTCCGGGTACTCGCCGAGAGCCGTGAGCTGCGCCGCAGCGCGTTGCAGGTGCGACAGTGTGAGGCCCAGCGTTCCGGGGCCGAAGCTCACGCGCGAGACGCCGAGTTCGGCGAGGCGCTTCAGAGGCACGGATGTCGGATTCGAGATCACAGACACCTTGCCGTCGATCTCGTCCAGGGCTCGCTTCACCTTCTCCTCGGTGCCGAGTCCGAGGACGAAGACGACATCCGCCCCCGCACCGAGGTAGGAGTTGGCGCGCCTCACCATGTCGTCCCACTCGCCCCCGCCGGCGAGCACATCGACGCGGGCGTTGATCACCAGCGGAACGCCGAGAGTCGTCGCCGTGCGGCGCACCGTGGCGACGCGCTCGGTCGCCACCTCCAACGGGAACAGCGGCGCTTTCGCCGGCCCGACGCTGTCTTCGATGTTGAGCCCGGCGGCACCGGCGGCGATGAGCCTGGCGATGCTGTGCTCGAGCGCGGTGACATCCTTGGCGTAGCCCTTCTCGAAGTCCACGGAGACCGGAATGTCGACCGCCTGGGTGATGAGGGACGCTGCGGCCAGCGCCTGGTCGAGACTCAGTCCCTCGCCGTCGGCAACACCGTGTGCGAACGACACCGCGTGGCTCGCGGTCGCGAGTGCCTTGACGCCGGGAGCTGCGGCGACCGTGCGAGCCGTCACGGCATCCCACACGTTCGTCACGATGAGCGGGTCGCCCGGGATGTGGAGCGATCGGAGTAGTTCGGCTTTCTGAGCGGTGAGGGTGATCTCTGCTGAAGGGGACATCCCTCAAGCATGCGCCGTAGCCGTGGATCGCGCGAGCGTCGGTTGTCGCACAGCGTCACTCGACGTTTTCACCCGACAGATTGTGCAGTCCCTACAGTCGACGTGGCGCGGCACGCACGCGACGCATACTCTGTGCCGGTGAACATGCTGCTGCGCACCCTGCTGACCGTTCTGCTCGCGGGCCGCAAGCCACCGCTCGACATGCACGAGGTCGGCTACAAGCGCATGCGCGTTCTGCCGAACGACCTCGACACTCAGAAGCATGTCAACAACGGCGTGTATCTCTCGCTCATGGATCTCGGCCGCATCGAGCTTCTCGTGCGCACGGGAGCCTGGGGGCGGATGCGCGCCGCTGGCATCTACCCGGTCATCGCGAGCGAGACCATCACCTTTCGCAAGTCGCTGCAGCTGTGGCAGCGGTACGTGCTCGAAACCCGCATAGTCGGTTACGACGCGAAGGCCGTCTACATCGAGCAGCGCTTCGTGGTGGACGGCGAGATCTACGTGCAGGCCTTCCTGCGCGGCAGGTTCCTGAAGAAGACCGGCGGTGTCGTCGGACTCAGCGAGCTCTCCGAGGTGCTCGGCATCGCGGTGCGCGAACTCGAGCTGCCCGAGTGGATCGACCGCTGGGCTCAGGATGTCGCACTGCCGTCGACGCGCGCCGAGGCCCCCAGCGTCTGGAGTTAGCGCGCGCTCGGTCGGTCACCCGCGCAGCGCATCGACGGGTTCGATGCGGGCCGCCCTGCGCGCGGGGAGCGTTCCCGCAAGCAACCCGACCAGTGCTCCCACGACGACCCCGCCCAGGGCGACACCGGTGCTGATGACTGCCGTCCATGCATGACTCACGGCGAAGACCTCGATGAAGACCACCCCCGCAGCAGACCCGATCAACCCCCCGAGCACCCCGACGATCATCGATTCGGCCATGAACTGTGCCGCGATCTGGCGTGCTGTCGCGCCGACTGCACGCCTCAGTCCGATCTCGGCCGTCCGCTCCATGACGGAGAGCATCGTCACGTTGGCGATGCCGAAGCCACCGGCGAGCAGAACCACCACGGAGAGGATGATGAACACCAGGCTCACATCACCCTGGACGTTCTTTTGAAGGGTGGACACGCCGCTCGGAGCGGCGACGGTGATCTGCTCGGGGTCGCCGGGGGACAGCGCGATCGGCCCCTGTGTGGTGAGAATCGGTCCGGAGTTGACTGCCAGCCGCACCAGCACTTCGTCCGGCGAGGCCAGGTTGAAGTCGTCGCGCGCGGTGTTCGAGGGAATGATGATCGCATCCTGCAGGTCGCCATCGTATTTCGCGTCGTCGTAGATTCCGATCACGGCGTATGCCATTCCGCCGAGGAATACCGAGGGCTGTGACCCGACGTCGCCGACGCCCAGCCGTGTGGCCGCGCGGGCACTGACCACGGCGACGCGCGCGCCGCGACGATCGTGACCGGTGTCGAACATGCGCCCGGAGACCATGGTGGCCCCCGCCGTCCGAACGACTTGCGGGGATCCCGCGTACAGCCTCGGCTGTTCAAGGATCGGCGCGGATGGGTCGTCGACGGTCACAGCGGAAACGACCGCGCTGCCGAGCGACAGCTTGGACAGGAGTGCGGCATCCTGGACTCCGCTTATTCGTGAGATCTGTGATGCGGCATTCCAGTCCAGACGGGTGACGGGAACGTCGCGACCATCCGGCCCGGGTTCTGTCGCGGGGCTGACCACGGCTTGGCGTCCCGCGACTGCGGCGAACTGCTGTGCGATCTGAGCATCCGAGGTCTGCGCGAATCCGATCGTCGCCACCAGCGCACCGACGCCCAGGACCGTTCCGAGCGCCGTCGCGATCAGCCGCATCGGTCGCGCGCTGAGCTCCGCCGTTGCTTCCGCCATCACATCGATGAGCGCGAAGCGATCGAGCGACCGGGCCTTGCTTCTCACGGTGCGACCTCACTCAACCGGCCACGACTGATGCGCACGGAGCGAGTTGCACGGCGCGCCACCTCCACGTCGTGAGTGATGATGGCGACCGTCAATCCGTCGCGGTTCAGTTCTTCGAAGAGGTCCATGATTTCGCCCGTGGTCGCCTGGTCGAGATTTCCGGTCGGTTCGTCGGCCAGAAGGATGCTGGGGCCGCTCGCGAGTGCACGCGCGATGGCGACGCGCTGCCGTTCACCGCCCGACAGGAAACCCGGGAGGAACGAGGAGCGCTCCGCGAGTCCGACACGCTCGAGAGCCGATGCGGCACGAGGTTCTCGCTCGACGCGACGGGTGCCGTTGTACAGCATCGGCATCATGACGTTCTCGAGCACGGTGCGGCGGGCCATGAGATGGAACGACTGAAAGACGAACCCGATCCGACCTGCACGTTCGGCCGCGCGGGCTCGCTCGTCAAGAGCACTGGTCAAGATGCCTTCGAGACGGTACTCGCCCACCGACGGGCGATCGAGCAGACCGAGGATGTTGAGCATCGTCGACTTGCCGGAACCGCTCGGCCCGACGATGGAGAGGTAGGCGCCGCGCTCGATGGTGAGGTTGACACCACGGAGCGCCTGGACCTCCGGAGGCCCGGGAAATGATCGCGTCACGTCTCGCAGTTCGACCAGCAGGTCGCTCATCGGGCTACCACGACCAGATCGTTCTTGTGCAGCGAGCCACTCTTCGGGGTCACTTCGACCTGGCCCTGTGCTGCGAGACCGGTATCGACAACCACGAGGTGCGTGCCGGCTTTCGCTCCGTCTCGAGGATCACCGTCGACCACTTGCACGCGCGTCTCGCCCCCCGGGCCCGCGGTCAGAGCAGCCTCCGGAACCGAAAGCACCGCGCCCTTCGTGGCACCCACGGGAACGTCGACCTTCACGTTCTGACCGGAGAGTTGCTTGATCTGTTCCGCGGTCAACGCCGCCGGAGCCAGGGTGATCGTGGAGGGATCATCGGCCGTCGCTCCGGGAGTGATGTTCGTCACGGTCGCCGCGTGCTTTCCACCGCCGGGCAGGTCGAAGGTGGCAGCATCCGATGTCTTGAGAAGCTTGGCGTCTCCCACGCTGATCGACCCGGTCAGGGCGACCGTCGTTCCCGAGAGCGTCATGGCGGATCCCGCGAGGCGCTCGCCCTGGTGAGCATCGACCTTGTCGACTCGCGCGGGCAGTTGCGCGACGAACAACACTTCACTCTGCGGGAATGAGGGCAGCGCATTGTGATTCGCGACAGTGAGTGCCGCTCTCGCTTCAGAGAGAGACCTGCTCGCCGCTCGCACCGCGAGTTGCTGGGCACGTGTGTCTGGGGTCGCGTCAAGTGCCTGGCGCTCGGTCGTGGCGAGAGTGAGTGCGTCCTGGAGGTCTGCAATCTGATTCGCATCGCTCGGAGTAGCGGCCTTGGCAGAGTCGAGCGCGCGCTGTGCGCTCCGGACCGCGTTATCCGCCTGTTGTACCTCGACCGCAGTCGGCCCGGCAGTGGACACTGCGAGGTCGTTCTGGGCCGATGCAAGAGCATCTTCGGCCGATTGTTCGGTGGAGCGCGCCTGCGTCACGGCCTCATCAATGCCGTCGGCTCTGGGTGGTGCGGCGTACCCTACCTTCGCGTACAGAGTCGGGATCGCGTCGGCCGCGGTCTCGTCGAACACCGGGTTTGTGGGGTCTCCGGCATCGAGGCCGACCGCCCGCATGGCCTGTTTGAACTGCACGACGTCGGTGCCCGACATCCCGAACTTCAGCGTTCTATAGGCCGTGATCGCACCCGGCAGCACGATCACGGGCCGACCCGAGACTTCGAGGGCAATCGACAGCGCGGCAAGCTGGGCGCCGACTGCGGGAACGTGCCCCGTGACGACCGGCGTGCCGTTCAGAGCGGAGGTGTCGATCGTCACATCCAGAGAATTGGCGAATCCCACCTGTCCCCGCAGTGTCACCACATTCTGCAACGTGGCGTAGCGCACCGGTACCGTGACGAGCCCGGCGTGTGGCGCGCTACGGTCTGCGCCAGCGGGTAGAGCGTAGTGCCCGACCAGGAGACCCACGGTGAGCAGCAGCGCGCCGCCCGCCGCGCCGAGCCAGATCAGCCGTCCGCGTCGGAAGATCACCGTCCAACCGCGTTGCGGCACCCTCTGCCGCAGCCATTCACGCAGGAGCGCCCCGCTCATTTGGATCCGGACTGGAGCGTTGCTCTGAGCGCGTCGAGAGCGACCTTGTTGTCGGCCATGAACTGGTTTTCCTGTTTGAGGGTGATGCGTCGAAGGGTGCCTCGGTAGTCGGTCTTGTCCCGGCAGTTCAGGTCGGCCAGCGCCAGCGTGCGTTCCTTCTTTGCGAGTGCGTCGAGGTCCGCCGTCGACGGTTGCCCGTCAGCGCCAGCGGCCGTCCACAGCGCGGTGTTCTCTGCGGCGATCTGCGAGGCAGGTTGGTTCTGCTTCGAGTAGCCGGCGAAGCCGCTGCTCGACATGCACGACGCCCACGCCGTCTGTGCGCCGGCGACGCCTGGCCACGTCGCGTATCCGTTGTAGAACTGCTCGACTGCCGCTTCGACGGTCTTCCCCTCGCTGCTTCCCATGATCACGTTCTGGTTGGGAACCGTGTGCAACGCGAGCCCCGAACATCCGAGCTGCTGCCAGTCCCTGGCGATCGTCAGGGTCGAATTCTCGCTGTCCGCGCCGTTGAGCGCCTTGTCATACGCGTTCCGTCCGGCGGCGGTGAGAGAAGCCCTGTACTGGCTGTTCGGCGATGCGGCGGCCAACGACTTCTTGGAATCTGCCCCCTTTTCCGATTCTCGATCAAGTGCACCGGTGGTCCCGCCCGGCTGGTAAACCGCGCCGTAGCCGTATTTCTGCACCCAGCTCTTCGAGTCGAGATCGTGGTCGGAAGGTCCGTACTGACCGGATTTGCTGGTGCTCTTGGTCGCCTCGGGCGTGTACGAGAACCCGTTCTCTTTCATGCACTGCGCGGTTATCCGTTCACGCTTCAGGTCCTGCTGGTACCTCTTCTCCTGGATGTCGGTGTAACTCCCGGAGAGACCGGTGAGGCTGGACAGGTAGGCCTCCAATGGCAGTTCGGCCGGCTCGCTCGCGCTCGCCTTCGCGTTGCCCGCGGCGGAAGATCCCTCAGACGAGGTCGCGGCTTTCGGCGGGCTCGAGCAGGCCGCGAGAGCGCAAGCGATGAGAATGGCGCCGCTGAGGAGGACCGCACGCGGCAGCTTGTGATTGTTCGTCATGATGCACAAGTCTTTGCCGCGAAGACCCCGTCGACCATAGGCGAAACGGCGGAGTGAGCTCCACCGAACGGATGACACGCCAGCCAGCGGCAGCGCGTAACGTAACCGTGTGGCCCAGTTTCTTGCGCGTCGCTCGCCGCTCGCGCGCGACCTGATGATCGCCGGCGCAGCGCTGGCGCTCATCCTGTCGGCCATGCTCGCGGCGAGATCCGCAGTGTGGTTCCCCTTGAACCCCGGGGGTTACTACGGAGTGGCGGTTGTCACCGCCGTCGCGTGGCCGCTGTCGCGGCTGGCACCGAAGTCGACGCTGGTGGTGATCGCCGCCGTCACCGTTCTTCTGCCGCAGGTGTTCGAGTACGTCGCGCAAGAGGTGAGAATCGTGCCGTTCATCGTCGCCGCATTCCGCGCGGCACAGTTGGGCGGCGTCAAGAAGTACGTCATCCCGTTCGTGGCGGTCGCCGCACCGTTCGTCGTGGAGCGCGACCTCCCGGGTCTCATCCAGGACGGCAACCTTCTGCCGCCCGAGTACGGGTTCAGTGCATCCGGCGATGTCATGCTGCTGGCCTTCGTCGCCGCGATGGTCGGGCTCGGGTACGCACTGCGCAGTCAACGGCTCATTGCAGAGAACCTGAACCTGCAGAACGCCGAGCTGATCGCCCTGCGGGCGTCTGAAGGTGAGCGGGTGGCAGCCGAAGTGCAGACGGCCATCGCCAGAGACATCCACGACGTCGTGGCACACCACGTCGCTGCCATGGTCGTGACCGCTCAGGCCGCAGACAGGATTGCCGATCGCGATCCGGAGCGCCTTCGCGCCACTGTTCGTGCCATCGCCGCCGACGGCAACGATGCCCTTGCCGCGATGCGGCGGGTAGTGGAGATCCTGCGCCATCGTCCGAACGACGCTCGCAAGGCGGAAAGCTTCGAGACTGCCCTCGGCGAGTTGACCGGTCGGCTGAGCGCGAGCGGTCGGAACGTGACGGTGACCGGCGAGATCTCGGGTGCGACCGAGTTCGTGCAGGAGACGGTCTTGCGCATTGTGCAGGAGTCGCTGACCAACGTGATGCTGCACTCGGATGCGAAAAACGTCGCGCTCAGTTTTGCGGCACGGGGGAACGACATAGAGGTTCGGGTGGAAGACGATGGCAGGCGCGGGGGCACGAAGGTGTTCGCCCGCGGCGGCAACGGTATCGGAGGAATGCGCGAGCGAGCATTAGCGGTCGGCGGGCGGCTCACAGCGGGGCCGCGTGAGGAGTTCGGGTGGGCCGTCCACGCGGTCTTGCCGCGCACGGGGAACGCGGTAGCGGCTTGACGGACCGCAAGATCAGCGTGGTGGTCGCTGACGATCAACCGGTGATCGTTTCTGGATTCCGCTTGATGCTCGAAACAGAACCAGACATCGAGGTGGTCGGCACCGCGGCCGATGGTTTGGCCGCCGTCTCGGTGACGGAGCGGCTCCGACCCGATGTCGTGCTCATGGACATCCGCATGCCCGGCATCGACGGCATCGAGGCGACGCGCCGCATACTTGACGCGGGAAGCGCCGATGCCGTGCTCATGATCACGACATTCAACGACGACGCGTACCTCCGCGAAAGTGCGAAGGCCGGCGCATCCGGGTTCCTCTTGAAGAATGCCGGAGCGGATCTGCTTGCCGCCGCCGTTCGCAGCGCCGCGCGCGGCGATGCGCTGATCGACCCGGCGATGACACGCACGCTTTTGGCGGGCAGCGCGCAAGTCGACCCGGGCGCACGTGTCTCTGCAGAGTATGCCGGCCGTCTTGACGCGCTCACGGAGCGAGAGCGAGAGGTCTTGACGCTCGTTGCTCAGGGGTTGAACAATGCGGAGGTCGGCAGGAGGCTGTTCCTCGGCGAGGCGACTATCAAGACGCATCTGGCGAACATCTTCACCAAGATCGGAGTGCGGACCCGGGTCGGCGCCGTCATGTTCGCCTACGAAAGCGGATTTCTCAGACCGCACTGGGCGAGGAGCTAGCCGCGGGCGTTGCCGCCGGTGGGGCGCACGAACAGCATCATGATGAGGCCCGCGAGCAGCACGGCGACGATGCCCAGGATGCCCCAGGCGGTCGCTCCGAAGGCGACGATGAGGATCGTCCAGAGCGCTGGCGACAGGAAGGATGCGGCGCGCCCGGTGGTCGCGTAAAGCCCGAAGATTTCGCCCTCGCGCCCGGCCGGAGTGACCCTCGCGAGGAAGGATCGGCTGGCCGCCTGGGCCGGGCCTACGAAGAGGCACAGCAGCAGCCCGCCGATCCAGAAGGTCGTGTCACCGAGACCGCGGAGCATGAAGATCGCGAACCCGGTGATGACCAGGCCGATGAGCGAGGTGACGATCACCGACTTCGGCCCGAAGCGGTCGTCGAAGCGCCCGGAGAAGATGGTGGAGACGCCCGCAACGAGGTTCGCGGCGATGCCGAAGACGACGACCTGCAGAAAGCCGAAGCCGAACACGGTGGAGGCGATGACCGCCCCGTAGGCGAAGACGCCGGCGAGGCCGTCGCGGAACACGGCGCTGGCCAGCAGGAACCAGAAGGTGGTACGGGTGGTCTTCCACAGGCGCACGATGTGGCGCACGAGGAGCACGTAGCTCTGGAAGAAGTTGACCCGCTCGCCCTGCTCCGTGGTGGGCAGTTCGGGCACGTTTCGGAAGATGGGGATCGAGAAGAGGATCGTCCACACCGCGCAGCCGAGGGCGACCATGCGGAACGGCAGGCCGTTCTCCTGGGACAGCCCGAACCAATCCGAGACGTAGGCGATGACGACGATGACGAGTGCGAGGATGCCGCCCAGGTAGCCAAGGCCCCAGCCGAGCCCGCTGATCTTGCCCACCGTTTTCGGAGTGGAGACCTGCACGAGCATGGCGTTGTAGTGCACGCCCGCGATCTCGCTGAACACGCTGCCGACTGCGACGAGCCCGACCCCGAGCGCGAAGTAGGCGGGGGCGCCCTGAACGAAGAACAGGGCGGCCATCGAGAGCACGACGAGTCCGGTGCTGATCGCGAGCGCGCGCTTGCGCTTGCCGGTGCCGTCGGAGCGCTGGCCGAGGATCGGGGCCACGAGCGCGACCAGTATGCCGGCGATCGTGTTGGCGAGACCGAGTCCGCTGGTGAGCTCCGCGATCGCGTGAATGTAGGCCGGGTCATGCTTGCCGAGCGCTGCTATCGACGGGTCGATGAAGACATCCGTGGTCAGGTACAGCGCAGTGAAGATGAAGGTGAGGATGACCGTGTTGAACGGCTGATTCGCCCAGTCCCAGAGGGCCCAGGAGATGACCTGCTTGCGCGGGATGGTGCGACCCTCCTGCAGCTCGAGTCCCATGGTGGCGATGGCGCCGGAGTTCGCGGTGGCCGGGACGGACTTGTTGGTCGCTGTGACGCCGTTGTCAGTGGACTCGTTGCTCATGGAGACAGGCTAGTGGTGAGCGGTAAGGAAACCGTGGCTTTAGTGACGCGGTGCAGCAGCCATGGAGCTAGGCAGCGCGGAACGTCGTCTCGTAATGCCAGGCCAGCGCGTCTCGATCAGGTTGCTGCCGGAGGTTCGCTGGAACGGCGATGCGGAATCCATTTGCCTCCCGCTCATAAAACTCGACCCCGTTCCATCCGTTGATTTTGAGTTCGGGGCTCACGTGGAGCCGAAGGTCGGGATCGATGCCCAAATAACCGCGGTCGTAGAGCGCGTGTACGTCCGAGCGCAAGAGCAAAGCATTCGACACCGCGTGAACTCCGCCCTCGCTTGCGTAGTCACGGATGTGGGCGGCCTCGAGACTCGGATAGGTGCGACTGCCAGTAATAGCGCAGCGATGATCCGGATCGTGCTCGAAGCGGCGGCCGACGCGATACTCCTGAACTCGCGAGAGCAGGTCCGCCTCCGAGTTCACTCCATTGCCGCGCGCCCAGATTTGCCAGGCTTCGCTAACCCTCAGCTCGAAGTACTCCTGGAAGAACCCGCCGCCGACGAGCGAGTTGCTCGGCATGTCGATGCCTCGGTGCTTCCCGGGAGCCTTGGTTTTGAAGAGGAATGGCTGACCCTCAGCTAGTGCTTTGAATCCATGGGGCGACGGCTGCCAAAAGTTTGCCTCGGTCAGAGTCGGGCTATCGCGCAAGAAAGCAGCCCATCGGCTGTCCGTGACTCCGACGACTATCCGCATGTCGTGATTGTAGTGACCACTACTCGTGTCAACCGACCCGTGCGAGTGCGTCACTCGGTCGGCAGCGCGGCGGCGGGACGGGGGATGGCGCGGCCCTCCTGCAGCTCGCGCCCCATGGTGACGATGGCGCCGGAGTTCGCTGCGGTGGCGACTGTCTTCGGTCAAGTCATCTCAATCGCCCTTGACGGGAGATTCATTTTGAGGCAGAGCAGGCAGTATGAGGTGGCTGGCTCGGATGCGACTGTCGAACTGATCCGAGCGGGTCGAATCGCCCTCGGCGAGACTATTTCGGTCGTCCTGAAAGAAGAGGTTGCGAAAGATCGCGTGGGCCTTGCGTCTAAACCGAAATACAGGTTCATTAGCATGGATGATCGCCTGGTGCCATGATGCGAGTCGACCGACTGTCCGCGCCTCGAAACCTCAAGTCGGCGACGGTCACAGGTCGCGATAGACCTTGCGACGGTGCGCGAGCGCGACCACCAGGATGACGAGCTCGTCGTCGTCAATCGACGCGAGGAGCCGGTAGTCGCCGACGCGGTAACGCCGGAAGTCCTGATGGACGAGCGGCTTGCCGATGCTTCTCGGGTTCTCAACGACCTGCAGTGTTGATTCGAGAAAGCGACGGATGCGGCGAGCGACCTGCGGGTCGAGCTTCTTGATCTGCTTCTGTGCTGCGGGCGTAATGCGGATCGTATAGCTCACTCAGTCGGCCATTCGACGTCCGCCAAATCGATCGCCTCATCATCCGATTGGCGGAACTCATCCAGTGAGTCCTTAGCGAGGTAGTAGTCCTCATACTCCTCAAGCTTCTCGAGGGTCGCCTCCTTGACGTAGAAGGACTTAGAGCGGCCCGTTCGTTCAGCCAAGCGCGTCAATCGCGCCTCTGTGTCGTCATCAAGCCGGATCATTGTCGCGCCCATGGCATCCTCCTCGCAGTGCTACACAAGTATAGCACCCGGAGGCGCGGCAGGGTTGAGTCGAGTTGGCTCAAGATTTGCTGAATCGACTTGACAGCGGGAAGCTCATCCGTAAACTTGAGTAGGTGAGACTCAAGTCTCGCGACAGACTTTGAAAGTCCCGAACAATATAAGGAGAAAGAGCGCATGGCTCGAGCAGTAGGAATCGACCTCGGAACCACCAACTCGGTGGTCTCTGTTCTCGAGGGTGGAGAACCCACCGTTATCGCAAACGCTGAAGGTTTCCGCACGACGCCATCCGTCGTGGCCTTCACCAAGGACGGCGACGTGCTGGTCGGCGAGACCGCCAAGCGCCAGGCCGTCACGAACGTCGACCGCACCATCGCCTCCGTCAAGCGCCACATGGGCACCGACTGGACCACCTCGGTCGACGGCAAGAAGTACACGCCGCAGGAGATCTCTGCTCGCATTCTCGCGAAGCTCAAGCGCGACGCCGAGTCGTACCTCGGCGACACGGTAACGGATGCGGTCATCACCGTTCCCGCATACTTCAACGACTCCGAGCGCCAGGCCACCAAGGAGGCCGGTGAGATCGCCGGACTCAACGTGCTGCGCATCATCAACGAGCCGACCGCGGCCGCTCTCGCCTACGGCCTCGACAAGGGCAAGGAAGACGAGCTCATCCTGGTCTTCGACCTTGGTGGCGGTACTTTCGACGTCTCGCTGCTCGAGGTGGGCAAGGACGAAGACTTCTCGACCATCCAGGTGCGCGCCACCGCCGGTGACAACCGACTCGGCGGTGACGACTGGGATGACCGCGTCGTCGACTACCTGGTCAAGCGCTTCAAGGATTCCACCGGCGTCGATGTCTCGAAGGACAAGATCGCCAAGCAGCGCCTCAAGGAGGCCGCGGAGCAGGCGAAGAAGGAGCTGTCCTCGTCGACCAGCACGAGCATCCAGCTGCCGTACCTCTCGCTCACCGAGAACGGCCCGGCCAACCTCGACGAGACGCTCAGCCGCGCCAAGTTCGAAGAGCTGACCGCCGACCTGCTGAAGCGTACCGAGAAGCCGTTCCACGACGTCATCAAGGAGGCGGGAGTCAAGGTCGCCGATGTCGCGCACGTGGTGCTCGTCGGTGGTTCCACTCGTATGCCGGCCGTCGTCGACCTGGTCAAGAAGCTGACCGGCGGCAAGGAGCCGAACAAGGGCGTGAACCCGGATGAGGTCGTGGCCGTCGGTGCCGCGCTCCAGGCCGGCGTGCTGAAGGGCGAGCGCAAGGACGTTCTGCTCATCGACGTGACCCCGCTCTCCCTCGGCATCGAGACCAAGGGCGGCATCATGACCAAGCTCATCGAGCGCAACACGGCCATCCCGACCAAGCGCAGCGAGACCTTCACCACGGCGGACGACAACCAGCCGTCCGTGGCCATCCAGGTCTTCCAGGGCGAGCGCGAGTTCACCCGCGACAACAAGCCGCTCGGAACCTTCGAGCTGACCGGCATTGCGCCAGCGCCCCGCGGCATCCCGCAGGTCGAGGTCACCTTCGACATCGACGCCAACGGCATCGTGCACGTGTCTGCCAAGGACAAGGGCACCGGCAAGGAGCAGTCGATGACGATCACCGGTGGTTCCTCGCTGCCGAAGGAAGACATCGAGCGCATGGTTCGCGAGGGTGAAGAGCACGCCGCGGAAGACAAGAAGCGCCGCGAGGAGGCCGAGACGCGCAACACCGCGGAGCAGCTCGCCTACCAGACCGAGAAGCTCATCAAGGACAACGAAGACAAGCTGCCCGCCGACGTGAAGAGCGACGTGCAGGCTGATGTCGACGCCCTGAAGAGCGCGCTCGCCGGCGAAGACGCGGATGCCGTGAAGACGGCGTTCGACAAGCTCAGCGAGAGCCAGCAGAAGCTCGGCGAGGCGATCTACGCCAACCAGGGCGCCGATGGAGCCGGTGCTGAGACGCCGGCCGACGGCCCGACCGAAGAGACAACGAACGACGACGAGGACATCGTCGACGCCGAAGTGGTGGACGACGAGCCAGAAGACGGCAAAAAGTAACCATGGCAGACAAGAAGAAGCCGGATGACTTCGACCCGAAGTCGGGGGCAGGCGCCCCCGGCTCCGGGGAGCCGTCCCCGACCGACGCCGAAAGCCTGGGCGAGGAGATCATCGAGGCCGAGGGTCCGGACGTCGAGACCTCGCTCACGGATGCCGACCTCGAGTTCCTGAAGAACGGCGTGGAGAGCGACCTGGCGGCCGAGCGCCTCGCCGATCTGCAGCGCTTGCAGGCGGAGTACGTCAACTACCGCAAGCGGGTCGAGCGAGATCGCGAGGCCAACCGTGACCTCGTGATCGCGGAGGTCGTTGCCGGACTGTTCCCGGCGCTCGACGACCTCAGGCTCGCTGAGATCCACGGCGACCTCGAAGAGGGCCCGATGACGATCATCGCTCAGAAGCTGCGGGCGGGTCTCGACAAGTTCGGGCTCACGATGGTGGGGGAGAAGGGCGAGGAGTTCGATCCCCACATCCACGAGGCGCTCATGCAGCTGCCGAGCCCGGATGTGACCACACAGGTCGTCGCAGACGTGATCCAGCCCGGATACAAGCTGGGTGATCGGCTGCTCCGCGCGGCGAAGGTCGCCGTGTCAGTGCCCGCGGAGAAGTAACCGCCCGTGGCAAGCCAGGATTGGTTCGACAAGGACTTCTACAAGGTGCTCGGGGTGTCGAAAGACATCACGCCGGCCGAACTGAAGAAGACCTATCGCAAACTCGCCCGCAAGTATCACCCGGACTCCAATCCGGGTGATGCGGCGGCCGAGGCGAAGTTCAAGGAGATCAGCGAGGCGCACGCCGTGCTGTCCGACCCTGAGCAGCGCAAGGAATACGACCAGATGCGCGCAATGGGTGCCGGCGCTCCCCGCTTCACCGCGGGCGGCGGCGGTCAGGCCGGTGGCTTCGAAGACGTCTTCGGCGGGATGTTCGGCCAGGGCAACCAGCGAACGACGCGTTCGGCGGGCGGCTTCGAAGACATCTTCGGCAGCATGTTCGGCGGTGGCAACTTCGGTCAGACGTCCGGCGGCTTCCGCGGCGCGGGGGGTCCGAGCAAGGGCCGTGATCTCACCGCGACCACCTCGCTCGACTTCATCAGCGCGATCAAGGGCGAGACGGTCAAGCTGCAGGCGGCCGGCAGCAAGCCGATCAGTGTCAAGATTCCCGCGGGCGTCAGCGACGGCCAGAAGATCCGGCTCAAGGGCAAGGGTGAGGCGAGCATCGATGGTGGCCCCGCAGGCGACCTGACGCTCACCGTGACCGTGCGCAAGCATCCGGTGTTCGAGCGTGACGGCCTGAACCTCAGGGTGGATGTGCCGGTGACGTTCGTGGAGGCGACGCTGGGTGCGACGATCGAGGTTCCGACCCTCGGCGGCGACCCGGTGAAGCTCAGGGTCGCGCCGGGCACACCGAGCGGGCGAGTGCTGCGCGTCAAGGGCCGCGGCGTCACCACGACCAAGGGCACCGGCGACCTGCTCGCCACAGTGCAGGTGGCCGTGCCGAGCCATCTCACCGCCGATGCGCAGAAGCACCTCGAGGCATTCGCCAAGGCGATGCCCGTGGAGAATCCGCGCGCCGACCTGATCGAGAAGGCCCGCGCGTAGTCTGGGCGCACGGGAGGTGCGATGAACGACGAGTTGAATCCGGATGCGCCGCTGTTCGCGATCGCGGTCGCCGCAGAGCTGGCGGCGATGCACCCGCAAACCCTGCGCCAGTACGACCGACTCGGTCTCGTGAGTCCCACCCGCACGGCCGGGCAGTCACGCCGCTACTCGATGCGCGACGTGATGCAACTGCGGGAGGTTGCGCGGCTGAGCGCCGAGGGAGTGAGCCTGGAGGGCATCCGGCGCATTCTGCACCTCGAGAACCAGGTGACCGAGTTGAGCGAGCGTGTGCGCGAACTCGAATCCGCGCTCGCCGATGAGCTGCTGAACCGCCCTGGCAGCCGCGTTTTTGCTGCGGGCGCAGCAGGCGATGTGATCTCATTGAGGGCAGGAACCAGGGCGCAGCGCTCCAATCAGCTCGTCGTCTGGCGCCCCCTCGGTCGCAACTGGCGATACCAGGACTGACCGGGCAGCGACCGGCACACACCTTCAAGGAACGAGACGATGACGACCACGCCGCCCCCGTACGAGCCCGCACCTGGCCAGCCCGTGCAGCCCACCCCGTACGCTCAGGCCGCACAGTATCCACCCCAGGCGTGGCAGCCCCGCGCGGTGCGCCCACCGCTCACCGCAGAGCAGAAGAGCGGTGCGCGCTGGGCGGGCATCGTGGGCTTCAACCTGCTCGCCCTCGGCTGGCTGCTGTTCATCATCCCCGTCGTTCTCGGCACCTTCGCCGCGTTCTTCACCTTCGTGCTCGATCAGATCGGGCGCTCCTCCAACTCTCGTTCGACGAGCTACTACCAGCTGCGCGACTTCGTGGACAACGCAAACGTGACCGCGTGGGTCATCCCGCTGCTGATCCTGTCGCTCTTCGGAATGGCCGTGTGGGCTCTCGGCATCATCGTCAGCGGGCGGATGCTCAAGTCGCACTCGGTGAACCACCCGTGGGGAGTCACCTGGGCCGCGACGGGAATCGCGATCGCGGCGTACCCGTTCCTCGGCTGGATCGGCGGCATGCTCGTGCAGGTCATCTCGGCGGTGGCGGATGTCGCCCACGCGCCGGTGTGGACGATGATCGGCATCAGCGGTGGCCTCGGCCTGCTCGTGGCGATCGTGCTGAACTGCGTGATCGGCTGGCTC
>DATNBR010000078.1:0-29594 GCA_035571875.1 Lacisediminihabitans sp. | reverse complement strand
GCCATTTCGACAGCGAGATCCAGATCGGGTCGCTGCGCAACTATGTCTGGGACGAGGTGAAGCCGCAGGTCGACGAGGTCGTCTTTCCCGACGGCAAGCGCCTGATCGTGCTGGCCAAGGGACGGCTCGTCAACCTCGGTTGCGCCACCGGCCACCCGAGCTTTGTGATGAGTGCCTCCTTCACCAACCAGGTGCTCGCCCAGATCGAGCTGTGGGCCCACGGCGAGAACTACCCCGTCGCGGTGCACGTGCTGCCGAAGCACCTCGACGAGAAGGTCGCACGCCTGCACCTCGACGCGCTCGGGGTGAAGCTCACGACCCTCACGCCCGAGCAGGCCGCCTACATCGGCGTGAGCGTCGACGGCCCGTACAAGGTCGACCACTACCGCTACTGAGCGTTCGCGCGGCACTCGCCCCCGGCGCAGCGCGCCTAGCGGTCGGGAAACTGGTGCGGCAGCCCTTCGAGCACCGGCGCGAGCGTGTCGAGCCGCTGCTTCTGCAGCTGCAGGGCGCGGAACTCGCGGTCGCGGCGCAGAGCGGCGACCGCGGCGAGGAACAGCTCGGGGTTCTCGTTCGGCACCGGTGACACGTAGCGCGACGCCTCGGCGGCCAGTTCCTGGCTGAGTCGGATGCGGCTGGCCGGCGTGAGCCCGGCGGCCTGTCTCAGAAATTGGGCGATCCTGCGCGCGAGGCCGTCAGGCATCCGTGCGACGTCTGCCGTTCGCGCCCACTCCGACAGCGCCAGTGGCACGCCGAACACCGGCGGCGTCACCTTCGATACCCGCTCGTGCTGGCTGTACGTTCCCGCCAGCAGGTCGCCGAGCCGCTTCGACCGCTCATTGAGCAGCGCCACGAAGGCCGCGATCCCGCCCGCGGTCATGAATAGTTCGAGCACGCCGACCAGGGCGCGGATGAACGCGTGCCGGAATCCGATCGCTCCGCCGTCGTCGCGCACGATCCGTGCGCCCACCGCGAGCTTGCCGAGCGACTTGCCGTGGGTCAGCGTCTCGACCGTGGTGGGCACGACGACCGCGCAGAAGGCGAGGGCGGCGATCGAGATGGCGGCGCCGAGGGCGTCGTCCATCACGGAGGCCAGCAGCGAGAACGCGCTGAAGATGATCACGAGGAACAGCGCGGCGTAGGCCAGCAGGTCGATGATGGTGCCGGCGGCTCGCAACACGAAGCTCGCGGGCCGCAACTGGAGGGCGACGGCCTCGCCGGTCATCAGTTCATCGGCGGCAAACGAGGATGCGGGCGCGGTCACGACCGCTTCGGGCACCCCGGGGCTCGCCATGTCTAGTATTTAAGCAGATGGACCTCGACGCATACTCCGCCGCCCACCGCGATGAGTGGGAGGAGCTTGCCCGGCTCGCGGCCAAGCGTCGTTTCAGCGGGGCGCAAGCCGATGCGCTCATCGAGCGCTATCAGGCCGGCGCGACGGAACTCTCCGCGATGACCACCACCTCGGGGCAGAGCGTGCAGGCCGACCGGCTGTCGCTGTCGTTGTCCCGGGCGCGACTGCGGTTCACCGGCACCGGCTCGAACGTGCTCAGCCAACTGCCGCGATTCTTTGGCGCGCAGCTGCCGGCGGCGCTGTTCCGCATCCGCTGGCTGTCTCTCGCGGTGACCGCGGCATCCGTCATCATCGCGGCGCTGTATTTCTTCTGGGCGCTGAACACTCCCGGTGTGCTCGCACATCTCGGCACCGCGGCCGAACAGCGGCAGTACGCAGACCACGACTTCGTCAGCTATTACTCCGAGCACCCCGCGGCCTCGTTCTTCGGTCGCGTCTGGACCAACAACGCGTGGCTTGCAGCCGGATGCGTGGCCTTCGGGATCACGGGCGTCTATGCCCCCTACCTGCTGTTCCAGAACGCGCAGAGCCTCGGTCTCTCCGGCGCACTCATGGCGCACAACGGACAGCTCGACACCTTCTTTCTCTACATCTCCCCGCACGGGCAACTCGAGCTGTACTCGGTCTTCACGGCCGGCGCCGCGGGACTCGCGATCTTCTGGTCGTGGATCGCTCCCGGCGCACGAACGCGCGCGCAGTCGCTCGCCGAGGGCGGCCGGGCGCTCATCACGGTGGCGATCGGCCTCATCCTCTCGCTCCTCGTCTCTGGCGTGATCGAGGGCTTCGTGACGGGGCAGCCGTGGCCCTGGCCGCTGAAGATCGGAATCGGCACGGTCGCGATCGCCGGATTCCTGTTCTACCAGTGGGTGGTTGGACGCTGGGCCGCGCGCGCCGGCGAGACGGGCGACCTCGAGGAGTTCGATCGCGGGGCAACGCAGCTCATCGCCGGCTAGGCATTATTTTGAGCTGTTCATGATAAGCCGTAGAATGGCGGCATGCAGACCGAACTCGAGCGGGAACTCCGCGGCGCGGGCCTCCGCGTCACGGGCGGTCGTGTGGCGTTGCTCGAGGCGCTGCACTCCCGGCCGCACAGCGACGCGGAGACGCTCCATCGGTCACTGCGCGAGACCCTGCCGGGCACCTCGATCCAGTCGGTGCACAACGTGCTCGGTGACCTCACCGAGGCCGGCATCATCCGTCGCATCGAGCCCGCGGGATCGCCCGCTCGCTACGAGCGTCGGATCGGCGACAACCACCACCACATTGTCTGCAGCTCGTGCGGTGACATTGCGGATGTCGACTGCGTCGTCGGCCACGCGCCCTGCCTGAGCCCGTCCGACAGTTCCGGTTTCACCGTCGACCTTGCCGAGGTCACGTTCTGGGGCCTGTGCCCCGCCTGCCAGCTTTCATCCACCACGAACAAGGAGATCACGTGACTGAACCCACCACAACCCAGAGCGGTGCCCCCGTCGCGAGCGACTCGCATTCGCTCACCACCGGACCGGATGGCGTCACCGCGCTTCACGACCGCTACCTGGTCGAGAAGCTCGCCTCCTTCAATCGCGAGCGCGTGCCCGAGCGCAACCCGCACGCCAAGGGCGGCGGCGCTTTCGGCGAGTTCGAGGTGACCGAGGACGTGTCGAAGTACACCCGCGCCGCGGTGTTCCAGCCCGGTGCGAAGAGCGAGATGCTGCTGCGCTTCTCCTCTGTCGCCGGCGAGCAGGGTTCTCCCGACACCTGGCGCGACGTGCGTGGCTACGCGCTCCGCTTCTACACGACCGAGGGCAATTACGACATCGTCGGAAACAACACCCCCGTCTTCTTCATTCGTGACGGCATCAAGTTCCCCGACTTCATCCACTCGCAGAAGCGACTCGGCGCATCCGGTCTTCGCGATGCCGACATGCAGTGGGACTTCTGGACGCTCTCGCCCGAGAGCGCGCACCAGGTCACCTACGTGATGGGCGACCGCGGGCTGCCGCGCTCGTGGCGGCACCTCAACGGCTACGGTTCGCACACCTACCAGTGGATCAGCGCCGAGGGCGAGCGGTTCTGGGTGCAGTACCACTTCAAGTCCCGCCAGGGCGTCGAGCTCATGGAGGCCGCCGAGGCCGAAGCGCTCGCCGGGTCCGACTCCGACTACTACCGCCGCGACCTCTACGAGGCGATCGAGCGGGGCGAGTACCCCGTCTGGGACGCCTACGTGCAGATCATGTCGTACGAAGAGGGCAAGACCTACCGCTACAACCCCTTCGACATCACCAAGGTCTGGCCGCACGCCGACTTCCCGCTGATCAAGGTCGGCCACTTCACGCTCAATCGCAACCCGCAGAACTTCTTCGCGGAGATCGAGCAGGCAGCGTTCTCACCGTCGAACCTGGTGCCGGGCATCGACATCAGCCCAGACAAGATGCTCATGGCACGCGTGTTCGCCTACCCGGATGCCCAGCGCGCGCGCATCGGCACGAACTACAACCAGCTGCCGGTGAATACGCCGCACGCGGCCAAGGTGACGACGTACCAGCACGAGGGCAACATGCAGTTCTCGTATAACGATGCGTCGGCGCGCGTGTACGCACCGAACTCCTACGGCGGACCGGCCGCGGATCCCGCTCTCGCGGGCGAGGGCGGCTGGGAGACCGACGGCGAACTGGTGCGCGCTGCGCAGACGCTGCGCTCGGCGGACGACGACTTCGGGCAGGCGGGAACGCTCTACCGTGACGTCTTCAGCGAGGAGTCGAAGAACCGCTTCCTGCAGACGCTCACCGGCCAGTACCGCAATCTGACCGTGGATCGCATCAAGGAGCGCTTCCTCTGGTACTGGACCCAGGTGGATGCCGGCCTCGGCGACAGGCTGCGCGCCGAGATCGCGAAGCCGACCGAGTCCCCGAATGAGGCGGCAGACCCCGTGGGCGTCGGCCACTAGTCGCATCCGCACACCCGAGTGGGTTGAGTAGCGCGCTGGAGCTATGAGGAGCGCTACTCAACCCACAGCGGCTAGAGGCGACCGGCGGCCTTGAGCGCGATGTAGCGGTCGGCGAGAGCCGGCGGCAGGGCCTGTGGGGCGCCCGTCACCACATCCGCACCGAGCTGACGGATGGCGGCAGCCACGCGCGCGGTATCGAGCATGGCGCGCTCGGCGGCCGCGGCCCGGTACACGGAGTCGCGATCGGCCCTGTCGTGGCTGGCCTCGAGCACGGTCGGGTCGGTGACAGAGGAGACGACCACGGTGTGCCGCTTCGTGAGCTGCGGCAGCACGGAGAGCAGCTCGCGTGACGCCCCGGCCGCGTCGATCGAGGTCATGAGAACGACGAGCGCGCGCTGGCTGGTGATCGAGCGCACGAGCTCGGGCACGACGGTCCAGTCCATCTCGATCAGCTCAGGGTCCACCGGCGCCATCGTGTTGACCATGCGCGAGAGCAGTTCCGCTCCGCTCGCGCCCTGGACCCGACCCCGTGTGCGGCGGTCATAGATCAGGAGATCGACGCGATCGCCGGCCCGGGAGGCGAGCGCGGCGAGCAGGAGGGACGCCTCGAACGCGGTGTCGAGGCGCGGTTCGTTGTCGATGCGAGCGGCGGAGGTGCGGCCGCTGTCGATCACGATGACGACGCGCCGATCCCGCTCCGGGCGCCAGGTGCGCACCACGAGGTCCTGTCTGCGCGCCGTGGCCCTCCAGTCGATCGAACGCACGTCATCCCCGCGCACGTATTCGCGCAGCGAATCGAACTCGGTGCCCTGCCCGCGGATCTGCACGCTCGTGCGGCCGTCGAGTTCGCGCAACCTCGCGAGCCTCGACGGCAGGTGCTTGCGCGAGTTGAACGGCGGCAGAACCCGGATGGCGCCCGGCGCCTGAATGGTTGCCTGCCTCGCCACGAGACCGAGCGGCCCGAAGGAGCGGATGGTGACACTCGCGGCCCTGCGCTCGCCGCGGCGGAACGGCGTCAGGGAGATCCGCACGGCCCGACGCTCGCCCACGGGAAGCGCGACCCTGGCGCGACTCGGCGCCGCCCCTGCAGAGGGCTGCCAGCCGTCGCGCACCGTGCCGGTCACTCGCCGCCGTCCCGTGTTCAGCAGGATCAATGTGGACGGCACGGTCTCGCCAAGCCGCACGCGGTCGGGCAGTTCGCGACTGAGCTGCACGCGACGCGGTGAGCCCGCGAGCAGGGCGTCGAGGATGCCGACCACGAGCACCAGGGCCAGCCAGAGTCCGAGCACCACGGGGTCGCCGAGCACCACGATCGGCACGACGCCGAGCGCGACGAGGAGGACGAACCATCCGGAGACCGCCATCAGTAGACCCGCGCCACCTTAGATCGGCACCTGCACCTGCTGCAGGATCGACCGCAGGATCGTGTCGGCAGACACTCCCTCGAGTTCGGCCTCCGGACGCAGCTGAATGCGGTGCCGCCAGACCGGCAGCACCATCTCCTGCACGTGGTCGGGGGTGATCGCGTCGAAGCCGGTCAGCCATGCCCACGCCTTGGTCGCGGTGAGCAGTGCCGTCGAACCGCGAGGGCTCACCCCGAGCTTGACCGAGGGGCTCTGCCGCGTGGCGCGCGCCAGGTCGACGACGTAGGCGAGCACATCCGGACTGGCCGCGACGCGCGCCACCGCGGCCTGCGCGGCGGCGATGCCCTCGGCGTCGAGCACGGGAGAGACGCCGGCGGCGGCGAGGTCGCGCGGGTTGAAGCCCGCAGCGCTGCGCGTGAGCACCTCGATCTCGTTCTCACGCTCCGGGATGTCGAGCACGAGTTTGAGCAGGAAGCGGTCGAGTTGCGCCTCGGGCAGCTGGTAGGTGCCCTCGTACTCGATCGGGTTCTGCGTGGCGGCCACCATGAACGGCACGGGCAGCGGGCGACTCTCGCCGTCGACGCTCACCTGGCGCTCCTCCATCGCCTCGAGCAGGGCTGACTGCGTCTTCGGGGGCGTGCGATTGATCTCGTCGGCGAGCATGAGGTTCGTGAACACCGGCCCGGCACGGAACTCGAAGTCGCCGGAGCGTGCGTCGTAGACGAGCGACCCCGTGACGTCGCCGGGCATGAGGTCGGGGGTGAACTGAACTCGCTTGGTCTCGAGCTGCAGCGCGCGGCTGAGGGTGCGCACGAGCAGTGTCTTCGCGACACCGGGAACGCCCTCGAGCAGCACGTGCCCTCCCGAGAGCAGCGCGATGATGAGTCCCGTGACGGCACCATCCTGGCCCACGACGGCCTTGCCGACCTCGCTGCGCACACGCGAGAACGATTCGCGGATCGCGGCCGCCGCATCCGACCTCTCCTGGGCGCTGCCTGCTGCTGCCTGCTCTGTCATGCGTTCATTCTCCCTGTTCGTACTGAGGTTCTGCGCTCGGTGGCTAGCCCGACACGGCCGCGGTCACGGCGCGTTCCAGCTCGAGCAGGCCATCCGACAATCGGATGAGGTCCGCATCGCTCGCAGGCGCCGCGTCGACGAGCAGGCGGGCGACCTCGCTCCGGTCGCGCCCTGTCACCGCGCACACCCGATCGATTACCTCGGTCGTGGACGCCGCTCGCGGCATCCCGCACAGTCGAGCGAGTCTGTCGATCGATCCGATCCGCAGGGCGTCGAGCGCTCGCAGCCGGGCCGAGTTCTTCTGATACAGCCGGGCCCTGCCCTCCATGGTCTCGTTCGCGCGCACGGTCACCGGCAGGTTCTCGATGACGAGCGGCCCGAGCCTGCGCCCGCGCCAGAAGGCCGCGACGATCGCGACGAGGATGAGCAGGATGGCGAGCGAGGAGACCCAGGGCGGCGTGAGTTCCGCAATGGTCGGCAGTCCGTTCGCCGCCGTGTCTGTGGCCGAGGGCAGGTACCAGATGAGCGTCGGAGCGAAGCCGAGCAGGTTGAGGGCGAGGGCCGCGTTCCCGTGCTTCGCCACGGTCTCGTTGGCAAGGATCTGGTCCGCGCCGAGCACGGTGAGCTGCTGCAGCTCGCTCCGTATCGAGACGAGCGAATAGGCGCCGTGGCCGCTGGGGAAACACGCCGAGATGATGTCGGTCTTGTTGAGCACGCGGTAGCTTCGGCCGCCTCCGGAGATGCTCTCGGCCTTGAGCGCTGGGTCACGGATGCCGGGTCCGGCGAGAGGCGCATCGTAGGGTTCGGTCTTCGGGTCGCACCTGGCGCTCAGGGTCGACTTCTTCGCGGCTCCCGCCTGGCCGAGTTCGAGGGTGAGCGCGCGCAATTGAGAGAACGACGGCGTGACCAGTACGAGCTGCCCGGTGACTTCCTGGTCCAGTTGCCTCAGTTGCGTGTCGTCGAGCCGGGAATCCGGGTCATAGATCAGCAGGGTCGCACCTGCGTCGGCCCTGAGCGCGCCGAGAGTGCCGTCGAAGGAGGTGGTGGGCACCACGTTCACGCCGTGCTGCCCCAGCACCTGTGCGACGGCCCTGCTTCCTGCCGGGGCCGCGTTGGTGGGGGAGAGCGGATCTCCGGGCGGCCCCGCGGCTCCGCGCACGACCATCGTGACCACGGCGATGAGCACGAGAAAGACGACGGCGAGAATCCAGAACAGGTGGCGACGGGTCGCGGCGCGCACGGTGGGGGTCGAGACGACGGCAGAGGGCGCCATGACGGATGTCGTGGCGGTCACGCGAGCGAACCCGGCCCGGCCGCTCCCGCGCCCACGGTCTCGAGCCGCGGCCGCGCGCTGCGGAGCTCGACCTCGAGCGCCCCCACCTCGCGGTAGGTCTCCTCGACGCCGGTTCGACCGAGGTAGCGCACCTCATCGAAGGCGCTCGCCGCGGTGCCGAGTCGGGCCGCGAACGCCGGGAACGCGCCGCCCGCCCTCGCGGCGAAGTCGCGCGCCGTGGTGCCCGGGCTCGTCGTCACGACCGTGCGTTCGGCGAGTCCGCGTGCAATGCAACGGAACAGTTCTTCGATCGCTAGCGTCCAGTCGCCGGCCGCGGCAGCGGCATCCGCGGAGGCTCGAATCGCTCTCGCGCTGCGGTCATCGTCGTCCCCGAAGAGCGCGCCGGTCACCGCACT
This sequence comes from Lacisediminihabitans sp., assembly GCA_035571875.1. GTDB lineage: Bacteria > Actinomycetota > Actinomycetes > Actinomycetales > Microbacteriaceae > Parafrigoribacterium_A. Next base: position 21,244 of record DATNBR010000078.1, on the reverse strand, counting down.
GCGGCGGTTGCGCCGCGGAGCCCCGAAGATGAGGAAGGCCGCGATCACGGCCGCAGCGACCACGACGACGATGATGAGCATCACCGGCCAGCCGGCGCCGCCGCTGCCGAACTGCAGCGAGGTGAGCCACTGCCAGAACGCCGCGGACAGCCGATCGAACCACGTGGGCTGGGCGGCCTGGTAGGCGGGTTTCGAGAGCTCGGCGATGATCCACCGCCTGGCCTCCTCCGCCCCGGGGTCCACCGGAACATCCGAGACCTGCGGAAGGGTCAGCGCGAGGGCGGCGGTGATCATGTCCAGGGCGATTCACTCGACGGCGGCAGGGGAGCGGTCGGCGGCGCGGGAGCAGCCGACGGCGCGGGCCAAGCCGGAGCGGCCGACGACGCGCCCGACGGCGCGGACCACTGCGAGGGCGGCGCGCTGTAACCGCTCGTCGCGGACCGGTGGAGGTACGGGTCGGTGAGTCCGGTCATGCCGGCCTGCCTGGCTTCGACGAAGCGCGCGAGGTCGAGGTCGAGCGCCTCCTTGCGCATGCGCAGGTCGATGTAGATGAGGGCGACGGTGGCCGACTGGATGACGGCACCGATGGCACCGAACAGCACGCTCACCACGATGAGCAGCGCGTACAGCGCGATGGCTCCCGTGATCGCTGTGCCGGGGTTCTGCCCGTTGGGATCGGCGAGGTTGATGAGCATGCTCGAGACGAAGGAGATCGGCGTCGTGATCACCTGGGTCGCGATGCCGATGATCGCGGTGACGAGAATCTCGATGCCGAACGTCTTCCAGAAGGCGCCACGCGTGAGGCCCCACGACCGCTTCATCGCCGTGCCGAGGCCCACCCGCTCGGCCATGAGCACGCTCGGCACGAGCGAGAGCTTCGTGCTCAGCCAGACCCAGACGACCAGGAGACCGAGCCCACCGGCGATCCCGAAGAGCACGGCGAAGATGACGCCGAGCGCACCACCGATGAAGGCGAGCGCGACGATGACAGCCACGATCGCGCCGATGCCGATCGCGCCGGCCAGCATGACGAGAAGCGTCCAGCCGATGATGGCCCAGATGCGTCCCTTCGCCCTGCGAAGCAGGGCACCGAGCTTCGGTTTCTCACCGAGAGCCGCGCGCATCACGTCGAGCACGATCACGCCCTGCAGCAGAGCGGATGCCGCGAGCGACAGCAGCACGGGAACGATCGCCGAGAGCAGAATGGCCACCACGCTGCCGGCGGCGATGTCCTGCCGATCGGCCGAGGTCGCCGTGTCGAGTCGTGAGAGCGTGAGAAACGTGACGAGTCCGACCACGCCCACCGCGACGATCGAGACGCCGCCCTGCACCAGGAGTGCGGCACCGAAGGTCGCCTTCGGGTTGTGACGCATCGTCTTGAAGGCGGCGCCGAGAAGAGTGCCGAAGTCGAGCGGTCGAAGCGGGATGAGTCCTGGCTTCGGCGGCGGAGCCCAGCCGGCATTCGGAGGCGGTGCGGAAGAGCCCGCCGCGGGCGGAGTGCCGAAAGCGGGCGGTGGAGCGGGATGGTCCGAGCCGTTCTGGCCGGCGGGGGAAGCGCTCGGAGAGTGCCATCCTGGGCTGTCGTTCACGAGCATTCCCCTCGGAGTTGAAGCGAGCGCGACCACGCGCACGCGATTATCGTTTCACACTCGGCTACTCTTGTGCCAAAAGCATCAACCCGGTTTCGCCGGGTGCCGAACGAAGACGGGACGATGAGCGCGCGCATCCTGGTAGTCGACGACGACACCGCTCTCGCTGAGATGATCGGCATCGTCCTGCGCAGCGAGGGCTTCGAACCGTCGTTCTGCGCCGACGGCAGCGAGGCGATGCAGCTCTTCCGCGACACCCGTCCCGAACTCGTACTGCTCGACCTCATGCTGCCGGGCAAAGACGGCATCGAGGTGTGCGCCGAGATCCGCGCGGAATCCGGTGTGCCGATCATCATGCTCACGGCGAAGTCCGATACGACGGATGTGGTGCGCGGCCTCGAAAGCGGAGCGGACGACTACGTCGTCAAGCCCTTCAATCCCAAAGAACTCGTCGCCCGCATCCGCACCCGACTGCGCCCGACGCCCGAGGCCGCCGCCGCGGAAGAGTTGCACGTGGGCGATCTCGTGCTCGACGTCGCGGGCCACGAGGTCAAGCGCGGCTCCGCGAAGATCAACCTCACCCCGCTCGAGTTCGAACTGCTGCTCGCTCTCGCCCTCAAGCCGCAGCAGGTGTTCACCCGCGAGATGCTCCTCGAGCAGGTGTGGGGCTACCACTACAAGGCAGACACGAGGCTGGTGAACGTGCACGTGCAGCGGCTGCGTGCCAAGGTCGAGCAGGATCCGGACAACCCGCGCATCGTGATGACCGTTCGGGGCGTCGGCTATCGTGCAGGTTCCGCCACTTAGCCGCCAGGCCAGCCTGGGCGGCCTGAACTGGCGGCTGTACCGCAGGCGCCTCGCGCGGTTCTGGCGCAGTTCGCTCCAGTTCCGCACCGTCGCCATCACCGTCGTGTTGTCCGGACTCGCGGTCATCGTCATCGGCTCCTACATGTCGATCAGCATCGGCGACAACCTCTACAAGACGAGGCTCGCCCAGGTGGAGACCGAGTCGAACAATGCCACGGCGATCGCGCAGCAGTCATTCGACAACGCCCAGGCCACCGGCGACCAGGCGGTCGAACTCGACGGCGTGGGGCTCTCGGTCAAGTCGAGCGTGCTGAGCAGCGTGCGAAGCCCGGGCAGCACCTCGATGGGCCTCCTGCGCATCCCGGGCCAGCAGACTGACCGCATCATGACCACCATCACGAGCCCGACGTTCCCCACCGAGCTCGTCAGCCCGGAGATCCGCGATGCCGTGGAGGCGGGCAAGGGCAAGCACGTGTACACGCAGTCGGTCACCCTGAAAGACGGTGCACCCGGTCTCGTCGCCGGCTCCCTCATCGACGTGCCCTCGGCGGGGCTCTACGAGCTCTTTCTCGTCTACGACCTCGCCGACGCGCAGGTCACCCTGAACTTCGTGCAGAGCACCCTCGCGATCGGCGGCCTCGCGCTCGTGCTGCTCATCGGCGCCGTCACCTATACCGTCGTGCGGCTCGTCGTCGGACCGATCCGGGTCGCGGCCGAGGCGAGTGAGAAGCTGGCCGCCGGTCAACTCGAGCAGCGCATCCCGGAGCACGGCGAAGACGTCATCGCGACTCTCGCGCGCTCCTTCAACGGCATGGCTGACAGCCTGCAGAAGCAGATCAGCCAGCTCGCCGAGCTCTCCCGTGTGCAGCAGCGCTTCGTGTCGGATGTCTCGCACGAGTTGAGAACGCCGCTCACGACCATCCGCCTCGCCGGCGACGTGCTCTACGACCAGCGCGAGGACTTCACTCCCTCGACGGCGCGGACCGCGGAGTTGCTGCACACCCAGGTGATGCGCTTCGAGGTGCTGCTCGCCGACCTGCTCGAGATCAGTCGCTACGACGCCGGCGCCGTCGAGCTCGAACTCGAGCCGACGAACCTCGTGCGCCTCGTCGAAGACGCCGTGGACTCCATGCAGGCCGTGGCGCAGGAGCGTGGCTCGGAGCTGCGGGTGAGCGCCCCGGGCGGCTATTTCGAGGCCGAGGTCGACGCGCGCCGCATCCGTCGAATACTTCGCAACCTGCTCGGCAACGCGATCGAGCACGGCGAGGGCGGCCCCGTCATTGTGACCGTCGACAGTAACGAGACCGCGATTGCGATCGCCGTGCGCGACTACGGCATCGGTATCCGCCCCGCTGACATCGGGCGCGTCTTCGACCGGTTCTGGCGCGCCGACCCGTCGAGGCGACGCACGATCGGTGGCACTGGTCTCGGGCTCGCCATCGCGCTCGAGGATGCTGCGCTGCATGGCGGTGACCTCGAGGTCTGGTCGCAGTTCGGCGAGGGCAGTTGCTTCAGGCTCACCCTCCCACGTGAACGCGGCACCAAGATCGCGAGCTCGCCGATCGACTTTCCGGATGATTCGGCGAAATCTCAGCGCGCGGATGACTCGAGTGGCCTCGGGAGGCACGATGACTAGCAACCGTTCCCGACGCCGCATCCTGCTCGCCCTGGCCGTCGGACTCTGCACCGTCGCACTCTCCGCTTGCGCCGGAATCCCGTCCTCCGGGCCGGTCAACGTCGGCATCAGCGTGAAGGCGACGGGCATCGACGACGGTGCCATCCTCATCCCCGAGGGACCGGTGCGCGGTGCGAAGCCCGCCCAGATCCTGCAGGGCTTCATCGCCGCCTTCGCCGGTTCGCAAAACAACTATGGCGTCGCGAGGCAGTTCCTGGGGGGCGACTTCAAGTCGGAGTGGGATCCGCGCAAGAGCGTGCTGGTGCGCACGGGCGGCACGCGCATCGAGTCGTCCGGCGACGAACGCATGAGCTACACGATCAACACCGTTGCCGACGTCGATTCCGCGGGCTCATACACGCGCTCGCCCGAGCCGGAGCCACAGGTGCTGAACTACAGCTTCGCCAAGGAGAAGGGGCAGTGGCGCATCGTCGAGGGCCCGCAGGGCATTGTGCTCCCCGAGAGCACCTTCGGCTCGGTGTTCAGCGAGCAGACGCTGTACTTCCTCGATCCGACCGGCCAGCGGCTCGTGCCTGATCGACGGTGGTTCCCGACGGGGGCGCAGCCCGTGCGCATCGTCTCGGCGCTGCTGTCCGGTCCGCCCGCAGCGCTCCGCGGCGCCGTCTACTCCGCGTTCCCCGATGGCACCAAACTCTCCTCGCCGCTCGTCCCGGTGCAGGACGGCATCGCCGCGATCGACCTGAGCCCCGAGGCGCTGAGCTCCAAGTCCACTGAGCGCCAGCTCATGAAGCTCCAGTTGCTCGCGAGCCTTCGTGGCGTGACGAACATCACGGGCGTCGCGATCTCCGTCGGCGATTCGCCGCTCGCGATACCGTCGCCGAGCGGCACCACTCCGCCGTCCGAGCCGCAGGTCGACCCGCGCCCGCTCGTGCTGCGCAAAGACAGCTTCGGTTTCTTCGAGAACGGCAAGATCACGCCGATCCCCTCGCTCAGCCAGAAGATCCTCGCGCTTGCCCCCTCCGCCGTGACGCTGGGCTCCGACGGCACCACCGCGGTCGTGCTCTCAGCCACCGGCGTGTCCAGGGTGACGAGCAATTCGGCGGCGGTGTCCCTCGATTCCCGCGCGGGCCTCATCGCGCCGTCCCTCGATGAAGACGGCTACGTGTGGAGCGTGCCGGCGGCGAGTCCGAACGCCATCCGACTGTTCGATGCGGCGGGCAAGATGCACGAGCTCGCTCCGGCACTGCCCGAGGGCGCGCAGATCGTTTCGCTCGCCGTGTCTCGAGACGGCGCCCGGGTCGCCATGTACCTGTCGACGGATGCCGGACCGCGACTCATCGTCTCCGGCATCGTTCGCAGCAGCGATCAGAACCAGCTGCCGATCTCGCTCGTCGCCGAGCCGGTGCTCGACGTCACCGCGGATGCCGACACCGCCATCGACGCGAGCTGGGCCGACGGGCTCTCCGTCGCAACGCTCAGCGTCAAGGGCGGGCAGCCGAGCGTCGTGCTCTACCAACTGGGCGGTCCCCGGGTCTCGCTCGGGCATCCGGATGGCGCGAAGGAGATCGTCGGCGGCAACGGCGGCACCTCCGGGCTGCGTGTCCTCGGGCCCGACGGAACGATCCAGGCCCTGCGGGGAAGCGGATGGATCGGCTCGGGAGTGCAGGTCGATTTCATCGCGACGCAGCGCTAGCGTTTCCTCCACACCGCCGCGGTCGGCGCGTTTCTACACCGCTTCGGCGGGCTGACGCTTCGGCCCCTCGTGACGGGTCACGATCGATCCATGTTCCGTGCACTCGCCGCCTCTGTCGCCGCCATTGTCGCCCTGGCCCGCGAGCCCGCGCTCGATGCGCTCGCCGTGCTGTTGCCGGTGGACTGCGCGGGGTGCGGTGCCCCGGACCGCGCGCTCTGCTCGGCCTGCCGCGCGACGCTCACCGCTCGTATCCGCAGCCGGGTGCTCGACGACGGAACGCGAGTCTTCGCCGCCCTCGACTACGAGGGAGCCGTGCGTCGGTCCATCCTGGCGCTGAAGCGCGACGGACGAACGGATGTCGCCCGCGCGCTCGCGGTCCCGCTCGCCGCCGCCGTCGAGGCCGCGCTGCGCAGCACCTCCCACCAGTCCGTCGAACTCGCCGGCGTTCCCACGGCTCGCGCCGCCCATCGACGCAGGGGCTACGACCCCGTCGCGCTACTCCTGAAGCGCGCTGGGTTGCACGCGGCGACGCCGCTGCGCTCCGTGCGCGACCACGCCCAGCAGAAGTCGCTCGACCGGGAGCGGCGTCGCTCGAACCTCGCCGGCTCGATGCGCGCGCGCGTGCCGCTGACGGGCCGGGTCTTCATCCTCGTAGACGATGTCGTGACCACGGGGGCGACGCTGCTGGAGGCCGCGCGGGCGATCCGGGTGGGCGGGGGAGAGGTGCTCTGCGCCGTCGCGCTCGCGAACACGGCTCGCCGGGTGGGCGACTTTGACGCATCCCGGCACAAACTCGTGACTTACCCAGACGACGGGGCTACGGTGGGCAAAAGAGGCGCACTGGTCATCCCTGGTTCCGCCGGGGGTGACGCGTCACGGTAGCAGGGAGGACGCCATGGACATTTCCATCAACGGTCGCAACCTGGGGATCACAGACAGATTCCGGGACTACGCAACGGAAAAGGCCGAGAAGATAGCCCACCTCGCAGACAAGGCACTGGCCTTCGAAGTCAAGGTCAGTCGCCACGCTGAAAAGAACGGTTCGAGCGGCGACGATCGCGTCGAACTGACGGTGATCGGGCCGGGCCCGCTCGTGCGAGCGGAGTCGACCGGTTCCGACAAGTACGTTGCCTTCGACCTCGCTCTCGACAAGCTCGTCGAGCGCGTGCGCAGGATGAAGGACCGCCAGAAGGTCCACCGCGGGAAGCGTCGCCCGACCTCGCTGCGGGAGGCGAGCGCCGACGGGTTCAGCGTGATCGACATCCAGCCGGCAACGCCCGAGACGATGGAGAAGGTGCGCACCGGGTCGATCGAGGTGATCGACAGCGCGGCCGAGACCGCCGAGGAAGACGACTGGAGTCCCGTCGTCATCCGTAAGAAGGTCTTCCCCGCCGCACCCATGACGGTCGACGACGCGCTCTATTTCATGGAACTGGTGGGGCACGACTTCTACCTCTTCATCGATGCGGAGACCGACCGCCCGAGCGTCGTCTATCGACGCAAGGGGTGGGATTACGGCGTCATCGGACTCGACACCGAGTCCGACGAACTGCAGGCTGTCGCACGCGCGCGCAAACGCTGAGCGACATTCCGTCGAGCGTGCCTGACGACGCCGGGCGTGCCTGTTCCACTGGGCACGCCCGGCGTTCGCGGGTACGCTCGGCGCAGATCGCGGCGGTAGCGCGCGAGTGGGCCCAGCGTAGGGCCGACTAGGCTTGCTAGCATTACGAACTGCTCACGGTCGCGCCGTTTTCCGGCACCCTGCGGGCACGCCGTGCGGGCTTCTGGCACGTGCACCGCGACCAGCGGTGCAACCCTGGCGCAGAGCAACTAAGACACAGAGCAACTTAGACACAGTGCAAATTGGAGTAATCGGTGGCCAACGTTCTCGAACGAGTGCTTCGCGTCGGCGAAGGGCGAACCCTTCGCAGACTGCAGCGGTACGCGGCGGCAGTGAATCACCTGGAAGAAGACTTCAAGGAACTCACCGACGAGCAGCTGCGCAACGAGACCACGGAGCTGCGCGAGCGCTACGCGAATGGCGAATCACTGGACGACCTGCTGCCGGAGGCGTTCGCGGCGGTTCGCGAGGCATCCGTTCGCACCCTGGGCCTCAGACACTTCGATGTGCAGCTCATGGGCGGCGCGGCACTGCACCTCGGCAACATTGCCGAGATGAAGACCGGTGAGGGCAAGACCCTCGTCGCGACCCTCGCCTCCTATCTCAATGCGATTCCCTCGCGCGGCGTGCACATCATCACCGTCAACGACTACCTCGCGAGCTACCAGTCCGAGCTCATGGGCCGCATCTTCCGTGCCCTCGGCATGTCCGTCGGCTGCATCCTCTCCGGCCAGGACCCGGCGGAGCGCAGGGAGCAGTACGAGGCAGACATCACCTACGGCACGAACAACGAGTTCGGCTTCGACTACCTGCGCGACAACATGGCCTGGCAGTCGAGCGACATGGTGCAGCGTGGCCACAACTTCGCGATCGTCGACGAGGTCGACTCGATCCTCATCGACGAGGCCCGCACCCCGCTCATCATCTCCGGACCGGCATCCGGTGAGGCCAACCGTTGGTTCAACGAGTTCGCCGCTCTCGCGAAGCGCCTCGTGCCGGAAGTCGACTACGAGGTCGACGAGAAGAAGCGCACCGTGGGTGTGCTGGAGCCCGGTATCGAAAAGGTCGAGGACTATCTCGGTATCGACAACCTCTACGAGTCGGCGAACACCCCACTCATCTCCTTCCTGAACAACGCGATCAAGGCATCCGCGCTGTTCAAGAAGGACAAGGACTACGTCGTCATGAACGGCGAGGTGCTCATCGTCGACGAGCACACCGGCCGCATCCTGATGGGGCGTCGCTACAACGAGGGCATCCACCAGGCCATCGAGGCCAAGGAGGGTGTTGCGGTCAAGGCCGAGAACCAGACCCTCGCCACGGTGACGCTGCAGAACTACTTCCGCCTCTACAAGAAGCTCTCCGGCATGACCGGTACGGCCGAGACCGAGGCCTCGGAGTTCATGAGCACCTACAAACTGGGCGTCGTGCCGATTCCGACGAACAAGCCGATGCGCCGGATGGACAAGCCCGACCTCGTCTACAAGAACGAGGAGTCGAAGTTCAACCAGGTGGTCGAAGACATTGTGCGCCGCCACGAGAAGGGCCAGCCCGTGCTGGTCGGAACGACGAGCGTCGAGAAGAGCGAGTACCTCTCCAAGCTGCTCGCCAAGCGCGGAGTCAAGCACGAGGTTCTGAACGCGAAGAACCACGCCCGTGAGGCCGCGATCGTCGCCCAGGCGGGCCGACTCGGCTCGGTCACTGTCGCCACCAACATGGCCGGTCGTGGAACCGACGTGATGCTCGGCGGCAACGCCGAGTTCCTCGCCGTCGCGGAACTCAACAGCCGCGGGCTCAGCCCGGTCGAGACTCCCGAGGAGTACGAGGCCGAGTGGGACTCCGTCTTCGCGCGGGTCAAAGAGAGGGTCGCCGAGGAGGCCGCGAAGGTCGTCGAGGTCGGCGGCCTGTACGTGCTCGGAACCGAGCGCCACGAGTCCCGCCGCATCGACAATCAGCTGCGGGGTCGCTCCGGCCGCCAGGGCGACCCGGGCGAGAGCCGCTTCTACCTGTCGCTCACCGACGACCTGATGCGCCTGTTCAACTCCGCCGCTGCCGAGTCCCTCATGGGCCGCGGCAACGTGCCAGACGATCTCGCCATCGAATCTCGCGTGGTGAGCCGCGCCATCCGCAGCGCGCAGTCACAGGTCGAGGCGCGCAACGCCGAGATCCGCAAGAACGTGCTCAAGTACGACGATGTGTTGAACCGCCAGCGTGAGGCGATCTACGGTGACCGCCGCCACATCCTCGAGGGTGACGATCTGCAGGAGCGCACCGAGAAGTTCCTCGAAGACGTCATCAACGAAGTCATCGACCTGCACAGCTCCGAGGGCCACTCGGATGACTGGGATCTCGACGCGCTCTGGACCGAGCTCAAGACGCTCTACCCGATCTCGATCACGATCGACGAGCTGTACACCGAGGCCGGTTCGCGCAACAACATCACCCGCGAGTTCCTCGGCGACGAGATCCTGTCGGATGCCAAACTCCAGTACCAGCGCCGTACCGAGCAGCTGGGTGAGGCCGCCATGCGCGAGCTCGAGCGTCGCGTCGTGCTGTCGGTCATCGACCGTCGCTGGCGCGATCACCTCTACGAGATGGACTACCTGAAGGACGGCATCGGTCTGCGCGCCATGGCGCAGCGTGACCCGCTCGTCGAGTACCAGCGTGAGGGTTTCGCGCTGTACCAGTCGATGATGGGCCAGATCCGCGAGGAGTCCGTCGGCTTCCTGTTCAATCTCGAGGTCGAGGTGACCGGCGGCGGCGCGACCGCGGCGGTGCCCACCGTCGCGGCCAAGGGGCTCGACGGCTCCTCAGAGCAGCGACTCAGCTACTCCGCACCGACCGTGGACGGCGAGGTCGAGGTGCGCAACCAGCGCGGTCAGCTGGATGCGGCATCCACCGCGAGGGCACAGCGCGAACAGGCCGCCGCAGCGGCTGCTCTCGACCAGGGTCAGAACCCCGGTCAGCAGGCGGCGCCGCAGCAGCGTGGGGCCTTCGGTCAGCCGACCGGTGGCAACGCGCCGGCGCCGATGAACCGTGCCGAGCGTCGCGCGCAGGAGAAGCGCGGCCGCTGACGGGAGCCCTGGCTCCCACCGGCGCGGCCGCTCGATTTTCCGACTCGTCGGGAACAGGGGACGTGAGCCCAGGCTCAGCGCTCGCTCGCTGAGGCTGGCTCAGAGCACGTTGATCGCGGTGGCGCGCCACCGCTTGTCGAGGCCCTCGAGCCTCAACGCGACGGCGCGTGACCGGGCTCGACTGTGCACGATCACGACGGCCTCGACAACCCCGTCCCTCGGCTCGCTGATGAGGGTCGAGCCGATCGTGAACGTCGGTCGAACGGCCGTGCGTTGACCCTTGGCCTGTCGCGCTCGCGCGGACAACACGACTCGCTTGAGGAGGTGGCGGTAGACGTCGTCGCTGACCCAGCGCGAGATCTGTTCCAGGTCGCGCGCGCCGGCGAGCACCTCGATGACGCAGCGGGTGAGGTTCTCCAGCAGCGGTGCCGGATTGGGGAGGGCGGAGCGGCTGGCCTGTTGGTGACCGAAGAAGTCATCCGAATCAAACCTGGTCTTGATGGCCTTGCTGGGGAGCGTCTGGTCAGCCGAGGTGGCTGGGACGGCACTGCTCATCTGCTGGCTCCGAACTGTGGCTCAGGTTGGAAGGCCTACCCCCGTTCGGGTGTCGTGCCCGAAGAAACTAAAGCAGGTAATAGAGGGTTCTGTCTACGCCCCAACGTGGGGCTGTGGATAACCTCGCCGCGACATCGAGGCGACTCGGTACCGTCGCTGCATGCGCTGGGACAATCTCTTCGATGATCTCGAGAGTCAGCTCGAACACGAGCTGACCGCTGAGGAGGTCGACCTGCGCGCCGAGGAGGAGCGGCTGCGCCTCGCGCGCATCTCGCTGCGCGATCGCATCGTGACGCTCCACGAGGCGGGGAGCACCGCATCCGTGGTCTCGAACGCTCTTCGGGTGCAGCTCACGAACGGCCTGGTCGTCACCGTCCACCCGCTCTCCTTCGGCAGAGACTGGTTCACCGCTGAACTCCTCGAGGAATCGAGGAGACCCGCGCAGTGCCTGGTGCCGATCTCGGCGATCGCTGCGCTGCTGCTCGACCGCCGCCAGGTGCAGCAGAGTCTCGAGACCGCGTCATCCACCGGCCGCTCGCTCTCCCACCGCCTCGGTCTCGCTTTTGCGCTGCGTGACCTCTGCAGACGCCGGTCGTCGGTCGAACTTCTCCTCGGCACGGGCGTCGCCCACGGAACCATCGACCGGGTCGGGCGCGATCACCTGGATCTCGCCGTGCACGAGGCGGGGTCGGTCAGGCGGGAGACGGCGGTGAGCCACTACCGCGTGGTGCCGTTCGAGCAGTTGCTGCTCGTTCGCATGTAGCGGCCACCGTGCTGCCGCCAGCTGATGTCGCACACCCCGGCGACCGCCGACAGCGCGCTAACGCTGGGCGCGCTAACGCTGGGCGCTCTGTTGCGGCGTGCCGAAGAGTTCGGGGAGGTCTGCGTACTCCGACTGGTTCCACAGGCTCAGCCTGCGCGCCTCTTCGTACTTCGCCTCGATGTACGACTCGAGCATGCTGCGCTCGACCCTCCAGTGACCGCTGCCGCCCACCTTGATCGCGGGCAGTTCTCCCGAGCGCACGAGCGCGTAGGCCTGGCTGGCCGACACGTTGAGGATGTCCGCGGCGTCGGCGAGGGTGAGAAAGCGACCAACGGACCCTGCGGACTCTGTCTCGTTCATCCCTCGATTATGGGTGAGCGGAGGAGGGCCAGACGGGCCTGTGGATAACTTTTTCGGCGATGGCTTCGAGTGACGACTATGGAACGAGCGTCCATGAGCACAAGTCGGGAGTCGACGGATGAAATCCAGCAGTAACACCGCGCACAAGGAGCGAGGTCCGAGGTCGTTCTGGTTCGACCCGCGCTTCGGCATCGGTATCGCGCTCGTTGTCATCTCTGTACTCGGCGTGCTCGGCATCGTGGCCTCGGCCGACAGCAGCGTGCAGGTGCTCGCGGCCAGGTCGAGTCTCTCGCCCGGCGACAGGATCCACTCGTCAGACCTCGTGGCCACGAGCGTGCGGCTCGGTGACATCGACGGCAAGTATCTGCGCGCATCCGATGTCCCCGCCGGCGGACTCGTGGTGAGCCGTGCGGTCTCCACCGGCGAGCTCGTGCCGGCGTCGGCGGTCGGCTCGAGCGCCGGCAACCGCCTCGCCTCGGTCGTCGTCGCGGTGCAGGGCACGCTGCCCAAGTCTGTGCAGGCCGGGTCCGTCGTCGACCTCTGGGCGGCGAGCCAGACCGAGGACCGCAGCTTCGGTCCGCCGACCGTGCTCGCCTCCTCCGCGACCGTCGTTCGGGTCGTCGCGCCCGACGGCATCATCTCCGGCCAGGATGGGGGCTCGGTCGAGCTGCTCGTGCAGCGGTCCAAGCTGGCGGGCGTGCTCGAGGCCGTCGCGAACGAAAACGCGATCTCGCTCGTGCCGGTCGGCATCCCGGTGAAGGGTTGACCGTGTCGCGAATCGCTCTCGCCCTACCGCTCGATGCCGAAGACCGCGTCGCCGGTGAATTGGCCAGGCACGGCTACACGATCGTCGGCCGCTGCAGCAGTGCAGACGAGCTCGCCTCGGTCCTGGCCATCACGGGCGCCGAACTCGCACTCGTTTCCGCCGGTTCGCGCTACCTCAATGAGAGGTTGCTCGCTGAGAGCGATGCGGCGGGCGCGAGGCTGGTGGCGATGATCGGATCGGATGCCGAGCGCAGGAACGCGGCATCCGTCGGTCTTCACGAGGTCGTCGACGTGATGGCGGAGTGGGACGAGATCGAGGCGGCGCTCCAGGGTACGGGCGCGGCGTCCGACCGTCCGGCGGTGCCGAACGAGCAGCACGGAGAAGGCGGCCGTGTCATCGCCGTCTGGGGCCCGGCGGGCTCGCCGGGTCGCACCACTCTCGCGATCAATATCGCCGCCGAGATCGCCGCATCCGGCTACTCCGTCGCGCTCGCCGACGTCGACACGCACAGCGGCTCGATTGCGCCAGCACTCGGCCTGCTCGACGAGGCGCCGGGCTTCGCGGCAGCCTGCCGACTCGCGGGTGCCGACAGCCTCACTCAGCAGGAGCTGGAGCGCATCGGACAGCGTTACCTCTCCGCGCACGGCAGCTTCTGGGTGCTCACCGGCATTGGTCGGCCCAGCCGGTGGCCGGAACTCTCCGCCGATCGGGTGGTCGCCACCGTGCGCCAGTGCCGCGCCTGGGTCGACTACACCATCCTCGACACCGGCTTCAGTCTCGAGAACGACGAGGAGATTTCCAGTGACCTGTTCGCGCCGCGGCGCAATGCGGCGACCATCTCCGCATTGCGGGAGGCCGACACCGTCGTCGCGGTCGGTGCGGCGGACCCCGTGGGTCTCTCGCGGTTCCTCAGGGCGCACGTCGACCTTGTCGAGACGCTCGATACCGACCGGGTCACGGTCGTCATGAACAAGATCCGCGCCAGCGCCATCGGCCTCAATCCCTCCGGCCAGGTGACTCAGACCCTGCAGCGCTTCGGCGGCATCATGCAGCCGGTGCTGCTTCCACACGATCAACCCGCGCTCGACGCGGCGGTGCTGAGCGGCAAGACCCTGTTGGATGTCGCGGCTCGCTCGCCCACGCGCGTCGCGATCTCCGGTCTCGTCTCCTCGCGGCTCGTGCCGGCGCGACCCGTTGCCGAGAAGTCGCGCTTCAGACGCGGTCGGGTGACCGTTGCGCCCGCGCCCTGAGACGGTGCCGGGGCATCCAGACCGTCCCCGTAAGCTTGCAGGATGTCTACCCTCAGTGACCTCGTTCTCGCGCAGGGCCGCTCTGACGAAGCCGATGTTGAGTGGCTTCATCTCCTCGTCGGCGACTGGCAACTGCTCGCCGATCTCGCCTTCGCCGACATCGTGCTGTGGGTTCCGACGAGCGACGACAGCTTCGTGGCCGTCGCGCACGCGCGGCCCTCGAGTTCGGCGACGCTGTTCTATCGCGACTTCGTCGGTCAGGCCATCAAGCCCGAGTGGCGTAAGCAGGTCACCGAGGCCTTCGAGACCAGCCGCATCATCGACTCCGCGGCCCCCGACTGGTACGAGGAGACACCGACGCGCGTGCGTGCCGTGCCCGTGCTGCGCAGACTGAGCGCCACGGGGTCCGAGGTCACCGATCATCCGATCGCCATCATCACGAGGCACACCAACCTGAGCGAGGCGCGGATGCCGAGCCGTCAGGAGCTCACCTTCAACGAGTGCGCGAACGACCTCTTCGCAATGATCGCCTCGGCCGACTTCCCCGACCTGGGCGCGCCGACCGGGCCGCGGCGGGGAGCGCCACGCGCATCCGACGGTCTGATCCGCCTCGACGTCGACGGCGTCGTGACCTTCGCGAGCCCGAACGGGCTCTCCGCGTTCAACCGGATGGGCTTCGCCGGTGAGCTCGAGGGCGAGTCCTTGGCCGAGGTGACGACCGACCTGCTCAAGGGCCGGGTCAGCGTAGACGAGTCGCTGCCGCTCGTCGTCACCGGGCGCGCTCCGTGGCGCACCGACATCGAGTCACGCGGTGTCACGGTGTCGCTGCGCGCCATTCCGATCCGCGACCACGGTGAGCGGGTCGGAGCGGTCGTGCTCTGCCGCGACGTGTCGGAGCTGCGGCACCAGGAGCGCGAGTTGATCACGAAGGATGCGACGATTCGTGAGATCCACCACCGGGTGAAGAACAACCTGCAGACCGTGGCCTCGCTGCTGAGGATCCAGGCGCGCAGGTCGCATTCCGACGAGGCGCGGGAGTCTCTGAACCAGGCCATGCGCAGGGTCGCGGCCATCGCGGTCGTGCACGACACCCTCAGCGAGGGTCTCAGTCAGATCGTGGATTTCGATGTGGTGTTCGACCGCGTGCTCAAGCTCATCGCCGAGGTCGCCTCGACGCACAACACCAAGGTGCACCCGAAGTTCTCCGGGAGCTTTGGCGCGTTACCGAGCGAGTATGCGACGCCGCTGTCGCTCGCGCTGACCGAGCTCGTCACGAACGCGGTAGAGCACGGGCTCGCCGGCCGCGAGGGCAACGTCGAGATCACGGCGCTGCGCACCGACGAGACGCTGAGCGTGCAGGTGCGTGACAACGGCAGCGGACTGCCGGAGGGCAAGGTCGGCTCGGGCCTCGGCACTCAGATCGTGCGCACGCTGATTCAGGGCGAACTCGGTGGCACGATCGACTGGCACACCATGATGGGAAGCGGCACCGAGGTGACGATCGAGATCCCACTCGGCTGGCTCACGAAGGGTTGACGCGAGCGGCTCGCTTAGCGAGCGTGTTGAGACCGGGGCTAGGAAGCGCGGCGGGCGCGAGCGGCGCGACGCTTGAGAGCGCGGCGCTCATCCTCGCTGAGCCCACCCCAGACACCCGAGTCCTGGCTGGTTTCGAGCGCGTACTGCAGGCACTGCTCGGTGACGCTGCACCGGGCGCACACCGCCTTGGCCTTGTCGATCTGGTCGACCGCTGGGCCGGTGTTGCCCACCGGGAAGAAAAGCTCTGGGTCGGCCGTGAGACAAGCAGCTTTGTCGCGCCAGTCCATGTATTCGTGCTCCTTCAGTGGTTGCGCATCACTAAAGTTCCGCGCAGAAATAAACCTTTGAGGCGATGAGCCCGGCAAATAAGAGGATTAGTTTGGGATCGGCCCACGACCGTGGGGGCGCTGATCAACCTCCATTAGAATCTCATACTGGTTGTAGCAAATCAATAGTTTTGTATGGGATGTCGCTGTGAGTGAACAACAATCCGCGGGCACAAGCGCCGACTCGGATGCGGGCGGTCACGGTAGACCATTCCTTCTGCTGGTGCTCTCCTGCCTGCTTTTTCTCGAGTGCGCGCTGCTCACTGCGGCCAGTGTCTACCTGCTCATCGAGCTGCTCACCGCCCGCCCCGACTCCTACGCGAGTGCCATCGCCATCCTGGTGCTGACCGTCGCCGCAGCGGTCTGGCTCGGGGTCACCGCACGCGCCACGCTGCGCGGTCGACCCTGGGTGCGCGGGGCTGCCACCGTGTGGCAATTGCTGCAGATCGCGGTGGCTCTCGGCAGCTTCCAGGGCCTTTTCGCCAGGGCGGATATCGGCTGGTTCCTGCTGGTGCCGGCGCTCGTCGCCCTCGTGCTGCTGTTCACGCCCTCGGTCGTCGCGGCAACCACGCGCCCCGAGCGCTAGGCGACCGCACTCGCTCTACCCTGGCCACTGCTTTCGCACGGTGTCCTCGCGCACGGTGCTCTCTCGCACGGTGCTCTCTCGCGCGGTGCACATGGGCGACCGCTCATGCCCGCGGGGATGCCGCACAAAGCGCGGCCGTCCTGAGGCGTAACTCCTGCAGATTCGGTGATCTGCTTCCATCCGTCCCGATCTTGGCCGAGCGTGCGGGGTCACCGGGCGGGCTGTCGCGATTCTGCAGGAGTTATGCGTGGGACGTGGGAGGTGGGACGCAGTCCGCACCGAACCCGGCGGGTGTGCGCGCCGCTGCGCCGAACCCGGCGGACGCGTGGGACGTGGGAGGCGGCACGCAGTCCGCACCGACCCGGCGGGCGTGCGCGTCTCCGCGCCGCGACCGGGCAGATGTCGCCTGGCCTCGGTCGCGAGCGGCGTAACTCAGGCAGGCCGCGGTTCCGAGTGGCGTAACTCAGGCAGAACGCGCGTGGTGGCGACCCGCGCCGCAGGATTCCGCGGTGCTCGAGCCGGAGCCTCGGCGTTCTGCAGGAGTTACGAAGGAGATGGCAGGAGAGAGCAGGAGTTATGAAAGCGACAGGGGCGAGGAGGCGCGGCGCACGCCGCCCCGGCTAGTCGAGGCCGAGTTTCTTGCGCAGCGACGCGACGTGACCGGTGGCCTTGACGTTGTAGAGGGCGAGCTCGACGCGGCCGTCCTCACCGACGACGAAGGTCGAACGCAGGGTGCCCGTGATCAGCTTTCCGTAGAGCGACTTCTCGCCGTATGCACCGTAGGCACTGTGCACGGTGAGATCTTCGTCACCGAGCAGCGGGAAGTTCAGGCCCTGCTCGTCTCGGAACTTCTGCAGCGCATCCGCCTTGTCCTTCGAGACGCCGAGCACCTGGTAGCCGGCGGACTTCAGCGAGTTGACGTTGTCGCGGAAGTCGCAGGCCTCTTTCGTGCACCCCGGCGTTGATGCGGCCGGGTAGAAGTAGACGATGACCTTGCGGCCGGCGAAGTCGGCGAGAGACACCGGATGACCGTCCTGGTCGGGCAGAGTGAAGGCGGGAGCGACGTCGCCGGCTTCGAGTCTCGTGGCGGTGTCTGGCATGGTTCTCCTCGCGGTGATGAAGGCGTTTCTCTCATGCTAATCTTGTTCGTCGGCGCCCCGTTAGACGGGGGCGACCGCGCACCTCTAGCTCAATTGGCAGAGCAACTGACTCTTAATCAGTGGGTTCCGGGTTCAAGTCCCGGGGGGTGCACCACAGAGCTCCGGCTTCAGCCGATGATGAAGAGCGCGACCGCGAGTGCGAGTCCCAGCGCGCACACGATGTAGCGCAGGATGTCGGCGTTCAGGCGTCTGGCGAGCCGACCGCCGACGACACCGCCGATCGCCGAAGTCGGCAGCAGGACGAGCACCCACCACCAGTTCACCTGGCTCGAGAACGCGTACACGGCGACGCCGGTGAGGATGATCAGGAGTGACAGGGCGTTCTTGAGTCCGTTGATGCGCTGGAAGTTCTCGCGGATGGTGGCGCCGAGAAACGCGAGCAGCAGCACGCCGACGCCCGCGCTGAAGTAGGAGCCGTAGACGGAGCCGAGGAAGACGCTGCCCGCGGCCAACGGCGACGTAGTGCGCCCGGCATCCGAGGCGGAGGCGGGAGCGAGACGGCGCTGGAGCCACGGTTGAGCGAGCAGCAGCAGCGAGGAGAACAGCACGAGGTAGGGGATGACGAGTTGGAAGACGGCGCTCGGAGTGGTGAGCAGGATGACGGCGCCCGCGACGGCGCCGAGCACGGTCGCGATCGAGAGCACGGGCATCCGCCGCCGTTCCAACAGGATCTCGCTGCGATAGGCGAAGGCACCGCCGACGTAACCCGGCGTGAGGCCGATGAGCGAGGTGATGTTCGCCATCACGGGCGGCAACCCGCAGGCGAGCAGCGCCGGATAGACGAGCAGTGTGCCGCCGCCGGCGAGGGTGTTCACCGCGCCAGCCAAGAACCCAGCGGCGGCGACGAGTGCCACCAATTCCATAGACGCGGCGCTCCTTATACTCGCTCCGGGAGTTGAAGAAAAGCTCTGGATTCGAGGCTACACCGCGCGTAATGTCTGCCCAGGAGTCCTGGTCGGGAGCCCTAGCGGTGCATCCGATAGGCCCTCGGAGGTGCCGCAGGGTGGAGGGGTTCCGGGAAGGCGACGATGTCCAGTTCAGAAATTCCCACTCGAGGTCCAGCGCGGCCGGCGCCCTACGTGGTGTCCGGTGTGCTCCTGGCGATCGGCATCATCATGCCGCTGATCGTGCCGATGTATGCACGGGAGGATCCGCGCCTCTTCGACATCCCGTTCTTCTACTGGTATCAGATGCTGTGGGTGTTCATCGATGCACTGCTGCTCTGGATCATTTACCTCATCATCATGCGTGAAGACCGCAGGCGGCGAGATGCCGTCAGGCCCGGTGGTGCGGATGCCGCAGCAGCCGTTCGCAACGACGGCGGGGAGGCTGGGCGATGATCGCGACGTCCGTGGTGCTTGCCGCACCGACCAAGCCCGTCGACGGGGTCGCACTCACCGTCGTGATCGTGATCTTCGTGCTCGTGGCCGCGTTGGGATTCCTCGCGGCGCGCTGGCGGGTGAAGCCCGCAGAACGCGGTCTCAAGACCCTGGATGAGTGGGGCCTCGGCGGCCGCGGCTTCGGCAACTGGATCACCTGGTTCCTGCTCGGCGGCGACCTCTATACGGCGTACACCTTCATCGCCGTGCCCGCCGCCATGTGGGGAACCGGCGCCGTCACGGGCTTCTTCGCGGTGCCGTACACGGTCGTGTTGTACCCGATCGTCTTCCTGCTGATGGCGCGACTGTGGTCGGTCTCGCACCGGCACGGCTTCGTCACGCCGGCCGACTTCGTCGGCGGCCGCTACGGGAGCAAGTCGCTCTCCACCGCGATCGCCGTGACCGGAATCGTGGCGACGATGCCGTACATCGCGCTGCAGCTGGTGGGGCTCAAGGCCGTGCTCTCCGTACTCGGCCTCGGCAGTGCGAGCAACCCGTTCATGGCGGACCTTCCGCTCATCATCGCCTTCGTCGTGCTGGCGGCCTACACCTACACCGCGGGTCTGCGTGCGCCGGCATCCATTGCCATAGTGAAGGACCTCCTAATCTACATCGCGGTGATCGTGGCCATCGTGTGGCTTCCCGCGCACTTCGGCGGCTGGGGCGCGATCTTCGACTCCGCGAGCTCGAAGATGGCGGCGACGAACCCGGTGACAAAGAATCCGGTCGGCTCGATCATTCCCGGCGCCACGAGCTTCAACGCCTACTGGACGCTCGCGCTGGGCTCTGCGATGGCCCTGTTCATGTATCCGCACTCGATCACCGGCGTGCTCGCGACCAAGAGTCGCAACACGATTCGCCGCAACGCCGTCGTGCTGCCGCTCTACTCGCTCATGCTCGGCTTCCTCGCGTTGCTCGGGTACGTCGCGATCAAGGCCGGGACGGTTCCGGTCGGCGTCGATGGCAAGATCAACCCGCAGCTGATCGTGCCGCAGCTCTTCCTCGACAACTTCCCGTCGTGGTTCGCAGGAGTCGCGCTCGCAGCGATCGCGGTCGGGGCGCTGGTGCCGGCGGCGATCATGTCAATCGCGGCCTCCAACCTGTTCACCCGCAACATCTACCGCGACCTGTTCAAGCCGAACGCGACGCCGGCAGAGGAGGCGAAGGTCTCCAAGGTCACGTCGCTCGTGGTGAAGGTGGGTGCTCTCGCGTTCGTGTTGCTGATGGACCAGTCGGCCGCGATCAACATGCAATTACTCGGCGGAATCTGGATCCTGCAGACCTTCCCGTCGATCGTCGCGGGTCTCTACACGAGGTGGTTCCACCGCACCGCGCTGCTCATCGGCTGGGCCGCCGGCATCGTCTACGGCACCTGGGCCGCGTACAACGTGGTGAACCCCGCGACCCACGCTCACTTCGGCGGTTCGATCGCGACGATCCCGTTCACGAATATCCCGGTGTACATCGCCGTGACGGCCTTCGTGATCAACGCCATCGTCTCCGTCGTGCTCACGCTGATCTTCAAGGCGGTCAAGGTGAAGGACGGCGTGGACATCACGACGGCGCCGGACTACGGGGCGGATGAGACGGACCCGAAGGTCGCGGACCTCGAGAAGAAGGTCTCGTGGACCGACCCGAGCACTGACACCCCGATCGTGTAGGCGCGAGGCCGCGCGCCCACGGGACTCCTAGCCGAGGGGTGGAGTCTTCGGGGTGCGCGGCTTCGTCGTCGGCTTGCGTGGCGGGGTCGGGGCGTCGAGCGGCGTCGTCGGGGCGGTCTCGCTCGTGGGAGTGGCTCCGGTCGCCGGTGCAGTGGGCGCCTTCGAGCGCGTTCCGGCCGGCCTGGCGGCCGCCGGTGTCGTGACGGTCGTCGACGGCGCGGTGGTGGTCGCAGCTGGGGTGGTGGTCGCAGGTGGGGTCGCAGTCGCAGGTGAGGCGGCGGTCGGGGTGGCGGTCGTGCTCGCCCCGGTCATCTCGCTGCCGACGGGAGGTGTGGCGGTGTCGTGTTCCGTTGGCCCCGCGGGGCGCGGCGGCTCGTGCTGCGCGACGTAGAGCTGCGCCGCGCGCGTGGCGACGAGCAGGAAGCGCACGAGCAGGAAGATCAGGCCGACGATGACGACGAGCATGAGCAGCGCGAACAGGC
>DATNBR010000077.1:0-4671 GCA_035571875.1 Lacisediminihabitans sp. | reverse complement strand
CGGATCGATGATCCAGGACGGCGCGATCGACGAACTCAGCCTCACCCTCGCCTCGCAGCTCGAGGGCGGTACCGCGCGCCGCATCACCGACGGCCACCCGGCCGCGCCCACGAGAATGACGCTCGCCCACGCCCTGCTCGGCGACGACGGCACCCTGCTGCTGCGCTACATCCGCCCCTGACCGTTCCCGTTCGGATCGCGAGATGCCAGTTGTGGTTGCCACGCGCGGCGAATAGCAACCACAACTGGCATCTCGCGGAACGAGAGTGGCGGGATGACTAGGCCGCGAGGGCGTCGGCGTCGAGGATGGTGTAGCTGTAGCCCTGCTCGGCGAGGAAGCGCTGGCGGTTCTGGGCGAAGTCCTGGTCGACGGTGTCGCGTGCCACGAGAGTGTAGAAGTTGGCTGGCAGTCCGGACTCCTTGGGCCGCAGCAGCCGACCGAGCCGCTGGGCCTCCTCCTGGCGCGAACCGAACGATCCGGAGACCTGGATGGCCACGGTCGCCTCGGGCAGGTCGACCGAGAAGTTCGCGACCTTCGAGACGACGAGCACGGTGATCGTTCCCTCGCGAAACAGCTGATAGAGCCGCTCACGCTCGTCGACCGGGGTCGATCCGGTGAGCTTCGGGGCATCCAGGGCCTCGGCGAGTTCGTCGATCTGGTCGAGATACTGACCGATCACGAGGATGCGCTCGCCCGCGTGCCTGCGAACCAGCGACTTCACGACGTCCAGCTTTGCGGGCGCGGTGGCGGCCATCCGGTATCGCTCTTCGTCCGCTGCCGCCGCGTACTCCAGCCGCTCCTGCTGCGGCAGGTCGATGCGCACCTCGAAGCAGGATGCGGGGGAGATGAAGCCCTGCGCCTCGATCTCCTTCCACGGGGCGTCGAATCGCTTGGGCCCGATGAGGCTGAACACGTCGCCCTCGCGGCCATCCTCCCGCACGAGTGTCGCGGTGAGCCCCAGCCGGCGTCGCGCCTGGAGTTCGGCGGTGAGCTTGAACACGGGCGCCGGCAGGAGGTGCACCTCGTCGTAGATCACGAGGCCCCAGTCCATCGCGTCGAGCAGCGCCAGGTGGGCGTACTCGCCCTTCCGCCTCGCGGTGAGGATCTGGTAGGTCGCGATCGTGACCGGTTTGACCTCCTTGACCTGCCCCGAGTACTCGCCGATCTCATCCTCGGTGAGGCTCGTGCGCCGCAGCAGTTCGCTGCGCCACTGCCTGGCCGAGACCGTGTTGGTCACGAGGATGAGCGTGTTGGTCTTCGCGGTGGCCATCGCGCCGGCGCCCACGAGCGTCTTGCCGGCGCCACACGGCAGCACAACGACGCCGGAGCCGCCGACGAAGAAGTTGTCGATGGCCTGGTTCTGGTAGCCGCGCAGGTGCCAGTCGTCTTCGATGAGGTCGATCGGATGCGGTGTGCCCGGCGTGTATCCGGCCAGGTCCTCCGCGGGCCAGCCGAGCTTCACGAGCTCCTGCTTGAGCTGCCCGCGAGCCCACGGCTGGATGATGTACCGCTCGATCGCGGGGCCGCGACCGCGCTGGTCGTCGGGGAGGAAGAGCAGCGGCGCGATCTTCTTCGCCCGGATGATCTCGGCGAGCACCGCGGTGTCGGTGGAACGCAGGATGAGCGTGCCCTCGTCGTCCCGCTCGATCACGAGCCGCCCATAGCGAGCCACGGTCTCGGCGATGTCGACCGAGACGGACTGCGGGATGGGGAAGCGGGAGTACTTGTCGAGCGTGGCGAGCATGTCTTCCGCGGTGTGCCCGGCGGCACGGGCGTTCCACAGGCCGAGCCGCGTGATGCGGTAGCTGTGGATGTGCTCGGGCGCCCGCTCGAGTTCTGCGAAGACCGCGAGATCGTGTCTGGCGTCCTCGGCATCCGGATGCGCGACCTCGAGCAGCACGGTGCGGTCACTCTGCACGATGAGGGGTCCGCCAGCCGCTGTGGGAGACAGGGATTCGGCGGCGACAGTCATCCTTGAGAGTCTACCGGGGAGTGCTCGACGAGGAGGTTTCGATACGCTCGCTGGCGCTCGCTACTCAACCCGCGTAGGTGGGTTGAGTAGGCCGCCCGCGGGTGGGTTTCGATACGCTCGTGCCTCGCTACTCAACCCGCTCACGTGGGTTGAGTAGGCCGTCCGCGGCCGTATCGAAACCTCGCTACTCAACCCGCGTGAGAGAGCGCGCGCCCCAGCGGCGACCCGGGGTCGCGGGCGAGCGCCACGAAGCGCTCGCCGATGAGGTCGTTGCCCTCAAGGTTCGGATGCAGGTTGTCGCGCAAGAGGTGCGCGTCCGCCTGGCCGAAGAGCGAGAGGCCGTCGAGCAGGAAGAGCCGCTCGTCGCCGCGAGCGCGAACCGCCGACTCGATGAGCCGGCGGGTCGCTGCCAGGGTGAGCCGCCCATCCCGGTCGCTGCGCTCGCGCGGCAGTGCCATCGCCTTGCCATCGGGCCCTGCGATCGTGGGACCGGGCGTGTTCTCATGGATCGGGCAGGCGATGGCGGTGATGAGCACGATGGCTGTGTCTGGCTGCGAGCGCCGGATGGTGTCGAGGAAGCCGTGCATGGCGGGGCCGAAGGTGCGCACGCTGAAGCCGTCGCAGTTGATGACGTTGATTCCGAGCTTGAGAGTGATCAGGTCGGCCGGATGCGCGGCGATCGTCTGCGCGACCGACTGGTCGAGCACGGCCTGCCCAGCGAAGCTGAGGTTGCTGAGGTTCAGGTCGAGATCGCGCGCGACGCGCTGCGGCCAAGGACCGAAGGGGCCTGGCGCTTCCAGCGCGTGGCTGATCGAACTGCCGTGGTGCAGCCACCTCGGCCGCGGATCCGCCGGCGCCACGCGCGCCGGTGCGTCAGCTGTTGCGCCGTGGATGATCACCTCGGCGTCGTGCGGCAGCCAGACGGTCACCGGGCGCTCGGTGAGTCCGTCGCCGCCGGGACTGAGGCGCACCACGCTGCGAGCCGTGCCGCTCTCGTGGATCTCCCCGGAGGCATCCGGCCAGCGTCGGCCGAAGGTGTCGCTCTCGACGCGATCGACGAGGGCGCCCTGCGTCTCGACCGCGATCGACGGCGGAGAGGCGGTGACCGTCTGCTCGAGCACGCGCGTGCGAATCGACAGGTCGAGGTCGATGCGGGTCGCCGCAGTCATCAGCCTGAGCCGCACGCCGGTGGCCACTCCGGAGATGAGGCGGATGTTCTCGTCGGCGCGACTGACGAGCGCGCGCTGCGAGAGCCGGCGCGGCGAGAAGCCGCCGTCGACCCAGACGAGCTCGATCGCGCCCGCGGTCGCGGCGGCCAGCAGATCGAGTGCGATGGGCTCGTCGACGTGGGATGCTGCGCTGCCGTCGCTCACGTGGATCCTCTCAGGATTGAATCGTTCTAACGATATCGCTCTCACCGCTCGGGGAGCGCACTTCGCGGCGGCAGATCATTCGCGTGAAAGCGGTTTCTCGCCTATGCTGGTGCAACCAGCCAGAGTGACGGATGCGGAGCCGACGACGTGTATATCGCCTCTGATTCGCCTCGGCCGCGCACCTGGTTCCTCGATCTGTCGCCGATCCGGGACAGCCCGGCGTACCTGCGCTTCTGGACGAGCGGAGTCGCGGGTGGCATCGGCACGCAGCTGACCGCCGTGGCCATCGGCATCCAGGTCTATGACCTCAGCGGTTCGACCGCGGCGGTCGCCCTGGTCGGGGGATTCGCGCTCGTGCCGATGATCGTCATGGGAATTTTTGGTGGGGCGCTCGTTGACGCCTTCGACCGCCGCAAGGTGCTCATCGTCGCGTCATCCATCTCCTTTCTCGCCCCGGTGGGCATCGCAACGCTCGCCTGGCTGGAGGTGACCGATCTCTGGCCCTACTACCTGTGCACGACGCTCTCCTCGACGGTCGGCGCGCTCGTCGGTGCCGCGCGCTTTGCCATCCACCCGCGGCTCGTGCCCGTGCACCAGCTTCCCGCCGTCGCCGCGCTGAGCGGGGTCAGCGCTGGGCTGCAGGCCGCGGTCGGCCCGGCCCTCGCGGGCCTACTCATCGCATCCGTCGGCTACGCCTGGACCTACTCGATCGACGTCGGCCTGTTCCTCATCGGATTCTGGGGCATCGTCTCGCTGCCCCCGATCGTGCCCGCGGTCGCATCGAAGTTCGGCCTCGCTTCGCTCGCCGCGGGGATGCGCTTCCTGCGCTCCGCCGGAAACCTGCGCACCGCGATCGCCATGCAGATCGCCGGAATGGCCTTCGGGCGCAGTTACGCGCTGCTTCCCGCGGTCGGTGCCCTCCTGCTCGGGGGTGGAGCGGCCACCGTGGGATTCCTCGTCGCCTCCGGTGCGGTCGGCGTCATCCTCAGTGGCCTCATCTCGGGCCGCGTCGGGACGGTGCGCAGGCACGGGCGGGCGATCGCCCTCGCGATGATTGCGATGTCGCTCGGCATCGCCATCTTCGGGCTCCTCGTGCTCGTCCTCGGCACCATGCCGCACACCGTGCGCGACAATCGCGTCAACCTGCCTGCGCTCATCGCGCTGTGCGCCGTGCTGATGGTCATCGGAGCCGCCGACAATGTCGCGGGCATCTTCCGAACCACGATGATGCAGTCCGCCACCCCGGATGAGATGCGCGGTCGCCTGCAGGGACTCTTCACCCTGGTGCTCACGGCGGGTCCGCGACTCGGCGATGTCTACGCCGG
>DATNBR010000076.1:0-13684 GCA_035571875.1 Lacisediminihabitans sp. | reverse complement strand
TCGATCTGGCCCATCGCGAGTTTCATGCCCTCTTCCATGCCCATCTGTAGCATCTGCTCGAGTTGCTCCGCGCTCTCGAAGGTGGTGCGCAGCGTCATTCTGGTCTGCTCCCCCTCGGCTTCGAGCGTGAGAGTCATGTGTGATTCACCCAGGTCACCCGTGGGATTGCCCTCGTCATCCGCGAATCCGTCGTCGAGCTTGAGGCCCTGTGGGGCATCGACCGAGGTGATCCTCCACCAACCGTGGGCCTTCTCTCCGTCGGGCCCGGTCATGTAATAGTGCGACATCGCGCCGGGCTCGAGAGCGTGCTTCACGAAAGTCGCCGGCCATTCCGGCGGGCCCCACCAGCGTTCGAGCTGGCGCGGGTCTTCCCAGATCTGCCAGACGCGGGGTACTCCTGCGTTGAAGGTGGCGCTCATGGTCATGGTGAGGGAGTCGAGATCCTTCTCACTCGTGATTGTCGTCATCATCATTTCCTTTCGTTGGGCCGTTCTTCTTCGGTGCCGTGCGTGTCAGTCTTCGCCGAGGAGGTCTGCGATGCGCCCCGCGCGTTCCCGCCAGAGCTGTTCGTACCGATCGAGCAGATCGCTCGCCCGCCGGATGGTGTCGAGATTTCCGCGCACGATCTGCTGTCGTCCGCGGCGTTCCTTGGTCACGAGTGCCGCCCTCTCGAGCACCGCGACGTGTTTCTGCACGGCGGCGAAGCTCATCGCATACGACTGCGCGAGCGCCGTGACGGACTGCTCGTGCCTGATCGCCCGGGTGACGATGTCACGACGGGTGCTGTCTGCCAGGGCGTGGAAGATCAGGTCCACCTCGGCATCGCTCAATTCATGTACAACCATTTGGTTGCACATTACCGACATCACTCCCCTGCCACAACCCCTTCGACGGCATTGGCCGCAGAGGGCGCGCCTAAGCTGAAGCCCATGAGCAGCGACCCGGTCGACCTCATCCGGGAGTCCCCCCTCGGCACCCGGATGACCGTGCGGCGTCGCATCGACGACGGCCACACGGATGCCGTGGGCTACCTTCGCGAACGCAGCGACACCGAGTGTGTGGTCGAGACCCGTCGCGGCCTCGTGACCATCTCGCTGGCCGACGTCACCGCGACCAGGGCGGTTCCCCCGCCACCGCCGCGGCGAGCGCCACGCTTCCCGCCGCTCGGTTGACGACACTCGCGATTTAGTCGAGAGCGACTCGCCAGGTGCGCTATGGCGCCGGCGATCCCTCCGAGTGCGACCATCCTGCCGGTCGACTGTCGAGCCGCACGATGGCGAGGCGCAAGCGATCGAGAGCCTCGTGCGCCAGCTCGCCGAGCTCTCTTTCGTTGCCCTCCGAGATCCATGCCGAAAAGGATTCCTTGAAGGCGAGGACACCGAGTTCGCCTGCCACGACGGCCTGCGTCTCCTCGACACCGCGATCACGCAGAGCCTCGGCCATGGCCTCGGCCATGCCCACTCGCTTGAGCGCTTCTCGCTCCCGCAGTTCGGCGCTCGTCGCAACGACGGCGGCCAGCCGAGGGCCCAGCTCACGGTTGAACGGCGTCATCGCGCCTGCCGCGTGCTGGAGCCCGACCGCGACTGCGCCGAGCGGTGTCGCATCCGCGGGCGCCTTCTCGATGCCCTCCGCAAGAAGCCGAGACAGGGTCTCCTGGCCCGCGGCGAGCACCTCCCGCTTGTCGGCGAAGTGCCGGAAGAACGTGCTCTTGGTCAGACCCGCGCGCTCGGCGATCTCAGCGACGGTGGTGTCGTCGTAGCCCTGATCGGTGAAGAGGTGCAACGCAGAACTGACCAATCGCTCACGCGCATCCGGTTCCCAACGAGGCATGGCTCCATTCTAGTGATGGGACTCCTGTCCCGTAACAGTGCTAGAGTGATGGGACTCAAGTCGCATCACTAAGGAGTTCATCATCATGCGCGTTTTCGTCACAGGAGCATCCGGCGGCGTCGGGGCTGTGGTCGTGTCCGAACTCGTGGCCGCCGGCCACGACGTCGTGGGCCTCGCTCGTTCTGACGCCTCGGCACGACTCGTCGCGGCCGCTGGCGCCTCGGTTGTTCGCGGGGGCCTCGGAGACCTCGACGTCCTCACGGCCGCAGCAGAGCAGGCCGACGGCGTCATCAGCCTCGCATTCAGCAACGACTTCAGCAGGCTGACGGAGGGGATCGCCGAAGAGGGGCTCGCGTTGCGGACCCTGGGAGCGGCGCTCGTCGGCACGGGAAAGCCGCTCGTGGTGGCCTCGGGCACTCCGAGCGTCGCGGGCCGCGCATCGACCGAACAGGACCCTACGCCGACAGACGGCCCCGTCGGCGGTCGAGGAGTCAATTCGCAGGCCGTTCTCGATCTCGCCTCGAGGGGCGTGAGATCCGCGGCCGTGCGCCTGCCGCGCTCCGTGCACGAGCGCGGAGTTGGCTACGGATTCGCGGGCGTGCTTATTGCAACGGCACGGCGCACGGGAGTCTCGGGGTACATCGGCGACGGCAGCCAGCGCTGGCCCGCCGTGCACCGCCGCGACGCTGGGTCACTCTTCCGTCTGGCCCTCGAGCAGGCGGACGGCGGAACCATCCTGCACGCGGTGGCCGACGAGGGCGACACGATGATGAGTCTCGCAGAGGTGATCGGGCGCAGGCTCGGCGTGCCGACCGCCCAGGTTCCCGACGACAGCTTCGGGCCGCTCAGCCCGATCTTCGCGAGCGACCAACCCTCCTCGAGCGCCGTCACGCGCGAGCGTTTCGGCTGGGTGCCATCGCACCCGAGCCTGCTCGAAGACCTGGAGGCGGGAGACTACCCGGCGTAACGGCCTTCCACTCACACTGTTGTCGGTGTCAACGAACACGTGCGCGAGGCGGTGATCGAGCCGTGACCGGGCGCTAGGGTGTGCTCTATGTTCACGGGCCTCAGCGCGTTTCCACTCACTCCGACCGGCGAGAACGGAGTCGACGAGGTCGGCTTCGCCAGGCTCGTCGACAGGCTTGCCGCGGCGGAGGTCGATTCGATCGGAGCGCTCGGCTCGACCGGCAGCTACGCCTACCTGACTCGGGATGAGCGTGCCAGGGTCGTGGAGATCGCCGTCGAGCACGCGGGCTCCGTGCCGGTCATCGTCGGGGTGGGCGCCGTCTCGACCCGCCAGGTCTTCGCCCACGTGGCCGACGCCCAGGACCGCGGCGCGGCCGCAGTGCTCCTGCCCGCCGTCACCTACCAGGCACTCAGCGATGACGAGGTCTACGGGCTGTATGCGGAGGTCGCCGCGTACGCCTCCATCCCGATCGTCGTCTACGACAACCCGGGCACGACGCACGTCACGTTCAGCGACGACCTCCATGCGCGCATCGCCGGGCTCGACGGCATCGTCTCGATCAAGATCCCGCCCGTGTCATCGGATCTCGTGGAGACCCGAGCGCGGGTCGCACGCCTGCGCGAACGTCTGCCCGAGCACGTGACCATCGGCATCAGCGGCGACACCGTCGCGCCCACCGGTCTCCTCGCCGGATGCGACGGCTGGTACAGCGTGCTGGGCGGCATCCTGCCGGAGCCCTGCCTCGCGATCACGCGCGCGGCTCTCGCGGGCGTCGCCGAGGAGACGCGCAGGATCACCGCGTCACTGGACCCGATCTGGAACCTGTTCCCACGCTTCGGCAGCTACCGCACCGTGTCTGTGATCGCCGCGCACCTCGGCCTCACCGCGCCGCGGAACCTGCCGCGACCCGTGCGGGAACTCGAGGGAGCAGACCGCGAAGCGGTCATCCGTGCGCTCGAGGCCACTGGCTCCCGCTGAGCCGCACCAGGACGCGCCACTACTCCTCGGGCGCGCTCACCACGGCGGGATCTTTGCTCGCCACAGATCGCGCTGCCGAGCGTCTCTCCCACGCCGCCGTGATGGTGGGCACGAGACCCTTCGGCATGAAGACCAGCACCAGAACGAGCACGAGACCGTAGCCGGCGTACTGCAGCGTCGGACCCATGACCGCTGGCATCTCGGGCAGCGTGGCCAACACGTTGAGCAGCTTGAGCAGGATTCCGACCGCGATGGCTCCGACGAGACCACCCCAGAGTGTTCCGACTCCTCCCACCACGGCCATGATCACGTACTCGAACGACTGGTCGGGCGGAAACGACTCGGGGTTGATGAACGGGAAGTAGAACGCCCCAAGCGCCCCGACCAGCCCGGCGAAGACGGCGGCGAGCACGAAGACATGGAGCTTGCTGCCGAGCACGGGTACACCCGCGGATGCGGCCGCGGACTCGCTCCCCGCCAGCGCCCGGATGCCCCGGCCGAACCGGCTGCTGACGACGCGATGCGAGAGTATGAGCGCCACGACGAGCAGGACCACCGCGATCACCACGTAGATGAGTTTGAGCAGACTGTTTCGAGTCTGCGCATCCTCGATCGGGAGCACGATCAGCGGCGGGATGCCGTTGATGCCGATGCCGCGTCCGAACAGCGGGATCACGCCCATGAGCGCCTGCACCAGCAGGAGGATGGCGATCGTGCCGAAGGCCAGATAGTGACCCCGCAGCCGCAGCAGTGGCCAGCCGATCAGTGCGGCGACGGCCGCGGCGAAGATCGGAGCGCACACCAGCGCGAGCAGCGGCGGCAGATGCCACTGCACCGTGAAGACTCCCACGGTGAGAGCGCCGACCGCGACGAACGCTCCCTGGCCGAGAGCGGCCTGGCCCGCGTACCCCATGAACAGGGAGAGGCCGACGACGACGATCGCAGACATGAGCAGCTGCATATAGAAGGTGAGCTCCGGCAGCACCAGCGGGACGACCAGCGCCACAATCGTGACGGCGACGATCTGCGGATAGGGCGACCGTGCACGCACTCGCGCAATGAGGTTCACTTGGCCTCCTCCTGGGCGTTGAGAGCTCGAGCGCGCACGATCAGGATCACCAGCATCAGGATGAGTGAGACCTGAGTCTGGAAGGACCCGACGCCATAGCCCTGCAACAACTGTCCGACGACTCCGAGGAAGAGCCCACCCAGCAGGGTGAGCCACGGGCTCGAAAGGTTTCCGAAGACGGCGGCCGTGAACCCGCTGATGGCGAGCGGAATGTCCGCATACGGCGAAATCTGTTGACTGGGGGCGATGAGGACGCCCGCGATGCCGCCGAGAAGGCCACCGATGGCGAACGCTGCGAGCCCCATGCGCCTGTAGTTGATGCCGACCAGCTGTGCCGCGCGCCGGTTGCTTGCGGTCGCGGTCATCGCACGTCCGACATCCGTTCGTTCGAAGAACAGACCCAGGATGCCGAACACGACGAGCGCGATAGGCACGACCAGCAGACGCTGCCACTCGGTGGTCGCACCGAGGATGTCGACGGAACCGGAGAGGAGCGGCACGGAGGGCGCCGGGTTCTGCCCGAAGAGCAGGATGTTGATCGCGAGCCCCACGAAGACCAGCCCGAGGGTGATGAGCAGCGCGACGAACGGCGGGGTGTCGCGCCTGGCGAGAACCACCGCGCCGACACCGAGACCCGCCGCTCCCGCGACCAGTACGGCGAGTAGCTCACCGACGCCGTGCGGGGTGCCGGTGGTGATGAGCCTCGAGGCGAGCATGCCCGCCAACACGGCGTAGGTGCCCTGCGCGAAGTTGACGACGTGCGTCACGCGATGGACGATGACGAACCCGGATCCGACCAGGGCGTAGGCCGCGCCCACGCCCAGTCCCGAGATGACGAAGGTGATGAAGAGCGTCACTGGGCGGTTCCTCGCTTCTCAAATCCCCCGAAGTATGCGGCGGTCAGTGCCGGGTCTTCGCGCAGAATGGCTGTGTCGCCACTGGCGACGATCCGCCCCGCCTCGATCACGTACGCTCGCGCGCACAGGTCGAAGGCGAGGTCGACCTCCTGCTCGATCAGGAGCACGGTCGTTCCTCGCTCCGTGTTGATCCGGCGCAGGTGCTCGACCAGCTTCTCTGAGATGAGCGGCGCCAGACCGAGCGAGAGTTCGTCGATGAGCAGGAGATCGGGTTTCGCCATGAGCGCGCGCCCGATGGCCACCATCTGCTGCTGCCCGCCGGAGAGCGAGCCGGCACGCTGCTTACGCAAGGGGACGAGCTCGGGCAGAACGTCGTAGATCGCGGCGGTGTCGCGCTTGCCCCGACCGAGACTCCACGCACCCAATCGCAGGTTGTCGTCGACGCTCAGGTCGGGAAACATCTGCCGGCCCTCGGGAACCTGTGCGGTGCGACCAGCGAGTTCGATGCTGCCCGATGCCGGGTGGATCATCCCGCTGATCGCGTTGACGAGGCTCGACTTGCCGGCGCCGTTGGGGCCGACGAGCGCGACCATCTCGCCCTCGGTGATGTCGAGACTGACGCCGTCGACGGCCGTCGCCGCGCCGTAGCGCACGACGAGGTCAGCGATGTGCAGCATGACTCTCCTTGGTGCCGAGGTAGGCATCGATGACGCGTTGGTTCTGACGAATCTCTTCGGGCACGCCCTCCGCGATCACCGAGCCGAGGTCGAGCACGGTGATGCGATCGGACAACCGCATCACGAGACCGACATCATGCTCGATGAGCAGCACGGTCATGCCCGTGGCGGCGAGTTCGCGGATCAGCTCCTCCAACTCGCTGCGCTCACCGGCTCGAAGTCCGGATGCCGGCTCGTCGAGCAGGAGCAGCTTCGGCCGCCCCACGAGAGCGCGAGCGAACTGCACTCGGCGCTGCACGCCGAGTGGCAACTGGCTGGGGTCACGATCGGCCCACGACTCGAGACCCACGCGCCGAAGCGCCTCGTGGGAATCGGCGTAGATCTCGCGTTCCTCGCGCCGTTGCGCGGGTGTGCGCAGGGCCGCGGCGAAGATGCCCGCCCTGGTGCGTCCCGTGGCGCCGACGGCGACGTTCTCCAGCACGCTCAACTCGGGAAAGAGCCGAGCGCCCTGGAAGACGATCGCGATACCGCGCTTCGCCCGGCGATGGGGCGCAAGTCGGTCGATTCGATCGCCGTCCAGGTACACATGGCCGGCATCCGGGCGAAGGTGTCCGCTGATCAGACCGAACAGCGTGGACTTGCCAGCACCGTTCGGCCCGATCACTCCTCGGAGCTCGCCTGGCGCAACGTCCAGGCTGACATCGTTGGTGGCCGCCACGCCGCCGAACGCCAACCTGAGGTGATCGGCGACCAGCAACGGGCGAGTGGCCTCTTCGCCTGCCATGGGGCAGCTACTTCAGCAGTTCTTTGAACTTGGCCACCGAGTAGTCAGTCGCGATGAAGTTTCCATCCTTGACCGTGTCAATGGCGATCCAGTCCGGCGTGAGACCCACGTGGTCCTTCGCCGAGTACTTGGTCTGGCCGGTGTAGGTCAGGATGTCGAGTCCCTCGATCGCATCGCGCAGCTTCTTGTGATCGGTGGAGCCCGCAGCCTTGACCCCGGCCGCCAGCACCTGAATGGCCTTCGCTGCCTCGAACGCGAACTGCGGCGGGTACTCGTACTGGTCATTTCCGAGTGCGGACCAGCGCTTCGCGAAGTCGGCGACCATCGTCTTCAGGTCACTGTCGGGCAGCTGAGGTCCGACGACGGCGATGTTGCTGCTCAGGTGTACGCCGTTCGTCGCCGCGACAGGCTTGCCGTCCTTGTAGGAGTACAGGTTGGAGGCCTGCGACGCGGTCATGAACAGCTGAGTCTTGCTGTTTGCCGCGGCGGCCGCCCACTGGGCGGTGATGATCGACGGCGTCGGACCCGAACCCCAGACCCAGAACGCGTCTGCGCCGCTCGCGAGCACGTTCTGGATGAGCGGCGTGAAGTCGGTGGTCGCCGGGTCGTAGCCCTGTGAGAACACGGTGTCGATGCCGTACTTCGGACCGAATTTGGCCAACGAGTCCTGGCCGTCTTGTCCGTAGGCGTCACCGTCGATGAAGGCGATGGCGATCTTCTTGAGTCCCTCGTCCTTGAAGTACTTGATCTGGGCCTCGGCGTTCACGGCTCCCGTGGTGGGGATGACGAAGTCCCACGGGTTGCTGCCATTCGCAAAGGCGTTGACGGGGCCGAGGGCGAGGGTCGGGATCTCGTACTGGAGTGCGGAGGGACCGACGGCCTGCGAGTTGGCGGTGCGGGACGACGAGATCATCGCGTCGTACTTGCCCGTCTCGGCGAGCTCGTTGTAGAGCTGCACCGACACCGTGGGGTCACTGGTGTCGTCGCGGATGGTGAGCTTGATCTGGCGTCCGTTGACGCCGCCCGCCTTGTTGACCTTGTCGACCTCGAGCTTGAGCGCATCCGTCTGCGGAGCGCCGAGGATCGTGTACGGGCCGGACTGGGGAAGGATCACTCCGACCTGGATCGGAGACTTGTCTTTGGCGGAGGGTGCCGTGTCTCCACCACCTCCGGTGACGCTGCATCCTGAGAGGACGAGCATGGCTGCGGCTGTGGCCGCGATTGCGATCTTCTTCATTCAAACACTCCACATTCTTCGTTGAACTATGGTGGCGGGACACTCAGGGATACTGAATATCAGGATTCCTGTGTATTGAGATCATTGCCTCGACGTACGGGCGGTGTCAAGGCCGACGGTGAGCAGATGCTGGTTCCATTGCTCTCCTAACGTCTCTTCGTTGAGATGATGCAATTCGACGGTGGGGCCGCCGAGGTGTGTCTCAGGCTACCTGAAACCCTACGCAGCGGCAAGGGTTTCGGGAAAGCCCCTCCTCAGCGAACGAAAGCGCTCAGTCCGGTCACGGCGCGGCCCACGATGAGGGTGTTCATCTCGCGTGTTCCCTCGTAGGTGTAGATGGCCTCGGCGTCAGTGAAGAAGCGGGCGACGTCGTGGTCGATGACGATTCCGTTGCCTCCGACGATCTCGCGTGCGAGCGCGACGGTCTCGCGCAGACGGTCGGCGATCCACAGCTTTGCCATGGCGGAATCCTCGTCCCGCTCGATGCCCTCCTGCCTGCGCTCGGCCAGTCGCACCGCCATTCCCAGCGACGCCGTGATGTTGCCGAGCATGCGCACGAGCTTGTCCTGGACGAGTTGGAATCCGGCGATCGGGCGACCGAACTGCTTGCGCTCGAGCGCGTAGGCGAGAGCCGCCTCATAGGCGCCGGCCTGCGCGCCGGCAGCGATCCACGCGACATCGGGCCGCAGCGTGCGAAACAGTGCCGAGACATCCGCGAAGGATGCAATCTTCTGCAGACGGTGCGACTCGGGCACGGCGACATCGTCGAGCGCGATATCGGAGTTCGTCACAGTGCGTAACGCGGCCTTCCGTTGAATCGTCGTGAGCGTCATCCCTGGGGCGTCGGTGCGGGCCAGGAAGACCTTCACCTGGTCGTCGGCGACGTCCCTGGCGAACACGGCGACATACTCCGAGTGGGCCGCGTTGCCTATCCAACGCTTGCGGCCGTTGAGGATCCAGCCACCGCCGTCTCGCCTCGCGGTGGTCTCGAGACCGCGCGCGACATCGGAGCCATGGTCGGGCTCGGTGAGCGCGAAGCATCCGGTCATCTCGAACGCGACGATCTTCGCGTCCCAGGCCTCGACCTGCTCCGGGCTCCCGCCCTGACGCACGAGCTCACGGAACATCGCGACCTGACCGTGGTAAAGCATGCCCGTGCCGACATCCGTGCGTGAGAACTCGAAGTTACGGAACCCGTTGTAGAGGGCGCGCGAGCGACCATCGGGCCCGAGGATCGAGGGGTCGTCGACGAGTCGCAGATCGCGCAGCGGCAGCCTGAGCTGCACGGGCGACTCCGCGCGCTCCCAGTGTTCGGCGAGCACCGGCTTCAGCTGCGCGTCGAGCACCTCGCGCAGGGAACGAAGCTTCGCCACCTCGGCCCCGGTGAGCAGTTCCGCGAAGCCGTAGAGGTCAGACACCGGGTAGAGGGCTGTCATGACAACCCGAGCAACCGTACCGCGTTCTCTTTCAGGATCTTCGGCCGGGCGGCATCCTTGATGTCGAGGGCCGCGAAATCGCCCAGCCATCGCTCCGGCGTCAGTGCCGGATAGTCCGATCCGAAGAGCATCTTGTCTTGCAGGATGGTGCCGGCCTGGCGCACGAGCGCGGGCGAAAAGTACTTGGGCGACCAACCGGACAGGTCGATGTACACGTTCGACTTGTGCGTGGCCATCGCCAGGGCCTCGTCCTGCCACGGCACGGAGGGGTGGGCGAGGATGATCGTGAGGCCCGGGAAGTCGGCGGCGACGTCATCGAGCAGGATCGGGTTGGAGTAGCGCAGCTTGAGACCGTAGCCACCGGGGAGCCCGGCGCCGACACCCGTCTGCCCCGTGTGCACGACGATCGGCACGCCGAGTTGCTCGATAGCCGCCCACAGCGGCGCGAACTCCTCGGCGGAGGGGTCGAAGCCCTGCACGGTGGGGTGGAACTTGAAGCCTCGAACCCCGTGCTCGTTGACGAGCGTTCTCGCAAGCGCGATCGCGTCGGCGCCGGTGCGTGGATCGACGCTGCCGAACGGGATGAGCACATCCGGATGGCGCGCCGCGCCCTCCGCGATCTCGACGCTGCTGTTCGGCGCCACTCCCAGTTGGGTGCGCGCATCCACCGTGAACACGACCGCGGCCATCGAGCGCTCGCGGTAGTAGTCGGCGAGCTCGTCCACCGACAGTGCGCGGGGCGCATGGCCGAAGTATGCGTCCATGGCGTCGAGCAGGTCATCCGGCAGCGCGCGGCGACCGGTCGAGTCGAACTGCACGTGCACGTGCGTGTCGATCGCGGTGATTCGTTCCGGATTTACCGCAGTTTCATAGCGAGTCACGCCGATACTCCATCCTCGAGGGTGCGTTGCCGAAGCTTGGCGAGGTCGACTTTACCTGTGCCCGTGCGCTCGAGATCGCGCAGCACGAGAACCCTGCGCGGCTTCTTATAGCCGGCGAGTTCCGCTCCGACATGGGCAGTGAGGGCTGCGACATCGAAGGTCGCCGGGTCGGCGACCGCGACTGCGGTCGCGACGAGTTCGCCCCAGCGCGAATCGGGAACTCCGAAGACCATCGCGTCGACGACGCCGGGAAACCCCAGGATCGACTCCTCGACCTCGGCCGGATAGATCTTCTCGCCGCCGGAATTCACGACGGTGGCGCCGCGGCCGAGCAGTTCGATGCGACCCTGGTCGTCGACGATGCGCACGAGATCGCCGGGGATGATGTGCCGCCTCCCGCGGATCTCGACGAAGTTCGCGGCAGTCTTCTCGGCATCCTTGTAATACCCCTTCGGCATGCCCCCGGTGAAGGCGATCTTGCCGACCGACCCGGGTATCTGCTGCACTTCGTCGAGGTTCTCGTCGAGGACGACCGTGCCGGGCGTGAGCTGGAACAGAGCGGGAACCTCGTCGGCCGAACGGGTGATGCCTAGCCCGACAGCGCCACCCTCGGTCGAGGCGAGGATGTCGGTGATCACGAGGTTCGGGGCGAGCGCGTGCAGCTGTCGCTTCGTCGAGTCGCTGAAGCGCATGCCGGAGGAGAGCACGGATGTCAACTCCGGCAGGGCGAGGATGCCCTCTGCCTCCGCCGCCTCGAGCAGGGGGATCGCGATGGCGTCGCCCGCCACCGCCACCCGCGTGACGCCCTCGTCGACGATCGCGCGAATCGCCTGCCGCGGGTCGAAGCGCGCCGTGGGAAGCACGACGACTGTGCCGCCGACCAGGAGCGCGTTGATCACGGTCGTGAGCGCGGTGCCGTGCATGTACGGCGAGAGCGCGAGGGCGACCATGTGCCGCGCCTTCGGTCCGGTCGCCAGTCGCACGACGTCATCCGCGCTCTTCGGCTGGGGCAGCCCCGCCGTGACGTAGGCGTTGTAGACCTGCATCGTCAGCATCTGCTGCACGCTCCAGACGGCCGCCCGCGGTGTGCCCGTGGTGCCACCGGTGTACATGAAGAAGTCGCTGTCGACCGGATTCTCGTACGGCAGCGGCGCACGGCTCGCATAGTCCGCGAAGTCGAGCGCTCCCGGAAGCAGCGGTGCGTCGACATCCTGCACCTGCAGCAGGGCGATCGGGCGACCGAGTAGTTCCACCGCCTCCGCCACGACACCCGCGAGGCTTGCTGCGTAGACGAGCGCCGCAGAGTCCGAATCCTCGAGCAGGGCCGCCACCTCACGCGCCCGATAGCGGAAGTTCAGCGAGACCGGCACGACGCCGATCCTCAGCGAACCGGCGAAGGTGATGAGCCACTCCGGTCGGTTGTGCAGCAGGATGGACACCTTGTCGTCGCGCGCGATGCCGAGCTCTGTCAGCAGCGCGGCGAATCTCGCGCCGGCCTCATCGAACTCGGCCCGGCTCAGCGTGGCCTCCCCCACCGTGACGACCGCGGGCTCGTCGGGCGCCTCCATCGCGATGCGGTGCCACAGGTCGACGTAGTGACCGTCCATCGCGCTCAGTCCAGCGGAGCGAAGGTCGGGCCGGAGGGCTGCGCGTGAGCCGCGAGCTCGGTGTTCCACACGTCACGGATGCCCGCGGCGGTCCAACCACCATCGGCATCCCGCGTCTCGAGCACGGAAGGGTGCGCGTAGAGGGTGAGGCGGTCGCCCCCGAGTCCGATCGCCTGACCGGTGACCGAGGCCGCATCTGCGGACGAGAGCCAGACGATGAGGGCGGCGACGTCATCCGGGGAGCCGAGCGCGTGCTCGCGACGGATGACCGGGGGCAGCGGTTCGCCGGCGAGGAACTTCTCGTAGACCTCGGCGTAGATCGGCATGGTGCCGGTCATCGCCGTCATGGCGGTGGGGATGACGGCGTTCACGGTCACCTCGGCGCGCGCGAGCTCGAGAGACCAGGTGCGCGCCATCGCGACGATCCCGGCCTTGCAGGCGGCGTAGGCCGTCTGTCCGAAGCTGCCGAATTGGCCGGCGGGCGAACCGATCAGGATGATGCGCCCGCCCTCCCCGGCTTCCTTGAAGTGCACGGCGGCCGCCCGGCCACAGGTGAAGGCGCCGCGGAGGTGGGTGGAGACGACGAGGTCGAAGTCGTCATCGCTCATCTTCCACATGACCCGGTCGCGCAGAACGCCGGCATTGGCGATCATCACGTCGAGTCTGCCGAATTCGGCGACGGCCGTGGAGACGAGGAGATCGGCGGTCTCGGTCGTGCCGACGGCCGCGACGACCACTGCAGCGCGACCGCCCGCGGAACGCACGAGGCGCGCGGTCTCTTCTGCGGCATCCGCATCGACATCGTTGACGACCACGGCGGCGCCGGCGCTCGCGAGTGCGACAGCGTAGGAACGGCCGAGGCCTCGGCCGCTGCCCGTGACAACCGCGACGCGACCGCTGAGGTCGATCGGGGCGCCTTCTTCGGCGCTCACCGGTAGTACCTGAGAACCATGTCGACGACACAGGCGGGCTTCGTGCCACCCTCGATCTCAAAGGTCACGCGCGGCGCGACCTGGAAACCGCCGGCGACCTCCGTAACCGAGAGCACCTCGCCGACCACGCGCACGCGGCTGCCGACGAGAACGGGTGCCGGAAAGCGCAGGCGGTCGATTCCGTAGTTGATGCCCACACCCATGTTGGTGACCTCGAACACCTCGGCCATGAGCGGCACAACGAGGCTCAGCGTGAGGTAACCGTGCACGATGGTGCCACCGAACGGTGTCGCAGCGGCGAACACCGGATCGAGATGCACCGGGTTTTTATCTCCCGAGAGCTCGGCGAAGGCGGCCACCTCCTCCTGCGTGATCTGCCTCCACGACGAGGGTCCGAACGACCGCCCCACCAGGGTGGGAAGCTCGTCG
>DATNBR010000075.1:0-13308 GCA_035571875.1 Lacisediminihabitans sp. | reverse complement strand
CGCCTTCGTGAGGCGCACGAGGCTCCCGAGGTGACTCCGATCATCCGCCCGGCCGCCGCGCCCGCAGCTCCGAGCCGTTTCGCCCGCATGGGCTACCTCGACGAGGTCGAGTCTGCGACCACCGATCTGGACGCCGTGCTGCAGCGCCGCCGCGCATCCGCCGCGGGTTGACCGGAACGTCAAATCTCGTCCCCGCGCGCGTGATAACGTAGCTACGCACTAGGGCCCTTGGCGCAGTTGGTA
Source organism: Lacisediminihabitans sp. (assembly GCA_035571875.1). GTDB lineage: Bacteria > Actinomycetota > Actinomycetes > Actinomycetales > Microbacteriaceae > Parafrigoribacterium_A. The sequence goes on along the minus strand of DATNBR010000075.1, from coordinate 13,065 downwards.
GCGCGCCTCGTTCGCATCGAGGAGGTCAGGAGTTCGAATCTCCTAGGGTCCACAAAAGTTGTAGTTAGGTCCCGGTAGGTGTCCAGATCGACACCTACTGGGCCTTACTAGAACCCGACTGGTCGATGAGCGTCGGTCGTCCCGGCCCAGGCGAACTCACGATACCGTCCTGTGGTATGGGCAACGCAGTAACCGTTTCAGCGCCGCAGGGTCGGCGGCTCTCTTGGGGACGCGAGCCCGCACATCTGGAAGACGCTGCACACCTGGATCGAGACGCCGAATGACGCCACCGCCTGCTTCCTGCTGAGCACAGCTTCTGCGCCAGCTGGCTCAGCGGCCGGCCTCCTCGGAGCCTCGCGAAGCGCGCAGGACTTGCTCTCGGCGCGTGACAAGCTCGACGCGGTTGTGAAGGCGTCAGGCAACCAGTCATCAGTTGCGTACTACACGACGTGTCTAACGCTGACCGACGATGAGCGATTGGCGCTGCTTAGCCGCGTCACGGTCCTTGACGGCGCGGTGGATGCGGCGGCGCTAACGGACCGCCTCGTCGGGTCTGTGCGCAAGTCGACCACGGCCCAGCGTCGTCTATCGCTCGTCGAGCGGCTCAGGGGGTGGTGACACGGACGGGCGCTGAGCCATCTCTCTTTGGTCGCGGACGGCAAGAGCGACTGGATCAACCTCGCGGAGATCGAGGATCGCCTGCTATCCATCGCGCAGTCGCTGCGCGATGACAACCTCCCCCTGGACTATGGCAATGAGCCGGAACCGACCAAAGGCGAGGTGGACAAGGACGACCGGGTCTTCGTCGAGCAGCTGCAACTCATCCTTCTGCACCATGAGCGCATCCGGCAGGCTGTCTACGACCACAATCGGACCCTCCTGCAACGGTCACGGTGGCAGCGGGAACAGTTGCTTGCGATCGGTGAGCTTGACAATTGCGACCGGCGCTTGATGGAGGAGTGGCGGCGGGTCTTCGTGCCTCTCGAGGAACCGTCCAGCGACGTCGATATCAGCGACGAAGAAAAGTGCCGCGATGCGCAGCAGCTCTACCTCAAACTTCAGGAGCATTCGCTCCCGGAGATTCGCAATGAGGTGCGGTCGGGTTACGTCCCATTCGGCTCGCTATATATTCTCGCTGACCGGCTCCAGATCGGCTGGCACCCTGACTGGATCGACCTGCTAAACCTCAACCCATCGGTGGATTGAGGCTTAAGCAGCCCCAGCTGCTGCTCGTCGCGGGCCGAGCCGATGTGCTCGATGTCCCGCTTACCGCCCCGGGTGGAGTGCGCGATCTGCACTGCCCGGGCGCCTGAGGCGGCCTTCACCGTGCGCACGTACGGCGACATCCACAGATCCTAGGCCCAACCAAGATCCACCTAGTGTGCATATCCGACCCAGATCTCGGCCATCCCTGCAGGTCAACGACTCGCAAGGCTAAATGATCATGGACGGTGAGCCAAGTCAGGTTACTTGCGCCATCTTTACGGACCCTAGACAAACGGCGGCTTGACTCAGCGCTTTTCAGCCAGTGATGCACGAGTCTTGTGCCGGCGGTTGTGACGTCGGGCTGGACTAGGTCCGGCGCAGTCTCGCGAGTTGGTGCCCCCATCCGGCGCGGTGCTGCTCGATGCGGTTCTCCGGCAGGCCACGGTGAGTCAGCACGACCATGGTGTCGTCCCCATCGGGAGTGAGCACCACCTCCACGGTGGAGGCACCGGGTGGTAGCGCGCGGTTGCCATCGATCCCCCAGCTGAACGTGACCCGATTCGGGGGTTCCACGACGAGGTATGTGCCACGGCAACGGGTGTCGCCCATGACCAGGTCGAACCGACCACCGGGGTGCGGGTCGAGCTCCGCCAGGTCGCCGATCCACGTGGTTAGGAGGGTGGGATCGGTGAAGTAGCGGAAGACGACCTCGGGTGCTGCCTGGATGTGCTCGGTCGCGATGATGATGCCGTTGTGGACCTCGGCGTTCATGCGCTTTCCCCGGGGTCCCTAGGATTCGCTTCCTCGACGGCTCGCTTCAGGCGGGACAGGGCCTCTGGCCAGAGCTCGGCCAGCAGCTCGCGCACGGACTTTAGCGGCTCGTGGCTGAGCGAGTAGAGCCGTCGGGTGCCGTCGCGGCGTTCGGTGAGCAGGCCGGCAGACTTGAGGACGCCGATGTGCTGGCTGACCGCCTGCTGAGTGAGCGTGAATTGCGCCGCGATCTGTCCGGCGGGCAGCTCCCCGTGCTGGACCAGGCGCAGGATCTGTCGGCGATGGGGGTCTGCCAGGGCGCGGAGCACCGCGTCAGGTGCCTCGTTCTTCGACCGCGTTCGTCCGACCATGGGACCAGGGTCTCAGGAACCGTAGGGGTGCCCTGCACCCGTCCGCAGGAGCGAGTCGATGCTGGCCATGAAGTGATTCCACCCTGCGACGCAGTCGTCCCAGCACGCGAGCTTGGGCGTCAGGCCACGGTGCCGGAAGTGGAGCTGGGCACCCTTTCCCGCGGCGCGGACCTCGATCTCGATCGAAGTGCCGAGCCATTCCTGCGTGTGCCCGGTCGGAGTTGATCCGTCGGCGACGACGGGCTCCCACACCACCCGGCTCGGCCCGGTCTCCCGCACGCGTACGGCGTTCTGTCCGTGCTCGCCGAAGCTGATCACGAGCACCCCGCCGACCGTGCTGTCTCCGGTGGTCGGTCCCCACCAGCTACTAACTCCCTCCGGCGAGGTGAACAAGTTGATCAGCTCCCCCGGGGCGGCAGGTAGGTCCAGCACCGCGGTGAAGTCTCCAGCAACAGTCGTTCCAGTCATCACGGCTCCTCTCACAAGTTAGTGCTTGTAAAACGTATTACTTGTATTAGATCGACGCGCGCTCCATCTGTCAAGAGCGCCCACTTCGGCGCCCAACGGTTTGCGGCGCCGAAGACCCCCAAAGGCACTTGACTGTCCTGGGTTAACTAATCTAGGTTAACCATATGACGACCTTCGGCGCTACCGACTTGGCTTCCGACCTCCGCCTTGCCCTCGGCCGCGTCGCGCGCGGAATCCGCCGAATCTACGTAGACGCGGCGGAAGGCGTGAGCTTCCTGGAACTGGCCGTCCTCCAGCGACTCGAACGCACCGGGCCTTCCGCGCCGGGGGCGATCGCGGGTGACGAGGGCGTCACCTCGGCTGCCGTCGCGGCAACGCTGACGAGCCTCGAAACCTCCGGCCTCGTGCATCGCACCCGGGACCCGGACGATCGTCGGCGCGTGATCGTCACGATCACACCAGCCGGTCGGCAGACGCTCGAGACGCGCGAGTCGGCAAGCATCGACCGGATCGAGGCCGTTCTGTCCGGATTGACCATAGGCGAGCGCGAGCGACTCGCGGCCGCCGTACCGCTGCTGGAAAGGATCGCGACCGAGCTGTGAATACCACCTGGTCCGACCCCGACCCCGACGTCCGCGCCTTCCTGGATGACTTCGACGAACGCGGAGCCGATCCTGACGGAAGCTCCGAACAGCTATTCGCCGCCACCTTCCTGGCTGCGGACCCGAGCTTCGCCGTCCCTCTCACACCCGAGCAGCTCGCGGGCACGCTGCCCGCTCGCCGGGCGATGTTCGAGGCTGCGGGCGTCGGCGCCGTACGCCGGCGGCGCGCACAGCAGCTACGCCTCGACGATCGACACGTCCTCGTCTCGGGCACCTGGAGCGCGGACCGCGCCGGAGGTGCGCTCGAGCTGTCCTCGACACTGCTCCTTCGGTCCGAGCCGGACGGATATCGGGTGCTGGTGTACCTGAACCACCACGACATCTCCGCGCTGCTCGCGTCTTCTCTTCCCGGATCGGGGCCCACGCCATGACCGACACACCCCAGACCACAGTGCACCGCAGCATCACCGTCCCTCTCGCTCAGGCCGAGGCGTTCGCGCTGTTCACCGACGGCATCGATTCGTGGTGGCCACGCGACGGGCACTCGATCGGGCAGGCCCCATTGCAGCAGGTGAGTCTGGAGGCTCACACGGATGGCCGATGGTTCGAGCGCAGCACCGACGGCGAACACGTCTGGGGTCGAGTCCTGCAGTGGCACCCACCGCATCGCGTCGTGATGAGCTGGCAGATCAGTGCTGAATGGACCTCTGACCCGACGGTGGCTACCGAAATCGACGTCCGTTTCACCGGCATCGGCGCCGGCCGGACGCACATCGACCTCGAACACCATCACCTCGATCGCTACGGCGACCGACACGGCGACATGCTGGTCGCCCTCGACTCTCCTGACGGCTGGGAGGCCGTCCTCGCCGCGTACGCCGCGTACGCCGCGAACGTCGCGCCGATCGGCTTCGATCGCCACACCCTGGTGACCCTGGTCTTGCGGCCCGACGCACCCCTGCTTTCGCCGGCAGAGGCAGAGGCCCTCCAGGACGCCCACTTGGCGCACACGGCGGATCTCGTCGCAGCCGGCCTCATTCTTGCAGCAGGGCCACCCGTCGATCCCGACGACGAGCGCCTCAGGGGTGTCTCGATCTGGTCGGTCGCTCCGGACATTGCGCGCCGGATGTGCGATGAGGACCCTGCAGTGAGAGCCGGACGGCTCGCCGCTCAGGTCGCGATCTGGATGACCCCTGCCGGGCAGCTCAGATTCGAGCGCGTTCGCGTCCCCCGGTCCATGGCCGAAGTCGAGGGCTGACCCCGATCTCTAGCCATCTGGGGCCAGCGTGATCCGCCCGCACTAACGAAAGGATCGAGTCATGTTTTGCGCATCGATCGTGTATCCCACCGGGCTGGACCGCTTCGACGCGGACTACTTCGGCGCCCGGCACATCCCCAGGTTCGTCTCATTCCTCGGTGAGAACTGCGCGCGCTACGAAGTGCACCGGCCCTTGAAGCAGCCCGGCGCACCGGACCCACCGTTCGCAGCCGCGGCGTACGTGTGGGTGCATTCGGCCGAGGAATTCGGAGCGGTGCTAGCGAAGAACGGCGAGGAGATCTATGCCGACATCGAGCGGTTCAGCAGCGGGCAGCCGATCCGTGCCTGGTCGCTGGTTCTTGACCCCGTGGCTGAAGACCCGGCCACCCGATGAAAGATCCGCGAACCGGTGCGCTCGCTCCTCTTCCTTCAGCGCCGACGTCATCTGACGCCTTACCGCGCGAGTCCCTCCCGATTCCTCGGTGAGCGTCATGCGATGTCCCTACATGGCGCAAGCAGCTTCGAGGTCAGCACGACCGGGCGCAGCGCGATCGACCTCGACCGTTGAGCGTCACCAGGTGTCCGTGTGGCCTGCTCCTGGGTCATCGTCGACACTTCCAAGCGGCACACTCAGATCGGGGATCGCCTCGGGTCGATCGGACTCCCACGCAATCTGGCGCACGTAGAACGACCTCATCTGTTCGGTGAAGGCCGCGTCTTCGCCGTCGAACTCTTCGGTGGTGGGGACGAGATTCCAGAGGTGCCACAGATTCAGCGCGTAGCCGGGCTGGTCGTCGTGGCGGCTCAGTCGCTTCTTGCCGCTGATCGTGTACCGCCCGTCGTGGTACGGGCGGCCTGGTCGACATCTGCGGGGCCTAGACCTGGGTGCTTGGTCTGGACCCCGTTGCGGGTGAGGATCTTGCCGACCGTCCGGCGGTCGATGCCGAACTGGTAGACGGTGCTCCCTGCCCGGTAGGCGGCGATGAGTTCCTGGGTCTGCTCGGTGTCGAGCTGACGGGCGGTGCGTGGTGGGCGTCGCCTGGGTCGTTTGGGTTCAGGAGAGCCGAGCTTCGGGAGCTTCTCGAGCAGCGCCTCCAGCGTCCTGACCTGGGCTTTCGTGTTGTAGTAAGGTCCCCGCTTCTCCACCCAGCGCTTCTCTCGTGGCAGCACGCGGCTGCCTCTCTAACTTGGCGCCGCGACACCTCGTCTCGGCCATCGTGTTCCACCCTGTTCCGGCTCGCACGATATGATGGATTTATCATCCCATCTATTCAGTCGACAAACACGAGGTGACGAGCGTGAGGTGTGACCGTGCTCGGTGACAAGGAGCGACCGCTCTACGAGATCAAAGCGAACCTGTTCAAGGGGCTCGCTCATCCGTATCGCATCCGTGTTCTGGAGATTCTGTCTGCCTGCGATGAGGCCTCGGTCGCGGAAATGCTCGCGAAGACCGGTCTCGAGGCCTCGCACCTCTCGCAGCATCTCGGTGTGCTGCGCCGCTACCGGCTGGTCCTCTCCGAGCGCAGGGCGAGCATCGTCTACTATCGCCTCGCCTTCCCGCAGGTCGCGGAATTGCTGCGGGTCGCCAGGCAGCTGCTCTCCGAGGTGCTCAGCGTGTCGCAGGAGCAGCTCACCTCGGTCGACGACCTGCCCATCATTCCCACTGCTCCATGAGCAGGCCCGCCCGCGCCTCTTTCAGCGCCCTGCTGCCTCGCGCCGAAGACTACCGCGGGCTCCGTTCGAGCTGGCGCGGCGATGTCATCGCGGGTGTCACGGTCGGCATCGTCGCATTGCCGCTCGCCCTGGCATTCGGAGTCAGTTCCGGCGCCGGAGCCGAAGCGGGCCTCGTCACCGCGATCGTCGCGGGGCTGATCGCGGCGGTCTTCGGTGGGTCCAATGTGCAGGTGTCCGGCCCGACCGGCGCGATGGTCGTGGTGCTCGCGCCGATCGTCGCCAGCCACGGTGTCGGAGCTGTGGCAATCGTCAGCCTGTTCGCCGGCGTCATCGTCCTGGTCGCCGGTGTCCTGCGCCTCGGCCGCACCGTGAGTTACATTCCCTGGCCGGTGATCGAGGGCTTCACCATCGGCATCGGCATCATCATCTTCCTGCAGCAGGTGCCGGCCGCGGTCGGCTTGAGCGGTTCGGGCCGCAGCACGAATGCGGTGGCGGCGGCGGTGGAGTCGATCGTGGCGGCGGGCTGGCCAACCGCGCTGGTTCCTGTCGCGGTCGTCGCGGTTGTGGTTCTCGTGATGCTGGTTCTGGGGCGGGTGAGTGGGCGCCTGCCTGCATCCTTCATCGCGATCGTCGTCGTGACCGCGGCAGCCGCACTCCTGGGCCTTCCGCTCGCGACGATCGGTGAGCTGCCGCACTCGTTGCCGGCGCCATCCCTGCCCGGCGTAGACCTGGCCGGCCTCGCTGGGCTCGTGGGTCCAGCTTTCGCCGTGGCCGCCCTGGCCGCTATCGAGTCCCTGCTGTCCGCCAGGGTCGCCGCGTCGATGGCAGACACCGGGCCGTACAACGCGGATCGTGAGCTGGTCGGTCAGGGCCTGGCCTCGATCGTCTCGGGGTTCTTCGGCGGTATGCCTGCGACCGGCGCGATTGCGCGCACGGCCGTCAACCTGCGTTCCGGCGCGCGAACCCGTCTCGCCGCCGTCGTCCACGCCCTCGCCCTGCTGTTCGTGGTCTACCTCGCCGCAAATGTCGTCGCCTTCATCCCGCTCGCAGCACTGTCGGGTGTCCTGATGGTGACCGCGGCGAGGATGGTGTCTCCGAGAGTGATCCGACTGGTGGTGCGATCCACGAGATCGGATGCTGTCGTCTTCGTCGTAACCGCGATCATCACGGTGAGTTTCGATCTCATCGTCGCGGTCGGCATAGGAATCGCCGTCGCCGCGTTCTTCGCCCTGAGGGCACTGAGCACCGCGAGCGGCGTGCATCGCGAGGAACTGCCGGGCGAGCCGCAGTCCGGCGATGAACGGATCGCCCTCTTCCGGATCGACGGTTCGTTGTTCTTCGGCGCGGCCGAGCGTCTGCTCGAGCGCATCGCCGGCCATCGCGGCACCGAGGTGGTGATCCTGCGACTGTCACAGCTGCAGCTCATAGACGCAACCGGTGCGCATACGCTGAGCGAACTCGTCACCGCTCTTGAGCAGCGTGGTGTCACGGTGCTCATCAAGGGCGTGCGGCCGGAACACCTCCAGCTCCTCGATCGGCTCGGCGTCATCGGTTCGCTGCGGCACTCGAACCACCTGTTTGCCGAACTGGCGCCGGCCGTCGATCACGCGCGGTCGCACATCCGGCGTGCCGCTGCGACGCGCACATGAGCACCGAGTCTCCCGCGGTGCAGCCCGAACCAGATGGCCCCGGGCCGCTTCGGATCAGTCGGCGGACCGCGCTGCTCGGCCTCGGTGGCCTTGCCATGGTCGGAGTCGGCGGGTGGTGGATCACCGATGGCATTCCGCGCAACGAGGGCAGCTCGTTCTCGTCACCGCTGGCGATTCCGCCGCTGCTTCCCTCGGAGCGCGTGGGCGACGAACGAGTGTTCAGACTCAGTGCGCAGCAGGGTGCGACCGAGCTCGTTCCGGGGGTGTCCTTCGCCACCATGGGATTCAACGGTGCCTACCTCGGCCCCACGATTCGCGCCACGAGGGGCGAGCGGGTGCGCATGCACGTCACGAACCGCATGGAGCTGCCGACCACCGCGCATTGGCACGGCATGATTCTGCCCGCCAGTCAGGACGGAACACCGCACCAGACGATCATCCCGGGAGCCACCTGGACCGCAGCCTGGCGCATCGACCAGCCCGCAGCGACGCTCTGGTATCACCCGCATCCTCACGGACAGACCGAACTGCAGGTCGGGCGCGGACTCGCCGGGCTCTTCCTTGTCGATGACCCCGCAACCGAGGCGCGGTTGCCCGCCGAGTACGGCGTCGATGACATTCCCCTCATCCTGCAGGACGTGACAGTCGTGCCCGGCGGTTCGCAGGTGGGAACACCGACCCAGTCGCCGATCGGCCGGATAGGCAACACGGTCGTGGTCAACGGCACACACCACGCTCGGTTCAGTGCCACGACGACGCTCGTGCGATTCCGCATTCTCAACGCATCGACCGCGCGTTGCTACAACCTCGAACTCTCGACGGCAGACCCGTTCCTGCTCGTCGGAACAGACGGTGGCCTGCTCGCGACGCCCAGATCGCTGAAGTCGCTCCTGCTCTCGCCCGCCGAGCGCGCCGAGATCCTCGTGCGCGTTCCGAAGGGCGCCGACATCGTGTTGCGCTCCGCCCCATATGACCTTGGAATGAGCGCGGGCGACAACATCGACTCGGGTGCGGAGGACCACCTCGACATCCTGCGCATCACGGGCGCTTCTGCCCGTGGTCAGGGCCACGCCGTTCCGCGGTCGCTCCCCGCGGTCGCACCACCTTCACTCACGGATGTCGTGGTCGATCGACATTTCACGCTCGGCGACACGACCATCAACGGTCGCACCATGGACATGGACCGGATCGACACGGTCGTGGCCGCGGGCGCGGTCGAGAGATGGACGGTGACCAACACCTCGAGCCGCGCGCACAACTTCCACATCCATGGCAGCCAGTTCCACGTGCACTCGATGAACGCTCGCCCGCCGCAGGCCAAGGACTCCGGTCGGAAGGACACCGTGTTCATCGCACCCCGGGCAGTCGCCGAGCTGATCGTGCCGTTCAGCCGATACGTCGACGGGATGACGCCCTATATGTATCACTGCCACCTGCTCTGGCACGAGGACCAAGGGATGATGGCCCAATACGTCATCACCGCCGAGGGGAGCGAACCACCGATGAGCATGGGCCCCGACGCGGGACACCACCACTAGTCGCGCTCGGCGCGCCACTCTTCTGCGAGCTTCGTCGCGTTGCGGTAGGCGAGCGCCATGATCGTGAGCACCGGGTTCACTCCGCCGTTCGTCACGTGCACCGAGCCATCGGCGATCAGCAGGTTCGGATGTCCCCAGACGCGACCCCAGCGGTCGGTCACGGAGGTGCTCGGGTCGTCACCCATGCGGCAGGTGCCGGCCTGGTGCTGCCCACCGCTCGGTCCCTCCGGACGCTCGTCCGCGTTCATCCGGAAGACTCGAGCCGCACCGCTCGCCTCGAGCCACTCGGCGGCGCGGTCGGCGAGCATGCTCGCCGCGCGACGGTCCTCCGGGTGGATGTCGCCGCTGAGGAGCGCGACGGGCGAACCGAAGCGGTCGCGCACCTCCGGATCCACTCGCACGCGTGACTCGGGGTTCGGGATCTCCTGGATCGGGCCGAAGACCATCAGCATCCGCGACAGGAATTCGCGCATGCCACGCTTGCTGTCGGCGCCAAAGCGGTCGATAACCCCGAGCGTCGAGAGCGTGTGCCAGACGGTGAGCGGCGTGGGCACGAAGTCGTTGGCGATCATGCCGCCGCCGATGATGCCGGGCACCCCGTGGCGGAAGTCGGTGGTGGAGATCGAGGGGCCCGGGCCGAGACCGTCTTGAACGACCTCATCGAAGAGGGAGACGGCACCCGCGTACACGTGCGCCTGCAGGTTGCGGCCCACCTGGTCGTGCGCGTTGCCGAGGCCATCCGGCTCGCGATCGTGCGCGCTGTTGAGCAGCAAGCGGGCCGTCTCGATGGCACCGGCGGCCACCACGATCCGGTCGGCGAACACCTCGCGGCGTCGAACGGCACCGCCCTCCTGCGCGACCAGACTCACGCCCACCGCGGTGCCGGCGGCGTCGGTGAGGATGCGCTGCGCCGTCACCCGCGTGAGCATCGCACAGCGGCCGGTGGCGATCGCACGGGGGAGCGCGGTGTTGAAAGAGCCGTTCTTCGCCGCGGCGTGGCAGGCGTATCCCACGCAGAGCGCGCACCGCACGCACGCCGGGCGACCGTTGTGCGGCACCGAGTTGATCGCGAGCGGCACCGGACCCGTGCGCAGGCCGAGCCGAACGGCACCCGCGGCCAGCACCGAGCCATCCAGGGTCTGCGCCTGCGGTGGCATCGGGTAGTCCCGCGCGCGCGGGCCGGCGAAGCGATCATGCCCCTGCTCGCCCGCCACTCCGAGTTCCTGCTCCGCGCGGTCATACCAGGGCTCGAGCTCGTCGTAGGAGAGCGGCCAGTCAGCGAGCGAACTGCCGTCGGGAACGCCGTAGGTCGACGCCATCCGGAAGTCCTCGGGGCTGAAGCGCCAGGTCTGCGCACCGAACACGCGGGTGCCGCCGCCGACCGCCATCGCGTTCGCGCTCCAGCGCGGGTCGGGCGGATACACTGTCTGCCTTCCGACGGACGTCTCGACCACGCGGGGGTCGCCCACCGGATCCGCGCCCGTTCTCGTCGGCAGGCCGGAGATGGAACGCTCGCTGCGCAGCAGATCGAGCGGCAGCTCCTCGGACGACAGGGACTCGCCGCGTTCGACGAGCAGCACCGACATGCCGGCCTCCGCGAGCACCTGCGCCGCCGCCGCACCGCCCGCACCTGCGCCGACGATCACGGCGTCGTAGCGCGCTGCGGTCTCGTCGAAGTCGAGCGTCGGACGGACCACCGGCTCGGGGCTGGGCCACCGTGCACCCACGGGCAGCACGCGGAATCCGGTAGGCGCCCAGCCCGCCGGTGCGGAGCCGTCTGCGCTGCGCGCCGCGTAGTAACCCTCCGCGCACAGTAGTGCGAGCAGATCAATCGCCTCGGCCAAGCCGCTTTCCGCGGCGAGGGCGCGCAGGAGCTCATCCTGGTCGGGCTGCGTCATGCTTTCGAATGGCACGCCGCCTCTGGCGATGGCCTCCGCGTCGATGGCGTCGATGGCGAGCGCGAGGGCGCGCATCCGGTCGCTGAGGTCTGTGGCGAACTGACCGGCGATGAAATCGACCACTCCCGCCTCGGCGCCGGAGGGGAAGCCGTCGGCCGGCAGCATGCGTTCCACGATCGCCCGCAGTAGTGCGTCGTTCGACCAGTCGCTCTCGACGGACCTCATATCGCCTGTTCTCCCTTGATCACAGCTCCGACGAAGTTGGTCGAGGATACCGCGCGGGCGATGAGTGCGCTCGCCACCACCTGCTCCCGCGGGAGTAGCCCTCGCGAGGGGGCTACGACATTCGGCGTAAGTACCGCAGAATTCCTCGACAGTGCTCGATCAGGGGCAATAGCTTCGGCCCTATCGGAAGGGGACGAACCTCGTCCCGACGCTCAGGAGAGGGCCCGCCATGACCACGATGTCGAAGTCGAAACCGCGATCACGCCTGTCCGCGGCATCCAGATCCCTGCTGCTCATCGCCGGGGCACTCGTCGCCGTCGGCATCAACTGGGCCATCGCGACGATCGCGATCGCGGCGGGAGCCAACGCGGACTTCAAGCCGCTCGCCATCTACGTCTTCGCGCCGCTGACGGTGATCGCCTACGCGCTCGCATACCTCGGATGGCGCACGGTGCGCTCGCGTGCCGCCAAGCCCGCCTCCGTGCTGCGCGTGCTCGTTCCCGTGCTCACCGTGCTGTCGTTGGTGCCCGACACCGTGCTGCTGGTGACCGGCTTCATTCCCGACTCGTCGCCGCTGGCCGTGCTCGCCCTCGCGCTCATGCACCTGGTCGTCGTCGCGACGGTCGTCACGGCGGCGCAGCGGGTCGCGCCGGTGCACTAGGCCCCGAGCTCGCCCGCGTCCGAGGGCGTGCGCGACAGTTCGACGAGCGCGTCGCGGCACGCGCGGAGCACGCGCACGAGCTCCGCGGTCTCGCCGTCGCCGAGTGCCTGCGTCATCTGAGACTCGAGTCGCATGACGTGTGGTGCGAGCGCCGTGACCCGCTCTCTGCCGAGCTCGGTGATGTAGAGCAGGAACTGACGGCGGTGACCAGGATCCTTCTCGCGGCGCACGAACTGCGACTCGATGAGGGCGGTCACGGTCTCGGCCATCGTCTGGGCGCGAACGAACGAGCGTCGGGCCAGTTCCGACGAGGTGATTCCGGGCCTGCTCTGCAGCACGGTGAGCGCTGTATAGCCCGCGGTATTGATGCCTTGCTCGGCGATGTACTCGTCAAACGGTCGCCTCAGTCCCGACTCGACCTGCTTGACGAGATAGATGAGGTACCCCTCGGGGTAGCCCGTGCGCGGGTTGGTCATGCCTCGTCCGTTCGTCTCAGAATGCGAGTCAGCCGAGTGTCCTCGACTTGAGCCATTGTTTCAGGTAGCCTGAATAGTCCGCAATGCAATGGCGCAGAGGAGTTTGACGCATGACCCCGAGATCCGAGGATAGTCTCAGCACCCCGATCGACGAGCTTCCCACCCTGGTGGGGCGGTCGTTCGGACCCTCGTCGTGGAGGCAGATCACGCAGGAGGAGGTGGCCGCCTTCGCCGAGCTCTCGGGAGATAAAAACCCGGTGCATCTCGATCCGGTGTTCGCCGCTGCGAC
>DATNBR010000074.1:0-13220 GCA_035571875.1 Lacisediminihabitans sp. | reverse complement strand
CTGTACGCCGTGCGCGGCAATGGTGTCGACATGCTTGCGCAGGATGGCAAGCAGGGCTTCGCCCGCCTCGACGGCGGTCTCTGGGGTGTCGGTGCTCATTCCAGCCACGGTACCAGCGGTGCAGCCCTTCGAGCCCCACCGCCGCCGCCGGCCACGCTCGCCCCGCCGTCGCCGCCGGCCACGCCCGACCCGCCCCGCCGCCGTCGCAGGCCACGCCCGACCCGCCCCGCCGTTGCTTGCATAACTCAGGCAGAACGAGCCCTGGGGGCCCCGAACGACCGGATGTGGCGGTCCCGCTCGGATTCTGCCTGAGTTATGCACGCGCGTTATGCGCGCTCGGGGTGACGATGTCCATCCGCGGGACGGCACCGTTTCGGGTGTTGCCAAGCGTCAGCGAAGGCTCGGCGAGGCTACCCTGAACGGAACAACGTCGACGAGTCACGCGACGCATGAAACGGAGGAACTTCCATTTGTCCGATCCAGCGGCCACCAAGCGGGCGGATGCGGTGCGCAACCGCGAGCGGATCGTCGCGGCCGCCCAGCGCGTCTACGCATCCGGTGGTGACTGCGGACCGGAGGCGATCGCGCGCGAGGCAGGCGTAGGCATCGGCACCCTCTATCGCCACTTTCCCGACCGCAACGACCTCGCGGCCGCCGTCTACGACGAGGAACTGCAGGCTGTGGCTCGAAGCGTGCAACCGCTGCTCGAATCCGCGCCGCCGCTCCTCGCGCTTCGCCGCTGGATGGATCGCTTCGCGGACGGTCTCGAGAAGAAGCGGGCGATGGCTCCCGCGCTACGCTCCCTCATCGAGAGTCGCGCCGACGGTCCGATGGTGAGCCGGGAGAGACTCGCGAGCGCGGCGCAGCAGATCCTCGACGCCGGGGCGAAATCGGGTGAGATCCGTCGCGATGTGCACGGAGACGATCTCCTCGCCGCACTCATCGGCATCTGCATGGCGACAGCGGGCAGCGACGACGCCGAGCAGCGCGACCGACTGCTCGACCTCCTGGGCGACTCGGTGGCCGCCTACGGCAGCAGGCGGTTCGGTCCCCTGAACAGGTAGGTCGCCTCGCGCAGGTTCGGCAGGCCCAACATCAGCATGAGCACGCGCGAGAGGCCCATGCCGAACCCGCCGTGCGGCGGCACTCCGTAGCGGAAGAAGTCGAGGTAGAAGGCGAGCTCCTCCGGGTCGAGGCCCTTGTCGCGAGCGTTCTGCTCGAGCACCTCGATGCGGTGCTCGCGCTGAGCTCCGGTGGAGATCTCGGTGCCGTTGTAGATGAGGTCGTAGCTATTGGTCAGGTCCGGATCATCCGCGTGCCGCATGTGATAAAACGGCCGGATGCTCGAGGCGTAGTCGGTGAGGAACACGAAGTCGTGCCCGAACTGCTCCTTCACGAAAGCTGCGATCTGCCGTTCGCCCTCCGGGTCCATGTCGTCGTCGTGGCGTGGAACCTCGTAGCCGCGCTCGGCGACGATGCGCTTTGCCTCGGCGAGCGGGATGCGGGGGAACGGTGTCGTGGGCACCGGCAGGTCGATGCCGAACAGGGCCTCGATCTCGGCGCCGTGCTTGGCCTTGACCGCGGTGAAGCCCGCGACCATGAGGTCTTCGTGCAGCTTCATGACGTCTTCGTGGCTGTCGATCCAGCTGATCTCGGAGTCGACGCTCGTGAACTCCGTCGCATGACGAGAGGTGAAGGAAGGGTCTGCGCGGAAGGCCGGGCCGACCTCGAAGATCTTGCCGAAGCCGGCGGGCTGCGCCATCTGCTTGAAGAACTGCGGGCTCTGGGCGAGGTAGGCCTTGGTCTCGAAGTAGCCGACCTCGAACAGCTCGGCCTTCGACTCGCTCGCGCTCGCCATGAGCTTCGGGGTGTGCAGCTCGATGAAGTCGTGCTCGACCCAGTAGGTGCGCCACGCGTGCTCGAGCGTGGTCTGGATGCGGAAGATCAGGTTGTTCTTCGGCACGCGCAGGTCGAGGAAGCGCCAGTCCATGCGCTTGTCGATGCCGCTGTCGTCGGCGATGGGCGTCTCGGGGATGGCGTGGGAGGCGACGTCGATCGCGTCAAGCTTGATCTCGACGCCGCCGAGCTTCACCCGCTCGTCGTGCTTGAGGTCTCCGGATGCCGTCAGGAAGGTTCCCTGCGCGAGCGACGAGATCGTGTCGGCCAGCGCATCCTCGGCCGGAGTGCCGTCCTCGGCGAAGAGGCGGGGGTGCACGAGCTGCACCGCGCCGGACTCGTCGCGCAGCACGACGAACTGCACCTTCTTCTGGTCGCGCACCGTCTCCACCCAGCCGGACACGCTCGTGGGGCCGTCGGATGCCGCGGCCAGGTCTCTGATCAGGGTGCGTTTGCTCACTGCTCAAGTTTAGTTGACGGGGGGATGTCGTCATTCCCGCCCGCTTTGCCACCGGTGACTGCGTTGACGGCACATGGCATCCAAGACGGGCCGACTGAGCCTGCGAAGTCGGTTCAGTCTTCGGTGCGATACCCGACGGCAACCCCGCGACAGCCAGGCGCGCGCACCTTCCGTACACTTGAACCCGTGCCCGCAACCCTCATCCATCTCGTGCGCCATGGCGAGGTGTACAACCCCGAGGGCGTGCTCTACGGTCGGCTTCCGGGCTATCACCTCTCTGAACTCGGGCGCGCCATGGCCGCCGCCGCCGCCGCGAGCCTCGCCGGGCATCCGATCACGAAGCTGTATGCCTCGCCGCTGCAGCGCGCGCAGGAGTCCGCGCAGCCGTGGGCCAGCGACTTCGGCCTGCCGATCACGACCGAGGAGCGGCTGCTCGAGCCGTTCAACAAGTTCGAGGGCAAGAAGTTCGAGTTCGGGCCAGGAGTTCTCCTCCACCCGCAGGCGTGGCCGTGGGTGATGAACCCCATGAAGCCGAGCTGGGGCGAGCCCTACCTCGAGGTGCGCGCGCGCATGCTCGCGGCCATCGACGAGGCCCGTGACTCCGTCGAGGCCGGTGAGGTCGTCATGATCAGCCACCAGATGCCGATCGTCATGGTGCAGCGCGGAATCGCCGGCAAGAAGCTGTACCACGACCCGCGTCGTCGTCGCTGCGCGCTGTCGAGCATCACGACGCTCGAGAAGCGCGGTGACGCCTTCGTCGAGGTGGGCTATCAGGAACCTGCGGCAGAGTTGCTCGCGAGAGCCATCGACCTGGGAGCAGTGTGAAGATCGCAGCCAGGGTGAGCGCCATCGCGCTCGCCGCCGCCCTCGTGCTCACCGGATGCACGTCGAACGATGCCCTGACCGGCAACGTTCACGACAACTACACCTCCGCCGACGGAGCGGTGACCACGATCAGGGCACAGGATCGCGGCGAGCCGATCAGCTTCACCGGCACGAGCGACACCGGCGACAGCATCGCGAGCAAGGACTTTCGCGGCCAGGTCGTCGTGGTGAACTTCTGGTACGCGAGCTGTGCTCCGTGCCGCACCGAGGCGCCACTGCTCGAGAAGGCCTACCAGCAGCTGCAGCCGAGCAAGGTCGTCTTTCTCGGCGTCAACACCTCCGACCAGCCCGATACCTCGCGATCCTTCGCGGCGGCGCACGGCGTGACCTACCCCTCGATCATCGATGTCGACTCGGGATCGGTGCGGCTGGCCTTCGCCGGCACGATGTCGCCCACGGCCACGCCGACCACGATCGTGCTCGACAAGCGGGGACGCATCGCGGCGCGTGTGCTCGGCGAACTGGATTCGGCATCCATTCTCAAGCAGCTCGTGAAAGATCTCCTCGTCGAGGGGACGCAGTGAACCCGATCGGCGAACTCGTCTACGGGGGCAACCTGCTGGTCGCGATTCCCATCGCCCTGCTCGCCGGGCTGATCTCGTTCGCCTCGCCGTGCGTGCTCCCGCTCGTGCCCGGATACCTCGGCTACATCGGCGGATTCGCCGGCGGCGCCGCTGTCGGCACGGTGGCGGGAGAATCCACCAGGGATGCCGAGCACAAGAAGGCCCGGCGGCGGCTGCTCCTGGGTGTCGCCCTGTTCGTTCTCGGCTTCAGCGTCGTCTACGTCACGCTCACCCTGATCTTCGCCACCGCTGGCCTCGTGCTCATCGCCTGGATGGGACTCATCACGCGCATCATCGGCGTCATCGTGATCGTCATGGGGCTCGTCTTCATCGGCCAGTTCACGTTCCTGCAGCGCAGCTTCAAGCCCGAGTGGAAGGTCGCCACGGGCCTCGGCGGAGCACCGCTGCTCGGGATCGTCTTCGGCCTCGGCTGGGCGCCCTGCACCGGACCGACGCTCGCGGCGGTTCTCAGCCTCAGCCTCACGAGCGGGTCGCCCTGGCGCGGTGTGGTGCTCGGACTGGTCTTCTGTCTCGGCCTCGGCATTCCGTTCCTGCTCGTGGCTCTCGGGCTCGGCTGGGTCACCGGCTCGGTCTCGTGGCTCAGGCGCCACATCCGCACGATCAATATCGTCGGCGGCTCGGTGCTCGTACTCATCGGGCTGCTCATGGTGAGCGGTCTGTGGAGCACCTTCGTCTCGCACTTAGGCTCGGTGATACCCGGTTATGTCTCGCCCGTCTGATCATTACGACTCTCCCGCTCCGACGCCGAAGGAGGAGGGAGTGGCGCTGCCGAAGCTCGGCTTCGTCGGCACCGCCCGCTTCATCTGGCGTCAGCTCACGAGCATGCGCACGGCGCTCCTCCTTCTCCTGCTGCTCGCGATCGCTGCCGTGCCGGGCTCCCTCTTCCCGCAGCGCGCGGCGGACCCCAACGGTGTCACCCAGTACTTCGCGGCGAACCCGTCCTCGGCTCCGATCCTCGACAAGTTCCAGCTCTTCGACGTCTACACCTCGGTGTGGTTCTCGGCCATCTACCTGCTGCTGTTCATCTCGCTCATCGGCTGCGTCATCCCGCGCACCATGCACCACGTGCACGCCTTGCGCTCGAAGCCGCCGAAGACGCCGGCCCGGCTCGAGCGGCTCAGCGCCTTCGCTGCCTTTGACCTGCCGGCGGGGGAGACGGATGCCGAAGGCAAGCCGTTCACGGCCGCCACCGTCGTCGAATCCGCGCGTTCGATGCTGCGGAAGTCGGGATATCGCACGCAACTGTTCGACGGCAAGGAGCTCTCGGTCTCCGCCGAGCGCGGCTACCTGCGCGAGACCGGCAACCTGGTCTTTCACACGGCGCTCCTCGGCGTGCTCATCGCGGTGGGCATTGGCGGCAGCATCGGCTACACCGGTCAGAAGGCCGTCGTGGTCGGCCAGTCCTTCGTGAACGTGCGCGGCGCGTTCGATTCCTTCAACCCCGGTCGACTGTTCAGCGACGACTTCCTGCAGCCGTACCGACTCGTCGTGAACTCCTTCCACGCGAAGTACGAGGCGAAGAACCTCGACGCGCTCGGTGAGGCGATCGACTACACGGCCAACCTCACGAGCTACGGGCCCAACGACCCCGGCACGAAGCAGGTGCTCAAGGTGAACGACCCGCTGCGCCTCGGCGGCAACGAGGTCTATCTGCTCGGCAATGGCTACGCACCGAAGATCACCGTGCGCGACGCCGGGGGCAAGGTCGTCTTCACCGACAACGTGCTGTGCCTTCCGCAGGACGCGAACCTCACCTCGATCTGCACGGTGAAGGTGCCCGACGGTCTCAAGAAGCAGCTCGGCATGGTGGGCTTCTTCTACCCGACGGCGAGTCCGCTCGACTCGGGGGCGTTCACATCCGTGCATCCGGATCTCGGCAATCCGCTGCTCACCCTGCGCGTCTACGCGGGAGACCTCGGCATCAACAAGGGCGTTCCGAAGTCGGTGTACTCCCTCGACCCCACCGGGATGACCGAGATCGCCGGTGGCACGGCGACGACCCCGGCACTCGAGTTGAAGCCCGGCGAGACGGCGACGCTGCCCGGCGGCTACGGTTCGATCTCGTTCGAGAACGCCTCCCCGAAGGCCGCGGCGAACGACCTCTCCAAGAGCGTGAAGCGCTTCATCTCGCTCGATGTGCACAGCGACCCGACCCAGGGCTGGGTGCTGCTGTTCGCCTCCCTCGCGGTGCTCGGTCTGCTCACCTCGCTCTTCGTTCCGCGTCGTCGGGTGTGGGTGAAGGTCATCGAGGGCGAGGACGGCACGCTGCGCATCGAATACGCCGGACTCGCTCGAGGCGAAGATCCGGGTCTCGATGCGGCGGTCGCCGATATTGCCCGGCGCCACGCTCGGCTGCTCGGGCTTAGGCTGGCAGCGTGACCGCAACGCTCTCCTCCTACTCCCTGATAGCGATCTATTCGGCGATGGCCGTCTACATGTTCGCGTTCATCGCGTTCACCCTCGACCTGGCGAAACGCACGGCGGAGTCCTCGGCTCCGGTCGCGCAGGCCAGCGTCAACCGGGTCGGCGTGCTGACGAGGGCCGGCGGCACGACCGCGACTCTCGAGAGGCTGGATGCCGCTCCCGTCGTTCCCACGCGCCGCATCAGCCGCTTCGAGCGCGTCGCATTCGCGCTCACCGTGCTCGGCTGGATCCTGCACGTCGTCGGCACCGTGCTGCGGGGAGTGGCGGCCGGCCGTGTTCCCTGGGCGAACATGTTCGAGTTCTCGCTCACCGCATCCGCCATCATCGTGGGCGTCTTCATCTTCGTGCAGCTCTGGCTCGACCTGAAGTTCCTCGGTGCGTACATCACCGGGTTCGGCCTCATCACCCTCGGCGTCGGCACCGTCAACTTCTACGTCGCCGTCGTGCCGCTGCCGCCGGCACTGCAGTCGTACTGGCTCGTGATCCACGTGTTCGTGGCAACACTCGGCACCGCCTTCTTTGCGATCGGAGGCGGGCTCTCGATCATCCAACTCGTTCAGGGCAGGCGCGAGGCCGGCAAGTTCGAGTCCGCGAAGTTCCTCGGCACGCTTCCGGATGCCGAGCGCCTCGAGACGCTCGCCTACCGTGTCGTCGTGGTCGGCTTCGTCTTCTGGACCTTCACCCTCATCGCGGGTTCCATCTGGGCCGAGCATGCCTGGGGCCGCTACTGGGGCTGGGACACGAAGGAGGTCTGGACCTTCATCATCTGGACCATCTTCGCCGGCTACATCCACGCCAGGGCGACGCGCGGCTGGCGCGGTTCTCGCTCAGCGTGGCTCGCGATCATCGGCTTCACGGCGGTCATGTTCAACTTCACGATCGTGAACCTGTTCTTCAAGGGGCTCCACACCTACTCGGGCCTTCCGTCCTGAGCCCGGCCGCTCTCGCAGCGCAGTCGGCCATCGGGCGCCACTCTCGTCACCCCCGAATGGGTGCCGACTAGGGTGGAAGCATGTCCGGCCTGCGCTCGGTTCGGGTGCGCATCCTGGCATCCATCCTCTTCGTGACGGCTCTGGGCATGACCCTCGCCGGGGGAGCCGCCTTCGTGGTGCAGCGCAACCGGGCACTGTCGCAGATCGACTCGAAGCTCTCAGAAACGGTGCAGAGCCTGCAGTCCGTGGCGGACGACGAGACGGGCGATGGAGTTCCGACCACGGTGCGCGAGTTTCTGACCGACGCGATGCAGCGGGTGCTCCCCGACACTCACGAGAGCATTGTGGGCATCATCGACGGCCGCGCCACCATGCTGCCGTCCGCCGATCTCAGCTTTCGCCTCGACCGCGATGCCGCGTTCATCAACCGCGTCGTGAAGGACGCGGATGCGAAGCGCGTCGTCATGGGGACCTCGGACTCGAGGGCCGGCGAGCTTCGCTACGTCATCATTCCGGTGCGGATCGGCGACGACAGTTCGCGAGGACTCTACGTCGCGGCGTACAGCCTCGACGCGGAACTCGCGGAGATTCGGGACGGGCTGACCATCTATGCCGTCGTGGCAGCCCTCGCGCTCGTGGCGGTGGGACTCGTCGGCTGGTTCGTTGCCGGTCGGCTGTTGCGCCCCATCCGGTCTCTGCGCGAGACGGCGGAGCGGATTTCGGGAACGGACCTCACCGAGCGCATCGAGGTCGTCGGCGCCGATGACGTCTCTGAACTCACCGTCACGGTGAACGACATGCTCGACCGGCTCGACGGCGCGTTCTCCGCCCAGCGCCTGCTGCTCGACGACGTGGGCCACGAGCTCAAGACGCCGATCACGATCCTGCGCGGGCATCTCGAACTGATCGAACCCGATTCGCCCGATGACGTGCGGGCGACGCGCGACCTTGCGCTCGACGAGCTCGATCGGATGAGCGGCCTCGTCGCTGACATCGCCCTCCTCGCCAAGACCCGCACCCCCGAGTTCGTGCAGCCGGAGCCCGTCGACGTCGATGAACTCACGACGGCGGTCTTCTCGAAGGTCGGCATGCTGTCTCTCGATCGGCAGTGGCGGCTCGAAGAGACAGCGGGTGGCAGCGCCATCGTCGACGCCGCACGTGTGACCCAGGCCTGGCTGCAGCTCGCCGAGAACGCGGTGAAGTTCTCGCAGCCCGGCACCTTGATCGCCATCGGGAGCACCGCGACGGACACAGACGAGATCGAACTGTGGGTGCGGGATCAGGGCAAGGGTGTAGAGAAGAGTCAGCTCGCCACGATCTTCCAGCGCTTCGCGCGGGCGGATGTGGGGAGGGGCGTGGAGGGCGCCGGGCTCGGCCTGTCCATCGTCGCGGCGATCGCCGAAGCGCACGGAGGGCGTGCCTTTGCGGAAAGCGAGCCGGGTGTGGGGTCGAGGTTCGTCCTCCGGATTCCCCGAGCGGAACGAAAGGCATAGGAGTGGCAAAAATTCTGATCGCCGAAGACGAGCAGCGCATCGCATCGTTCCTCGAGAAGGGCCTGCGTTCGGCCGGCTTCGGGGTGACCACCGTGGACAACGGCGTCGCGGCGCTCAACGCCATCAGCGGCGGCGAGTTCGACCTCCTGCTGCTCGACATCGGACTGCCGAAGCTCGACGGCCTCGAGGTGTTGCGCAACCTCCGCGAGACCGGCGACGACATCGCCGTGATCGTGCTCACTGCGCGCGAGTCGGCCGTTGATACGGTGTCTGCGCTCGAAGAGGGCGCGAACGACTACATGTCGAAGCCGTTCCGGTTCGACGAGTTGCTGGCCAGGGTGCGAGTGCGGCTGCAGGATGCGACTGTCGATTCGAACGCGCAGGTGATCGAGTGCGGCGACCTGAGCCTCGATCTGCGCACGAGACGCATCACCGTGGATGGCCGCGAGGTCGACCTCTCCGCGCGGGAGTTCGGTCTCGCGCAGGAGTTCCTGCAGAATCCCGAGCAGGTCCTCAGTCGGGAGCAGTTGCTCAGCCGAGTGTGGGGTTTCGACTATGACCCGGGGTCGAACGTGGTCGAGGTCTACGTGCGCTACCTGCGCCGCAAGATCGGGGCCGCTCGCCTCGAAACCGTGCGGGGCATGGGATACCGGCTCACGGCATCCGTGCGGCCCGGCCCGAGCGAATCGGGCCAGACCGAGGCCGTGGGGCGTCGCTAGGGCCGTGCGTGCTAGCGGTGCCCGCCGCCGTGACCGCCATCGTGCGACCAGCCACCGTGCGAACCACCGTCGTGGTGACCCCAGTCACTGCCGCGCGGATCGGCGCGGTGCCGCGGTGCCGGAGCCTCCTTCTGCTGCGGGGCCGGGGCCATCCGCTGTGCTGGAGCATTCTGCTGCGCCGGAGCCGGGTCACTGCTCGCCGGTCGATTGTCGAAGTCACCACGCTGGTGCTCGTGCATCCAGCGGTGCGCATCGCCGTTCCAGTCGTGTGTCTTCTTCGTGACTGCCTTGGTGTCGGTCTGCACCGGGACGTCGAGGATCCTCGGCGCGGCCGGTGGCACTACCACGGGTGGCGGTGCAATCAGGGGCGCAGGGGCGTCGGGCGCCGTGGTCTTGTGAGTGAACGGGTCGTTATCTACGGGATTCGTGGTGACACCGTGCGAGGTCGTCACGGTCGACGTGGCAACCTGCGGCTGGTCGAACGCGCGCGCGAGCCCGATGACGCCGCCTCCGGCGACGCACACCGTGACTAGTGTTCCGCCCGCGATTGCCAGGGCTGTGCTGGTCTTGGTCATAATTGTGTTCCCCCGTGGGTTTCCTCGGCATCCCTCGTGCGGATGCCATGTCTCCACTCTCGCGGGCGGCCATGAGAGCCACCGTAAGTCGCGATGAGAGAGCTCTCATCCGTTGGGGAGCGGCCGCCGTTCAGGGGAGGAGGGCGCGGCAGCGCTCGAGGCGGGCGAGCCACCACGCGGTGCGATCCGCGGATGCCGCGTGCCGATCGAGCAACGCCGCCGACGGCTCCACGCGGCGAACCTCGATGCCGCCCGATTCGGGCACGAGCGGCCGCTCGACGACGTCGGCGGCGAGAAGAGCGGCCGTGCCGAGCCCGCAGTCGTAGTCCAGCTCTGGGATGCTCGCGGCGAGGTGCAGCCCCGTCGAGAGTCCGACCGACGTCTCGATCGCGCTCGAGACGACCACGGGCAGGCCGGCCTCGGCCACGATCCGGAGGGCCGCAGCGTTGCCGCCCAGCGGCTGCGCCTTGATGACGAGAATGTTCGCGGCGTTCGCGCGCGCGACGGCGAGCGGGTCGGCGGCCTTGCGCACACTCTCATCCGCCGCGATCGGAACACCGAGATATTTCACCCGCTTTCGGATGTCTGCGAGCTCCTCCACGCTCGCGCACGGCTGCTCGACGTACTCAAGGTCGAACTCGTTCATGGCGTGAATGGCGTGCTCGGCCTCGTCCACGTTCCAGCCGCCGTTCGCGTCGATGCGAATGCGGCCCTCTGGGCCGAGGTAGCGACGCACCTCGGCGACGCGGGCCACGTCATCCGCCAGCTGTTGCCCGGGTTCTGCGACCTTGACCTTGACCGTGCGGCAGCCGGGGAAGCGGTCGAGGATCTCGGCCACCCTCTGCGGCGAGACAGCGGGCAGCGTGGCGTTCACGAGAATGCGGTCGCGCAGGAGGGGCGGATGCTCGGCCCAGCCGAACTCGATCGCGGCGGCGAGCCACGCGGCGGCCTCGGCATCGTCGTACTCGAGGAACGGCGAGAACTCGGTCCAGCCCTGCGGGCCGCGCAACAGCATCGCCTCGCGGGTGTCGATGCCGCGGAAGCGGTGCGCCATCGGGAGGGAGACGACGCGCGCGGTGGCGGTCAGCTCAGCGAGAGAGGGCTGCATTGCTCCAGTGTGGCGCACGCGCTCGGGTAGGCTCCGATGGCGAGAGGGGTGTCATGGGCGAGGAACCGGAGCAGGTCGATGCGGGCACGGCCCCCGGCGTGGTTGCCGCCGAGCCCTATCAGACGAATTCGGCTACCGCGGGCGAGACGCGCTCTCCGAACCGCCCTCCCATCGACTTCGCCTTCGTCGGTGGTTCGATCTCTGTGCCCGAGGCTGTCGCGGTGCCGCTGCCGCCACGCGCTCCAACCGCGACGCTGGGTTGGGTCGCCCTGGCACTGGTCGCCCTGTGCGTGATTGCGGATGCCGTGGCCGTCACTCTCGCGGTCGAGCGCTACTGGATCTCCGCGACCGCCATCGCGCAGGGCGCCAACGTCGCCACGGCCATCGCCTTCGTCGTCGGACTGTTCGCCGCCTTCCGCCCGCCGGCTCGTTGGCTCGGCATCGGCGCAATGGTCGGGGCCGTGCTCGCGAACCCGTTCATCCTCACCCACCTTCTGGACTACCTCGGAGGCTGATTCCGGCCTCGGCTCGTAGGCTTAGCCCATGCCTGAAGCAGACCTGGTGTCCGACCTGTTCGACCCGACCGTGTGGAAACCGGTGGCGGGTTTCGAGGGTCTGAGCGATGTGACCTACCACCACGATGTCGCCGGGCGCGTTGCCCGGGTCGCGTTCAACCGGCCGGAGGTGCGCAACGCGTTCCGCCCGCAGACCGTCGACGAGCTCTATCGCGCGCTCGATGACGCGAGGCAGAACTCGCGCATCGGCGTCGTGCTGCTCACGGGCAACGGGCCGAGTCCCAAGGACGGCGGGTGGGCCTTCTGCTCGGGGGGCGACCAGCGCATCCGGGGTCGCGACGGCTACCAGTACGCGGATGGCACGGCCTCGACCGGACGGCTGCACATCCTCGAGGTGCAGCGGCTCATCCGCTTCATGCCCAAGGTCGTCATCGCGGTCGTCCCGGGCTGGGCGGCCGGGGGCGGGCACTCGCTGCACGTCGTCTGCGACCTGACCATCGCATCCGCCGAGCACGCTCGTTTCAAGCAGACGGATGCCGACGTCGGCTCCTTCGACGCCGGCTACGGCAGCGCATATTTCGCCCGCCAGGTCGGGCAGAAGTTTGCGCGAGAGGTGTTCTTTCTCGCTCGGGAGTACGACGCCCAGCGCGCTCTCGACACGGGAGCCATCAATGCCGTCGTGCCGCACGCCGAGCTGGAGAAGGTGGCACTGGAGTGGGCGAACGAGATCCTCGGGAAGTCGCCCACGGCCATCCGCATGCTCAAGTTCGCTTTCAACGCGGTTGATGACGGCATGGTCGGCCAGCAGGTGTTCGCGGGCGAGGCGACGAGGCTGGCCTATGGCACCGACGAAGCCGTGGAGGGCCGGGATGCGTTCCTCGAGAAGCGCGAGCCGGACTGGTCGCCCTACCCGTGGCAGTACTGACATGCCTCCCGCCCGTGTCTCCATCCGAAATGAAGGCGTTTGGGTTGCGGTGCGGGCATGTGGGTGCGTACCGCCGGCCATGAGCGCTCAGATGCCTTCATGTGGGACGAAACGTCGGAAGAGGGACAGGCGGGGGAGGGACGGATGACGCGGCCGCTTGTCGTCGTGCCGGGCGAGCCGCGTGCGGTGCTGGCCGCGCTGCGCGAGGCGCTCGGCGGCGATGGCCCCGCCGTTCTGCCGCGAGACGAGGCCGCGACGAGGTCCGCTGCCGCGCTCCCCGCCGAGGTGCCGCGCCGGGTCGCGCTCGTGGTGGAGACGAGCGGCTCCACGGGGGCACCGAAGCGCGTCGCACTCAGTGCGGACGCCCTGCTGGCTTCGGCAGCGGCATCCGAGAACTCGTTCGGCGGGCCCGGCCAGTGGCTGCTCGCGCTGCCCGCCCACTACATCGCGGGCGTCAACGTGCTCGTGCGCTCGATCACGAGCGGCACCGAGCCGATCGTCCTGCCCGAGGGCCACTTCGACGCCAAGCTGTTCGCCGAGGCGAGCGACGCGATGGATGCTCCGCTTCGGTTCGCCTCGCTGGTTCCGACCCAGCTGCTGCGGCTGCTCGACGCGGCGGAAGAGGACCTGACCGTGCTCGACCGGCTGCGCCGCTTCGACCGGCTGCTCATCGGCGGCCAGGCGACGCCGCCGGCCCTCATCGC
>DATNBR010000073.1:0-9318 GCA_035571875.1 Lacisediminihabitans sp. | reverse complement strand
CAGTATCTCGACCAGATCGACGTGCTGGCCGAGGCGCTGAACGCGCCGAAGATCACGGGCGCCACGCCCGTGGACGAGCGCGAGCGGCTGTATCAGGCGTTCCGCGAGGGCACCATCGACCTGCTCGTGGTGTCGAAGGTCGCCAATTTCTCGATCGACCTGCCCGAGGCATCCGTCGCGATCCAGGTGTCCGGCACATTCGGCTCTCGCCAGGAGGAGGCGCAGCGGCTGGGGCGTCTGCTGCGGCCGAAGGAGTCCGGCCGCACCGCGAGCTTCTACACCCTGATCGCGCGTGACACCGTCGACCAGGACTTCGCGCAGAACCGGCAGCGCTTCCTCGCCGAGCAGGGCTACAGCTACACGATCCTCGACGCCGACGGCCTCGCGGCCTAGCGACCTGCGCGGCGCATCCGCTCGCTCGCCCCCCCGAGCCCGACGATGCGGCTTCTCGTCAACGATGCGGCCGCTGTGGGAGCCGCATCGTTGACGAGCAGCCGCATCGTCGCGGGAAGAGTGGCGGCCTAGAGGCGGCAGCTCAGCGGCGGGTGTAACGCAGCAGCAGCGTGCCGTCCTCGGCGCTGAGGGCGTGCGCGAGACGCATCGGGGTCGCGGTGGCGAGGTGCCCGTCGGCGATGCGCCGGGCCGTGCCGCCCTCGAGCCGCGCCGCGATCGTGACGCAGAGCTCGTCGATCGCGCCGTCCTCGATCATCGCGCCGAACAGGTGCGGTCCGCCCTCACTGTGCATCTGAGGTAGCCCACGCTCCGACAGCGCCCCGCGCATCACGGCGGTGTCGACGCGGGTGTCGCCGCAGTCGAGCACGTCCGCGACCTCGATGAGCGCCGCGCGGCGAGCGCTCGGGGCCGCGGTGCAGGTGATCACGAGCGGCCGCACCGGGGCATCCGTGAAGACGCCGCTCGCGGGGTCCAGGTCGAGCCTCGCAGAGACGATGGCGAGCTGCGGATGCGGTGCCAGGCCGTGCGCACGACGCCAGTCGGCCGCCTCAGGAGACAGCAGGGTGCCGCCGTAGCCCTCGGCGCGCACCGTTCCCGCGCCGACGATGATGACATCCGCGAGCCAGCGCAGCACCTGGAACACGCGCTGGTCGGAGGGCGAACCGAGCCCCTCCGAGAGACCATCGTGCGTCGCGGCGCCGTCGACGCTCGAGACGAAGTTGGCGCGCAACCACGGCGTGGTGCGGTCGGCCACCGAATACCACTCGGCGAGCTGCTCATCGCTCAGTGTGTGCGTCGCAGCCTCGAGCGCCCGGATGTCCGCGTCAGCCATTCACGACCCTCCGTTCGTCAAGTCCCATGTTATGCAGCACCCACGCCGGATCCCGCCAGCCGAGCATCGCCTCGGTCATGCGCACCGCATCCACCGAGGCCCGCACGTTGTGCATGCGCACGATGCGCGCGCCCTCCATGATGCAGAACACGGCGGCGGCAAGCGAACCCTCGAGCCGCTGGCCCTGCTCGCGATCGAGAGTCTCACCCACGAAGTCCTTGTTCGACACGGCGGCGAGCGTCGGGTATCCGAGCGCGACGACCTCGCGCAGGCGACGGGTCAGCTCGAGCGAGTGGAAGGTGTTCTTGTTGAGGTCGTGACCGGGGTCGACGATGATGCGCTCGTCGGGAATGCCCGCCGCGTTCGCGCGGGCGACGCGATCGCGCAGAAAGGCGACCACCTCATCCACCACGTCGACGTACTCGGGGGCCGGCGGCTCGGCTCGCGGCGGCTGCAGGCTGTGGGTGAGCACGAGCGTCGCGGTCGACCCTGCGACCACGGATGCCATGCCCGGGTCCCAAAGCCCGCTCGTGTCGTTGATAACGGAGGCTCCGGCCTCGATGGCGGCGGACGCCACCGCGGCGCTGAAGGTGTCGACGGAGATCACGACATCGGATCGCGCCGCGATCGCCTCGACCACGGGGACGACCCGCTCGAGTTCCTCATCGAGCGTCACCACGGGACCGCGGCCGAACGGCACCCCGCCGATGTCGACCCAGTCGGCGCCCTCATCTGCCGCCGTGAGCGCGGCGGCAACGGCCTTGTCGAGCGCAAAGGTCGCGCCCTTGTCGTAGAACGAATCCGGCGTGCGATTGATGACCGCCATCACGGCGACCTCGCGGTCGAAGTCGAACTCGCGGGCACCGATTCGTCGCGTCACGTCAGATTTCCTCCAGGTCGAACTCCGCCAGGTCGAAGACTAACTCAGAGTTCTTCGAGCGGTACGGACTCGTCGACCAGTCGAGCCGGGTCGATCTGCGCGCCCGAGCGGATGATGCGCTGCACCTGCTCGTTCACGTCCCAGACGTTCACGTTCATGCCCGCGACGACTTTTCCGTCGGCGAGCCAGAACGCGATGAACTCGCGCCCGGCACGGTTGCCGCGATAGACGACAGTCGCGCCGCGGGTGAGCGGTCCGTAGCCCGAGTACTCCATGCCCAGGTCGAACTGGTCGGTATAGAAGTACGGGATGTCGTCGAAGCTGACGTCCTGACCGAGCATCGAGCGCGCGGCGGCCGCACCCTCGTTCAGGGCGTTGGCCCAGTGCTCGCTGCGCAGGCGCTGCTTGAGGACGGGATGCATCGCGCTCGCAATATCTCCCGCGGCGAAGATGTCCGGGTCGCTCGTCGCGAGTGAGGCATCCGTGAGCACGCCGCCGTCGACCTCGAGGCCGGCCTCCTGCGCGAGCGAGACGTTCGGTACCGCACCGATCCCGATGAGCACGACATCCGCGGGCACGACCTCGCCGCCGTCAAGTTCAACGCCGGTCACCCGGCCGTCCGAGCCGACGATCTTCGCGACGGCCACGGATGCCCGCAGCACCACGCCCTTTTCCCTGTGCAGTTCGGCGAACATGGTTCCGAGCTCGTCACCCAGCGCATTGGCGAGCGGAATCGCGTCGCGCTCGAGGATCGTCACCTCATTGCCGAAGGTGCGCGCGGTGGCGGCGACCTCCATGCCGATCCAGCCGGAGCCGATGAGCACGAGGTGCTTGTCACCCGCCCGCAGTTCGGTCTGCAGCGCCTCTGAGTCGTCGATCGTGCGCAGGTAGTGCACGCCGCCGAGATCGGAACCGTCGATGGACAACACTCGCGGGGCGGATCCGGTGGCGAGCAGCAGCTTGTCGTAGCCGAGCGTGTCGCCGGTCGACAGCGTCACCGCGTGCGCCGCTCGATCGATCGCCGTCACGCGCGTGCCGGTCACGACCTCGATGCGGTTATCGGCGTACCACTGCTTCGGGTGCACGTACACGGCATCCAGCCCGTCTGAACCGCTCAGGTATCCCTTCGACAGCGGCGGGCGGATGTACGGTTCGTGCTCTTCACCCGCGATCAGACGAATGCTGCCGTCGAAGCCCTGCTTGCGCAGCTCCTCAGCGGCGGATGCCCCGGCGAGGCCGCCCCCGACGATGACGAAATTCTGTTCTACGGACATGCGTGCCTCCCGGCTGTCGTTGTGCTCTCTTCAGTCTTACTCGTTATGAGCCGTGGGGAAGCCCCTCGGTGTGCCTGTTCACTGCGCCGTCGTTCAGTGCCCCGTCGTTCAGCGCCCCGTCGCTCAGTGCCCCGTCGCTCAGTGCCCCGTCGCGAAGAACCGGCCGCGCAGCGCCGCGTCCTCGCTGAGCGCACCGAGAAAGGTCGAGGTGACAGTGCTCGCTCCCGCCGAGTGCACGCCGCGAAGCGACATGCACAGGTGCTCAGCCTCGATCACGACGCCGACCCCTCGGGCATCCAGCCGCTCCTGCAGGTAGTCGGCGACCTGTCTGGTGAGTCGCTCCTGCACCTGCAGGTCGCTCGCGAACTGTTCGAGCACGCGAGCGAGCTTGGAGATGCCCAGGATGCGGTCACCGGGAATGTAGCCGACGTGCGCGACACCGCGGAACGGCAGCAGGTGGTGTTCGCAGAGCGAGTGGAAGGGAATGTCCCGAACGAGCACCAGCTCCTCGTAGCCCTCGTCGTTCGGGAAAGTCGTCATCGTGAATTCGCGCGGCGTGAGCATCTCGAGCAGGCTCGCGGCGACGCGGCGCGGGGTGTCGGCCAGGTGCACACTCGAGGCATCGCGACCAAGGGCGGTCAGGAGATCCGCCACCGCGGATTCGGCCCGGGCCAGATCGACTGTCGGCATCTCCTCGACGATGGTCAGGACGGGCGCTTCCGGCGCAACGCGACGGTCGGCCAGCTGCTGCTCCGGACTCATGATCACGCTCATTTCGTGGGGCTGAGCGCTGCCGGGCTGAAGGTCAGCCGGAACAGGGCGAGCGCGGCAACGAAGAGTCCGAAGTCACGCAGGGCGACGTCGAAGTATCCGGGCAGGATCAGGAGTTCGACAATGATGCCCGCGAGCCAGACGGCGACGATGAGGGCCCCCCACCGCGGCTTGAACAGCACGAGAAGCCCCGCGACGATTTCGATCGCGCCCACGATGTACATGAACTGCTGGCCCGAGATGGGCAGGATGTCCGTGATGATCGGCGCGAGGTACCTGGGCCAGTCGGTGAGCAGGTTGAAGAACTTGTCGAGGCCGAAGACGATCGGCGCGATCGTGAACACGGTACGCAACAGCAGGAACGCCTGCCTCGCAGGATCAGCGTGCAGCACGGAGGTGCGGGCTGGTGCGACGACGGAGGAGGGGGAAGACATCGTTGTTCCTTTCCAAAACTTGTCTTAGCTGACTTTAGAAGCGCTGAGATTCTTTTGTCAAGATTTACCGTTTTAGAGTTACGATGGGGCCATGAACGAGGCAACAGCCAGGCGACTCTCCGCACTCGCCGCCATCAGCGATCCCGTGCGCCGCTCGCTGTTCGACTTCGTCAGTGAGAACAGCGAGCCGGTGAGCCGCGATCAGGCGGCCGCCGCCCTCGACATGCCGCGCGCGACCGCCGCGTTCCACCTGGACCGCCTCGTGGACGAGGGCGTGCTCGAGGTCGAATTCAGGAGGCTGAGCGGCAAGACGGGGCCGGGCTCCGGGCGACCGAGCAAGCTCTACAAGCCCGGTCGCGACGACCTCGAGGTCTCGATCCCGCAGCGTCAGTACGAACTCGCCGGCGAGCTGCTTGCCGCGGCCGTGGAAGAAGCCGACCGCAGCGGCGAAGCGGTGCGCGAGGTGCTCTCGAGGGTCGCCACGGAGACCGGCCGAAGAATCGGTGCCGAGGCCGGCTCGCTCGAAGTCGCGCTGGAGAACACCGGATACGAGCCGCGCGACGACAGCAACGGGGGCATGATCCTCACCAACTGCCCCTTCCACCGACTGGCCACGAGCCACACGGATGTCATCTGCCACGCGAACCTGGGGCTACTGCAGGGAGTCGCAGACGGCGCCGGTGACTGCGAGCACGGCATCCTGTTCGACCCGAGCGCTGATCACTGCTGCGTGCGCATCACCCGCGCGCCCGACTGACGCTCGCTGCCAGCGCGGAGGGTCAGCGGGCGATGACCTGCGCTCCGCAGCGCCAACAGGTGGCCGGCAGCTGTGCCTCGACGAGCGCGCCGCACTCCTCGCACACCTGCTCGATCCAGCACACCGGGTCGCCCTGAGAGGTGAATTCGTGATCGCCAGCGACCTCCATCACTGCCCTCCTCTTCCCGTACTCACGGCTCACGATTCAGTGTGCACCCGACGCACGGCTCGGGCAATGATGCTCCCAGCAAGCATTCAGCTAACGCGCAGATACTGGCTGCATGAGCGATGGACCAAGGATTCTGATCGTCGATGACGAGCCCAACATCCGTGATCTTCTGACCACCAGCCTGCGTTTCGCGGGCTTCGCCGTGCGAGCGGTCGGAAACGGCGCGCAGGCCATCTCGGCCGTGCTCGAGGAGGAGCCAGATCTCATCATCCTCGATGTGATGCTGCCCGACATGAACGGCTTCGGCGTGACCAAGCGACTGCGGGCATCCGGCTACACCGCCCCCATTCTGTTCCTCACCGCGAAGGATGACACGGAGGACAAGATCACGGGCCTCACCGTCGGCGGCGACGACTACGTGACCAAGCCGTTCAGTCTCGATGAGATCGTGGCGCGCATCAAGGCGATTCTGCGACGCACCATGCAGGACGAAGAGGATGCGATCATCCGCGCGGGCGAACTCACCATGGACCAGGACACCCACGAGGTCACCATCGGCTCCGAGCAGATCGAGTTGAGCCCCACCGAGTTCAAGCTGCTGCGCTACCTCATGCTGAACCCGAACCGGGTGCTCTCGAAGGCGCAGATCCTCGATCACGTCTGGGAGTACGACTTCAACGGCGACGCGGGAATCGTGGAGTCATACATCTCGTATCTGCGGCGCAAGCTCGATCAGTACTCCGAGGAGCCGGTCATCCAGACCAAGCGTGGTTTCGGCTACATGCTCAAAGCCGCACGGGTCTAAGCGCGGTGCAGG
Source organism: Lacisediminihabitans sp. (assembly GCA_035571875.1). Classification (GTDB taxonomy): domain Bacteria; phylum Actinomycetota; class Actinomycetes; order Actinomycetales; family Microbacteriaceae; genus Parafrigoribacterium_A. The sequence goes on along the minus strand of DATNBR010000073.1, from coordinate 2,931 downwards.
CACTCGCCAGTTTCACCGCATAGCCTTGCTCTCGTGCACGAGCAACTGAGCGATTGGTGGGGCGGAGTCTCCCTGCGCACCAAGATCACGGGCGTCACGGTGCTGCTCGTCACGCTCGGGCTGCTGGTGGCTGGCATCGGCACGATGACCGTGCTGCGCAGCTACCTGCTCGCGCAGGTCGACAGCAACATCAGCGCGGCGGCCAAGCCGATCACCATCGTCACCCCCACCGGCGACACGACCTGCCAACAGGACACGGGTCCCTACCGCTACTTCTTCGCGGTGCTCGATGCCAACGGCAAGGTGATCTGCACCAACCTCTCCGACTCGACGCCGAAGCCGGTGCTCGGCCAGCTCACCATGAGCAGCGTGGTCAGCACCCAGCGCCAGCCGCAGACGGTGTGGGACACGGAGCACGAACGCCAGTGGCGCATCGTCGCCTTCGTCGGCAACGTCGAGAGTTCGGCGACGAACGTGGTCGTGGTCGTGGGCGAGAGCCTCTACAGCAGCAACGCGATCATCAGCCAGTTCACCGTGATCTTCCTCGGCTTCGGACTCTCGGTGGTCATCCTGGGCGCCGCACTCACCCGATTGCTCGTCACCTCCACCTTCGCACCGCTGCGCGAGGTCGAGGCGACGGCGGCGGCCATTGCGGATGGTGACTTCAGCCAGCGACTTCCGGGAGCGACCCCGAACACCGAGGTCGGTCGCCTCAATCGATCTCTCAACACCATGCTCGGGCGAATCGATCGAGCCTTCGCCGATCGCGCCCGCACCATCGAGCAGATGCGGCGCTTCGTCGGCGACGCGAGCCACGAACTGCGCACGCCACTCGTCTCGGTGCGCGGCTATGCAGAGCTCTATCGGATGGGCGCACTCCAGAAGCCCGAAGACGTCGGCCAGGCCATGGAACGCATCGAGAAGGAAGCGATTCGCATGGGCGAGCTCGTGAGCGACCTGCTCGAGCTGGCCCGCCTCGACGAGGCGAAGCCGCTACAGCTCGCACCGGTCGACCTGCTGCCCATCGCGCGCGACGCCGCCCTCGACGCCATGGCCTCCTCGCCAGGCCGCAAGGTCACCGTTGTCGTCAGCGAACCAGAGCCGGATGCCGTGGCCGAGCCCGCGGTCGCCGCCAGTCCGCCGGTCCGGGCCTCGACTCCCACCGGTCCGATCGCGTTCGCCGGTGCACAACTGGCGAGACTGCGGTCACGTCGCGCCCGCCCGACCACGCAGCCCGCCGAACCCAGCACGCAGACTCGCTCGATTCCCGAGGTGGTGCTCACCGTACCGGCAGTGGTGCTCGCCGAGGAGAACAAGATCCGCCAGGTGGTCACGAACCTCATCGGCAATGCGATGCGCTTCACTCCGGACGACAGTCCGCTCGAGCTCGGCGTGCACGTGGACGCCAAGCGCGGAGTCGCCATGCTCGACGTGATCGACCACGGCCCCGGCATCCCGCCTCAGATCCGCGAGAAGATCTTCCAGCGCTTCTGGCGCGCCGACACCTCGCGCACGCGCGAGACCGGCGGCAGCGGTCTCGGGCTCGCGATCGTCTCCGGCATCGTCGCGGCGCACAAGGGCGAAGTCACGGTCGTCGAGACGCCGGGCGGCGGAGCCACCTTCCGAGTGACCCTTCCTCTCCTCCCCCGCGACTGAAACCCTCTCCTTCTCCCCGGGGTGGCCCTCGGCCGGGCCACGGCATCCGCACTCTGCCTAGTCTCGGCGTCAGCACCCGAGCGCCCGCTCGTGGCCGCAACGCGAGCGATGGAGGAAGCATGACCCGGTACCAGGTAGACAGCGAAGCCGTTCTCGGCGCGACGAACGCCGTGCGCGGCTCGATCGGGCGCATCCAGGCGGAGGTCGGTGGTCTGCACGGCCAGCTGGTGAGTCTGCAGGACTCGTGGTCGGGCCAGGCCGCGACCGCGTTTCAGGCGGTCGTGACCGAGTGGAAGTCGACGCAGCAGCAGGTCGAGCAGACGCTCGACGCCATCAACCGTGCGCTCGGCCAGGCCGGGCAGCACTACGCCGACATCGAGTCGGCCAACGCGAGGCTCTTCGCCCGCTGAGCCGCCCCGTGAGGTCTGGCGATCTGCTCTTCCCCCACGTCGGGAGCAGCAGATTGCCAGACCTCACCGGTAAAACGCGAAGCGGGGCGCCTCCCGAAGGAGACGCCCCGCTGTCGTTGAGTGCGTCGGACTTAGAAGTCCATGCCGCCCGACGGGTCACCCATCGGTGCAGCGTTGTTCTTCTCGGGCTTGTCGGCGACGACGGCCTCGGTGGTGAGGAACAGGCCCGCGATGGATGCCGCGTTCAGCAGAGCCGAACGGGTCACCTTCACCGGGTCGTTGATTCCCGCCGCGAGCATGTCGACGTACTCGCCGGTTGCCGCGTTGAGGCCCTGGCCGGCAGGCAGGTTGCGCACCTTGTCGACGACAACGCCCGGCTCGAGCCCAGCGTTGAGTGCGATCTGCTTGAGCGGAGCGTCGATGGCCACGCGCACGATGTTCGCGCCCGTTGCCTCGTCACCGGTCAGACCGGTGACCGAGGCGCCCTCGAACGCGATCTTGCCCGCCTGGATGAGAGCGACGCCGCCACCGGCGACGATGCCCTCTTCGACGGCGGCCTTCGCGTTGCGAACGGCGTCTTCGATGCGGTGCTTGCGCTCCTTGAGCTCGACCTCGGTCGCGGCACCGGCCTTGATGACTGCGACGCCGCCGGCCAGCTTGGCCAGGCGCTCCTGCAGCTTCTCGCGGTCATAGTCGGAGTCGGTGTTCTCGATCTCGGCACGGATCTGCTTGACGCGACCCGCAATGGCGTCGGCGTCGCCGGTGCCCTCGATGATCGTGGTCTCGTCCTTGGTTACGACGACCTTGCGGGCGCGGCCGAGCAGGTCGAGGGTGGCGTTCTCGAGCTTGAGACCGACCTCCTCGG
>DATNBR010000072.1:0-48309 GCA_035571875.1 Lacisediminihabitans sp. | reverse complement strand
TTACCCAAGTGGCCAAAGGGATCTGACTGTAAATCAGCCGTCTTAGACTTCGTCGGTTCGAATCCGGCACTTGCCACCACTGCCACGGGCCCGGCGGGCTGATCACTCAGCGCCGGGCCTTTGTGCTGTGACGGGTCGATCGAGGGAGCGCCATGGGCAACGCTGAGCTGCTGGACATCGCGCGAGATGTCGCGCTCGCCGCGGGGCGCCTGGTGCATCAGCGCCGGGCTGAGGGCGTGGAGGTGGCCGCGAGCAAGTCGTCGCCGGAGGACATCGTCACCCATGCCGACAGGGAGTCTGAGGCGCTCATCCGTTCGCTGCTGGCCGAGGCGCGGCCCGCCGATGGCTTCTTCGGCGAGGAGAGCGGGGCGGATGCGGGCACCAGCGGACTCACCTGGATCGTCGACCCGATCGACGGCACCGTCAACTTTCTCTACGGAATCCCGTTCTACGCGGTGAGCATCGCCGTCGTCGAGGGCGACCCCGACCCGGCGACCTGGCATGCGCTCGCCGCGGCGGTCGTGAATCCGGCGATCGGCGAGGTGTTCACGGCGACGGATGCCGGCGGCGCCTTCCTCGGCGACCAGCCCATTCGGGTGGCTGAGAACACCGATCTCTCGCAGGCCCTCGTGGGAACCGGCTTCTCGTACAGCGCAGAGCAGCGGCTCACCCAGGCCGCGATCGTGGCGCAACTGATCGGGGAGGTGCGCGACGTCCGGCGCATCGGCACCGCATCCCTCGACCTGTGTTCGGTTGCCTCCGGGCGACTGAATGCCTACTACGAGCGAGGGCTCAAGCCGTGGGACCACGCGGCCGGTGCCCTCGTCGCCAGGGAGGCCGGAGCCGCCGTACGCGGACTGCGCGGAGCCCCAGGCACGGGCGAATTCCTGCTCGCCGCACATCCGGTTGTCGCCGACAAGCTCGAAGCGGCCCTAGTGGAATTCGGTATGTGACAACCCCTTGACATTTCTGGGGTTGGCAGGCGTGAAGTAATGGTTTATTCTTTATGAATTCGTTACATAGACGTTGCGAGATGACGCCCCCGTGCGCCCCAGCTGTGGCGCAGTCATCGTCGTAGCCGTACGTCTATTCAAGGAGAACACTTTTATGTCGCTTGCCCCTGTTCGCGCCGCAGCCTGCGCGACCAGCCGTCTCGTGCGTGAGGTGCTCTAGCACGTGGGCAACTTCAGCTGGAATCTCGGAACCGACGACGCCGATCTCTCGAACCCGCGCGTGAACGACACGACCGCACTGGTCGAGTCTCCTGTGGCGATGAATGCCTCCACCGCTGTGACCGTGCCGGCGCCCGCAAGCGGCCCAGTCGCTGATTCTGCGCCGATGTCCCGCCGCGAGCTCCGCAATCGAGCGGCCGCGGCCCCATCGGCGATCGCACCGACCTTCGAGACCACGGCGCTCGAGACCGCCGTGCGCAAGGGCAAGGTCAAGAGCACCAAGGCTCCGCGCGCGCCGCGGGGTCGTTCGCCTCGCGTTGCTGCGGCGATCGCTGCGGGCAGGCCGCCTCGCAAGCGCGGAAGCCGCCGCACCTTCTTCTCCAAGCTGTTCTCGGTCGGCGCGATGCTCGGCGTCGGCGCCATCATGATCTCCACGTCGATCCCGGCCAATGCCTTCTACAGCAGCACGGATGCCACCCATGAGTCGATGAGCTCCGTGAGCTCGAACGCGCAGTCGATGAAGGTCGCGTCAACGGCGGTGGACGCGGCTCCCACGCGCGACACCTACACGGTGAGCTCGCTCGCCGAGCAGCTGCGGCTCAAGTACGGCAGCCGCATCTACAGCTATACCAATGACATCAACGGCACGATCCAGTGGCCGTTCCCCATCCCCGTTCCGATCTCGAGCGGCTTCGGTCCGCGTATCGCGCCCTGTGGCGGATGCTCCTCGATGCATGAGGGCGTCGACTTTACGCCCGGTCGCGGGGTCGCCATCGGCGCGATCGCGGATGGCGTCGTCAGCGCCGTCATCGCATCCCACGCCGGACTCGGAAACCACGTCATCGTCGACCACGTGATCAACGGCCAGAAGGTGCAGAGCGTCTACGGCCACATGCTCGACAATTCCTTCGCGGTGGCCGTCGGCGACCAGGTCAAGGTGGCGCAGAAGCTCGGAGAGGTCGGTAGCACGGGCGAGTCCACGGGCGCGCACCTCCATCTCGAGATCCACATCAACGGGGTGCCGGTCGACCCGTTCGCATGGCTGAAGGCGAACGCCAACTAGTCCCGGCATCCGCGGGGTTGGCTCACAAGGTCTCGATTCGGTAACCTGTCCTGAGCCTGCGCTCACGAAGCAGGCGCGAAAGCCAGGGAGGGCCAGACGCGATGACGCGTGAAGTAGCCCTCCGAGAGCGCCCGCTCAAGCGCCGAGGCGGTCGCCGCCTCGAGGCGAGAGCCGGTCTGGTGCGACGGATCGCAGCGCGCTTCACCGCACTGCTGTCGATGGTGGGCGTCGCCGCGTTCGTCGTCTCGGTCTCCGTGCCGGCGGCAGCCTTCTACCCGCAGGATGCGCCCCGCGCCGTGGCCCCGCGCAGTGCCGGCGAGGTGCAGAGCCTGGAATCGGCGCCGACCGCGGAGGTCGAGCCGATCATCCGCGATGAATACACGGTGACGTCGCTCGTCGAGCAGTTGCGAGCCAAGTACGCCACCCGCAGCTACGCCTACCGCGCCAACCCCGGGGGCAGCATCCAGTGGCCATTCCCGATCACGGTTCCGATCGCCAGCGGCTTCGGCGACCGGCTGGCACCGTGTTCCGGATGTTCATCGTTCCACGAGGGCGTCGACTTCATTCCGGGCGCGGGCACTCCGATCGGCGCGATCACCACCGGTGTCGTCAGCCTGGTCAGAAGCGACAGGGGCGGGCTCGGCGAACACGTCATCATCGATCACGTGATCAACGGCCAGAAGGTGCAGAGCGTCTACGCCCACATGCAGGCGGGCACGATCATCGTGAGCATGGGTGAGACAGTGCAGGTCGGGCAGATTCTCGGTTTCGTCGGCAGCACGGGCGCGTCGACCGGCGCACACCTGCACCTCGAGATCCACGTCAACGGTGTTCCCGTCGATCCCTTCGCCTGGCTCAAGGCCAACGCGAACTGACCCGGCTCAGGCCAGCAGCCACGCGGTGGTGTCGCTCGGCAGCTTTCCGCCGTTCAGGTGCTCGGATGCGCAGAGCAGGGTGCCCGCGGGCAGTTCAACGTCGGTCGAGCCGAGGTTGGCCAGGACCGTGACGGCTCCGTTGCGGTAGGCGACCACGTCATCCGCGTATCCGGGGAGCCACTCGAGCGTGCCTAGGCCGAGCCCGTGCTCTGCGCGCAGCTTCAGCGCCAGGCGATACAGCTCGAGAGTGGAGCCGGCGACGCCGTCTTGGCCGTCCCTGGCGAAGACCGCCCAGTCCGCGGGCTGTGGCAGCCAGCTCTTGCCGGTGGGGCTGAAGCCGTACGCGGGAAGCGCGGCCTCCCACGGGATCGGCACCCGGCATCCGTCTCGACCGTAGCGCTCGTGGTTGGTGCGGAACCAGGTGGGATCCTGGCGGGCGGCATCCGGAAGCGTGACGTCTTCTGGCAGCCCGAGTTCCTCGCCCTGGTAGACGTAGGCGCTGCCGGGCAGGCCCAGCATGAGGGATGTTGCAGCACGTGCCCTGCGCAGGCCGAGAGCGGGCAGCGGCTTGGCCACCGAGTCCGGGCCGATGCCATCGCCCTGCAGAACCTCGGCGGTCATGGCGAGCCTCGTCGCATGCCGGATGACGTCGTGGTTCGACAGCACCCAGGTGCTCGGTGCGCCGACGCTCGCGAAGGCCTGCAGCGAGTCGTCGATGACCGCGCGGATGTCGCCGGGATTCCACGTGGTGCTCAGGTAGGCGAAATTGAAGGCCTGGTTCATCTCGTCGGGGCGCACCCAGTTGGCGAGCTTGCCCAGGGGCTCTACCCAGGCCTCCGCGACGAGCACGCGCTCGCCGGGATACGTGTCGAGGAGCGCGCGCCAGCTGCGGTAGATCTCGTGCACGCCGTCTTGCGCCCAATAGGGAGGGGTGGGCTCCTCGGCGGCGGGGTCCGCGTCGTCTCCGTGGGTGGTGGGCCGGCCCGTTCCGCCCATGCTGCCCGTGGCAGCCGGCGGCGTGTAGTCGGGAAGGCCGTCCTGTTTGATCAGGCCGTGGGCGACATCCACCCTGAAGCCGTCCACGCCGCGGTCGAGCCAGAAGCGCAGGATGTCGAGGAACCGCTCGCGCACCCACGGGTTCTGCCAGTCGAAGTCGGGCTGGGAGGTGTCGAAGAGGTGCAGGTACCACTGACCCGGGGTGCCGTCTGGACGGATGACTCGGGTCCAGGCGCCGCCGCCGAAGACCGACTGCCAGTTGTTCGGAGGGGTGTCGCCGTTCCGGCCCTTGCCGTCGCGGAAGAGGTAGCGCGCACGCTCGGGGCTTCCCTCGGGGGCGGCCAGGGCCTCCTGGAACCAGACGTGCTGGTCGGAGGAGTGGTTGGGAACGAGGTCGACGATGAGTTTGAGGCCGAGTTCGTGCGCCTCCTTCTCCAGGGCGTCGAAGTCGTCGAGCGTGCCGAAGAGGGGGTCGACGTCGCAGTAGTCGGCGACGTCATAGCCGGCGTCCTTCTGGGGCGAGGTGTAGAAGGGCGAGAGCCACACCGCGTCCACGCCGAGGGCCGCGAGCGAAGGCAGCCGCTTCATGATGCCGGCCAGGTCTCCCATGCCGTCGCCGGAGGCATCCGCAAAGGAGCGCGGATAGACCTGATAGATCACGGCGGAGCGCCACCACTCGGTGCCGCCGGGCGGCGGCGTGGTGACGGGACTGGGCGTCGTGATGCTGGGCGCGGCGGAATTCTCGTGCTGTGTGGGCAAAATCGCACTCTCTATGGGGCGTCCGGGGATGTCTCCCGAAAACCCTACGGCATCCGGATGCCTCGGATGCAAGCGCTTGCACTGACCGGCTGACCCAGTTCGGGTGACGTGTCAGGCGCGAAGTGCCAGTTTTGGCCGCTATGCCGCGCGAATAGCGGCCAAAACTGGCATCTCGCGGGTCCGGCGGTTGCGTGGTCGGGCTACCGGGGGATGCTATTCTCTAACGGTGCCAAAACGGCTCCGGGTGGCCGGCGTCATGGCGTCCGCCCCCTTAGCTCATTGGTAGAGCACTTCCTTGGTAAGGAAGAGGTAGTGGGTCCGATTCCCACAGGGGGCTCTGCTCTCCAATCGGATGTCGCGCAAGCGGCCTCCGCGAGGAGCGCACGCGGCGGGGTAGCTCAGGTGGTTAGAGCACACGGCTCATAATCGTGGTGTCGCGGGTTCAAGTCCCGCCCCCGCTACCAAAATGGAGAAGGCTCGGCCCACAGGACGCAGCCTTCCCTTTTGTCCGCGAAGGTGAATCGAGAGCTCGAGCCAGTGTGGTGCCTCGTGCTGCGCCAACCAGCGCGCCCGCAGTGGTCGGCGGACACCGCACCCTTCTTTCGTGAGGGGTGGATCGCGGGACTATGAAGTCGCTACTCTGCCTCTCGCCTTTGACTCGCTAATGGAACCCGCTATTTCCCCAGCCGAATCCACCCGACGGTAGAAGTCGTACGCGCCTCAAACGCTTCTTTGCCCCCTCCTCCAAGAAAGTCCTCGGCGCGTCGCGCCAATCGCAGTCGTGTCTAGAGCGCCGACTCCGTCTGCGATGGGCCAAGCGGTGAATGAGGGTCAAACGGCTTCAGCCCCCACTAATCCCCAACCGCTCGAACACCAGTGTTGCCTGGATTCGGTCGCCGCCACCGAGGCCCTTGCTGCCTGAAGCCGCCGTCGTGATGGTGTGCAGGCGATAACCGAGCGCGGACTGGGCGTTGATGGCCTTCTCCAACTCGGTGAGGTTGCCCGATCCGGTGCCGAAGAGCTTCTCCTTCAGCACCACCTGCAGCACGACGTAGGCTTGCCCCTTCGGCGCCGGGCGCGGCTGGCCGCCCGAGACGGCCTCGGTCTTGATGTGCTCGACGATCGCGGACGGCGAGCTCAGTGGCGCCTGCTCCTGATACTGGTCCGTCCACTGCGTGCCGTCCCACCAGCGCTGGCGTCCGGCTCCGTCGTCGTAATAGCCTGCTGCCGCGTTCGCCACGTTGCCGCCTTCTCGATTGAACAGGACTCGCGCCTGTTGATACGCCACAACATACCAGTCGGCCGCGCTTGAGCGTGGAGCGAGAACGAGGCGGAGAGTGTCGATGATCTCATCGCGGATCTCCCCGCAATCGGATGCCATTAGACCGATATTGGGACGCGTTCTGCGCTGGCGATCCGGACTAGTGCAGCGGATGACAGCTCCGCACATAATCGACTTCTACTTGCTGATTCTGGGATGTAACGCTCGGACCGTGACCTATGCGGAGTCTGGGGAGCGCCATGGGCCAGAGAAGCGTAATCCCGATTGGAGCCAAGCGGAGCTAACGGGCACAAACCCGCCCCCGCTACACATCAGTGGCATCTCAACAGGACCGTCGTGGATGGTGGGCGTCCGCGGTCTACTGCGCCCAGGGCGGGCGCACCGTGGTCTCGCTCCCTTCGAGCCTGAACTCCATGCCGAGCGGCGTGACGATCCACGCGGATGCGACATCGTCGCTCTCGTTGCTCACGCGGAAGCGAGACCGCGCCGGGACCACCACGACGTCGCCGGACGCGACGTCGGCCACCTCGTTCCCGATCTCGATGCGCAGGCGCCCGGAGAGCACCCGGAACACCTCTTCGACGGACATGTGGTGAGGGACGCCCGCGGTCTGCGGCGGAAACTCCGCCTGCCACGCACCGAGCTGATGCGACCCGGTCAGGGTTCGTGCGTACGAGTGAAATTCGACTCCGTGCACGGCGAACTTCTCCGCCGCGGCCTGCTGATGAATGATCATGCTGCTCCAATCGGTCAATACAGTTGACTATATATGGTCAACGCATTTGACCGTCAAGGTAGGCTGAGCGTGTGAGTGGAGACGTCGCGGACAACATGGCGCCCTTCCTGTTGCTCGGAGCGTTTCGCGGTCTGATCGACGAGCTCCACTCTCGGCTGGCCTCCGAAGGATTCTCCGAAGTGCGAGCGCTGCACGGACTGGCGATGCAGGCCATCGGCGCCGGCTGCACGGCAACGGAACTCGCCAGGCGGCTCGGTGTCTCCAAGCAGGCGGCCGCGAAGACAGCGCAGACGCTCGGATCGCTCGGGCTCGTGCTGGCCGAGACTAATCCCCGCGACCGGCGCGAACGGCGGCTGGTGCCCACCGAGCGTGGTCGACTCATGCTCGTCGAATCCGGCCGCATCCTGTCCGAACTGGTGCGCGCATGGCGCGATACCGTGGGTGATCGGGAGATCGACGTCACCCTGCGAACGCTCGCCTCCATCGATCACGGACGACGTTCGATGACGGATGTCTCCGACTGGCTCTGAGCAGGAAGTGGCGGCGATCCGCGCGGTTCGCCTTTGGCCTCAGTAGGCGAGGTTGATGTGTGCCCGGTGGTGGGCATCCTTCTCTATTGTCTCGACGAACCCGAGGGCGAAGTCCGCGCCGGAGATCTCGCCGCCGTCTGCTGGCACGAGCGCGACGTCGTCGCCGACGCGGTAGTGCCCGAGACGCTCTCCCGGCGCGAAGGAGCCGAACTTTCCAGCCGGGCTCACGAAGACCCAGTCGAGCGTTGCGGGGGCCGAGGGGAGGTCGTCGGTGAGGAGGGCCGCCACGGTGGTCAGCTCGTGGTGCAGCTCCGCCGGCGCGTGACTCAGGTCAGACACGACGCGGGGCGCGCCCGGAGCCGGCCGAAGTGACGAGTATCCGCCCACGATGAAGAGGCGCGCCTTCGCGGCGTCGGTGAGGCGCGCGATCATCCTGTAGATGTCACGGTAGCTGTCGGCGATCGCACCGCGCGGGGAGAGCGCACCGACCACGACATCCGCACCCTGAATCACCGCGGCGAGAGCCGACTCGTCCGTCGCGTCGCCCTGCACGTAGCTCACGTTCGGAACCTGCGCCTCGGGGAGCGAGCGGCTGAAGGAGGTGACCTCGTGACCGCGGGAGGCGGCCTCTGCGACGATGGCGGATCCGGCGTAACCGGTGCCACCGATGACGGTGATGCTGGACATGTGATGCCTTTCTGGGGAGCTCTGGCGCCGAGCGGCGACTAGTAGTTACCATAAGAGAGTAAGTCGCTCTAGGGAAGTAGGCACTTTGTGGTAACCATGGAAGGTGCGACGGTGCTCGGCGGAGACCCGTACCGCGCCGACTGCCCGACCCGTCGCATCCTGGATCGCATCGGCGATCGGTGGACGGTGCTCATCGTGGGAATCCTGGGTCGCGGGGATGCGCGCTTCTCCGAGTTGCTTCGCGGCGTCGAGGGCGTCTCGCAGAAGATGCTGACCCAGACGCTCCGCGCGCTGGAGCGCGACGGGCTTGTGCACCGCACGGTCTATCCGGAGGTGCCGGTGCGGGTGGAGTACGCCCTCACCGAGGCGGGCCGCACGCTGCTCGAACCCCTCCGCGCGCTCGAGCGGTGGTCGATCGAGCACCTGGGCGACGTGTCGGCCGCGCAGGAGGCCTACGATCGCGCCGTGTGAGAACGCGGCCAATCAGGACAAGGCTGGAGAATGGCAGACATGACGACGACGTGGACGACCGACGAACTCGAGCGCATCGGAGCGGCGGATGAGCTGGAGGTCGCGTCCCGGCGCGCGGACGGCACCCTGCGCTCCTTCGTCACGATCTGGGTCGTGCGCAGTGGAGACGCGATCTACATCCGTTCTGCTCACGGTCCAGAGAACTCGTGGTTCCGGCGGGCTCTCGCGAGCCGCGCCGGGCGAATTCGCGCGGGCGGCGTGGAGAAGGACGTCGCCTTCACTGTTCCCGCCTCGGATGTGCACGCCGCACTCGACGCCGCGTACCGTAGCAAGTACGCGAGCTATCCGGTCGAGTATGTCGACCCGGTCGCCGACGAACTCGCGGCAACCGCGACGCTTCTCGTCACGCCGGCGTGATTGCGCGCACGGACGCGATCCGCGTCGCCGTCGTCTAAGCCCCGGCGCCTCCGCGCGGAGGTGAGCGTTAGGGCGCCGGAGTCGGCTCAGCAACCGGGGCAGCGTTCCGGCGTCGCACGAGTTCCACGATGACGGTGCCTATCACGGCCAGCGCGAGTGCAACGAGCGCCGGAACGAGCTGCTCGCCCAACGCGAGCGGCAGCACCTGCCCGGAGGCTGACGCCATTTCGCGCAGGTCGCCGTGGAGAACGCGCATCCCGAGACCGTACTGAATCGTGGTGAAGAGCGCCGGGATGACCCAGACGCCCACCAGCACCGCGACCCACACCGCGATGCGTTTGGCGGGCCGCACCCCGCACCAGACGAGGGCCGCCGCGGCGATCACCGCAGGCAGCCAGTGCAAGGCGGTGAGCGCCGGCATGGGAATTCCGGATGTGCCGAACAGCGAGTGGGCCGCCTCCGACAGCCACGCGGCGAACGGCACCGCCGCGAGTCCGATGGCCAGGGCGACCGGTCCGATCGCGCGGCGCGATGCGATCCAGAAGGCTGCCTGTGCGACGACCAGCGCGACGATGGCGCCGCCCAGCATGCCCGCGAAATAGACGAACGTGCGGCGGTCCAGGGAGTTCGTGAGCCCGAGTCCGTTCGAGACGACCGTGTAGCTCTGCACCACCGCGACCAGTTGCACGGCGAACAGGCCGAGAGCGGCGGGCCAGGCCGCGAAGCTCCCGCGCCGGGCGATGATGTGCACCGCGAGCCCGGCGAAGACCCCGCCCATGAGCAGCAGCACGAAGATGGTCGTCGCCTCGTACTGGCTCACCGGAAGCAGCGCGAACGGCATGTCGTTCCAGGGGGTATCGGCGACCCAGAGGTTCTGCAGCGGCAGGGTGCCGCCACCGATGAGCCACGGAAGGATGCCCAGGGCAGCCGCGAGGATGCCCACGCCGAACGCGATGAACGCAGTGCCTACGCGGGCTCCGACGGTTCTGGTCTCAAGGGCTGGCGTTGCTTCGGTCATTCTGCGTCTCCCGTGTGAATCGGTCGGTGACACAGCTTAGGCGACCGGCGCGGCGCTGAACTGACTTACTCTCGTCGCGGGCGCGCCTCACGGATGGGCGGGGTGGGAACCGGCTCTGCGATCTCGTTCTCGATGTAGCCGATGCCCTCGACATCCATTCGCACGACGTCGCCCGGCTGCAGCGGCCGCGGCACTCGCTGCCCTGTGCGACCCCAGATCTCGGCGAGACATCCGTGACCGGTGGTGCCCGAGCCGAGCACGTCGCCGGGAACGACTCGCGAGGAGCGGGAGGCGTAGGCGACGAGGTCGGCGAACGACCAGCCCATCTGCGACAGGCTGTCTCGCCCGAAGACCTCGCCGTTGATCGACACGCTCGCCGAGATCGTGAGAAACCCGTCGTCATCGTGGCGGTCAGCGAACTCGTCGGCGGTGACGATCCACGGGCCGAGGGTCGTGGCGAAGTCCTTGCCCTTGCACGGACCCAGGTTCACCTTCATCTCGCGAAACTGGAGGTCGCGCGCCGACCAGTCGTTGAAGATGGTGTAGCCGAAGATGTGCCCGGATGCCGCTTCCGGCGTCAGGCTGCGCCCGTCGCTCGCGGCAACGGCGCCCACGATCGCGGCGACCTCGAGCTCGAAGTCGAGCGCCTGCTCGCCCCACGGCGGAATCACGCGCTCGCCGCTCGCTCTGAGGGTGTGCGGGTTCGTGAAATAGAAGGTGGGCGCCTCGTACCACTGCGGCACGACGCCGGGATCTCCACCCGGCGCGCTCTTGACGATGCCCTCCACGTGCTCCTCGAAGGTCACGAAGTCACGCACGCTCGGCGGCGCGAGCGGCGGCAGGAGCTGAACGTCGCGCAGCAGCACACCGCCACCATCGCGAAGCCGTTCCTGGCCGAGCCCGAGGGCCGCCTCGAGTCCGCCGCGCACGAGGTCGAGCACGGTGACGTCCTGGTCGAGCGCGAAGGCCTCGCCCTCGTGAACGAAACCGCAGCGCTGATCGGTGCCCTGCATCCAGGTCGCAATCTTCATCGCGCGCCTCCGATGGCCAGGCCGAGGGCGTTGCCGCCGGCGATGCGATCGCGTTCTTCGGCGGCGAGCCCGGCCGCATCGAGCCGCTCGATCGGGTCGGTGACGCCCATGTCGAAGGGGTAGTCCGAGCCCATCAGCACCCGGTCCGCGCCGACCGCCGCGACGAGCGCGCGCAGGGCCTCCGGGGTGTGCACGAGCGAGTCGAAGTAGAGCTTGGACAGGTAGCTCGACGGTGTCTGCGCGCAGTGTTGCGCATCCGGTCGCACCTGCCAGGCGTGGTCGCTGCGCCCGAGGAAGGTCGGCAGGTAGCCGCCGCCGTGGGCCGCGACGAGTTCGAGCCTCGGATGCCGATCCAGCACCCCGGAGAAGATGAGGTGCGACAGGGCCACCGCGTTCTCCGCCGGCTGCCCCACCGTGTTGGCGAGATAGTAGCGATCGAGGCGTTCGTCGAGCGAGCATCCGAAGGGATGCAGGAACACCGTTGCAGCCAACTCCTCCGCGTGGGTCCAGAACGGTTCGAGCCGCTCGTCCGAGAGCTCGATCGAGTGCGCGCCGTTCGGGCCGGGCGCGAACGACGAGAGCTCGATGCCGTTCAGGCCGCACTCGAGCACCGCGTGGTCGAGCGCCTGCACCATCAACTCGGGATGTTGCAGCGGTGCGAGTCCCAGGCCGCGAAGGCGGTCCGGTGCTCCGGCGACCAGCTCGGCCGTGGCGGTGTTCGCTGCCTTCGCGACCTCGAGCGCTGGCTCCGGCGCGAGGAACGGGTAGTAGTGCGAGGGCGACGGTGAGACGACCTGGATGTCGATGCCCGCGGCACCCATGTCGGAGAGCCGGCGTTCGAGCTGGGTCAGCTGCGGCATCCGCACGCCGACCATCGGGCCTGAGACGCGTCCGGATGCCTCGCCGTTGCGTCGCACGTCGAGCTCCTGATGCGCGCGCCAGCCCTCCCGGTCGGCCGCGGCGGCGAACTCCTGCAGCTGCGGGAACACCGCGTGAGCGTGGATGTCGACGGTCGTCTGCCGAGCACTCACGCGGGAACCCTCACGATGTCCGAGATCCTCGCCATGAGGCCCTGCACGTCGGCGTCTCGGTCGTGGTCCATCTGCCACCTGCCGAGCATCACCGAGGCGTCCACGACGGCGCGCGCTCGCTCGAGCCGACGGTGCGAGAACTCCTGCCAGAGCTCGTCGTCGACAGCGGTGTGGGCGATGAGGAGCTCCGCGAGCACGGCCGCGTCCTCGAGCGCGAGGGCGGCGCCCTGGGCGAGGGTGGGCGGGCACGAGTGCGCGGCGTCACCGATGATCACGGCGCGCCCACGGTTCCACGGGCCGTCGACGAGGTGGCTCTCGAACAGCGTGTAGTTCACGTCGCGGCCATCCGTGATGTAGGGCCGGATCTCGTCCCACGGGCCGTGATACGCGAGACTCAGCTCGTGCATCCGCGCCACCTTCTCCGTCGGTGAGAGGTCGAAGTTGGCGACGTCGGCGTCTTCCACAATGTAGGCGTAGAGCGAGTTCTCGGCCGTCGGACAGTAGCCGGCGATGTAGCTCTGCCCGCCGTAGACAAGGTCGGTGCGCTCGATGCTCGCCGGGCGCGGAGTGAAGACCCGCCAGATCGCCATGCCGGTCGGCACGGGGCCCGTGTCGATGCCCATGGCCGCACGTACGGGCGAGTGCACTCCATCGGCACCGACGACGAGGTCATAACTGCGTTGCGTGCCGTCCGCGAATGTCACGGCCACGCCATCCGCCTTCTCCTGCATCGACTGGAATTTCGTCGACCAGCGCACCGTGCAGCCGGCGTCGGTGGCGCGATCGATCAGAGTCTCGGCGAGCACCGGCCGCGGGATGCCGAGGGTCGCGGGAAGGTCGTCGCCGCCGGTGAGAGCATCCGTGAACTCGCCGACGAGCGTGCCCTCGGGGTTGGGCGCGCGGATGCCGACGGTGGTGAACGCGTAGCCCTTCGAGTTCAGTGTGTCCCACACCCCGAGTTGCCGAAGCACGCGCAGCGCGTTGCCCTGGAGGGTGATTCCGGAGCCGAGGGTGCTCACCTCGTCCCGCTGGTCGATCAGTTCGACGTCGACTCCGGCATCGCCGAGCAGGATGCCCAGGGCCGAACCGGCCACCCCGGCTCCGACGACCAGTACTTTCTTCACGGCGGGCATTGCTACTCCTTTGTATACGCGCGCTTTTTTGAGGTCTTACTTGACGGCCACCGGATTCACGGGAGAGCCGACGGCGTTCGTGAACGGAATCGGCGCCGCGGTGAGGAAGAACTCGTAGCAGCCGTCGTTCGCGCAATCGGCGGCGAGCTCGTCGAGGTCCCACATCTCGCCGATGTAGAGGCCCATGTTGGGAATCGCGATCTGGTGCATCGGCTGGAACGCGTTATCGAACTCGTTCGGCCGCACCTCGAATCCCCAGGTGTCGGTGGCGATCGCCGCGATCTCGTGCTCGTGCAGCCAGCCGAGCGAGGTGAACGACATGCCCGCGGCCGGGCCGCCGGCATAGTCCTTCCAGCCCTCGGCGCGGGCCCGGGTGAGCCGCCCGGTGCGCACCAGCAGGATGTCGCCACGGCCCACCGTCGACGACTCGCCCTGCGCCCGGATGGTCTCGTCGATGTGCTCGGGCGTGATCGCGAAGCCGTCGGGGAGCTGACCGTCTGCACCGAACGCGCGCCCGACATCCAGCAGCACCCCTCGACTCACGAAGTGCGCGGCCGCGGTCTGGATGCCCGTGAACTGGTCACCGTCGTTCGTGACGACGCTCGCCGCATCCCGCCCGTTCCAGGCCTTGGTGCGGTCGAAGATGTGACCGAGGCCATCCCACTGCGTTGATGCCTGCAGCGGCATGAACACCGCGTCATCCGAACCGCCGATGCCGTGGGGAAAGCCCTGAATGCCGGCCGCGGCAGCGAGACCCGTGTCGGTCATCAGGTGCACCGGGTTCACTCGCCCGCGCCAGCCGCTCTGCGGGCCCTCGCCGTTGAACTGCTGGGAGAGCGAGAAGGTCGCACCACGACGCACCAGGCCGGATGCCTCGACCCGCTTCGCCTCGTCGATGAAGTTGAGCGTGCCGTGCACGTCGTCATCGCCCCAGCGGCCCCAGTTACGGTACGCCTCGGCGGCAGACGCGATCGCCGCCTCCGGGTCGCGGGGATCAAGCGGGGGCAGGTGCGCCGGCTTCGTGGTCATGGCCTTCAGCCGAGTCCGTGCTCGGAGTACGGGTTGAGCAGCTTGTCTTCGGTGCCGGGGAAGACGCCCTCCTCGGTCGCACTTGGTCCGTCGGCGGGCGGGAACGATTCGGTCATGGAGTGGGGCATCTGGCTGTTCTTGTAGAAGTTGTTTGAGCCCTGCGCCGGGTGCCATTCGTAGGGCTCCCAGTCCGGCACGTAGTTGCGGTAGCCGCCGGTGTTGACCTCGATGCGGAAGGTCGAGGGGTCACGGAAATAGAGGAAGTTCTGCTCGCCGATTCCGTGGATGCTGGGTCCGTACTCCATGCCGATGCCGTTCTCCATCAGGATGTCGGCTGCGCGCAGCAGGTCTTCGCGGGTGTCGACCCAGTAGGCGAAGTGGTTCGCGCGACCGGCGCGGCTCGAGCCGTCGAGCACGACGCCGAGGTCGTGCGACTTCTCGTTCGTGGTCAGCACGCTGAAGACGCTGATGCCGCCGTGTTCGAGCGTGGTGTGCGCCATGGTCCGGAAGCCGAGCACCTCGGTGTACCACGCGGCGAACTCCCTGACGTTGCTCGCGGCGATGGTCACGTGGTCGAGCTGGCGAGGTGCAACGCCGTGGCGGCTGCGGCGCTCGGGCCGGTCGGGGTAGACGCTCTCGAACTCGCCCTCCCCGTGGAACCTCTCGACCTCCCACACGAGCTGCATCGTGTGACCCCACGGCCCCGTGAAGATGTAGGACCTGCCGTACCCGGCCGCCGGCTCGGTCCACTCGCCGATCACTCCGGCGGCCTCGATGCGGCGGGCCGCCTCCTCCAGCGCGTCTGCGCTCTCGGTGCGCCACGTCATCCGGGAGAGCGCAGGCTCGTCGCCGTGGGTCAGCACCAGGCTGTACTCGTAGTAGTCGCCCCAGTTGCGCAGGTACGCGGCGTCGGCCGTGCGCCGGATCACCCGCATACCCACCTGCTCCTCATAGAAGCGAACGGATGCCTCGAGGTCGGGGGCAGTAAGCCGCACCTGAATGAGCTGGTTGAGCAGTGTGATCATCGTCGATCCTCCAAGTAGGGAAGCTTTGGATCCACACTGCCGCCGCAGTCATGTATTGGGAAGCGTGATCTGCAAATAGAAACTATTGATGATCCTGATAACCCAGCCGCTAGGTGGCGGGAGCGAGACCTGACCTCTCCACCGCCTCGGAGAACGCCGACCGCAGCCACATGTGTTCGGGGTCGCGGTTGTGCACGGCATTCCACCAGAACGCCTCGCGCAGGGGGACCACCGGGAACGGCGCCTCCATGATCCGCAGACCGCCGGCGCGGGCCATCACCGTGGCGAGGGACTCCTGCACCAGGGCGATCCTGTCCGACCCGGCGAGGAGCGCGGGAAGGGCGAGGAAGTTCGGCGTCACGACATCGATGCGCGGTTCGATGCCGAGCAGTTCCATCTGCTTCGACGCCGGTGTGTACTCGCTCTGCCCGCTGTACGTGTAGATCCATCTCAGTTCGGAGAGCTGCGGGAGTTCGAGCGTGTCGCCGACGGCCTGGTTGGTGTCGGCCACGATGCACACCCAGCGGTCGACGAACAGGTCCTGATGCGCGATGTTGTTGAGCACCCCGTGTGGCATGAGCACCCCGTCGAAGTCGCGCAGTGAGTCTGGCGCGTTGGCCACGGCCGCGCTCGTCACCGTGTGAAAACGAAGCCGCGCGCCGGGCGCCCGATCCGACAGCACGGCGGCGAGCGCACCGCCGAGCACCGAGACGCAGTAGTCGGAGGAGAGAATCGAGAACTCGCGCTGCGTGGTTGACGGGTCGAACTCCGCCTGGGCGGAGAAGATCCTGTGCATGCTCACCGTGGCCGAATGGCTGTGCTCCAGCAGTTGCACCGCGAGGGGGGTCAACTCGTAGCTGTTGCCGTGGCGCTCGAGCAGCTCGTCGTTGAAGTGGCGGCGGAGTCGACTGAGTGCCGCCGAGAGCGCCGGCTGGCTCATCTGCATGCGCTGGGCCGCGCGGCTCACACTGCGCTCCTCGAGCAGGGCGCGCAGGGGAAGCAGGAGGTTGAGATCGACGTTCTGCAGCTGCATGGCGACAGGGTATCAGCCTCACAAATAGCACCTATGCAAATCGGTCGATGTGCAAATAGTCGAAGTCGCGCCAGAGTGGGCGTATCCGGATTGCGGGTCGAGAGGCAGGGGAGCCAGGATGATGGAACCGTCGCGATGGGCGCTCGGATACTTCTCGCACGAGGGGGACTCGTTCACGGGTCTCGTCGTGCACGACGAGATTCGTGACCTGCGGGCGGATGCGGCCTCCCTCGGTGGTCTGGACCTCGCGGCCCCGAGCGGCACGAGGCAGCTGCTCGAGCAGTGGGGCAGCGCCTTCGAAGTGTTGGAGCGCCTGGCGGTGGACCGGGCGAACGGCACGTGGCATCCGGCCGACTCTGTGCGCACCCATGCCCCGCTCGAACCGCGGCAGATCATTCAGGCCGGCGCGAACTATCGCACCCACGTGGTCGATCTCGCGGTCGCGCACACCGAGTTGTCGAACGGTCGCACCGTGGAGCAGGTGCGGGCGGATGCGGAACGCACGATGGATGCCCGCAAGGCGACGGGCAGCCCGTACCTGTTCATCGGCCTGCCGTCCGCCATCACCGGGCCCTACGACGAGGTCATCCTGCCCGCGTACTCACAGAAGCACGACTGGGAGCTCGAACTGGCCGCGGTCATCGGCACACCGGCCTTCCGGGTGAGCCCGGACGAGGCGCTCGAGCACGTTGCGGCTTACGTCATGGTCAACGACCTCACGACGAGGGATGCGGTGTTCCGCAGGGACATGCCGGAGATCGGCGCGGACTGGTTCCGCTCGAAGAACGCGCCCGGGTTCCTGCCACTCGGACCGTGGCTGGTTCCCGCGGCCTTCGTGGGCGACCCGCAGTCGCTGCGGCTCGAGTTGAAGCTCAACGGCGAGGTGAAACAGGATGCCGTCGCCACCGACATGCTGTTCACCGTCGCCGAACTGGTCTCGGCGGCGTCCCAGACCGTCGTTCTGCAACCCGGCGATCTCGTTCTCACCGGGAGCCCGGCCGGGAATGGCGCTCACTGGGGCAGGCTGCTGCAGCATGGGGACCGCATGGACTCGACGATCACCGGGCTGGGAATCCAGAGTACGACGGTGCTGTACCCGGCCGCGACCGGTGCGGAGGAAGACTGCTGAGCTATTTGCCGCACGGATAACCGCTATCAGGTTTCGTGTCTTCCCGAATATCTCCGGGGGCACCACAGTGTGATCAACCCTATGGAAGGTGTTCAATGACGAACCAAACTCTCCCAGCCGCGGCGACCTCCAACGAGGCCGTCATCAACCCGAAGACCGGAAGGGCCGCGGGCCCGACCCAGGGCATCATCCTCCTGATCGGGAGCTGTCTTCCCATCCTTGGTGCGGTGCTGCTCGCGCCGATCCTCCCGACGCTCAGCACGGTGTTCAAGGCATCGCCGGGTGCGGAGGCGCTCGTTCCGCTGATCCTCACGATTCCCGCGCTGTTCATCGCGATTCTGGCGCCGTTCGCCGGAGCGATCGCCGACAAGGTCGGCCGCAAGCGCATCCTGATCTCCGCCCTGATCGCCTACGCGATCGTGGGCACGGCGCCGCTGTACCTCGACTCGCTCGGTGCGATCGTCGCATCCCGCGCAGCGGTCGGCGTCACCGAGGCATTCATCATGACCTGCTGCACGACCCTCATCGCCGATTACTTCACCGGAAACCGGCGCAATAAGTACCTCGGACTGCAGGCCATCGTCACGGCGCTCGCCGCCACGGTGTTCTTCGCGATCGGCGGTGCCGTCGGCGCATTCGGATGGCGCACGCCGTTCTGGCTGTACGCGGTGAGCCTGATCGTCGCGATCGTGATGCTCGCGGCAATCTGGCCCACGCAGCAGAACGCGCAGGGTGCGGAGAGGCACATCGAGAAGCTGCCCGCGATTCCGTGGAAGAAGCTCATGCTGCCGATCGTCGCCTCCTTCCTCGGCGGCATCGCGTTCTACACGCTCATCGTCGAGCTCCCCTACGTGCTCGCCGCGATGGGCGTGACGGACGTCGCCACCATCGGTGCGTGCGCCGCGATCGCCTCCCTCGCCACCGCCATCGGCGCGCTCATGTTCCGCTCCATCGCAAGGCGCGGTGTCGCGGTGCTGCTGCCGCTTGCCTTCGGCCTCTCCGGTGTCGGGATGGTGATCGTCTGGTTCGCCTCGAACGTGCCGGTGGCCGTCGTGGGCGCGGTCATCGCGGGCTTCGGAACGGGTGTGCTCCTGCCGACCCTGGTCACCTGGGCGATCGCCCGCCTCGAGTACGCGCAGCGCGGTCGAGGCGCCGGCCTCTTCACCGGTGCGCTGTTCCTCGGTGAGTTCGTGACGCCGCTCATCGTGCTCGCGCTCACCGCCGCCGCCGGAACGCTCGGTCTCGCGATCGGCATCATCGGAATCGCCAGCCTCGTGGTCTGCATCTTCCTGGCCATCGTGACGCGCCGGTTCCCGCAGCCCGCCCTCGCCGTCGAGGGCGCCTAGCGTCCGCCGCACATCCGCCGAGCGTGCCCGTCGGCGCCGAGCGTGCCCACCCGGACGGGCACGCTCGGCGCGAACGGGCACGCTCGACGGTTTCCACCCTCCCGATGAGGGGCGGATGCGCGGGCTACGGCTGTGCGGGCGGGCGAGGAACCGCGCGAGGCGCGGGCTTCGCGTCCGATGGCTTGGCGACGGCGGCCTTCTGCGCCGCGGCGGCTGATGCCGGTGGCGCGACGTCGGGGCCGAGGCCGAGCGCGGCCTTGAGTCGGGCCTCCGCGTCGTTCGCCACGTGCGTGGCTTCGACGTTCGCCTCGGTGACAGCGCGCACGATCTCGTCGCGCTGAATGTTCACGCCGCGAGGCGCGTCGATGCCGATGCGGATGCCGTCGCCGCGGGTGTCGAGGATCGTGATGACGATGTCGTCACCGATGAGCACCCGCTCCCCGGCCTTTCGCGTCAACACCAGCACCCGGTAAGCCTACCTAACTGCCGTATTCCCAGGTCACAGGCAGGCCCAGAGTCGCCACCGTTTCTGGAGTGAGTGTGGCTTCGCGCTGGGTGGCGACCACGGCATCCACTTGGACGACGCTCGAGAGCTTGCGCACCCAGCGCGCCGTGTCTTCGGGCTTGCGCGAGGCGTCGACGACGGCCCAGACCTGATCGGCCCGCAACTGTGCGATCGCCGTGGCCTGGGAGGAGGCATGAACGCCGCCGCTCGCGATGCCGACGGCGACGAAGAGCGTCTCGCGCCGCTCGACGCCACGGGCCCTGGCGAGCAGCGCGTCCCGTCGGTCGGCGACTCGAGCGAGGCCCGGCGCGTCGAGCGCGCCCGAGGTGGCGACTTCCGCTCGCCCGACCGCCGTCGCCATCGCTTTCGCGACGGTGAGCGCCTCGGAGCCGAGGCCGACGATGACGACGAGATCGCCTTGCGCCGAAAGCAGGGTCGGAACCGGCAGCGGGCGCGGTGCGTCGCGGATGACCGGAACAGCGGTCACGGATTCCAGTTCGTCGAGGATGTTGGCGAACTCCCGCGACGACGTGGACACGGGAAAGCCGTCATCCGGCTGCTGGTAGCTGATGGTGTCTTCGCCGTCCGCATCGTCGAGCAGCGCGTCGAGGCCGGTCTTGATCGGCTTCGGTGGTGCGGCGGGCGCCGATGGCACTCGCGTGGTCGGCGCGGGGCGCGTGGGGGGTGCGCTCGGGGTCGGCTTCGCCGAAGCGCCCGGCGCGTCGTGCACCTGGCCGTAGTGGAGCGGCGTTTCCGGCCCGTCCTGCACTTCGACGGTCATCTCGTAGTGACGGTGCCCGAAGAACCCACCGATGCCACCGGTCGTGATCGTCTCGACCGAGACCACGCGCGCGCGGGTACCGTGCTCGGCGAGCACCTTGGCCTTGAGCTCCTCGAGCGACGTGCCGTCAAGCTGCAGCAATCGCGGCGACACGAACCACCCCCACAGTCTCTATGTCAGCGTTCGACGAGGTTACCTCTTGATACGAGAGCACCGGTAGTCCGCCGGACTGCGCGGAGACCAATCTGCGTACGGCCGGGCGCAGCGCGGGAGCGCAGACGAGCACTGCTCCCTGCCCCGTCGCCTCGACCGTGGCGAGCGCATCCTTCACCGAGTTCAGCACCGCCTCGATCGTGTTCTGATCCATCATGATCTGCGTGCCCGACTCGGACTGGCGCATTCCCTCGAGCATCGACTGCTCGACATTCGGGTCGATCATGATGACGCGCAATACCGAGCCTTCGATGTACTTCGCCGTGATGGCCGGTCCGAGCGCCTGCCTCGCGGTCTCGATGAGACCCTCGGGGTCGGTGGAGAGCTTCGCCCGCAGCGAGAGCGCCTCGTAGATGCGCGGCAGGTCGTTGATCGAGACCTGCTCGGCGAGGAGGCCCTGCAGCACCCGCTGGATCTCGGCGAGCGAGAGCAGGTTCGGTACGAGTTCTTCCACAGCGGAGGGGCTGACCTGCTTGACGCCCTCGGTGAGCACGCGCACGTCTTCTCTCGTCAGCAGCCTCGCGGCGTTGGTGGTGATGAGCGAAGAGAGGTGGGTCACGAGCACGGAGACACGGTCGATGACCGTGGCACCGGTGAGCTCCGCGCTGTGCCGCATCTCGCTCGGGATCCACTTGCCGGCGAGGCCGAACACGGGTTCGACCGTCGCCACCCCTGGCAGCGTGTCGAGAGCGTCGCCGAGGGCGAGCACCTTGCCGCCGGGGGCGAGTCCCTGGCCGGCCTCGACTCCGGCGATGCGGATCATGTACGTGCCCGAGGGCAGGTCCACGCTGTCGCGCGTGCGCACCGGTGGCACGACGATGCCGAGCTCGAGCGCGATCTTGCGACGCAGGGCGCGCACCCGCGCGAGCAGGTCATCCGAGGTGCCCGAGACGATGTCGACGAGGTCGGGTGCCAGCAGGATCTCGAGGGCGTGCACGCGCATCTCCTCGATGAGGGAGTCGGTGGTCTCCGTCTCGGGCGCACGCGCCGTGGTGTCCGCGATCTCCTGCGCCACCTGCTTCGCCTTCTCCGCGGCCTTGATGCGCTGCGAGGCGATGATGAGTCCGGCGCCGATGGTGACGAACGTGAGGAGGGGCATGCCGGGGATGAAGCCCATGACGATGGCCGCGCATCCGGCGATCATCAGTGCCGTGCGCGACTGCGTGAGCTGCTTCGATGCGGCAGAGCCGAGATCGCTCTCGGCGCTCGACCTGGTGACGATCATGCCGGTGGAGACCGCCATCAGCAGTGCGGGGATCTGGGTGACCAGACCGTCGCCGATGGTCAAGAGGGTGTAGGTGCTGACCGCGCCGCCGATGTCGAGGCCACGCTGCACCATGCCGATGGCGATGCCGCCGACGATGTTGATGATGATGATGACGAGGCCGGCGATCGCATCGCCCTTGACGAACTTCGACGCACCGTCCATCGCCCCGTAGAAGTCGGCTTCTGCGGAGACCTCCGCGCGTCGCTGCCTCGCCTGATCGTCGGTGATGAGGCCGGCGTTGAGGTCGGCGTCGATCGCCATCTGCTTACCTGGCATCGCGTCTAGGGTGAACCTCGCACCGACCTCCGCGACGCGCTCGGCACCCTTGGTGACCACGACGAACTGGATGACCACGAGGATCAGGAAGATCACGGCGCCGATGATGAGCGAGCCACCGACGGCGACGTGTCCGAACGCCGCGATGACCTCGCCCGCGTAGCCCTGGCCGAGCACGAGCCTCGTGGAGGCGACGTTGAGGCCGAGCCGGAACAGCGTGGCGACCAGCAGCAGCGACGGGAAGATCGAGAAGTCGAGCGGCTTCTTCACGAACATGCTGGTCAGCAGGATGATGAGCGCGAACAGGATGTTGATGATGATGAGGAAGTCGAGGATCCACGCGGGCACCGGCACGACGAGCAGCAGGATGATGCCGACGACGCCGACCGGAACGGCCATCAGGTTGAGGTTGCGCTTCATGTGTTCTCTCCCGCGTTCATGGGGTGGTCTGAGTCAGTGATCGTGGCGGCGTGAGCGTGCGCGCTGCGCCGGTGGTTCTGGTGGCCTGGTATGCCCCGGCGGGTGCCGGTGCCGGGCGCTGCGGTGCCGGTGGGGTCATCGTGTGTACTCCGGATGCCGCACCCCGCTTCTGCAGAGCCATCACGAAGGCGAGTACGCGGGCCACAGCATCGTAGAGGTCCACCGGAATCTCCTGGCCGATCTCGCACGCCGCATGAATCGCTCGGGCGAGCGGGATGTCGCGCACCATCGGCACGTTCTCTTCGGCCGCCTTCTCGCGGATGCGTGCGGCAACCTCGCCCTGCCCCTTCGCGACGACCCTGGGTGCCGACTTGCCCGGTTCGTACTTGAGCGCGACGGCGACGTGCGTCGGGTTGACGACCACGACATCCGCGCTGGCGATGCCCGCCATCATGCGGTTGCGGCTCATGGTGAGCTGACGCGAACGACGCTGAGACTTGATCAGGGGGTCGCCATCCGTGTTCTTGGCCTCGTCCTTGACCTCTTTCTTGCTCATCCTGGTCTTCTTCTGGTTGCGCTTCATCACCACGAAGACGTCGAAGGCGGCGAGGCCGAGGCCCGCCACGACGGCGAACTGGATGAGCGAACCGGCTCCGGCGCTCGCCGCGTCGAGCAGCGCAGACACGGGGAGGCCACCCGCGCCCATGAGCACAGGCATGAGCGACTCCACGACGACCAGGAGCACGATGCCGACAACGGCGGTCTTGACGACCGACTTGACGCCTTCCCACAGCGCCTGGGTGCCGAACACGCGCTTGACGCCGTTGAGCAGGTTGAACTGCTCGAATTTGCCCTCGAACTTCTTGAAGTGGATGCCGCCTTGCACTGCGGAGCCGAGCAGGATGACGACGGCGACGGCGGCGAGCATCGGGCCGAGCGTGGCGAGAATCGTGCCCATTCCCTCGCCGAGCATCGTCGTCGCGAGTTCCGGCGTGGGCTGCGCCGCGATGTTCGCGATGTTCGCGACCTGGTGCGCTCCGGCCTCCGAGCCGTTGGAGATGGTGATCGGGATCATGACGCCCGCGGCGGCGACGCCGAGCCAGGCGGTGAGGTCCTGCGACTTGGAGAGTTGGCCCTTGGAGCGGACCTCCTTCATCCGCTTCTGGGTCGCGTTCTCAGTGCGTTCCTGCGAATCCGACATCTAGCCCACCCCCGCCAGAACCTTGATGGCATCTCCGGTGAGCTTGGAGACCACACCGGGGAGGGCGACGAAGATGATGCTCACGAGCGTGAGCGTCATCATGATCTTGAGCGGGAAGCTCATGGTGAAGGCGTTGAGAGCGGGAGCGACACGCGTGAGCAGGCCGAGACCGGCGTCGGCGAGGAACAGCACGACGAGCAGCGGTCCCGCGATCTGGATCGAGGCGAGGAACATCTGGGTGAGACCGCTGATCATCGACTGCACGGGATCGCCGAGGTCGATTCCGCCGCCGATGGGAAAGGCCGAGAAGCTGCGGGTGAGGCCCCCGATGATGATCTGGTAAGCGCCGGAACTGAACATGAGGGCGAGCGCGGTCATCTGGAACAGCCGGGTGAACTGGGCACCGTTGATCATCGAGAGCGGGTCGAATCCCTGCGCCATCGAGAAGCCGCCGAAGAGGTCGATGAGGCTACCGGCCGACTGGATGGCGGAGAACACCAGCATGACGAGCAGTCCGAGCACCGCGCCCACGACGAGTTCGAGCACGAGCGCCATGAGGTATTCGGGCGTCTCGAGCGTGTGGTAGCCCCGCGAGACCGCGGGCGACACGGCCAGCGACAGACCGACGGCGAGCATCGCCTTGACCCTCGCCGGAAAGGCGGTGAACGAGAACGGCGGAGCGAGAAAGAGGAACGCGGTCATGCGCACGGCGGCGAGCGACGTCGACTCCAGCCAGGCAAGGTTCAGCGGAATGTCCACCTCAGCCCCCGAGCAGGTTCGGTATCGACGCGAACAGTCCCTGCGTGAAGCTCACCATCTCTGAGATCATCCAGTTGCCACACACCACCAGCGCGATGCCGACCGCGGCCGCCTTCGGCACGAACGACAGGGTCACTTCCTGGATCTGCGTGATCGACTGCAGCAGCGAGATCGCGAATCCGACGACGAGGGCCGTGATGAGGATGGGTGCGGCGAGCTTCGCGGCCACGATGATCCCCTGCATGGCGATGTCCAATACGGCATTGGAGTTCATCAGCCACCCCCGTGATAACTGTTGATGAGCGACGTGATGATGAGCCCCCATCCGTCGACGAGCACGAACAGCAGGATCTTGAAGGGCAGCGAGATCATCACGGGCGGCAGCATCATCATGCCCATGGACATGAGGGCCGCGGCGACGACCAGGTCGATGACCAGGAACGGTACGAAGATGACGAAGCCGATGATGAAGGCCGAGCGCAGTTCGGAGATCATGAACGCCGGGATCAGCGTGAGCATCGGCACCGACTCGGGGTTCGACGGGTTGGCCATGCCTGCCGACCGCGTCATGAGCGCGAGGTCTTCCTGTTTGGTGTGCGCGAGCATGAAGTGCTGCAGCGGTGCCGACCCCGCGGCGAGTGCGTCGTTGAACGACAGCGTGCCGTGCAGGTAGGGCTGGATACCGAGGTTGTTGATGTCGCCGATGACCGGTCCCATGATGAACAGGGTCAGGAACAGCGCGAGGCCCGCGAGCACCTGGTTCGGCGGGATCGAGGGCAGGGCGAGAGCGTTGCGGGTGATCGCGAGCACGACGAAGATCTTGGTGAACGAGGTCATCATGAGCAGCAGCGCCGGAGCGACCGACAGTAGCGTGATTCCGATGAGCGTGATGATCGAGCTCGACGGTCCGCCATTCGGTCCGTTGATCTGCAGCGAGACGCCGCCGAGACCGTCGGTCGGTGACGGCGATGCGGGATCGGTCGGTGGCGTCGGGTCGAGCGGTGCCGCCTGACCCGAGTTCGCGCTGACCAGCACGATGACGACGACCGACATCACTACGAGCATGATGGCGACAGCCCAGCGGGCGGCCGTCCAGCGCCGGTACGACCGCGCGTCGCTCACGTCGAAGTGGGTCACCGGCCGCGCCGAATGGTTGCGCCCAGCTGCTTCCAGGTGGTGGGGGAGAGGATCGATCCGGCGAGCGGACCCTGGTCGGCGAATGCGGCGACGGGAGCAAACTCCGGGGCCTTCTTCGCGGTCGTGGTCTTGGCTGTGCTGGCCTTCGCGGTCGCGGGCTTGACGCTGGAGAGCTTGGCCGCGGTCACCTTGCTCAGCGAGTCGGCGAAGGCGCGGGCACCGGAGGTCGGCGCGCTCGCCGGAGCAACCTCGATGACGGGCTCGGGTGCGTCGCCGGTCTGCAGCACGCTCACGGCATGTTCGGTGACGCCGAGCAGCAGCCGCGTTCCCTCGACGTCGATGATGACGACGGATGCCTTCGGTGAGATCGCCTGCTTGGTCACGATCGTGACCGGATGCCCGGCAGCGCTCTTGCGGGAACCGCGCGTCAGACGACGCTGCAGCATCCACAGCAGGCCGAGCACCACGGCCAGCGAAACGACGACGCGAGCGCCGGCGAGAAAGGTCTCCATCGGTCAGCTCATGCTCTCGGCGACGTCGAGGATCTGCGTGATGCGCACGGCATAGTCCTGGTCGACCACCACGATCTCGCCGTGGGCGATCAGTCGGCCGTTGAGCAGGATGTCCGCGGGAGCGCCGGCCGAACGGTCCAGTTCGATGACGGCGCCGGGCTCGAGGTTGAGCACGTCGCGCACGGCCATGCGGGTGCGGCCGATCTCCACGGTCAGCGCCATCTCGACGTTGCTGATGCGCCCGAGCTTGCCTGCGACGCTGCGCTTAGGGTCTGTGGCCGAACCCCAGATGGCGCCGCCCTCGCGCACGCGGATGGCGAACCAGCCGACGGCGGTCTTGCCGGCCTTGAGGGCGTAGACGACGGTGTCGTCATCGGCGAACAGCGCCGCGGCGTCATCGATGGACGCCTCGCCCAGCACACCCGTGCCGAGCGGGCCGGCCGCTGCCTCGAGGGCCGGGCGCAGCACATCCGCCGTGGAGACGAGCGAGTCTGTTCCCGCGGCCTCGGCGAGAGCGGCGTCATCGGCGAGCACGAGCGCGATGTCTGCGGCTGTGGTGCCGACGAAGGAGGCGACGACCGCAGAACCGACCTGGTCGGCGAGCGATGCGCCGTCCTCAGCGTGCGTCCACGTGATCGCGGTCGCGCTCGGAAGCAGCGGCACGAGCGCGTCGGCTGCGGCATCCTGCAGGCTGAGGGTGGTGGACTTCTTCACGGTGTCTCCTTGAGTAGAGCGGGAAAGTGGAGCTTAGGATTCGGTGCCGACGACGACGCAGGCGAGGCGCGAGCCGTTGGCACCGACTGCGGCGTGGCCCATGAGGCGGCCGTCGACGGCCAGTTCGAGCGGACGGTGCTGCGGGTGCGGAATCGGCAGCACGTCGCCGACCGCGAGGTTCAGGATGTCGCTGGGCATCACCTTGGCGACCGCGAGTCGCAGCGCGAGCTCGACCGGAGCCCACGCCATCTGCACCTCCATGAGCTCTTTGGCTTCGGCGGTGGTTCTCGTCGGGTTCGCGTCGCCGAGCTGGGGCAGAAGCGCCTCAGCCGGAATCGCGACGGTCGCCGGAGCGACGCCGTCGCCGACGCGGATGTCGAAGGTCGCGACGATCATGAGGTCGTTCGTGGCCGCCGCCTGCGCGAACTGCGAGTTGTACTGAAAGCTGTCCATGCGGATGCTGTTCTGTAGCAGGCCGCCGAGCGAATAGCGAAGGTCTTCGAGCGCGTCGTCCATGAGGCGACGAATGAGCGCCTGCTCGACCTGGGTGAACTTGCGCTCCTCGGGCACCGACGCACCGTGGCCGCCGAGCATGTAGCCGATCCAGCTGAGTGCCGCCGAGGTCGGGAACTGGATGATCGCCTTGGGCATCACGTCTTCGAGCACGCACAGCACCATGGCAGTGGTCGGCGGCAGCGAGGCGGCGTAGGCGTCGTAGCTGAGCATGATCACCTGCTCGCAGGTGACCTGCGAGAGCACGCGCACCTTCGCAGTGAGCTGCGTGGCCCACTGGCGTGCAAAGGTCTCGAAGGCGAGCTCCAGAACACGCGAGTGCTCACGCGCGAGCGTGGTCGGGCGGCGGAAGTCATACACTTCCACCGTCTTGCCCGATTTTGCGGGCACGCCGACAACTACTTGTTCCTGGACCGTCACAACGAGCACTATCGGCAGGTTGTACCCCGAGGTAAGAAAAGTCGGTGATGAGCTTTAGTGCCCTTCGAGCGCTTTGTCCACCTCCGCGAGCAGCGATCGAACCGCATCCGACTGATCGGAGAGCACGACGATGTCGACGCGCCTGTTGAGTGCGAGGTCACTCGGCGACGTTCCGGCGGCGAGCGGTCTCGCCGAGCCGTAGCCCACCGCGCCGATTCGCTCCGCGGCGATGCCGTCGACCTCGACGAGGTGGCGCAGAACGCCGGTCGCGCGCCCGGACGACAGTTCCCAGTTGGTCGGGTACGGATACGCGGCCTGACGGGAGTCGGCATGGCCCTCGACCGAGACGCTGTATGGACTCGCTCTCAGCGGCGGGCCCACCGCATCCAGCACCCGGATGGCCACCGCGCTCAGATCTGTGCGGTTGGTATTGAAGTAGGTCTCGGAGCCGACGAGGCGCACCGTGAGTCCGCGCCCGTCGATGTTGAATTGCACGGCCGCCGTCAGACCGGCCGCCTGCAGGTTCTGCTTCATCTCCTCGCGCAGCGCGATGAGGTTCGTGACCTCGATGGTCGCAAGCTGACGGTTCTTGTTCTCGAGGCTCTTCGCCTTGACGTCGAGCTTGTCGGGCGGAACGATGATGCCCTCGTTGATGTCGATGTGCTTGGACGCGACAGTCCCGAATCCGGTCGCGAGCGAGTTGCGCAACTCGTCGAACTTCTTCTGGTCGACGACGGACATCGCGAAGAGCACGATGAACATGCACATGAGCACGGTGACCATGTCCATGTAGGAGGCCATCCAGCGCTCGCTGTTGTCGTGTTCCTCTTCTTCGCCCCGCTTCCGGCGCTGCGGCCGGAGACTCATGCTGCGGCCGCGTCGTCTTTGTCGGCCTTGCCCGGCTTCGCGCTCTTCGCCGGCTTCTCGGATGCCGCCGGCACCATGGCGCGCAGTCGCTCCCCCAGGAGTCGTGGCTGACTGCCCGCCTGCACCGCGAGTACACCCTCCATGAGCAGCGTCTTGCCTTCGATCTCGAGCTCGGAGAGCCGCTTCATCCTGGCGCCGATCGGCAGCCACAGGAAGTTCGCCGACAGCAGGCCCCACAGGGTTGCGACGAAGGCGCTCGCGATCATCGGACCGAGGGTCGCCGGTGAAGACAGGTTCTCGAGCACGTGGGTGAGCGAGACGACCGTTCCGATGATGCCGATCGTCGGGGCGTATCCGCCGAGGCTGTTGAAGAACTTGGCCGCTGTGCGACCGATCTTGGCCTGGGTCTCGATCTCGTCCTCGAGCAGGATCCGCAGGTCGTCGCCATCCGTACCGTCGGCGATGTTCTGCAGGGCGCTGCGCAGGAACGTGTCATCCGAGTCGTCCGCCTCTTGCTCGAGCGAGAGCAGTCCCTCGCTCCGAGCCTTCTCGGCGAGCCCGACGACTCTCTCGATGACCTCTTCGGGATTGTGCGTCTTGCCACGGAAGGTGGCGGGCAGGGCCTTGAGCGCGATCAGGAAGTCCTTGATCGTGCCGCCGGCGATGCCGACGGCGATCGTCGCGCCGAAGACGAGCACCATCGGTGCCGGGATCAGGATGGCCGAGACGCTGCTGCCCTCCATGGTGAGCATGGCAAGCAGCGCGCCGAACGCGACGACGATTCCGATGAGTGTTGCGGGATCCATTACAGCTTCCTGGGACGCGAGGGCAGTGGTTCTTCTGGAGCGTCCGTCGGGTCGGCTGCATTCTCGGGAAAGGGGATGACGCCCAACTGGCGGCCGGAGTGCGGCTGCTCGGCAACGGCGAGGTTCTGAGCCAACGAGACGACCCGGGCGCGGTACTGCGCGATGCGGTCGATGATCTCGGTCATGGACTCGGTGACGATGTACTTCGCGCCGTCGACCATGACCAGGGTCGTATCCGGATTCGCGTTGATGCGCTCGATGAGATCAGGGTTGACGGCGAACTGAGTATCGTTCAGCCGCGTGACAACAATCATGATCCCATCCCTGGATACGTTTCAAACAGGCTCATCCTGAGCCATCACAGACAACTATCGGCCGGCTCCCCCGCCCGGTTAGGCGTGATCTGCGATTTCGAACTGCTCTGCGGCGGGAGAAATGCAATCGCGGCGGGAGTCGTAACTCCCGCCGCGAAGGGCTTTCTCCCGCCGCAGTCGGCGGGAACCCTTCGACGGGCCCGGTGCAGCAGAGCCGCTGGGCCCGTCGAAGGGAATAGTGCTAGCGCTTGAGGTTCGTCAACTCCTGCAGCACCTCATCCGAGGTGGTGATGATGCGGGCGTTCGCCTGGAAGCCGCGCTGGGCGACGATGAGGTTGGTGAACTCCTGCGAGAGGTCGACGTTCGACATCTCGAGCGCGCCGCTCGTGAGCGAACCCATTCCGCTCTGCCCGGCGACGCCGAGCTGCGCGGTACCCGAGTTGAACGTCGCGGTGTACGACGACGAGCCGGCCTTCTGCAGACCGCTCGGGTTCACGAAGGTGGCCAGGGCGACCTGGCCGATGGCCTGCGATGCACCGTTGCTGAACGAGCCGACGAGCGTTCCGTCGGGCGAGAGCGTGAACGTCTGCAGCGTTCCAGCGTCGCGACCGTTCTGGTCGGTGATGGATGCGGTGGTCAGGCCCGCGTAGCCCGTCGTTCCACTGAGGTCGATGGCCACGCCAGCCGCGGTGATCGAGGTGCCGCTCGTGAGCTTGCCGTTGGTGAAGGCCATCGAGGTCGTGGTCACCGTGGGGGGCGTGCCGCCGTCGCTGTAGCTCGCATCCCATCCGGCCGCCGTCTTCGTGAAGGTGAGTGACAGCTGCGCGGCGTTACCACTCGCGTCATACACCGTGGTGTCGCGGGTGAGCACGGTGCCGGTTGCCGCGTCACCCGGAAGGTTGCCGCCGACCTTGGCCGTGGTGGTCGCGATCGCGGGGGAGACCGCGTTCTTGGGCAGGGTGACGTTGCCGACCGGTCCGCCGGAGTCGATGACGCCGTCGACCGCTGACCAACCCTGAACGATGGCGCCGTCCGGCGTCACCAGGCGACCCTGCGGGTCGAAGTCGAGCGCGCCGGCGCGGGTGTACGCGGTCTGTCCGCCGCTCGAGGTGACGAAGAACCCATCGCCCGAGATCATCACGTCGAGCGCACGACCGGTCGACTGGGTCGAGCCCTGGGCGAAGTTGGTGGAGATGCCCGCCACCTTGACGCCGAGACCGATCTGGGCCGGGTTCGTGCCACCGGTGGTGGCCTGGGGGCTGCTCGCTCCCTTGGTCAGTTGCGACAGGGTGTCTTCGAACTGCGTGGCGGAGGCCTTGAAGGCGACCGTGTTCACGTTGGCGATGTTGTTCGCGGTGACGTCGAGCATGGTCTGGTGTGAGCGGAGACCGGAGATTCCGGAGTAGAGCGAACGAAGCATGGTGTTGCGCCTTTCAGTGGTTGGTGCGTGAGAAGTGTGGGCTGATCAGGATGTCGAGGTGACGCCCGAGATGGAATCGAGGGCGACCTCGACACCGTTCACGGTGACGGTGGGCTTCGGACCGGTGAACGACACGGCGCTTGCCGTACCGCTGACGCTGGTGCCATCCGAGGTCGCGTAGCTGACCTTCTGGCCGATGAGCGACGAGGCCGCGATGCGCATCTGCAGTGCGAAGCTCTCGGTGCCGGTGGAGTTCATGTTGGTGAGCTGCTCCATCATGGCCAGCTGCGTGGTCTGGCCGATCATCTGGGTCGTGTCCATCGGCGAGCTCGGATCCTGGTTCTTCAACTGGGTCACGAGGAGGGACATGAATGCCTCGCTGTCGAGCGTCTGCTTTGGCGCTCGAGTGGGCGCGGTGGTGTAGATGCCGCCGGTGGACTGTGTGCTGGCTACTCCAGCGATCGCTGCTGTCATGGTCGTCTTCTTCCCTGCTAGGCCATCACGTCGATGGACGATGCGTGCTGCCCGGATCTCACTGGTGCGCGAGTCGGTTCAGCGTTCTGTGCGTCCATGCGGGGTGAGCCGAGCGCTGGACCGCGCTCGGATCGTGAAGCGGCGCCATCCTGGTTGCCGTTGTTTCCATTGGTGCTGCCCTGGCCGGAGCCGAGGCCGCCGTTCGCGCCCGCGCCGCCGCCCTGCTGGTTGCTGCTGGAGGTGGTGCTCGTGGGCTGGTTCTGGGCGGAGAGCTGCAGGTTGCTGTTCATGCCGGTGCCGGCGAGATCGCGCCGCAATTCGGGCATGATGCCGCGAAGGGCGTCGCGACCGAGGTCGTTCGGGGCGAACAGTTCGATCCGGATTCCCTGGCTTCCGACGTGCGCCCGCACGGTCACCGGCCCGAGGTTGTCGGGGGTGACGCTGAGGGTCACGACGTGCTCACCGGATGCCGCCCTGGTGAGCGCGACGATCGGTTGCGAGAGCTGCGTGGCCAGCGGCGGTGCCGGAGGGGCCGGCGGGGCGGCCGGCGCGGGAGCCTGCGCCGCTGCAACGGATGGCGTGCCCACCGGCGCGATCGACACGGGCATCGCCTGTGGCGTGGTTGTGGTCGCGACCGGAGCCGCTGGTGGTGCGGCGTTCGCCTGTGCGGCGTCGCTCGAGGCGACCGGTGTCGACGGCGCGGGAACCGGTGCCTGCGGCGTCGCGGCGGAGGGGGCTGCGTCGCCGGGCTCGGCGGCGGGGCGAGCGGCGCGTGGTGGCACGGCAGCGACTGCGTCGGCCGGCTTCTGCGTCGGGGCGGCTGATGGGGCGGCGGCTGATGGGGCGGGCCCCGTCGGGGCCGCCGCCGCGGGCGCACTGAGCGCCGTGGTGGCGGGCACGCTCGTGAGTGCGGCTGCTGCTGCCGGGGTCGTCGACGCAGCCGTGGGCGTTCCGGGCTGCGCGGTCGTGACGGTGGGGCTTGGCGCGCCGGCAGAGTTCGAGGTCGCAGGCTCCGTGGCGCTCGCTTTCGCGGTGCTCGCGACAACCGGGCGTGCCCCCGGTTCGGCGGTTGCCGGGCGCGCCACGGCGGTCGCGGCGGCGGCTGCAGTGAGCGGCACCGCTGTCTGTGCGCTCGTCGCGGACGCGCCGCTGGTCGTCTGGGTGGCGAGGCCTGCGGCAGGCTGCACCGTGCCACCCGCGACCGGAACGGCCGGAAGCGCCGAGGCCTGGGCGGCTGCGGGCAGAGCCTGGGGAGCCGCGGTCTGCGCGGCCGCGGTCT
Organism: Lacisediminihabitans sp.; assembly: GCA_035571875.1. Lineage (GTDB taxonomy): Bacteria > Actinomycetota > Actinomycetes > Actinomycetales > Microbacteriaceae > Parafrigoribacterium_A. The sequence goes on along the minus strand of DATNBR010000072.1, from coordinate 15,668 downwards.
GTGTCTGCGCCTGGTCGGCGCCGGGCAGGGCGGTGGTGGACTGGCCCGCGGTGGACTGGAGCGCGCCCGGCTGCACGGAGTCGGTCTGCGCGGCGCTGGGCTGGGTGGTCGCTGTGGCGGCCGGCTGCGGCGCATCCGGTCGGGCGGAATCGTCGGTCGCCTGCGTGGCGGCGGGATCTGTGCGGTCGGTGCCGACGTCCTTCTTCGCGGTAGCGGACTTCGACCGAGGCTGCTGCGCGGCCTCGCGTGCCACCGGGCCGTTGTCCCTGCGATCGGCTTCACTGTGCCGAGGGACTTCACTGTGCCGAGCGGCTGCACGATCATCCGCGTGGCTGCCGATGGCCTGCTGCATGGCGGCGCCGAACGCGTCGCCCTGCGAGCTCGAGGTCTTGGATGGCGCCATGGAGCGCTCTGGGGCCGTGGCGGTCGCGAGCAGGAAGTTGCTGATACTCATGATCTGGTTCCTTCACGATCGGTGTGCCAGCTCGTCGATGCGATCTCGTCGATCACCGACTGTTCGGCGTGCAATTCTTCGACAATCACGGTCTGGAGGTGCTTGGCCTCGAGCTTCTCGAGCGCGACCGCCTTGGCGCGCGCGGAACCGTAGGCCTCGGTGGCCGCTTCGGCTTCGGCTCGCTGCTGCACGAGCATGGAGTCGAGATCGGCGAGCATGCTGCGCATGGATGCCCGCCCCGCAGCCATGGCATAGAGCGATTCCGTGCTGTTGACATCCGCGCGCGTCGCACCGAGTGCGGCCCTGGCCCGATTGCGCTGCACCGAGGTGCTGTCGAGGCGAGCGTTCGCCGAGGCGAGTTGGCCTGCGGCCTCATCCTGTTGAAGGTGGCGCAGGCGGAGGAGGCCGGCGAGGGAGAACTGGCGGCTCATGACGGCACCGCCATCGTCGAATTGAGACCATCGAGCCAGGCCCAGGAGTCCTCGGCGGTGGTGCGCTCATCCATTCCCTGCTGCAGGAAGGCGTTGATTGCTGCCTCGTGCTGCACGGCCGCATCGACGAGCGGGTTGCTGCCCTGGTGGTAGGCGCCAACGTCGAGCAGGTCCTGAGCCGACTTGCGGGCGGCGAGCACCTTGCGCAGCGCCACGGCCGCTGCCGTGTGTTCGCGAGTGTTGACCCTGCTGGCTACGCGAGAGATGGAGGCGAGCGCATCCACCGACGGGAAGTGGCCGAGTACGGCGAGTTTGCGGTCGAGCACGACGTGACCGTCGAGGATCGAGCGGGCCGCGTCGGCGATGGGCTCGTTGTGATCGTCACCGTCGACGAGCACGGTGTAGATGCCGGTGACCGAGCCGGTCTGGGCCGTACCCGCTCTCTCGAGCAGCTGAGCCAGGAGGGAGAAGGTCGACGGCGGGTAGCCCCTGGTCGCCGGGGGCTCGCCGACGGAGAGACCGATTTCGCGCTGGGCCATCGCGACGCGGGTCAGCGAATCCATCATGAGCATGACATCCGCACCACCATCGCGGAACGACTCGGCGATGCGGGTGGCGACGAAGGCCGCGCGAAGCCGCATGAGAGCCGGCTCGTCCGAGGTCGAGACGACCACAATCGAGCGGGCAAGCCCCTCGGGCCCGAGATCGTCTTCGAGGAACTCGCGAACCTCGCGTCCGCGCTCGCCGACGAGCGCGATGACCGAGACCTCGGCCTCGGTGCCTCTCGCGATCATCGACAGCAGCGACGACTTTCCGACTCCCGATCCGGCGAACAAGCCGAGTCGCTGGCCCTTGCCGACGGTCGTGAGTGTGTCGAGCACGCGCACCCCGAGCGGCAGCGGTGAGGCGATACGGGCGCGGTGCATCGCCGATGGCGTGGCATTCTCGAGCGAGACGTAACCGTCGCTGATCAGCGGGCCCTTGCCGTCGATGGGGCGACCGAGCCCGTCGAGAACTCGTCCGAGGAGGCCGCGGCCGGTAGGAACGAGAATGGGGCGGCGGCTGGACCGTGCCGACGCACCAGCGTTGACACCCACCATTTTTCCCAACGGCATGCAGCGCACACCGGTTCTCGTCGTCGCGACCACCTCGGCTTCGACACCCGGGTTCTCACCGATGGTCACGAGCTCGCCGATGGCGCAATCGAGACCGCTCAGTTCCACGCCGAGCCCAATAATGGAGGAGACGACGCCAACGCGTTGGGGTGCCACAGAGGCGACGGCGGCCGTGAACTGCTCGGCGTGGGGACGCCAGCTCGTCGTCATATCGTCTCCCCAAGTAGTGCGGCCCTGGCGCGATCCAGGGCGGTGCGGATGCGCGCATCCAGGTAGCCGTCGGCGAAGTCGCCGAGGGCGTCCCCGCGGGCCACGCTCGCGTCGGCGATGATCTCGACACCCGATGCGGTGGGCGCGGAATCGGATCGCGCCCCGTCGAGCTCGGCTACGTCGGCGGGGTTCATCCGCACGTTCAGAAGCAGCTTCGGGTCTGTGTGATCGAGCACCCGGGCGAGAGCCGCGCGGGCGGAGCGCGGACCGTCGGCCAGCTCATAGCCGAGGATCGCCTCGGCGAGTTCGATGGCGCTCGAGACGAGCACGTCCTGCGCGTGCTCGATGGTGGGGATCGCACGCTCGTGCAGCTGGCGAGCCGCCGCCTCGAGAGCGGACAGCGCGGAGTCGAGCTGGGCGTTGCGCTCGTTCAGCATCGCGGCGGTCTCGGCGTTGAGCTCGACGACACGCGCCTCCGCCTCCCTGGCCGCGGCACGAAGTCCGGAAGCGTAGCCGGCCGCGTGCCCCTGGGTGCGCGCCTGAGCGTCGAGCGCATCCTGGTTGGGGTGCCTGAGTGCCGGGAAGGTCAGTGCGGCGAAGTCGGAATCAATAGACATATTCGTCCTCCTCGCCACGCTGCACCGTGATGCTGCCCTGCGATTCGAGGTCGCGGATGGCGCGCACGATGTCGGCGCGCGCCTCCTCCACTTGCGATACCCGAACCGGGCCAAGGATCTTGACCTCGTCGTCGAGGATCTCGCGGTTGCGCTCGGAGAGGTTGGACCGGATGATCTCGATGACCACCTCCGGCGATCCCTTCATGGCGACGGCGAGCACGCCCGCGTCGATGCCACGCAGCACCTGCTGCACGTCGCGCGGTTCGAGCTTGACGATGTCCGCGAAGGTGAGCATGCGCGAACGCACCTCTTCGGCGAGATCGGGGTCGTTCTCATCGAGCGATTCGAGCAGCGCGCGCTCGGTGGCGACATCCGCCCGGTTGATGATGTCGACGAGAGGCTGGATGCCGCCGACGACCTCGACCGTGTCGGTGAGCGAGACGACGGCGCCGGCCCGGATCCGCAGGGTGTCGGTGACGATCCTCACGGCCTCGGGGGTCGCGGTGCCCATGGTGGCGATGCAGCGAGCGACCTCGGTGCGGAGGGCCTCGTCGAGTCCAGAGATGATGGGGGAGGCGAACTCGGGTCGCAGGTGTGCGAGCACGAGTGCGATGGTCTGCGGCAGTTCGCCCTCGAGCAGCGCCACCACGTGGCGAGGTTCGGTCTGCTCGAGAAACTCGAAGGCCTTGCCCGCCATGCTCGATGCGACGCGATTCATCACGCCCGCGGCGCGTTCGGCACCGAAGGATGCCTCGAGCAGCCCCACCGCCACGTCACGTCCGCCGCGGGCGAGCGCTGCACTGCGCACGGTCATGTCATGGAATTCGCTGAGCGTCTTCTCGGCGACGACGGAATCGACCCGGCGCAGGCGAACGATCTCGGCGACGATCTCCTCGGCCTCGTGCTCGCTGAACTCCTTCAGCACGCCCGCGGCGCGCTGGCTGTCCATGTTCATGAGCACGACGGCGACCTTCTGGGTGCCGCTCAGGCCGGGCTCCGGTGCGTCGCTCATGCCGGCTGCCTGTCATCCATCATGCTGCGCAGGTATTCTGCGGTCTTCTGTGGGTCGCGCTGAGCGAAGGCCTCGATGTCGGCTCGCCGGCTAGCGGCCTCGCTCGCGGACGGGGAGATCGGTGCGCTCTCGAGTGACTGGGTCGTGGAGACCGGTGCCTGAAGCTGCGAAGCGCTGCGGGCGACCGGGAGCTGCATCGGCACCGTGGGCGCGTTGAGCATCTCGGAGAGCAGACCCTCTTCTTCCTCGTTGCGACGACGGCTGCGGCGGCGCAGGAGGAACAGGATGACGAGCACGGGGAGCACGACACCGGCCGTGATGATGGCCGTGGTGATGATGCCGGTGAGGCGGTCTGCTTCGGCCGCCTTGGCTGCGGCATTGAGAGCCTGCGCCGCCGTCGTGGCGCCGGTCGTGCTGAAGGGCACGACCTCGACGCTGAGCTTGTCACCGCGAGTGGTGTTGATTCCGGCGGCCGCGGAGACGAGCGCCGAGATCTCGGAGACCTTGAGGCCGGTTGCCGCCTTCGAGTTGAGCGCGACCGAGACCGTCTGGCGCGTGATGGCGCCGGCCGGGATGGTGCGGTTCTCGGTGACCTTGTTGACGGCGTTGTTCTTGACCTGGCTCTCGCTGGTGGCACCGGTGGTGGTGCCGCCGCCGCTCGGTACGGCAATGTTGTCAGGGCCGAGCACGCCTGTCGCCGTGCCGGATCCGCCGGTGCCGCTTGCACCCGTCTGCTTGTCGGTCGACTCGCTGATCGTCGGCGAGCCCTCGGGGGTCGAGTACGTCTCCTCGACGCGATTCGCGGACTCCTGGCTCATGTCCGCGGCCACGGCGACGGTCGCGTTGCCCGGACCGACGACGCGGTCGAGCATGCTCTGCACGCTGTCGCGCACGCTGGTCTCGTAGTCGGAGGACTGCTTGGTCGCACTGCCGGTCGCGCCGGTGCCGACCGCCGAGAGCACCTGGCCGTCGGAGTCGATGACGGCGACATCCGTGGCTTTCATGCCGTCGATGGACGCCGAGGTGAGGTGAACGATGGCCTGAACCTGGTCCGACGAGAGCGTCACGCCGCTGTCGGTCTTGATGAAGACGGATGCGGTGGGGTCGGTTTTCTGCTCGGTGAAGACCGTGTCCTTCGGGATGGCGAGTTGCACCGACGCCATCTTGACGCCCTTGAGAGCCTGGATCGTAGAGGCGAGCTCACCCTCAATGGCGCGTTTGTAGGTGACCGACTGCTGGAACTCAGAGGCGGTGACACCCATCTTGTCGAGCAGGGAGTATCCGCCGTTGCTGCTGGTGGGCAGCCCGGCGGATGCGGCCTTGAGCCGCTCGTTGTAGACGTTTGCTTCCGGCACGAGGATCGTGGCGCCGCCGTCGCTCAGTTGGTAGGGCACGTTGTCGGTCTTGAGCTGGTCGACGATGGTGCTCGCGTCGGAGGCGGCGAGGCCCGAGAAGAGCGGCGTGTAGGAGGGCTGGCTGACCCACACGGTGAGGCCGGCGATGCCGAGCACGAGTACGGCGACGCCGATGAGGGCGAGAGTGCGCTGGGCAATGGTGAACTCGCGGATCGCGGTGAACAGGCGCTTGAACGCCGAGGTGACCTGGGCGGGCATCAGGCCTGCATCCTCATGATCTCGTTGAACGCGTCGACACCCTTGTTGCGCACGGCGGCGACGAGCTCAAGGGTGACCTGCGCCCTGGTCGCGGCGATCGTCGCGTCGTGGATGTCGTCAAGGTTTCCGGTGACTGCCTGGACCGCCAGCGCATCGGAGGTGTTCTGCAGCTGCTGCAGGTTGTCGATCGCGCCGCCGAGCGAGTTGGCGAAGGTCGAACCGTCGCTCGACTGGGGCGCCTGCACGCCGGGCGTGGTGCCCGCGCTCGTGATGCCCTGGACGGCACCGATCAGTGGGATGGACATCATTTACCAATCTGCAGTGCGGCCTGGTATGACTCCTTGGCGCGGTCGACCACGGCGGCGTTCGCCTGGTAGCCGCGCTGGGCCATGATCAGCTCAGACATCTGGTCGCCCAGATCGATGTCAGGTCGTTTGACCATTCCGTCGGCGTCGGCGAGGGGGTTGGTGGGGTCGTAGGCGAGGATGCCGTCGGCGCTGCCGTAGGCGGCTCCGGCCACGTAGACCCCGGAGTTGCCCTGCCCCTCCTGCGCCACGACGTAGCGCGCCTGGAACGCGGGCCCGCTCGTGGGCTTGATGGTGTTGACGTTGGCGATGTTGTCTGAGATCGCGTCGAGCCAGTGCCGGTGCAGCGTGAGCCCGGTGGCGGCGATTCCGATGGCGTCGAAGGTCATCAGCTGGTCCTCATCGCTGCGCGCACCCAGTTGAACTCGTTGCCCACCGACTGTGCGGCGAACTGGAAGCGCAGCACGGTGTCTATGTTCGAGAGCGTCTCGGTGTCGAGGTTGACGTTGTTGCCGTCTGTCCTGGTCGGTTCGAGTGAACGGGCGATGGTCGCTTCGGCGTGTCCGTCGCCGGCCTTCACGGATGCGGCGAGGGCGTCTTCGAACGAGACGCGCTTGGCCTGGTAGCCGTGCGTGTTGACGTTGGCGATGTTGTTCGCGATGGTGCGCTGTCTCAGCGCGAGACCGTCCAGTGCACTCGTGAGCGCAACGGTCGTGACCGAATTAAGCACGGATATCCGTTCCCCCTAAAACAAACGGCCAATCCGTGGCCTAGAGGTGAGCGATCCATGCTCTCCACTGCTCTCTATCGGCAGCCCCCCGGCTCCCGTTAGTTATTTCCCTGAATTTCGTCCTTCATGTGACTGGCGGAGGTTTCGATACGCTCGTGCCTCGCTGCTCAACGCGCATAGGCGGGTTGAGTAGGCCGCCCGCGGCCGTATCGAAACCGCCGGAGCATTACCCCGCGATGTCGAGATACACCGAGCGGTCGTCCCGATGCGGCGGAACGGATCGCATGGCGGCGAGGTGGCGCCCGGTCGTGCGCTTGAGTCCTTCGAGACGCTCGATCGCAGCGCTCTGCGCCTTCATGAGGGCCTGTGCTCGCGCGGTGAGCTCTTCCGGAAACGGACCGGTGCCGCTCGGCGTGCGCAACGGCCGCTCGAGTGCGGCGAGGTCATCGGCGGTCGGTGAGCCTGCGAGGTGGCGCTTCACCGCGGCATCGTCCATGACGTGGGCGAGATCGTCTTCCATCTGCTCGATCGCCTCGAGCCAGGTGGAGGAGTCACGCCGCACCTGTGACGACATGGTGGGTTCAGGCGACACCGAGAACTCCCGTCGGCCGCTCGGCTGGCGTCTGCTGACCGGATACTGCCCCTGGGATCGCCTCGGCCGCTTCGTGCCAGGTGAGGCGCAGCGGTTCGATGAGCGTGATGCAGAGTCGCGTGCTGGCGATGTCCCGGTGGGTGTTCGCGTAGATGAGCGCTCTGGCCACGAAGTTGTAGACGCCCAGCAGCGCATCCGCTCCGTCCCAGGCGTCCAGGTCGAGCGTCGTCGACAGCTCGGTGATGATGTCCTGGGCGTGCAGCAGGTTCTCGGAGCTGGTCGGCCAGTCCTCGGCCTCCTGCGCGGTCTCGGCGCGGTGCAGGTCGAGCAGCAGACGGTCGTAGAGCATCGTCAGCAGATGAGCCGGCGTCGCCGTGAGGATGACGTCACGGTTGAACTGTGCGCGGCGGGCGTTCACGCCGCTGAGAACTGCGGTCATGACGTAGGCCAAGTCGGCAGGTTGCTGAGCTGTGAGGCGAAGTTAGTGCCCTGGCTCTTGATGGTGTTCAACTGGACCTCCATTGCTGCATAGGTTTGCTCGAGCGAGGCTCGTCTGTTGGCGAGGCGGGTGTCCCACTCCGAGATCTGTGATCCGAGCCGGTCGATCTCGCCCTGCTGGCTGGTGATCTTGGCGGTCAGAGTTCCGGTGTACTGATCGGATGCGGCGCTCGCCGCGGTGGAGACACGCGTCGAGATCTCCAGCATCATCGACTGCACCTTGGCAGGATCGCTCGCGAGCGCGGCAGCGAACTTGGTCTTGTCGAAGACCAGGTTTCCGTCCTTGGTGATGCTGACGCCGATCTCCGACGGAGAGACTCCGTTGACGGGCGCGCTCGCGGCCGACAGCAGTGCCTGGTTGACCGACGAGGTCGTGCTGTCACCAGAGAACACTCCGCCTGAGACCTTGGAGGTGCCGTCCGAGCCCGTGCTGTTGACGACGGCGGATTTCGTGGCAATCGTCGCGAAGACGGTGTTCAGGGAGCTGACGAGGTCGGATGCGACCTTGGCCGTGGCGTCGATGTCCCGGCTGACGGTCACGGTCACGGGCGTCGCGGAGACGGCGGAGACGGTGACGGACACGCTGGGGAGCAGGTTGGAGAAGGTGTTGCTCGACGAGGTGATGGTCTGTGCTGCGGGACTGCCCGACCAGAGCGTGACCTGGGCATCCTGTGCCGTGCGCAGCGTTGCAGCGCCCGGCTGTGCCAGGAGATCGACCGCCGTTCCGCCCGCGACATCCGCGCTGGTGCCCTGGTACACGCTGAATGCGCTCGCCGCACCTGTCGTGGTTGACGTGAACTGGAGGCGGTACTGCGGCGTTCCGCTGCCATCCACACCGGCGGAGACCTTCATGGCGCTGACGCCGGAGGCCGAGGCGTTGATGGCGGAGACGATGTCGTCGAGCGAGTTGCTCGCCGGAGTGATGTCTGTCGTCGTGCCGCCGGCGACGATGGTGAGAGCGGCGGGGTCCGTCGGCCAGGCGGTGAGTGCCGCACTGACGTTGCTCTGAGATTGGGCGAGCTGGTTGACGACGAGATCGATGCTGCCCGTGGTCGAGCCGCTGCTGGCCGTCGCGGTGACGGTCGAGGAACTGCTTGATGCGGTGTAGAGATCGAAGGCGGCGGGCTTGGCCGCTGCCGCGGCGAGTGTCGCGACCGAGGCGACCTGGCTGTTGAGTCCCTGAAGTGCGGTGACAAGGGAGGTGGTGGCGGAGGCCTGCTGCTTGAGCAGGGTCTGCTGGCCGGCGTCTGCCTGGATGAGCGAGTTGATCAGGGAGGTCGTGTCGAGCGAGCTGACCAGTCCGTCGATGCCTGTCGTCATCGTTCTCTCCCTTCGTGCATGTGTTCGCTGAGCTTGTCGAGTCGAGCTTGTCGAAACGTGTCGTGGTGCTTTCGGTTGCTACGGGAAAACGCTGGCGGCAATCGGTGGGAGAGGTCCAGATCCCTCACCGATCACCGCCAGACGTTGTTCTTTTCCCGGTACTACCTCAGGAGCTGAAGCACTCCCTGGTTGGACTGGTTCGCCTGCGCGAGCATCGCAGTACCTGCCTGAGACAGGATGCTGGAGCGCGTGAAGTTCACCATCTCGGACGCCATGTCGGTGTCCGTGATACGCGAGCGTGAAGCCGTCAGGTTCTCCTTGGAGATGTTGAGGTTGTTCACCGCGTAGTCGAGGCGGTTCTGGATTGCACCGAGGCTGGCACGAGCGCTCGACACCTTGGTGATCTGGGTGTCGAGGAGCGTGATCGCGGCCTTTGCACCGGTCGCGGTCGAGAAGTCCAGACCAGCGGCAGCACCGTTCGCCGTGGAAACGGCGAGGCCGGTACCGGCAGAGGCGTTGGTTCCAGCCGTGTTGCCACCGACGACAGCGGCGCCACTGTTCGCACGAACGACGAGCTCGTTGTTCGTGTTCACGGTCGCGTTGAACGTGGCGTTGAAGCCGGCGTCCTTGTTCAGCGCGTCGGCAACCGACTGCACGGTCTTGTACGTGCCGGCCGCAGCGAGGTTGGTGGTGACCGTCGTGCCAGCGCCTGCGGCTCCGGCAGTGAACACCATTGCGCCACCGACGAGGGTCGGCGTGGCGATGGTGTTGATGGCGCCGCCGGATGCACTTCCGAGCGTCGCGGCGATGGCCGACACGTTCGCGGTCGACAGGTCGACCCCGATCTGGTTGTCAGAGCCGGCGTTCGCGCCCACCTGGAAGCTCAGCGTGCCAGCCGAGCCGTCGAGCAGGTTGATCCCGTTGAAGTTCGTCGACGTCGCAACGCGTCCGAGCTCGCTGGTCAGCTGGGTTGCCTCAGCCGTGATCGCCTTGCGCGAGTCGACGTTGTTCGAGTCGTTACCGGCCTGAACAGCGAGGTCACGCATGCGCTGCAGGATCGCCTGCACCTGGCCGAGCGAACCTTCTGCGGTCTGCGTGACGCTGATGCCGTCCTGAGCGTTGCGAGCGGCGACCGTGAGGCCACCGACCTGCGACTTCAGGCCCTCCGAGATCGCGAGGCCAGCCGCGTCGTCCGCAGCGCGGTTGATGCGAAGACCACTCGACAGCTTCTCGAGCGACTTGCCCATGTCGTTCTGCGTGGTGGAGAGGTTCCGGTACGCGGTCAGTGCCGACATGTTGGTGTTGATTGTCATACCCATGATGATTTCCTCCGTGATGTGGGTTTCGTGCTTCAGCCCGTCCCTGGGCTGACACAACTAGCTATCGGCACCCCGTGCCTGGTCGTTAGGAGTTTTGCTGCTGATTTTTCGCCGGGAATGCATAGCGGATTGAGTAGGCCCGCCGCGGCCGTATCGACATCGACCTGCCAAGACGCCTCAGGCGATCGAGCGCTCCGGCGTCAGCTGCGCGTAACCGAAGCGGCTGATTCCGACCGCGGCCGAGTCGGCCAGGCGCGAGAGGTAGGCGTTGCGGCTCGCCGCAGCGATCCGCGACTCCGGAGCGTGCACCACATCCGGGTCGTCGGCGTAGTGCGTCTGCATGCCGTCCTTTAATAGGCGGATGGCTTCGGCGCGCGTCTGGGAGACGGCGGAGTGCGTGGTGCCGAGCTCCTCTGCGAGGTCCTTCACCGACTGGTCCTCGAAGTAGATCCGGGTCACGACGAGGCGCATCTTCTCCGGCAGGGAGTCGACGGCGGCGCGAAGGAAGCCGAGTTGCTCTGACTCGAGCACGGTCTCTTCGGGCAGGGCCCCGTCCGCCACCAGGAATTCGGCGGTGACGTCATCGAGGGTAGAGACGGTGCGAGCTGCATCGGCGAGAGCCTCGGATGCCGCTGCGCGCTCGACCCCGAGCGCCGAGGCGATCTCGTCCACGCTCGGCGTGCGACCCAGCGCCGCGGTGAGTGACTCGCTCACCGAGAGAGTCTCTTTAATACGCTTGCGTGCGGAGCGCGTGGCCCAGTCGCTCGAGCGCATGTCGTCGGCGAAGGCGCCGAGGATGCGCTTGCGGGCGAAGGCACCGAAGGGGATGCCGAGCTCAGGCTTGAAAGCATCCGCGGCGGTGATGAGACCCACGGCGCCGGCCGATGCGAGATCGTCGCGAGAAAGATGGGTGGCGCGGGCGCAGAGCTCCGACACCAAGTAACCGACGAGCGGCAGATTTTCGACTACCAGCGCGTTCCGTTCAGAACGATTCACTGTCTTACCCCCTGGACTGAGTTGGAGGTGAGTGTCGACGCAGTCCCTTGCGCTGACCAGCCTGGACGCTGATCGCTCGATCCCCCGAGTTGCCCGGTTTCCCCTCCGGACATCCAGACTCTATTGCGGCCGCGCACCCCATAAACAGGCCGCGCAAGCGAATTCTTTGGGGGCCTGTGCCCCCTTCGGGGGAACGTCTCCCCTGAACTGGGGGGACGTCGTTACCGGCCACTCTCACAAAAGTTCTCGGGATTCTCCCTTACTCGGGGGGTAAGCCTGCCGATAGTGCTGTTTAGCGTGGACCGGGTCGCTGTTCGGATGGCAGCAGTACAGAGGTGCGCCACCCCGAACCCACCCCCGAGACGACCTGAGACCTGGAGGACAAATGAGCGCCAACGATGTGTCGGCACTGCTCTGGCGGGAACGCGAGCTGCTCGAACTCCTGCTGTTCAAGCTCGAGGAGGAGCAGCTGCTGCTCACCGCCGGAAAGTCGCGCTGGCTCTCGCACGCCACCCGGGAGGTCGAACAGGTGATGGACCGTCTGCGTGCCGCAGGGCTCACCCGCACAGTCGAGGTCGCAACCCTGGCCGAGGAGTGGGGCGCGGGTGAGAACGCGACACTTCGCGAACTGGCCGCCAACGCCCCCGATGGTCCCTGGCGCGAGATCTTCACGGGTCACCTCCGCGCGATGACCGAGGTCACCGGGCAGATCAAGGAGCTGCGTGACATCAACGAGCGATTTCTCCGCGCCGCGGTGAGGTCGACCCAGGAAACGCTCGCGTCGCTTGTTCCGGATGCCGGCACCTACGACTCCGAGGGGCTCGCGGGCGGCGCTCACGTCGACGCTCGACTCTTCGACCAGAGGCTGTGAGGCGATCGTGAGCACCTTCGGCACCCTCAACACGGCATACACCGGGCTCATCGCCGCCCGTCGCGGGCTCGACGTCGTCGGCCAGAACATCGCCAACGCGAACACGGATGGGTACACGCGTCAGCGCGTCACCACCTCGGCCTCGGTCACGGCGCCGTCGTCCCTGCAGATGACCGCCACCTTCACCGTGGGTCAGGGCGTCTCCGTTGATGGCGTCGCTCGCCTGGGCAGCACGCTCCTCGACGCTCGCGTGCGCACGGCCACGGCGGTCTCCGGTTATTGGGATGTTCGCTCCAGCGCCCTGAGCTCGCTCGAGCAGAACCTTCAGGAGCCGGGTGCGAACGGTCTCTCGACCACGCTGCAGAAGTTCTGGTCGGCCTGGCAGGACCTCGGCAACAACGCTGCCGTACCCGCCACGGGCACAGCGCTCATCACCCAGGCGACCGGGCTCGCGTCGCAGATCGCCGGTGGGTACAGGCAGGTCGACACGCAGTGGTCGACGTTGCGAACCGACGCCGATGCGAAGGTCGCAGCACTGAACGATGCGGGCGCCCGGGTGGCCGACCTCAACGGTCAGATTCGCATGACGCTCGCGGCCGGCGGTTCGGCGAACGAGCTCATCGATCAGCGCGACACCCTCATGACCACGATCTCGAAGCTTGCCGGCGGCACGGCGCGCGACCTTCCGAACGGCACAACCGAGATTCTCATCGGCGGCAACCCCATCGTCTCGGGTGATCACTTCAACGCCGTCTCGCTCGTCGGCAGCTATCACATGGATGCCGCGGGCACCGATCCCGTGCAGCTCACGTGGGCGAACGGCAACGTCGTCGCACTCGACGGCGGCGAACTCGGCGGCAGCGTCGCCGTGCTCGCCGCGGCAAACGGATCGGGAACCGGCGGTGTCATCGCAGAGGCCGCAGCGTCATACAGCAAGCTCGCGACCGAACTCGCGACCAAGGTGAACGCGGTGTATTCCACCGGAGCGAACGCCGCCGGAACCACGGGTGCGAACTTCTTCAGCTTCGCCGCGGGCCTTCCGCCGGCCGTTGGACTCACTGTCGTGCCAACGACACCCGCCGACCTCGCTACGGCGACGCCGGGAGCCGGTGCCTACAACGGTGATGTCGCCGGGGCGATCGCCCAGCTCGGAACGGGCGCGACGTCGCCCGATTCCACCTGGGCCGGCATAGTCTCCGGCATCGGCACGCAGTCGCGCACCGCGCAGCAGCAGTCGACGCTCGCAGGGCTCGCCACCACGGCCGCCACAAACAATCAGCTCTCCAACGCCGGCGTCGACCTCGATGAGGAGAATGTCAACATGCTCAGTTTCCAGCGCGCATACCAGGGCGCAGCTCGGGTCATGACGGCGGTCGACGAAATGATCGACACGTTGATCAACCACACCGGTCTGGTCGGGAGGTAAGCCATGTTCAGCAGAGTCACCAATCAGTCGCTCACGCGCAACGCGCAGTACAACCTGCAGACAGGGCTCTCTTCGCTCGCAAAGCTGCAGAACCAGGCGGCGAGCCGCAAAGCGATCTCCGTTCCCTCGGATGACCCGGCGGGCACCACCAAGGCACTCCAGGTGCGCTCCGAGAAGGCGGCCACCGCGCAGTACGCTCGCAACATCGATGACGGCAACGCGTGGCTCGGCACGATCGACTCGACCATGACCACCGTGTCGAACATCCTCGGTCGCATTCGCGACCTGACGGTGCAGGGCGCCAACGACGGGGCGATGTCGCCTACGTCGAAGCAGGCGATCTCGACGGAACTGACGAATCTCAAGGGCGAACTGCTGAGGCAGGCGAACACTAGCTATCTCGGGCGCAACGTCTTCGCCGGTAACACGGATGCCGGGGTCGCCTTCAACCCGGACTACAGCTTCAACGGCGCCACAGGCAGCACTGTGCAGCGCAGGATCGACGCGAGCACGACCGTTCGCGTCGACGCGGACGGGGCCGCCGTTTTCGGCGTCAACCCTGGCGCAGACCCGGTGCTGAACCCCGGTACGACGCCGGGCTCCGTCTTCACGCTCGTCGACAACATCATCTCCGACCTACAGAGCGGGGTGAATGTGGGCGCCCGCCTCGCTGAAATCGATCAGCGAAAGCAGGCCATCAGTGCCCAGCAGGCCATCATAGGAACGACAGAGGCGCAAATGGACCGTGCCCAAGCGACGAATGCGAGTCAGACAGTGTCCCTCGAAGCGCAGAGATCCTCCGTCGAGGATCTCGACCTCGGCAAGGTCATCCTCGACCTGCAGACGCAGCAGACCACCTACCAGGCCTCACTCGGTGTCACCGCGAGGGTGCTGCAGCCGACTCTGATGGACTTCCTGCGTTGAGCGCCGCACTGAGCTTCATCGCTCCGCCTCCCGGCTTCGAACCGATGGTCGACTTCACCCTCGACGACATCGAGGGGGCGAACGGTCTCTACGCGCTCCGCGCCGTGGAGAGCACAAGCACCCGACTCTTCGTGCTCGATGCAGGCATCTTCCTGCCGGAGTACACGCCGGAGATCTCCGACGAGCAGGCAGCATCACTCGAGCTCGAAAAGGGTGAAGACGCCCTCGTGCTGGTTGTTGCGAACCCGGGCGAAAGTGGCACGACCATGAACCTCATGGCACCGATCGTCGTCAACTCACTGAACGGGCGCTGCGCGCAGTTCATCCTCGACGGTGACGAGTGGCCGCTGCGCGCACAGCTCACGGCCCGCTCTGCCTAGGTGGGTTGAGTAGGCCGTTCACGGCCGTATTGAAACCCGGTGGGTTGAGTAGGCCGTCCGCGGCCGTATCGCGTCAGGCGGGTTGAGTAGGCCGTCCGCGGCCGTATCGAAACCTCGACGAGAGCGCCCGACTAGCGGAGACGAACGAAGACCGGGCTGCCCCAGAGGCTTGCCGCGTGCTCGACGTAGCGTCCCCAGACGGGTGAGTTGTACATGCCACCGGCGCCGTCATAGATGCCGATGTGCTGGCCCGGCCACCACACGAGGTCGCCGGCCACGGCATCCGCCTTGGAAATCACGACGCCGAGAGCGGCCTGATGGTCTGCGCCACGGGGAAGAACGATTCCGAATCCGGCCATGATGTACTGCACATAGCCGTCGCAGGAGAAGCTTGTGGTGGGGCTGTTGCCCATGCCATACGGAACCTTGCCGACGAACTGGGCGGCGTATTCGAGAACGGCGGCGCCGCTGTAGGCCTGCGCTGGTGGGTTGACGGTCACGTAGCGATTGACGGCGACCGAGGGGCGCTTGGGCGCGATGGTGATCGTGTAGCTGTCACGAGCCGCGATCGGCTCGCTCTCCGCGGTCGAAGAGTTGACGAGGCTCTGGATCGAGTCGTGCGACTTGACGGGTACGGCAGAAGTCTCTGCGGCTGCGTAAGCGGGGATTGCGACCGTCGCGATGAGACACGCGGCCGCGGCCATGGCCGCAAGCTTTCCACTGGATTTGGTCATCCGCCGTAGTACCTCCCTGGCTCGGGACATCCCCGAGGTTGCTCTATCGGCTCAGCGAGTCTAACGGAATGATTACGGTTCGAGAGCCGTCGGTCCCCCTTTTTGGGGGCATGAAGGGCAA
>DATNBR010000071.1:0-3366 GCA_035571875.1 Lacisediminihabitans sp. | reverse complement strand
CCGAAGTAGTGCGCCGCCTTCTGGAACGCCGCGTGCACGGTCACGGGAGCGAGCAATCGCGGCGTGCCGGAAGGATGGACCGCACGCCAGCTGTCCCGCGCCGTCTTCACGGCAAGCAGGCAGCTCTCGGTGCCGCCGGTCGTGACCGTGCCAACAACATCCGCGTCACCATGCAGCATCGAGCGCGCGAAACCGATCACCTCGCGCTCCATCACGGCGACCGAGGTGAAGGTCGTTGGGTCAAGGCCGTTCACGGGCTGCACCATGCGAATCGCGGCGGCGGCGAGCTCGTCGAGTTCGGCGAGGCCGGAGTCGTAGACGTAGGAGAGCACGTGTCCGCCGTGCGTGGGCGCATCCGCCTCTCGCAGCGAGGCCAGTCGCGCCAGGATGTCGGCGGGCTGCTCGACGAAGGAGCTCACGCGGTCACCTCGATGTCGGCCTTGCGCAGCGGATACCGTGCGAACGACCACAGGCTCAGCGCGATAATCACGGCGGGCACGATGCTGAAGCTCAGCACGATGCCCGCGACGGCCGAGTCCGGCTGCTCCTTCACAGCACCGGCTACGCCCGCGACATAACCGGATGCCGCGAGCACCACCGTGAGCACGCTCGCTCCCAGCGCCATGCCCGCGGTCTCGCCAGCCGTCCACACTCCCCCGAACGCCCCAGCCTGGCCGTCGCCGTGCGTGAGGGCATCGTGCGAGATCACGTCGGGCAGCATCGCCATCGGCAGGGACTGCATGCCCGCATACCCGGCACCCGCGAGCGCGACCGGCAGGTACACCCAGCCACCGGGGAACCAGACCAGCAGCAGCATGCTGAGCGCAGCGATGCCGAACAGCACGCTCGCCCACACGAAGCCGCGCTCCTTGCCGATGCGCCTGGCGATCACTCCCCACAGCGGTGCGGCCCCGAGCGCCGGGGCGATGAGCGCGATGAAGAGCAGTGTCACCGCCCCCTCGCTTTTCAGAACCCAGGTCGCCACATACTGCGCACCGGCGAGCATGAGCCCCGTGGCGAGCCCCTGCAGCAGGAAGGTGAGCAGCAGCGCACGGAACGCCGGGCTGCGGCGCAGGGTACGCACTCCCGCCGCGTAGTTCTCCCGCACCGAGGCGCGAGGCGCATCCGAAAGACCGCTGTTTCGCGGTGCGACGAAGCTCGAGACGAGCATCCCGGCGCCGATCACGATGCCCGCGACGACGGCCATGATGAAGTACTTGAAGAACCCCTCGCCGAGGTCGCGCAGCGCCGGGCCGCCAGCACCGAACAGCAGGATGGCGAAGGTCAGCACGACGACGCGCCACGAGAGCAGTCGCGTGCGTTCGTCGTAGTCGGCCACGAGCTCGGCCGGCAGCGCGATGTACGGCACCTGGAACAGGCTGAACGCGGTGGCCGTGAGCACGAAGGCCACGAGCACCCAGAGCCCGGAGACGACCGGCGGCAGCCCCGTGGGCACCGCGAAGGTGAGGATGAAGAACGCCGGCAGGGCGACCGAGCCCAGCACCATGAGCCGCCGCCTCGATCCGGTCAGCGCGAGGCTGCGGTCGCTGCGGGCGCCGATGACGGGGTCGATGATCACGTCCCAGACCTTGGCGATCGTCACGAGCAGCCCGGCGAGGATCGCCGCGACACCGAGCGTGTCGGTCAGGTAGTACACCAGCACGAGGCCCGGCAGAGTGGCGAAACCTCCCGTGCCGAGCGATCCGATGGCATAACCGGCGACGGTTCTGCGGGGCAGGGTTGTGCGAGGCGATGTGCGCTCCAGTGCGACCATTTCGAGAGTGTAGCGCGGGGCGTTCTGGGCGGCAGTAGACAGGCGCGTCAGCCTCAGGGACTGAGACCGACGCGCGGCTTACAATAAGCCATGCCCGGCGCCCCACTCGAACGCGCGATCATCGACGAGCTCGATCGCGATCTGCACTCCTCGCGCGACTCGAGCGCCACGGTGCGCTCGCCGTTCAGTGGCGAGGTGCTGCACGAATTGCCGATGAGCACGGTCACGGATGTGCAGGATGCGGTCGCTAGAGCACAGGTCGCCCAACTCACCTGGCAGGAACGCGGCTGGGCGCACCGCCGAAGGATCCTGCTGCGCGCCCACGACCTGCTGCTGGAGCGACGCGAACTCCTGCTCGACGCCGTGCAGACCGAGACCGGTAAGACCCGCGGCCAGGCGTTCGAAGAGGTGTTCATGGGCGCGGGGGTCACGCGCTACTACGCGCTCTCTGCCCGATCGACGCTGCGCACCCGCAGGCGTCGCGCCGGCATCCCGCTCGTTCTGCTCACGCGGGTCGAGTATCGCCCCAAGGGTGTCGTCGGCGTCATCACGCCGTGGAACTACCCGCTGAGCCTCAGCCTCATGGATGTCGTTCCCGCGCTCGCCGCCGGCAATGCCGTCGTGCAGAAGGCCGACAACCAGGGCGCGCTCAGCATCCTCGCCGCGAGACGCGCGTTCATCGACGCTGGATTGCCCGCGGAGCTGTGGCCGGTCGTCGCGGGCGACGGTGCCGAGATCGGCGGGGCGGTCATCGACGCCTGCAATTACGTGTGCTTCACCGGTTCGACCGCCACCGGGCGCGTTGTGGGCGTGCAGGCGGCCACCAATCTGATCGGTGCGTCGCTCGAACTGGGCGGCAAGAATCCCCTCATCGTGCTCGACGACGTGAACGCGAAGAAGGCCGCCGCGAGCGCGGTGTACGCGTGCTTCGCCTCGCTCGGGCAGTTGTGCGTCTCGATCGAACGTCTCTACGTGCATCAGGCCGTAGCGGAAGAGTTCACGAGGGAGTTCGTCGCGAGGACGCAGTCACTCGTGCAGAGCGCGGCGTTCGACTACTCGAGCGACGTGGGCTCGCTCACTCTGCCGTCCCAGTTGGAGCGCGTGAAGGCCCACGTCGACGACGCGGTTGCGAAGGGCGCAACCATTCTCACCGGCGGCAGGGCCAGACCCGACCTCGGGCCGCTGTTCTACGAACCGACCGTGCTCAGCAACGTGACGGATGACATGGCCTGCGTCATCGGGGAGACCTTCGGCCCCGTCGTGTCCATCACCGTCGTCGACTCGGAGGACGAGGCCATCATTGCGGCCAATGATTCGCCCTACGGACTCAACGCATCCATCTTCACCGGTTCCCTGCGTCGCGGCCGCGAACTCGCGAGTGCCATCGATGCCGGGAGCGTGAACATCAACGAGGGCTACCGCGCGAGCTTCTCTTCGGTTGACGCCCCCATGGGCGGCATGAAGCACTCCGGCCTCGGCCGCCGTAATGGACGGGTCGGGTTGCTGCGTTTCGTCGAGGCCCGCACGGTCGCAGAGTCCACAGGGCTCCTCACCCTCCCCCGCACCGGTGCGGAGTTCGCGCGGATGACCGG
>DATNBR010000070.1:0-10995 GCA_035571875.1 Lacisediminihabitans sp. | reverse complement strand
GAGATTTCATTCGATTCAACAAGAGGCGACCCTCGAGGATTGTTGGTCTCCTCGACTGATGCCTGGTCCGGAGGAGGGGTATGCCCAGCAGGAAGCTAAAAGCCATCGCGGTCGTGCTAGCGCTCCTCGGCATTGCGGTTGTGGTCGTTGGGGCGGATGCCGCGTACGCTTGCGACCGCAAATCGCAGACCACGGTCGGCTGTCCGAGCGACGGCGCATCCGCCACGATCGCAAACGGTGGTGTCGCGATCGGTGCGACGAAGACGCGTCCTGGCAAGAAGATCGGTTCCGGTGGCGTCGTGCGTAAACCCCTGCCGGGTACGGCGCCGCGCCCCTCGACCCTGCTACCGGGTGGTGCGCCGGAGATTCCGGGGGTGTGGATCGGCCGCGATGGCGTCACGGTGAACGACCCGGTCACGGTCTCTGATCTTGTGAACTTCAAGCCGGTGCCCGGTGTCGACCACATGGAACCCAACGGTTGGGTGATCGTTGGGCTCGATACGAACTTTTATGCGACGGTCCAGCCGCAGGTGCAGAGCGGATTGTTGTTGGGGCAGCAGGCTTCGGTTCGTTTCACGGCCGCGGGGTTCCATTGGTCTTATGGTGATGGGCACGGTCGGTCCGCGGCGACGCGAGGTGCGACGTGGAAGGCGCTCGGTGTCCGCGAGTTCGACCCGACCGGGACGAGTCATGTGTATGAGAAGCGGGGTGAGTACGACATCGACCTGACCATCGATTTCACTGCGGAGTACCAGTATGCGGGTGGTCCGTGGACGCCGGTGATCGGGGTGTTGCCGGTGCCGGCGAATCGTCTGCACGCCTCCGCGGGAGAGGCGAAAACGGTGCTTGTCGAGCAGAACTGCCTCACCCGACCCAACGGCCCCGGCTGCTGAACCGCCCTCGAACCCCGGGCGTCAGAACACGGCGACCGACATGTCCACCCGGCTTGACGGCGCGCAGGCTGGCGAGAAGCTCGAAACTCACTGCGCTTTCATCACGCCCTGTCGCGCCACGATCGCCGTGCTCAGTGCGTCGATCGGTTCACGCGCAGAGACCGGGTTCGACAGCAGGGCAAAGTCGACGTTGCCGAGCCGCGGCAGTTCGAACATCACCGACAGCTGCGCGAGGTCGGGCGGGATCAGGCTCTGCGGGAAGGGAGCGACGCCGATTCCGGCACGCACCGCTGCGAGCACGCCGTTAACCTCGCGCACGTTGCAGGTGATGCGCCAGGTGCGACCGGCCTCCTCGAGCGCCCGGATCGCGAGAGTGCGCGTGAGGCTCGGCGCCGGGTAGGTGACGAGCGGCACCGGGCTGTCCTGCTCGATCTGCATGCTCTTGTGGCCGACCCAGACGAGCCGGTCGCGCCGCACGAGCTGACCCGCGCCGGTTCCCGCCTCCTCCTTGATGAAGACGAGATCGAGCTGACCGCCGAGGAGGCGCCGGGTGAGAAAACCGCTCTGTCCCACGGTCAGTTCGAGATTGATGTGCGGATACAGCTGCCGAAAATCGCGCAGGATCTGCGGCAGTTGGGTGAGTGCGAGATCATCCGCCGAGCCGAAGCGCAACCGGCCGCGCATCGCCGAACCGGTGAAGTAGCTGCTGGCCTGATCGTGTGCGGCGAGAATGGTGCGGGCGAAACCGAGTAGCGCGTCGCCGTTGTCGGTGAGTCGCACCTCGCGGGTGTCGCGCACGACGAGGTTGCGACCGGCTGCAGCCTCGAGCTTGCGGATGTGCTGGCTGACGGTGGGCTGACTGAGTCCGAGTCGCGCTCCCGCCCCCGTGAAACTGAGGGTCTCGGCGAGCGTGACGAAGGTCTTCAGGAGAACCGGGTCGAACATCCGCGCCTCTCGTTGCCGGTCAGTTCATTCGAGACCTCGGCCCATTCGAAACCTCAATGCCCGAACGCTTTCGATTCTATTCAGCAATGGGTGCCTTAGCGGCTGGTTCGGGCGGATGCGGGGGCTACGATGGATTGAAATTACTTTCTTCCGTGAAAAGAGGCACCCATGGCCGAGGCCCCCACGCTGGACGTTCGTTCCGAGCCCCCGCAGCGTCGTCATGAACTCATCTTCGAGCACTATCACGCGCTTGCGCCTGGCGAGAGTTACATCCTGCTGAATGACCACGACCCGATTCCGCTGTACTACCAGTTCGAGGCGGAGTACAAGGGCAAGTACGTGTGGAAGTCGATCGAAGAGGGCCCCGTCGACTGGCGCGTGGAGATCGGCAAGCCCTGATCGCCGCGACAGTGTTGCCCTTTGCGATCGAGCGCACCCTTCTCGGCATCGTCACACTCGGCGCGGGTCTCTGGATGGGTGGCTTCATCGCCATCATGATCGTGAGCGCCACGAGTAAGAAGTCGCTCGGCGCGCAAGACCGCATCGCCCTGTTTCGCGGCCTCGGTCGCGGCTACCTCAGGGTCGCGATCGTCGCCTTTGTCGCCGTGGTGATCCCGGGCGCCGTGCTGTTGGCCTTCCGGCCGTGGGACGGCTACTCACTCGCGATCGTCGTGCTCGCGGCAGCGCTCGTGGTCGTGACGGCACTCGGCGTGCGCCAGGCGCGCCGGTTGACGCGGATGCGCAAAGCCGCCGCAGAGGCACCGAACGGCGGCACGCCGCCGGCCACGCTCGCGCGCAAGGCGGCCGCCGCCCGCATCCTCCGCACGGCCATAGGACTGCTCAGCCTCGCGATCTTCGCGGTCGTCGTCGCGATGCCCTGACCGAGCGGGAGCGGAGCTCAGTAACTGCGCTGCCTGTGGTCGAGCATGTCTTCGACCTGGTCGACATCGAGCACGGGCATGGTGTTGTGGCCGAGAGCCTGTCCCATGTCACCCTGAACGCTGTCGAGCAGGCCGTGCAGCATCGCGACGGCGTCATCCACGATGTCGGTGCTGCGTTCCTGGGTGCCGTGCAGTAACCACTTGGCGATCTCGAGTTCGCGGTAGAGCATGGCGCGCTGGGTGAGCTGGCGGTCGCTCGTGCCGCGCGTGCGGATGTACGAGTCGATCGCCGTGTCGGTGGCGTCACCGCGCGCGCCGAGCAGCCAGTGCAGGTCGCGCGCCGGGTCGCCGACGCTGAGCCCGCTCCAGCCGAGCACGCCGGTGACCTCGTCGCCAGCGCTGAGAAAAGAGTCGGCCGCGAGCGTGCCATTGATCACGGTCGGTGCGAACTGCCAGAGAGCCGAGTCCTCTGCCGCACGCTCCCAGCGCCCGAGGAGGGCAGCGGGCACGAGTCCCGTGGCCGAAGCGCGATCCATGATCGTGACGCTGCTCCGCAGGATCTCGACCGGCGAGAGAACCGGGAGTCCGGCATCCGCAATGAAGCTCGTCGGCAGCGAGTGCACGGCGGCAATTGCGCGACCGATGGATGCGGCGAGGCCCTCGCGGCCGCGCATCTCACCGAGGCCGAGCTTGGAACCGTAGACGAATTCGTAGACGACGGCGCGCGTGCCGCTCACCGGAATCTGGCCCGCGAAGCTCGAGACGGTGAACGGCAGTCGGGAGCGCACACCGGTGCTGAGCGCGCGCAGCGCGACGAGATCGGCGGACTGCTCCGCCTCAGCGGCCTCGGAGCGCGGCACCCGGATGATCCAGTGCCTGCCGTCACGACCGGTGATGAGAGCGGAGTCGAAGTCGCCCTCGGTAGCGGAGCCGAAGGCCGCAGACGCGACGGCATCGAGGCCGGCAACGGCGGTGGTCGCCAACGCGGCTAGAGTGAGATGAGATCTGGCCATACCTCACAGGGTAGGTCGCGCACCGTCGCCCGGTGTCAACGCCACGCTGTACCCACTCCCTTCGATGATTGGTCTTCGATGCCCGGTTTGTCCCGCCCGGAACTCCCCTTGTCGCGGTCGGAGCACGATCGGGACTACCTTTCGCGCAGCCGACCACAGCTCTTCGACGAGCTCGCGGCAGACCCGGCGACGCGCGTGCTCGTGCTCTGGCAGGGCAAGACGCTGGTCACCAACGACGCCCTCGACCTGCTGCCGAGCGATCGCGTTCCAATGGCCGAGCTGCGCATCTATCTCGGGCGCTCGCTCTCGACATCGAGCCCCGAGCCGGTGGGAACTCCCGTGATCGCCGCGGTCGTCTCGGATGAGGTGGCCGAGCAGTTGAGTCCGGATCCGGCATCCTGGGTCGGCCTTCGCTCGGTCGGCGCAGCGCTCAGCCGTCGGGACGCCGGTCTCCTGACCGAGGCCCTCGCCATGGCCAATTGGCACGAGGCCCACGCCTTCTCTCCGCGCACGGGCGAGCCGACGCTGTCCGAGTTCGGCGGCTGGGTGCGCACGGGCCCGGCACCGAGCGGTGGGCCGGCGCAGGAGAACTTTCCGCGCACCGACGCTGCGATCATCGTCGGGATCACGGATGCCGAAGACCGGCTGCTGCTCGGCGCCAACGCGCTCTGGGAAAAGAACCGTTATTCGCTGCTCGCGGGCTTCGTCGAACCGGGGGAGTCTCTCGAGAGCGCGGTGTTGCGCGAGGTGTATGAGGAGTCGGGCGTGCGCGTGACCGATCCCGTCTATTTCGGATCGCAGCCGTGGCCGTTTCCCGCCTCGCTCATGCTCGGCTTCCGCGCAACGGTCGACCCCGATCAGGAGTGGACGCTGGGGGCCGACGGGGTCGAGATCCTCGACCTGCGATGGTTCAGCCGCGAGGAGCTACGCGCGGCCGACATCATCCTGCCCGGTCGCACGTCCATCGCGCGCTACATCATCGAGGACTGGTTCGGCGAACCCATCGATGACGGGCAGGCATGGTGACCTCGCAGCCCGTCGCCACGGCCGAGGCGCTGTTGGCCGGGCTCGACGATGAGCAGCGGATCGCCGCCGAGACGCTGACCGGGCCGGTCTGCCTGCTCGCGGGCGCGGGCACCGGCAAGACCCGGGCGATCACTCACCGCATCGCCTACGGTGTCGCGACCGGCGCCTATGCACCGGGCCGAGTGATGGCGCTCACCTTCACCGCGCGGGCTGCAGCGGAGCTCCGCGGAAGGCTGCGTCAGCTCGGAGCACCAGGCATCGCGGCTCGCACGTTCCACGCCTCGGCGCTCTCGCAGCTCGGGTACTTCTGGCCGCAGGTGATCGGCGGCACGATGCCGCGCATCCTCGACAGCAAGGGTCGGATGCTGGGCCACGCCGCCGAGACGCTGCGGCTCAAGCTCGACACTGCAGCGCTGCGCGATGTCGCCGCCGAGATCGAGTGGCGCAAGGTCTCGAGGCTGACGATCGAGCAGTACGCGGTCAAGGCGCCGTCGCGCTCGCTGCCGCCCGCGCTCGACGCGGAGAAGATGGTCGCGCTGCACGGCGCCTACGAGGCGCTGAAAGACGAGCGTCGTCAGCTCGACTTCGAGGATGTGCTGCTCGCCACCGCGGGCATGATCGAGTCTGAACCGCGGGTCGCCCAGCAGGTGCGAGAGCAGTACCGCTTCTTCGTCGTCGACGAATACCAGGACGTCTCGCCCTCGCAGCAGGCGCTGCTCGAACTGTGGCTCGGTGACCGCCGCGACCTCTGCGTGGTGGGCGATGTGAGCCAGACCATCTATTCCTTCGCCGGGGCGTCATCCGATCCGCTGCTCGGCTTCCCGACCCGGTACCGCGACGCGACCGTGGTGCGACTCGAGCAGAACTATCGCTCGACGCCCGCCATCGTCGAGACCGCGAACCGGCTGATGCGCGGCAGGCCGGGGGCGCTGCACCTCCACGCGGCGAACGGCGGATCGCCCGCGAAGTCCGTCGAACCGACGATCGACCGCTACGGGAGCGATTTCGCCGAGGCGCGAGCGGTGGCCAGCCGCATCGCCGAGCAACTCGCGGGCGGAACACGACCGCAGGACGTCGCCATCCTCTACCGGCTCAACGGGCAGGCGGCCGCGCTCGAGGCAGCGCTCGCCGACGCGAGAGTGCCGTACCAGGTGCGTGGGGCGACCCGGTTCTTCGACCTGCAGGAGGTCAAGCAGGCGATCATGATGCTGAAGGGCGCGCTCGTCGCCGCCCAGCGCGAACCGCTGTTCAAGACGGTGAGCGACGTGCTGCGCTCGCTCGGGTGGACTCAGGAGGCACCCGAGGCCCGCGGCGCAGTGCGCGACCGGTGGGAATCGCTCAACGCGCTCATCGGCCTCGCCGAGTCTTCGGCTCCCGGCACGACGCTGCGGGAGTTCGTCGACGAGCTCGTCGAACGAGCGGCGAGCCAACACGAACCCACGCTCGCGGCCGTCACGCTCGCGACACTTCACTCGGCGAAAGGGCTCGAGTGGCACACCGTGTATCTCGTCGGCGTGAGCGAGGGGCTCGTGCCGGTGAGCTACGCGAAGACCCTCGAGACGGTCGACGAGGAGCGGCGACTGCTCTATGTGGGCGTCACGCGGGCACGGCAGCGACTGCATCTCTCCTGGGCGCAGTCGGGCGCGAGCGGTTCGTCGCGCGGCGAACGTCAGCCAAGCCGTTTCCTGGCAGAGCTAAGCACGCGCACTCCGGGTGCGGCTGCCACTCGCGCCGGCTGATCTCACCGGTCGCAGCATCGAGCCGAATGGATGTCGCCCTCGGCAACACCGCATCCGCCGGCAGGCCACCGTGCAGCCTCGTGAGCGCGTAGCGGCCGACGATCGCCGCCACCTCGTGCGCGACGATCGGACTCTCGACCCGCGACCGCTGTCCCCACAGCTGGGATGCGATGGCGGGCCAGGCAGGGTCGGCTTCCGTGTGCTGTCGTTCGAGACAGTGGAGGCACGGCGTGAGGCCCGGTTCGATCACCGGTCCGATGCGCACGCTCGCGTCTCCGAAGACGACGGCGAGATGCGGCACGTCCCTGCGCAGCCAGAGCCCGTGCAGTTCGGGTTCGATGACGAACTGGGCCACGATGATGGCGAGGTCGGGCTCGGGGACCGACTCGCCGCGGTCGGCCATGACACCGCCGCCGCGAAGGATCTCGGCGATGAGGTCGGCGGTGGCCCCGTCACCGTGCAGCGCGACCCGCCGCGACCGCTCGGCGGCTGCCCCGGATTCCGGCAGCAGCACGGGGGCGAGCTGCGTGAGCAGGCTTTCTGCCTCCGCCTCGTCCCCGCCCGCGTCGGCACAGACCATGCTGACCCCGGAGCGGCTGATTCCGCGCCTGAGCACGGCGATCATCCGGTCGGTCGCCTCGCTCACGTCGTGCAGCACGACTGCAGGTGAATCGAGGCCGAACTGCAGGCTCGTCGGCGTGCGCCAGACGAGGCGGAAGCGTGGATCGAGTGTGAGCACCATGCGACGATGATGGCTCAGCCGCGCGAGCGGCGAGCGATCAATCCACAGGTCGCGCGCGCTCGGCTACGCGATCGACCCGTCGTCGCCCTCGTGCGGGCGGTCGTCGCTGTCGTCGTTGAGCAGGTCTTCGATCGCCTGGTCCACGTCGTCGGGCTCGGGCTGTGGATTCAGGAGCCGGGCGACGAGAGCGCTGGGGTCGTCGATGTCCTCCGGCGTCGGAACGAGGTCGGGGTGCGACCACAGTTCGTCCCTGCGTTCGGCGCCGACCTCATCCGTCAGCTTCTGCCACATGGCGGCCGCCTCGCGCAGTCGCCTGGGGCGAAGCTCGAGTCCGACGAGCGTGGCGAAGGCCGACTCGGCCGGTCCGCCCGCGGCGCGACGACGGCGAACCGTCTCCGCGATCGCGGTCGACTTCGGCAACCTGCGCGTCGCATCCGCGGTGACCACGTCGACCCAACCCTCGATGAGGGCCAACATCGTCTCGAGCCGCGCGAGGGCAGCCAGCTGGGCCGGCGACTTCGGCGGGATGAGCGCGCCGCTCGCCATCGCGTTGCGTAACTCCTCGGGGTTCGACGGGTCGAAGTCGACGGTGAGTTCTTCGATGGCGCTCGTGTCGATGCGGATGTCTTGCGCAAACTCGGTGATGGACGTCATGAGTTGCAGCCGCAGCCACTTCGCATGCCGGAACAGGCGTGCGTGAGCGAGCTCTCGCACGGCGAGGTAGAGGCGCACCTGCTCCTCGTCGATGTCGAGGCCCTCGCCGAAGGCCGCGAGGTTCTGCGGCAGGATCGCCGCCTGCTGTTCAGCGCCGCCGATGGTGCCGAGAAGCGGGATGCCGATGTCGCCACCGGAGACCACTTCGCCCGCGAGCTGCGCCACGACCTGGCCGAGCTGCATCGCGAACAGGGTTCCGCCGACGTTGCGCATGATCTTGCTCGCGCCCTCGATCATCCCCGACATCTCCTCGGGCGCCTGCTCGCGCAGCACCGTCGTGAGCGAGTTGGAGATGCTCGTGGCGACGGGCTCGGCGAGCTGGGTCCAGACGGGCATGGTGGCCTTGATCCACTCGACGCGGCTCATGAGCCGCGGCTTCACCGTGAGTTCGGAGATCACCGTGGCCTCGCTCAGCCACAGCTCGGCGACGACAAAGGCCTGCTCGAGCGCCTCGGCCTCGGCCGGAGTGGTGGGCTGGCTGCCGCTCGACGCGGCGGCCTTCGCCTGCTCCTCGGCGAGGCCCCAGTTGATTCCCTCGTCGCTGCTGCTGAGCGCATTCTGCAGCTGGCCCATGAGCTGCTGCAGCATGGCGGGGTCGTTAGGCAGGCCAGCGGCACTCGCGAGCTTGCCGGGGTCGATGTCGGAGTTGCCGGCGAGGAAGTCGCGCAGCATGTCGCGGAACTCGTCTTCCGGGTCTTCGGCCGAATTATCAGGCATGAAAACTACGCTAGTCGCCGCGCGAGCGTGCAGGTTGTGAAATGACCCTAGGCTGGACGCTCGACTGTGCGCCTGTGGCGAACATCCTGCACACGCTAGGGGAAAGGACCGCGGTGACGCTCTTCTCCGGCGACCAGCCCGTGGTGCGCTCGGGCCTCAGACGCGGTTCGCGTCGCGGTCGACTCGGTTGGACCCTCCTGCTCATCGGCCTGTTCGGCACGGTGCTGTTCGCGCTGCTGCCGTCGCCGTACGTGATCGAGCGGCCCGGGCCCGTCTTCGACACCCTCGGCACGGTGCAGATCGGTGGAAAGCCGACGCCGATGATCTCGATCCCCGGTGAGAAGACGTGGCCCGCGACCGGTTCCCTCGACATGCTGACGGTGAGCGTGCTGGGCGATCCCTCGAACCTGCCCAATTGGCTCGATGTGGCGAGCGCCTGGCTCGATCCGAGCCAGGCCGTGCTTCCGCTCGACTCGGTCTATCCTCCCGGATACTCCGTCGAGGACTCCACGAAGCAGGGCAAGATCGACATGCAGAACTCGCAGAAGGATGCCGTGGCGGCCGCCCTGCGCTCGCTCGGTCACAGCGTGCCGGCAGAGGTCACCGTGGCGGAACTGACCTCGACCTCGCCGTCGCGCGGCATCCTGAAGAAGGGCGACCGCATCCTGAGCGCCGGGGGTGCGGCGATCGACTCCGTCAACGGGCTGCGCACCGCGATCGCCGCGGCGGGTGCGGGAAAGCCGCTCGCGCTCGAGGTGCTGCGGGATGGCCAGCGCCGCTCGGTATCCGTGACGCCAGTGCTCAGCACGGCAACGAGACCGTCGCCCGTGATCGGCATCTACGCCGCGATCGCGTACGACTATCCCTTCGACGTGAAGATTCAGCTCGATAACGTCGGCGGGCCCTCGGCGGGTCAGATGTTCGCACTGGGCATCATCGACAAGCTCACCGAGGGCTCGCTCACCGGCGGCAGGCACGTCGCGGGCACCGGCACCATCGACGACCAGGGCGCGATCGGCAGGATCGGCGGCATCCGGCAGAAGATGTACGGGGCGCACCGCGCGGGCGCCACGATCTTCTTCGCACCGCGCGGTGACTGCGACGAGGTGGTGGGTCACGTGCCCGATGGTCTCAGCGTCTACGCCGTCTCGACTCTCAAGGAGTCGCTGCACGACCTCGAGGTCATCCGTTCCGGGGGCGACACGAGTGCGCTGCGCACCTGCGCGGCCCGGTGACGGCACCGTGCGAGAGGGGTTCTCGCAGGTGGCGCTGACCTAGGATGGAGGCCAAGGCTGCCGCATCGGCATGCCACGACATCTCGACCCGGGAGTAAGTCTTTTGACTTCTACAGCCACAGACGAGCAGCAGCCAAGGTCTCGATCGAGGGCGACACTTCTCGTCTCCGTCGCCGTCATCGCGGTGCTTGTCATTGCCTTCTTCATCTTTGCGAGCCTGTACACCGACTGGCTGTGGTTCGGCCAGCTCGGCTACCGCGGCGTGCTCACCACCCAGTGGATCGCTGGCAGCGTGATGTTCATCATCGGCTTCCTGGGCATGGCCATTCCCGTGTGGGTCTCCATCGAGGTCGCGTTCCGCTGGCGTCCCGTCTACGCCAAGCTCAACTCGCAGCTCGACCGCTACCAGCAGGTCATCGAGCCGCTGCGCCGGCTCGCTATGTATGGCATCCCGATCATCCTGGGCCTGTTCGCCGGTGTCGCGTCCTCCTCGCGCTGGCAGCTCGCGCTGCAGTGGATCAACGGAACCCACGTCGGCAAGGTCGACCCGCAGTTCCACCTCGACATCTCCTTCTACCTGTTCGCGCTGCCCTTCTATCAGGCGGTCGCGGCCTTCGCCTCCGCCGTCGTGCTGCTGTCGGCGATCGCCGCACTGGCGACGAGCTACCTGTATGGGGCGCTTCGGCTCAACGGTCGTGAGCTGCGCATCTCGCGTTCCGCGCGCATCCAGCTCGCCACCACGGGTGCTGTCTATCTCGCGCTCCAGGCGGTCAGCATCTGGCTCGACCAGTACTCGACCCTCGCGAGCAGCACGAGCTCCGACCTCATCACCGGCGCCTCCTACACCGACGTCTTTGCGGTCATCCCGGGCCGCGCGATCCTCGCAGGCATCGCCGCCGTGGTCGCGATCCTGTTCGTCATCACGGCGATCGTCGGCCGCTGGCGCCTTCCGATCGTGGGCACCGCACTGCTCCTCGTGAGCGGCCTGCTGATCGGCTCCGTCTATCCGTGGATCGTGCAGCGCTTCACGGTGGAGCCGAGCGCCAAGAGCCTCGAGAAGCCCTACATCGAGCGCAACATCCAGGGCACT
>DATNBR010000069.1:0-8628 GCA_035571875.1 Lacisediminihabitans sp. | reverse complement strand
TCGGTCGTGTGCGGACCGAACAGGGCGCAGATCTGGCCGACGCGGGCCACTGCCTGAATATCGGAACTCGATGCTTCGCTGCTGATGTCGTTGTTCACCATGGCTGAAGTGTATTTCAGATGGAGAACATAGACGGGATGAGCGTGGGCCCGAGGCTCAGCCGGCCAACCAGTTGGTCAGCTTGGTCGTGACCTCGTTGAAGTTCTTCGCGTACCAGCCGACGTCTTGCACGACCGTCTCACCGGTGTTGGCCGCTCCGAACACTTCGAGCTTCTTGCCGTTCTCCGTGAGCTTCGGCTTTGCGGCGAGGTTCACCGGTGCAACACCGAGGGCAGCGGAGATGCTCGCCGCCGGCCCGGGCTGCACGACCGACTTGATGAACTCGGTAGCGGCCTTGACGTTCTTGCTTCCCTTCGGGATGGCAAAGCCATTGATCGACGCGACTGTCTTGTCCCAGACCACCGTGATGTCGGTTCCCTCATTCATGAGCGGCACGATGCGCGAGTCGGCGAGGAGGAACATGTCCACCTGTCCGGAGCCCACGGCCTGCTGCAGGGCACCGACGTTCGGCGCGAAGGTCGTCACGCTGCGGATCGTGTCGAGCTTCTTGAGAGCACGGTCGACATCCAGCGGGTACATGTCCTTCGGCTTGACCCCGTCGGCGAGCAGCGGGTACTCGAGGATGCCGTTCTGCAGGTTGGTGAGGATGCCGCGCTTGCCCGGGAACTTCTTGACGTCGAAGAAGTCCTTGATGGTCTTCGGTGCCTTGCTCGGGTCGGGGAAGGCTGCGGTGCGGTACGCGAACGGCGATGCGTTGATGAAGTTGCCGATGTAGCACTTGCCCACCGTGCCCTTGACGAGGTCCTTCTGGTTGACGTCGGCGAGCTTGAGCGGCTCGAAGAGCGTGCCACAGTTCTGCTCGGCGGCGGCGGGCGAGACGGCCATGACGTCCCACTGCACGGCGTTGCTCTCGACCTGGGCCTTCACCTGGGCCACGTCGGGCGGCGACGTGTTGACAAAGCTCACGTTGGGGTGGTCGGCCGTGAACGGCTCCTGCCACGACTTGATCATGGCGTCCTGCCCCACGCCGCCGTAACCGACGAAGGTCAGCGAGACGGGTGCGTTGTCGGCCTTGGGCTTGTCTTTCTTCGGCTCGGTGGTTCCACCGGCGCAGCCGGCGAGCATGCCGACGATTGCGATCGTACTCAGGCCGATGAGGGCCTTCTGTGATCTGGACACCATTGTCATTTTCCTCCGGGTAGGGGTCCGCGGTGCGGACGCTGTTTGTTCAGAATACGATTCTGAAACTCGTTATACGAACAGTAGCGATCGAAATATGGAGCAAACAAGTTAAAACAGCCGAATCGTTACCATTTGGGTACACTTCCTGAAAGTCTGGTTCACAATGTGAACGAACGCTGCCGCGCAACCGCCCGCCAGCCCGTCACAGTCGACAGCCCGGGTCCGCCTCACGCACCGACCAGCATCAGGCGGCGACGATGCGCTGACGCTCCGGGCTCCACGACGCGACCACCTCGTCGCCCAGCGCGACCTGCGACTCGGAGGCGTCGATTCTGGCCCGGCCGACCACGCCGGACGTACCGAACTCGAGCATGAGCGTGCGGTACGAACCCATGAATTCGACATCCCGCACCCTCGCCGGCACGGCGTTCGTTCCTCGAGGCGCCTCGGATGCGGACCTGGTGACGTTCACGTCCTCCGGCCGCACGACGACCGCGTAGTGCGAGAGCGAGGGGCGTGGGACCGCGACCGTGTGCGGTGCGACCGCCCAGGTGAGGCCGTGCCACGAGGTCGTCGCACCGTGAGGCCTCTCGTCGAGCTCGAAGACGTTCGAGTCGCCGAGGAACCGTGCGGCGAAGAGCGTCTCCGGATCCCGATAGAGCGCCTCCGGCGTGCCCACCTGCTCGAGATGACCGGCGTTGAACAGCGCGATGCGATCGGAGAGGTTCATCGCCTCCTCCTGGTCGTGCGTGACGAAGACGAACGTCGATCCGACCTCGCGGTGGATCCTGCGGATCTCGGCCTGCAGGCTGGCGCGCAGGTTGCGGTCAAGGGCTCCGAGGGGCTCGTCGAGCAGCAGCACCTTGGGGTCGAAGACGATGGCGCGAGCGAGCGCGACGCGCTGCTGCTGGCCACCGGAGAGCTGCGAGGGGAAGTTGTCGTCGCGACCGGTGAGCTGCACGAGTTCGAGCACCTCGGCGACCTTCCGCACGATCTCCGGCTTCGGCAGCTTGCGCTCGCGCAGCGGGTAGGCCACGTTCTGCGCCACCGTGAGATGTGGGAAAAGCGCGTAGTTCTGGAACAGCATGCCGAGGTTGCGCTTGTGCGGCGGCAGGCTGCCCACCTCGGTGCCGTTGAGCGCAATCGTTCCCGCGGTGAGTGTCTCGAACCCGGCGATGAGGTTCAGCGTGGTCGTCTTGCCCGAGCCGCTGGGGCCGAGGAAGGTCATGAACTCTCCGGGCTCGATGGTGAGCGAGATGTCGTCCACGGCAGGCACGGCGAGCCCGTAGTCCTTCGTGACATGGTCGAGACGAATCTCGGTGCCACGCTTTACTTCAGCGGATGCTGGGGTGTCTTGGGTCACGGCTGCTTCCTTCACGATGCTCACGGGGTTCCTAACGGTTCTTTTTGCGGGTGCCGACGAGCTGCGGCACGAGGAAGATGATGGTCACGGCGACGACGATGAGGCTCGACGCAGCCGAAATGGTGGGGTCGATCTCCACCGTGACGCTGTTGTACATCTGCACGGGGAGGGTCTGGAACGTGGGCGCCCGCAGGAAGAGAGCGATGACCACCTCGTCGAACGACGTGACGAAGGCGAAGATCGCGCCGGTCACGATGCCGCGACTGATGAGCGGCATGGTCACCCGAACGAACGATCGCAGCGGGCTCGCACCGAGCGACGCGGATGCCCGCAGCAGCGCCGGGTCGAATCCGCCGAGGGCGCTCGTCACCGAGACGAGCACGAAGGGCACGCCGAGAGCAGCGTGAGCGAGCACGTAGCCGAGCAGCGAACCGGTGAGGTGCCACTGCAGGAACGAGGCGTACACCGCGACGGCGATGACGATGCCCGGCGTGACGATCGAGACCATGAGCAGGGTGCGCATGAGGCCGGCGACTCGACCGGTGAGCCGATCGAGTCCCACCGCCGCCGCGGTGCCCACCACCGTCGCGAGGATCGCGGCGAGGATGGCGACGAGCACCGAGTTGCCGAGCGAGGTGAGCCACACCGGCTTCGTGAAGAAGTTCACGTAGAGGTCGAGTGAGAAGTTCTTCGGCGGAAACTGGAAGGTCGACGAGGAGCTGAAGCTCATCGGGATGACGAACAGCGTGGGGAGGATGAGGTACATCGCCACCAGCGCGCCCGTCATGGAGAGCCACCAAGGCGTGGGGTCGACGCCGCGGTCCCGTCGCCGCCTGCCGCGGCGCGGAGGGGCCGACGCTGTGAGGAGGGCCCTGGTGTCGAGCGAGGTCATGCGCGCTCCTTCGTTCCTGCCGTGGCAACGGCGCCGAGTGCCGTGACGCTTCCACCCACACGGTTGGCCCAGGCGACGAGCGCGAGGGTGACGACCAGCACGAGCATGCCGAGGGCACCCGCTCCGGCGAAGTCGAGCAACTGGGTGGTGCGCGTGGCGAGCAGTTGGGCGATGAGTGACTCCTGCGGCGAACCGAGCAGGGCCGGGGTGACATAGAAGCCGAGGCTCAGCGTGAAGACGAGGATGAGACCCGCCACAACACCGCCGCGCGAGAGCGGCCAGTAGATCTTCCAGAAGGCGACGATCGGCGGCGAACCGAGGCCGCGCGCGGCGAGCAGCAGCTTGCGGTCGATCGCGCCGAGCGAGCTATAGAGAGGAAGCACCATGAACGGCAGCAACACCTGGCTCATCGCAATCGTGACGCCGGTGACGTTGCCGTAGAAGACGGCATCCTTGATCCCAAAGAAGGAGAAGAAGGTGTCGACCGGACCGCCCCGCTGAAGGATGATGATCCAGGCGAAGTTGCGGGCCATTACCGAGGTCCAGAACGGGATCAGTACGATCGTCAGCAGGATGCCGCGCGTGCGCGGTCCCACCCTGGTCATCAGGTAGGCGTAGGGATAGCCGAGCACCAGCGCGACCACCGTGACGATGGCGGCGGTGAGGGCGGTGCGCCCCAGGATCTTGAGGGTGACCCCGTCCGTGAACAGGCTCGCGTAGTGCTGCAGGGTGAACTGCGGCGTGCCGAGGCTGCGCAGCAGGCTCTGCCCCAGCGGCACCAGCAGAATCGCGGCAAGCAGCGCGAGGGCGGGCACCAGCAGCAGCCAACTCGCGCTCGGCAGGCGCCTCGGTCTGGAGATCATCGTCATGCGATTCCCTGTCTCTTCACTGTCGTCACAGTTCTGTACTTCACTGTTCTGTGCGTCTGGGTTCTGTGCACCTAGGTGCCCATCAGGCTGCTGAGGTGTTCGGCAGCCGCCTTGAGCAGGCGCACGCGTTCGGCCTTCCGGTCAGAGGGCGAAAGAATGGTGCTCGTACCGAGCAGCGCCATGGCCGCCTGGATGTCGTGCCTTCCGAACACCGGGGCGGCGACGGATGCGAGACCAGCGCGATTGAGATCGGCCCACGCGATGCGCTCCCGGCGCACTCTCGCGAGCTCGGACTCCTCGTAGCGCGCCTCCGCCGGATCGAGCTCGGCGTGGATGCGGGCCGCGACACCGGGGTCGGACTGGAACGCGAGCAACACGCGCGACTGCGCGGCCTTGATCTCGAGCAGCGTGCCGACACGCACGGTGAGCACGATGGTTCCCTCGTTGGCCTCCTCGACGAGGGTGACCACCGCTCCCGATCGGCCGAGAAAGCTCAGCACCGCGGTGAGCCCGGTGTGATCGGAGAGCTGCCGCATCACCGCGGGGGCGAGGGTGAGGATCTGCTGCCTGGCCGAGACGAACGCCGAGAGCTGGTCGAGGAGTGGGCCGGGGCTGAAGGAGGCGGAGAGGAAGCCCGAGCTCTGCAGCGACTGCAGGTAGCGGTGCGCCGTCGTGCGGTTGAGCCCGAGGCGTTCCGAGACGAGCGCGGCGGTGAGGGTGCGCGTGTTCTGATCGAAGAGCGAGAGCACGTTGGCGGCCCGATCGATCGACTGGATCGAGCCCCGCTCGCTCGCGGACGGCATCACGTCGAGTTGCACGGCGTCGACATCGTCGGCATCGGTGTCGGCGGCGGACTCCGCCATGGCTTCACCCGCCATGCCACACCTCCTCGTCGAGGGCTCAAAAAATGTCTACTGGAGCACTTAGTAAAGCAAGCAAATGTTCATAGTGCAATCTCGCCTTTCAGATTATGAACATCATTATGGACGGGATCACCGCGAATTGCGCTGCTTTTGCAGATAGACAAGCGCGGCCAGAATCCGTATCCTGAACAGTAATTACACGATCCGAACACAAGGAGATCCCCGGATGCTCGCAACCGATGACGCTGCCGCCCCGTCCCCAGCCCTGCTCAAAGTTCTCGACGGCGCCGTCGACCTCCACGTGCACTCGGGCCCCAGCCCCTTCCCCCGCCGCCTCAACCACGTCGAGGCGTCGTATGACGCGGCCCGCATCAACATGCGCGCCATCCTGATCAAGTCGCACCACCACAACACCGTGATGGACCTGCTGGCCATGGAGGCGCAGCTGAAGGATGCGCCCACTCCTGCCTACGGCGGCGTCGCGCTCAACTCCGAGGTCGGCGGCATCAATCCCTCTGCGGTGGCGGTCGCGATTCAAATGGGCGGTCGCTGTGTCTGGGGGCCGACCGTGTCGGCCGGCCAGCACATCCGGGCTCACAGCCACGACGACGGTTTCCCCACCGCGGGCTCGAACCTCGAGGAGAAGGAGGTGTCGATCTTCGATGCCAACGGCAACGTCTCCGCCGACACCGTGCGCGTGACCCAGCTGGTCGCGGAGGCGGACATCCTGCTCTCGGGCGGTCACCTCGATGCCGAGTCGATGAAGGCCTTCTTCGCCACCGCGAAGGAAAACGGTGTGCGGCGCCTGCTGCTGCACCACCCCGACTTCATCGTGAACGCGAACGAGGCGGATGTCGACGAGATGCTCGGCTACGGAGCCTTCGTCGAGCACGAGATGTCGATGTACCACCCGGCGGTGCCCGCCCCTGGATTCCCGATCCAGCAGCTCGTCGACTGGATCGAAAAGGTCGGCCCGGAGCGCACCGTGATCGACTCCGATCTCGGGCAGAAAGACAACCCATTGCCCGTCGACGGATACATCTACGTCATCCAGCAACTGCTCGACCACGGCGTCGCGGAGAAGGACATCCGCCAGATGATCTGCCGCAACACCGCGTTCCTGCTGGGACTCGAGGAGTCCAACTGATGCGCAGGGCCGAGAAGGTGATCATCAGCACGGCGATCACGGGAAGCGTCAACGTACCGTCGCAGAGCGAGTATCTCCCTCTCGGCCCTGAGCAGGTGGTGCAGGCCTCGCTCGAGGCGGTTGCCGCCGGCTCCGCCATCATTCACCTGCACGCCAGGCACCCCGACGGCCGGCCCGCGTTCGAGCCGGAGGTGTTCGAGCAGATCATCCCCGCGATCCTGGAGAAGACGGATGCGGTGATCAACATCAGCACGGGCGGCGCCTCCTCGATGACCATCGAGGAACGACTCGCGGCGTCTCTGCGCTTCAGCCCGGAGCTCGCGTCGCTCAACATGGGTTCGATGAACTTCGTCTATTCGGGCATCGCAGACAAGGTCACGCAGTGGAAGCATGAGTGGGAGAAGCCCTACGTGCTGAACACCTACTCGCATCCCTTCGTGAACTCCTTCGACAAGATCGAATACACCCTGCGCGAGCTGGGCGAGGGCCACGGCACGCGCTTCGAGTACGAGTGCTACGACATCGGGCACCTCTACTCCCTCGCGCACTTCGTCGACAAGGGACTCGCGAAGCCGCCGTTCCTCATCCAGGGTGTATTCGGCATCCTCGGCGGAATCGGTGCGGACCACGAGAACCTCACCCACATGGTCGCCATCGCCGACAAGCTCTTCGGCGACGACTACTACTTCTCCGCCTTTGCGGCCGGCCGCGGCCAGATGCAGTTCGGCACGCACAGCGCCTGGCTCGGTGGCCACGTTCGCGTCGGGCTCGAAGACAGCCTCTGGATCGGCAAGGGCGAACTGGCCACGAGCAACGCCCAGCAGGTCGAGAAGATTCGCGCCGTGGTCGAAGACCTCGGCAAGCAGATCGCCACCCCGGACGACGCACGCCGGATGCTCGCCCTCAAGGGCGTCGAGAACGTAACGCTGTAGAGAAAGAAATCACCATGACCATGTATGCCAAGGACGACATCCGCTCGAAGCTCGCTGCCCCTTCGGCGCCCGCGCGCACCGTCGACCCCTCCACCCCGATCAAGCCGTCGCAGTGGATCGAGTTCCTCTCGCTCGAGCCGAGCGAGGTCGCCGAACACGGCAGCCGCACCTGGATCGCCCGTGCCGCCAACCTCGTGATCGCGTACACGCAGGCGAAGGCGGGAGACGTCTTCAGCCGCGAGGGCCAGCCCGACGAGTACGCGGTGCTGCAGTATTCGGAGAGCGCCCCGATCCACGTCGCCAGCTCGGTGGGATCGGCGACCGTCACCGAGGAGGCGTTCGTCGTCGTGCCTCCGGGAGACAGCCGCATCGAGGTCATGGCCGATGGCGTGCTCATCCGCCTGTTCTCGACCGTGGCTGCCGACCTGCGGCACGGCGCGCTCAATGCCGACGCCTACGCCGAGCCCGATCAGCGCGCCGCGGAGCTCGTGCCGTGGCCCGACCCGATCGGCGGCTTCCGGCTTCGCGTCTACAACCTCGCAGACACCCCGATCGCCGAGGGGCGCTTCGGCCGCATCTTCCGCACCACGAACCTCATGGTCAACTTCCTCGCCGAGGAGCCGGGCCCGCGCAACAAGCTCAAGCTCTCGCCGCACTTCCACGACGACTTCGAGCAGATCTCGCTCGCGGTCAAGGGCAGCTTCATCCACCACATCCGTTACCCCTGGGGCCCGGACTCGACGCAGTGGCGCCCGGATGAGAGCCGCCAGATCGCGACCCCGTCGATCTGCATCATCCCGCCGCCCACCGTGCACACCACCCAGGGCATCGGCGATCACCAGCAGCTCATCGACATCTTCTCGCCGCCTCGCGAAGACTTCTCGGCATCCGGCTGGGTGCTGAACGCCGACGATTACCCGTCGAAGTGACCGAGCTGCGCAGGTCGAAGAGCCTGTTCAAGAAGGCAATCGCGAATCCGGATGCGCCAGCTCTCGGCACGTGGGTCAAGATCCCCGCGATGGAGAGCATGGAGCTGGTCGCCCTCGCGGGCTTCGACTTCGTGGTGATCGACCTCGAGCACTCCGCGATGAGCCTCGAGAGCGCGTACCGACAGATCGGTGTCGCGCTGCTCAGCGGCGTGTCGCCGATCGTGCGCATCCCGAGCCTGGATGGCGGAATTGTGCAGCGCATCCTCGATGCCGGCGCCGAGGGCATCATGCTCCCCCATGTCGACACCGTCGAGCAGGCCCAGGCCGCGGTGACCGCCATGCGGTTCCCGCCGGTGGGCACTCGCGGGGTCGGGAGCACCAGTCGCGCCGG
>DATNBR010000068.1:0-16862 GCA_035571875.1 Lacisediminihabitans sp. | reverse complement strand
GAGGCGGTCGAGGCGATGGAGCAGCGGATAGAGCATGCCGTCGGTCCACTCGAGGTCGCCGCCCGAGAGCTCCCGCACCCGCTTGTGGATCGCATAGCCGTAGCTGCGTCCCTCGGCGAGGATCGCCAGCACGAGCGGCGTAGCCATCGCCGCCACCAAGTCCTTGTCGATATTCATCGCGCCTCCATACCTACCGCCACTATACATTGCAGTGCAAGGTATAGTGAGGCGAGTGACTTGCAGCGACCAGCTTCTCCGCTGCGTGGACGGGGCGTGAGCAGACGACCGCACGCAGCGATCCCTTTTGTTGCAAGGGCGCCCGGCTACTGTGCAAATCTTCGGCTCACGACAGGAATCGGTCTACTGAATCAGAGCGTTCAAAGGCGAGACGTCTTACGTCGGTTCCGAACGTGATCAAGATGCCTCCCTCGTGACCCTAGGCAGCGCCGCGACACCGTCGCCGGGCCTCGGCTGCCGGGCCGCGATCGTCATCACGCGTGATGGGCAGTGAGCTCAATCGGTCTCAAGCGTCACAACGCATCGAAGAAGGACGCTTCCTCGTTACTCCAACGACGGGCGAACTCCTCGACTTCTGGCGAAAGCCCAATCCCACCGATTTCCCCAAGGTCAAATAGTCTCGGTCGAGATGTCGGCTCCGTACGTGCGGTGCTCATCTCTTCCATTGCCATAGTTACAAGAGCGAGGAAATCGCCCAGTTCCGTTGATCCCGCAGAGGCGTCGAGTACGTCCGGCTCTGGGAACCCCGACCGCATCGCAATGTCGTTGCCGACGGTTGGCATGGTCCGAGACCCGGAGGTGGCGTGGAAATCCGTCATAAACGCAGCAGCCGTCGCCTCGCAGATTCGGCGATCCTCTAGTTCGTGCAGGTTTTTGGAACGAATCGCATTTCCAACCGCAACCGCCAGAGGCGAACCTGATATGTCGGATCCGTGCACTCGTGCGTTAGTAAAGTACATGTCTGAGAAGGAAAGCCCGGCAGCTTTCATGTTGGCGATACCCTCCGACGGCGTGACTACGTCGCCCAAAATTAGGTTGACCCACCCAACTGGGTCGTCTTCAAGTACGCGTTGAAACGCCCGCATACGCTCAGTCGTAATTGATTGGAAGGCGTCGTCCCAAAGCTCCTCCCGAGCGCGACCGCCGACGCGCCAAATCCGTCCGTTAAACCGGCGAACCGAACCGAGTAACACAAAGAAAACCGCGCCCTCAAATCGATCATCGTCTGGCGTTAGGAGTATCGCGAGAAGATGTTCACGCATGGCTTCAACCACCACGCCAGTTTGATCCGGGGGAACAAACTCCTGAAGGCTCAAGAGTGGGCTCAGCCCCTCATTAAACCGATCTCCGTAGGAGACTTCCAAATCCGCAAAGAAGTCGAAGCACGCAATGGCGAGCTTGCGGAGGAAGGCGGGCGAAACTACCGCAAACTCGCAGCACCTCACGACAAAAAAAAGCACATGCGATCTGTTTGCCGCGGTACGCCGGCGAAGGTCGTCCAACATAACTGTGAGTGCCCGTTCAGTGCCCTGGTCGTTCGCCTTGTCCGACTGCTGAACCGCCAATTGCGCGACGACATCCCACTCTTCGCGGGCAATGCGCGGCAGGAGCACCTGCGAGAGCTTTTCCGGCGTATCCGTTGTTCGGATGAGATGCACGGCAGCGAAATACTCCATGAAAGTGCGATGAGTGAAGGTAAAAATGGGCTCCCCGGCTGCTGTCGAGCCGGCATCGGAGAAGACCCAAGCTCGACCGGCACAGAAGTCCACAAACTCCTCAGCTGCATTCCGCGCTTTTCCCTCACTCTCCATGGCGCGGGGGTATAGATATGTCGTCATCTCGCGCACGAGCGCGCCGCGGGTGATGCCTGTGTCACTGGAATCGCTATCGAGAAAGACAAACGCGACATGTTTCATCGCCGCGTCGACATGATCACGAGCCTGCAAGGGCACCTCGATCTGCCGGTGGCCGTCCCACTTTTCGAACAGAAGATTGGCACATTTTTCGTAGATCGCCGGCCGGTTCCGAGGGATGAAGTTCTCCCCCCGAAAAATAATGCACATGAGCGACAACATCAGCGGATTCGCACTCAGCTCCTGGACTGGCTCACTCTGCGCCATAAAGTCACTTGAACGTTTACTGGCCTCAGCCTCGGTGTAGGCGCTTTGCGAAGCAAACCATTTCTCAACGTAATCGCTAACGTTGCTGCGGTCGAAACCATCAATTACGAAAGATTCGAAGTTTGCAGGATCAAGCTGAGCTTGCTCATAACCCACGCGTCGCGATGTCACGAATATTCGGACCATCGGATACCGGAAAGCAAACGTTTCGACTGCGTTAGTCATTGCTCGACGTTTCGTCGGGTCCGTGAGTTCGTCGAGGCCGTCGAAAACGACGACCGCATTGCCACCAATCAGCAAATCGTCAACAGCACCTAGCACGGGCTGAAGTTGATAAGTGGACGGCATTTGCGACTCAATGAATTGGACCACCGAGAGTGACTCGCTCTCTGGGGCGAACTCACGAAGAGTCACATGAAATGGGACCGGTCCCTCAGGGTCTCGCGCCCACAACATCGTCAGGTAGTTCGAAAGAGTCGACTTGCCGCCGCCCGGATCTCCGAGCAGCACGGTCCTATCTATGCGCCTTGCAAAAGTCGTGACATCGGTTGGTGCCTTGAGATCGCCTTTGCGTAAGCGCCGAACAGTAGGAGCCACGTACAGGTCTTCGATCGGGATTCGTTGGTTAGTTTCGAAATCCGGAGGCTTGATTGATCCGTGGACGTCCGCGCACACCGCTCGGTACTGGAGGAGGAAGGCGCGTCGCTCCGAGGCAAGTTCCTCGGAAACCATCCGACTCGTTGCTTCAAGCTGTTCACTCACGCGCTGAAGAATCGCATACGTACGTTTCATCGCCGACAGCTGCTGGACACCGATGACCGAGTCCGGCGCGACTGCAAGTGCGGCCGCGAGCACTCGCGAACAAAAGTTCCGCGTCATCGCGGCAAGTTCGGTGGCGAAGAACTCAACGTCGTCTAGCGCCACTTTTCCATCAAGCAGAGACGTGGTTCTTACGATCAAAAGCTCGGAAATCACGCCAATCGCGCCTTCCGGGTCCTCAACGACCGAGGCCAACACC
This sequence comes from Lacisediminihabitans sp., assembly GCA_035571875.1. Classification (GTDB taxonomy): domain Bacteria; phylum Actinomycetota; class Actinomycetes; order Actinomycetales; family Microbacteriaceae; genus Parafrigoribacterium_A. Next base: position 13,706 of record DATNBR010000068.1, on the reverse strand, counting down.
ATTTCGGACATGATGCGCCTCACTTGCGGGTCGTCAATCACGAGCTGCAGGTGGGCTGCCGTCATAGCTCCACGCATCATCGCTGCCAAACGGGCGTCGGTAGCATCCTCAAGCGCGCTGCTGAAATCGAGAGTTGGCAGCGCACCCACGATGCTGTGTGCAGTGCGGCTACCTCGTCGATGAGTAACTTCACTAAGTATCGCGACCGCTGCGGAGACGGACTCAACTAATACTGCGGAAAGTTCAAGGATCATGACGAAACCCTAGCAAGGCGCAGCGCGTTGATGCCTCGGCATCTGCGAATCAGGTTGTCTGCCGACACGCCAGTGGGTCGCCACGAAGACGCGAACGGAGGCTCTGGCCGACGGCGCAGAGACAAATGCAGGTGATCGGTCGGACGCGATTGACAAGCATCTTCCGGACGTCCGGAAGACGTTGGAGTGCAAGTGTATTCACGACCAAAAGGATGGCGCGGGTGCATCGTGGGGCTACAAGCCGAGACATGAACACAGCGAACGCGGTAGGGCGGACGGGACTTGAACCCGTGACCGACGGATTATGAGTCCGCTGCTCTAACCAGCTGAGCTACCGCCCCGCGTCGCCAGGCCAGAGGCAGCGAGCCCGACCGGAAACCCGGTCAGGAGGCCTGCTCGTCGAGCGACACGTCGGTGACGGGGTCCGTCACCGGTTCACCACGATACAGGCTCTCGAAGATGCTGACGGTGCGCTGGATGTCGTGCGCCTCGATGTATTTCAGACTCGATTTCTGCATCCGCTTGAACTCGTCATCGGGGGCGCGCAGCACATCCGTCAGCTTGGCCGCCAAGTCACTCACGCTGCCCGGTTCGAACAGGTAGCCGTTCTCGCCGTCGTGCACGAGGTGAGGCAGCGCCATCGCGTTTGCGGCGACCACGGGCAGGGCGGATGCCATGGCCTCCATCGTCGCGATCGACTGCAGTTCCGCGATCGACGGCATGGCGAACACGCTCGCGCGGGTGAGCGTCGCGCGCAGTTCCTCATCCGTCACATAGCCGAGGAAATTGACCCGGTCGGCGATGCCGAGATCCTTCGCCAGCTGCTTGAGCTGGTTCATCAGGTCGCCGCCGCCGACGATATCGAGCTTCGTGTCGAGCGCCGGATCCAGCGCTGCGATCGCCTTCAACAGCACATCGAGGTGTTTCTCGCCGGTGACCCGACCGACGAAGACCACGCGATTCTCCGTGCGCTTGGCGAGACTCGGCGTGTAGAGGCTTGCATCCACTCCGCAAGAGATCGCGTGCACGCCACGCAGCCCGGTCTCCTCCTCGAGGAAGTCGGCCGCCTTGCGGCTCGGCGAGGTGACCGCCTCACAGAAGGCGAAGGTTTTGGATGCGTCGTTCCATGCGATCTGGATCGCCTTGCGCCGCAGAAACTTGGGCAGCAGGGTGTGCTCGATCATGTTCTCGGGCATGAAGTGATTCGTCGCAATAATGCGGATGCCGCGCTTGGCCGCCTGTCGGGCGAGGCCGCGACCGACGACGATGTGCGACTGAATGTGCACGACATCCGGCTTGATCGCATCCAGCAGCCTGGCTGCGTGGGCCTGGCTGCGCCACGGCAGCACGAACCTCAGCCAGTCGTGCGGGTACCAGCGCCAGGAGTAGATGCGGTGCACCGCGAAGGTGGCGCCGTCGTGCTCCTCCTGAAAGTCGCCGTGCTTGCGATTGAAGGCGGGCGCCTCGACGTGCACCTCATGGCCGCGCTCGACGAGCCCGGCCGCGAGGCGGGACGCGAAGTTCGCCGCCCCGTTGACGTCGGGCGGGAAGGTGTCGGCACCGATCAATACGCGCAGGGGATTCGACGTAGGCGAAGCTGCGTCAAGCGGGGCGTCAGGCAAAATCTCGAAGTTCCCTTGCAGTGTTGAGTCTGTGCGATGGAGATGACGTGCGTTGATGCATCCGGCCCTGCCAGCTTAGCCGCGGGACTGCGGATGGTGCTTCGCCAACTGGAATACTCCATAAACCGCGAGCACTCCGGAGACGAGGAAGGCGAGGATCGCCCAGAGCGGCGCGTCCGCAGCCTCCTGCAGCACGACAACGCCGATGCACACGGCCACGATGGGGTCGATCACCGTGAGCCCAGCGATGACCAGATCGGGCGGTCCCGACGAATACGCACTCTGCACGAAGTAGCCGCCGAGGGCCGTCGCCGCGAGAAGGGCGACGATGCAGAACGTCGTGAGCCACTCGAAGCCGCCGGTGTCTGAGCCGTAGAGAATCAGCGTCTTGATGCGGTCGATGACCACCTTGGCCAGTGTCGCCACGAAACCGTAGAGCACGCCCGCGCCGACGATGTAGATGATCGCCTTGAATCGCTTGCGCAGGAAGCCGAAGAAGAGGGCGAACGCGACGGTGACGACGCCGAGAATCACGAGGATGATGACGAGCTGCTTCTCGCTGATCGGACTCGACGTCGCCGTGAACGCCGCGATCGTCACGAACAGCGCGACGCCGAGCACGCAGAAGGCGATCGCGCGGATGGCGGGGCCGGTCAGCGGCATCTTGGAGACGCGAGAGTTGACCACGGCGGTGATCACGAGCGCGACAGCTCCGAGCGGCTGCACGACGATGAGCGGCGCGAGGATGAGGCTGCTGAGCTGGAACACGATAGCGAGCCCGAGGAGCAGGGTTCCGATCACCCACGACGGCCGCCTCAGGAGGAGCAGGAGCTGGCCCATGCTGAGAGCGGTCGAGTCCTTCGCCTGACTCGACGCACCCACCTTGCCGACGCCACGGTGCTGAAACTGCGCGCCGAGCGAGAGAAAGACGGCACCTACCAGGGCGATCGGGATACCGAGCGCCTGGTTCGGGGTGAGCGAGACCGACTGGGTCAGCTCGATGAGGTCGGGTGGCACGCCACGACCCTACCCGCTACGGCCACGATAATCTTGACGAATGGCCGTGCTTCCCATCGTTATCACCGGTGATCCGGTCCTCCACTCCCCCGCCGCGAAGGTCACCGACTTCGGCAAGAGTCTCGTCACACTGATTTCCGACATGTACCAGACCATGGCCGCCGCTCCCGGAGTGGGCGTGGCGGCGCCTCAGGTCGGAGTGCCGCTGCGCGCCTTCGTCTACGACTGGACCGACGACAACGACGTGCGCTGGCGAGGCGCCGCGATCAACCCCGAGCTCTGGGTGAATCAACCCACGATCGACGAATTGGACGAAGAGACAGAGTCCGAGGGCTGCCTCTCGATTCCCGGTGAGCGCTTTCCGTTGCGTCGATCCGACCTGGCGATCCTGCGCGCGGTCGACCTCGACCAGAACCCCTTCGAGATCGAAGCGAGCGGCTGGCTCGCCCGCATCTTCCAGCACGAATTCGACCATCTCGATGGCCTGCTGTACTCCGACCGGCTGGCACCGCCGCACGCCAAGGCTGCGGCGAAGGCAATTCGCAAGAACGGCTGGGGAACACCGGGGCTCAACTGGATGCCCGGCGTCGATCACCCCGAGGGTTAGTTCAGAAGAGCGCCCGGATGAGCGCCGCCGTCGCCGCCGCCGCGATCACCACCACGATGAACGGCACCCGCAGCGCGAACAGGCCGGCGGCCACGAGCAGCGCCGGCACCCGCGCGTCGACGGCGAGGCCCTGCCCCTGACCGAAGCTCTGCACGCCGATGAGCGCCGCCAGCAGGGCCACCGTGAGGAGATTCGCGATCCTCGCGGTCACCGGCTTCTCCAGCACGGTCTTCGGCACCAGGTGGCCGCTCACCTTCAGGGCGAGACAGGCGAGCGATGCGATGATGACGATCTGCCACAGCGTCATGCGGTGTCGCCTCCCGCGTGGCTCGCGGGCGCCGGGGCGAGCTGCGGTGGTCCCTCGACAATCGCACCCGGTCTGCCGAACCAGTTGAAGACACCGACCAGGATCGCCACGACACCGGCGACAAGCACCGGCAGCCCCGGGATCAGGACGGGCGTCAGCACGACGGCCACCACCGCTGCGGCCGCGGCGACGGCCACCGGCTGGAGCTGTCTGAGTCTCGGCCAGAGCAGGCCGAGGAAGGCGGCTGCGGCAGCAGCATCCAGCCCGTATTGACGCGGATCGCCGAGGGCGTCGCCGATCAGGCCGCCGATGAGCGAGGTGATGTTCCAGCCGATGAAAGTCGCCGCGGCGGTGACCCAGAAGCCGATGCGCTGCGCACGCAGGGTGGACTGCGTACTCGCGACCGCCGTCGACTCGTCGATCGTGACCCACGCCGCCGCGAGCCGGCGCCACCAGCGACCGCCGATGATCGGCGCCATCCGGATGCCGTAGATACCGTTGCGGATGCCGAGGATCGCCGCACTCGCGATCGCCGCGGGCCCCGCCGCGACACCTCCCGTCGCGATCACGCCGACGAGCGCGAACTGCGAGCCGCCGGTGAACATCAGCAGGCTCATGACGCAGGTCTGCCAGATGTCGAGGCCGGCAGCGACAGCGAGTGCACCGTAGGAGACGCCGTAGGCCGCCGCGGCCAGCCCGACCGCCAAACCGGCGCGAATCGCGGCGGAGTCTTCTCTACTTCGAGCCATGCGTCATGACCTTCGCCACGGGAGGCATGGGGCACTGCGTGGCACTCAGCGCTCCAGCTTGACGCCGTGAACGCCGTTGTCGTATCGAAGCGCGGGGAAGATCGCGGATACGGAGAACCCGACACCGGGAACCGCGTAGGCGTTGAAGATGCCACCGAAGAGTTCCGCGCGTTCGCGCATCTCGGTCATACCCGGCCCAGTGATGACGTCCGTGAGGGCGTTCAGGTCTTCTTCGAAGGTGTAGCTGCGCTGTTGGGCGACCGCATTCGGGTCGAGCCCCTGGCGTCTCGCCTCGGCACGAACGCCGTCGTCATCGACGAGAAGCTGCAGGCCCTCCTCGGTCCAGGTGAACGAGACCTTGACCTCGGTGCCCTCTCCCCCATACTTGAGCGCGTTCGAGAGCGCCTCCTGAAGGATGCGGTACACGGCCAGTTCCGCGCCCCGCTGCAGCTCGAAGCGATCGCCGCTCTCCACGAAAGTGAGCACGAGGCCGGCATCGCGCATGGTCTTGAACAGTTCGCGCGCGGACTTGAGGCGCGGCTGCGGCGAGGCATCGGCCTCACCCTCGCGCACCACGGTCATCACCCTGCGAAGATCGGCGAGGGTGGCGCGGGCCGTCTCGGCGATCGTCGCGGCGGCCCGGGCGGCGGCACTGGGGTCACCCGCGGCCGCGTAGCGGGCGCCATCCGCCTGGCTGATGATCACGGAGACGGAGTGCACGGCGACCTCGTGCAGCTCGCGGATGATGCGCAGGCGGCTGAGTTGCTCCTGCAGCGCGATTTCGAGGTCTTCCCGTTGCTCTTCGGCGTCGACGCGATCGAAGTTGATGTGCCTGCGTCGCCTGCTTGAGCGCAGCCACAGGACGAGGAACAGCAGGGTCAATACGAGGAGCACACCGGCGGCGACCGCGAGGGCCACGGCGAGAAACAGCGAGTTGTCGCGCAGCCAGGTGTCCATGCTCGATCCCTCTCCCCGGCGCCGGCGAGGTGCGACGCAGGTTCGAGGGTATCGCGAAACGGTGGCGCTGGACGATCCAGCGCCACCGTCGTTCGAGCGGTGAAACCGCGGTTCAGCTCGCCGCAGGATGCTGTGGGTTGTTGGCCCTCAGCACCTCGAGCCGAGCGCGGTATTCCTTCTCGTCGATGTCGCCCTGGGCGAAACGTTCCGCCAGGGTGGTCTCGGCGGCGCGGGATGGCGCGGCCCAGGCCCCGTGACCGTAGGCGCCCATCCCGTTCCACCTGGCGTGACGCCAGCGGCGACCGAACACGGCGAAAATCAGGACGAGCACGACCAGCCAGAACAGCGGCACGAGCAGCCAGAGGAAGCCGAAGCCGCCGCCCATCGGGCCACCCCAGTGGGCTGCAAGGGCGGGGAGAGCAAGTGTCGAGAGCACGATGAATCCTTTCTTCGCGGTTCCGGCGGAACCTGCAAACACAGCCTCCTCGGGATGCCGAAGCGGGGAATCTGCCGACGGGAGCGATCTGTGTACTGCGGGAGGAGCATCCGCGGGGCGAGAAGTACTCCAGCAAGCACTACTCCGAGGAGCGACCTACTCCTGATAGCCGGCGCGTACGAGACCGGTCTCGTAGGCCACGACGACGAGTTGCACGCGGTCTCGCGCGGCGAGCTTCGACATGATGCGCGAGACGTGGGTCTTCGCGGTGAGCGGGCTGAGGAAGAGCTCCCTGCCGATCTCCTCGTTGGTGAGACCGCGACCGACGAGTCCGAGCACCTCCCGCTCGCGTTCCGTGAGCACCGAGAGCTGGCTGGTGTCTGGCGCTTCCTTGAGCGAGCCGGAGACGCGCTCGAGCAGCCGCCTCGTAACGCCCGGCGAGAGCAGCGCGTCGCCTGCGGCGACCACGCGCACGGCGTGGATGAGTTCCACCGGCTCCGTGTCTTTGACGAGGAATCCGCTCGCCCCGGCGCGAATCGCCTGAGCAACGTACTCATCGAGCTCGAAGGTCGTGACGATCACGATGTGGGTGGAGACGAGCGCCGGATTGGCGACGATCTGACCCGTGGCCCAGAGGCCGTCGCCGTCGGGCATGCGGATGTCCATGAGCACGACATCCGGTCTCTCCCGGGTCACGAGCGCCACGGCCTCCGCTCCCGTGCCGGCCTCGCCGACGACCTCGAAGTCGGGCTCGGCCTCGAGCAGCGACCGGAATCCGGCGCGGATGAGCTGCTGGTCGTCGGCAATCGCGACTCTGATCATTCGAGGGACCCTTTCGTGGGGATGGGAATGCGAGCCACGACACGGAAGCCGCCGGTCTCTGCGGTGCCGGCGTCGAGCGTTCCGCCGAGCAGCTGCGCGCGCTCGCGCATGCCGAGCAGCCCGCGTCCGCCGGAATCCTGCTCGTGCTTCGCCGCCGCCTGCCCGGTTCCGTTGTCGAGCACCGCGAGCTCGAAGAAGCCATCGACCTCGCGAAGCGTGAGCGTGACGCTCGTGGCACCGGAATGCCTGAGCACGTTGGTGAGCGACTCCTGCGCGATGCGATAGAGCGCGAGCTGAACCGCCGCGGGAGGCTCGGTCGTGAGAGCGTTCCGAACGTCGATGTTTGTGCCCTGTGCGGTCACGGATGCCGCGAGTCCGGCGAGCCTCGAGAGGTCAGGTTCCGGCACGAGTGGCGCGCTCGGGTCGGCGCCGCCCTCCGCGCGCAACACACCGAGCACGGACCGCACTTCGTCGAGCGCGGTCTTGCTCGAATCCTTGATGCTCGAGAGCGCCTCGGCGGCCTTCTCCGGGTGCTGGTCCATGAGGTGCAGGCCCACCGCGGCCTGCACGTTGATCTGGCTGAGCGAGTGCGCGAGAACGTCGTGCAACTCGCGCGCGATGCGCACCCGCTCCGCCTGCACCTCCGTCTGCTTCCGCTGAGCCAGCCTGCGCGAGAACTCTTCGTGACGCTCGCGTCTCGTGCGCACGGCCTCGCCGACTCCCATCACGAGCAGCAGTCCGAGTGTGATACCGACCATGCGGATTGGCTGCCACACCACGCCCGGGCCCAGCCCGAATGGATGCCATCCCACACTGAAGACGAAACCGAGAAGCAGCGCCGTGACGCCGGCAACGGTCACCGAGGTCCATGCCCAGATGCGCGCGCCGCGCACGATCGCCGAGACGATGGCGAAGGCCAGCGCGATGTACGGCGGCCCGTCGGCACCACGATGCAGCAGAAGATCAGCGGATGCCGCGGCCGTCACGATCGCAACGACCGGCCCCGGAAAGCGCCTGGCCCCGATCAGCGCGAGCGGTCCGATCAGCGCGACCAGTAGCGCGAGGAGCAGCTCTCCCCCGCCCGGATGCGCGAGCACCATGCGTCGCACCGCGGGATGCCACACGAAAAAAACCGCCGGCACCTGCACCAGGAAGGAGACGATGACCGGCAGCCACAGTCGCGCCACCGCGGGAAAGCTGCCCCTCGACTGGCGCCGGGCGAGGTAATGCTCGACCCAGGGGTCGTGCTCGAACCTGTTCCACCGAGCGCCGTCGTGGGACTCGCCGGGGACTCGCATGTGTTGATCGTAGCCGTGGGGTTGTCGGACGGCATCCGCTGCTCGGGGTGGCTGCCCTACTCCTCTGGGAGTAGGCACAGCGGGGTCGCGTAAGGCTTCTGCGGGCTCAACGCACGGAGGCGTCCAGGAGGCCACGGCGAAAGCCCTCGGCCACGGCGGCCGCCCGGTCGCGGATCGGCCGATCGGTCAGGGTTTCGCACCGATCGGTTGAGCCGAGATGCCCCGGGCCGCCTGCCGCACTCCGTTGACCAGCAACGCCGAAGCCTTAAACAAACATCGCCCGGGAGGGTGGAGCCCCCACAGGCGATGAGCTCCCCGACTTGGACTCGAACCAAGAACCTGCCGGTTAACAGCCGGCTGCTCTGCCAATTGAGCTATCGAGGATTGCTGAAACAGCTTTGCTACTTTACCAAAGGTTGTGACACTCCCAAACCGCAGCGCCGATCAGTTCGCGGGCAGCAGATAGGTGGGGGTGGGCACCGCCTCGGGCGAGCCTACCGGAGTCGGGATGCCCGTGCCCGGGTCGACACGGAAACTCGTGACCGTGCTCGATCGTTCGTTCGCGACGTAGAGCAGCTCGCCCGCGAGCCACAGGTTACGCGGCCAGTCGCCACCGCAGGAGATCGCGGCGACCGGGCTGAGCGTTGCAACGTCCACCACGGCGACGCGATTGGTGCCGCGGATGCCCGTGTACAGGTAGCGACCCGCCTGGTCCACGACGAGCCCGGCCCAGTGGTCGCCGTCGACCGGGTCGGTCACGCTGGAGCCCGAGCGCAGCACGGTACCGTCCTGGTCGAGCTCGAACACGCCACCACTCAGCTCGCCACACAGGTAGATGCGTCCGTCTGGCGCCACGACGAAGTCACGGGGGCCGGTGCCGGGCGGAAGCGAGACCGAATCGACGCGCTCGAGCGCTCCCCCGTTCCACCGCTGCACGTGCACCTGATCGGTGCCGAGATCGGCGCTCAGCACCGCGGATGCCGTGACGAGCGTGGAGTGCGCGTGCGGTCCATCCTGATCCGGCTTCGGCCCGCTGCCGCTGCCCGCCAGAGTCTGGTGGATCGGCCCGATCGAGCCGTCGTCGGCGAGTGGGAAGACGTCCACGGTGCCGCTGAAGTAGTTCGCCACGTAGAGCCACTGTGCGGTGACGCTGATGTGACAGGGCAGTCTGCCGCTCGTGGGCTGGCCGCCGAGCGCGACGAGCTCGTCTCCGTCGCGGCGAAATGCCTCGACCCGCGCGTTCGCTTCATCCGTGGCGTAGACGAGGCCGGGAACCACGCCGTTCGCGAGGAACGAGGGGCACGAGGTCGCGGCGGCGAGCCCGAGGTACTCGAGGCTGCCGTCGCTCGCGCGCGGCCGCAGCCTGCCGATGCCTTCGCTCGAGCCATCCATGCTCGCGGTGTATGAACCGGCCCAGAACAGGCCATCGTGTGGTGCCGACATCAGTACCCTGCTCCCGGATCGACCACGCCGACAAAACGCCCGTCGCCGAGGAACGCCTCAACGTTCACCCGGATGCGTTCGGCCAGCAGCGGTGCCGTCATGGCTGGCGTGTCCGCGCTGTGCGGAGTGATGATGAGGTTCGGCGCGTTCCAGAGCGGATGGCCGTCGGGCAGCGGCTCCGGCTCGGTCACATCGAGGCCGGCGCCCGCGATCGCGCCGTCATTCAGCGCGGTGACCAGGGCATCCGTGTCGACGAGGCCGCCGCGCGCGATGTTCACGAGCACGGCCGTCGGCTTCATCGCGGCGAACTGCGAGGCTCCGATGAGCTTCGTCGTGCCCTCGGTGAATGCTGCGGCGACGACGACGACATCCGCTTCGGGCAGCACCTCGAGCAGGTGATCACTGGTGAGCGTGCGCTCGGCGCCGGGCATCGGCTCCTCGCTGCGGCGGAGGACGGTCACGTGCACGCCGAACGGTTCGAGCAGGCGGATCAGCTCAACGGCGATGCCGCCGGCACCGATGATCACCACATTCAGTCCGAAGAGCGACGTGCCCTCCTTCTCGGTGGCCCAGCTGGTGGCCACGACGCGCTTCGGGAAGACGCGGAGCAGCGCGAGCGCGAGCGCCAGGGCGTGCTCGGCCACCGGCTGCGAATAGGCGCCCTTCGCGCTCGTCCAGAGCGGCGCCGTGGTTCCCGCGTAGGGTGCGAGCACGTGCGCGAAGGCGTCCACGCCCGCCCAGGGCAGCTGCACCCAGCCGATGCCGGGATGCGTGTGGAGTATCTCGACCAGTTCGGACGCGTTCTTCGAGGAGAGCCAGACGACGCCGCGCGTCGCGTCGGAGAGCTCGGCCACCTCGCCGCCACCGGCACGCACGGCGTCGACGAAGACGTCCTTCGGGTTCGGGAGCACGGCGATCGGTCCGGCCTGGGGCCTGCGCTCAGCGGGGAGCGCTTCGACGGTGCCGTTCATGACGGCCTGATGCTGCGCGCTAGTCGACAAAGTCCTGTTCCTCTTTCGTCGTGATGGGCCGCTGTGTCGCCAGGCTCTTGAGATAGGGGTGATGCGGACCCTCGAGCACCTCGTCTGGGGTGCCCAATCCCACGATAACGCCCTGCTGCATCACGGCGAGACGAGAGGCGTTGCCCGCCAGGTCGGCGAGCGAGCTGCTGACGATGAGCGCCGCCATCCCCCGTTCCGCTCGCAACTCGGAGAGCGATTCGAGCACGCTCGAGCGCACGGTGGCATCGACTCCGCGCGCGGGCTCGTCGGCCACGAGCAACTTCGGCTCCAGCACGAGGGCGCGGGCCAGGGCGACGCGCTGGCGCTGTCCGCTGCTGAGTTCGTACGGCATCCGGTGCATGAGACCGAGTGGAAGGCGCACGGCGTCGACGACCGCGGCGACCGCCGCCGTCGCCTCGCGGTTCGAGAAGTGACGGTCACGCGAATAGATCGGGTCCGCGACGTTCTCTGCGACGGTGAGCTGCGGACTCAGCCGCTCCGCTCCGTCCTGCGCCAGGTACCCGATACCGATGGTGACCCGATCGCGCCTGCGGCGACCCACTCGGCGCATGGACGTGCCGAGCAGGGTGAGCGAACCGCCGCAGATCTCGGGCACGCCCTCGTCGATCGAGCCCCGCCGGGCGAGACCCGCGAAGGCGCGCGCGAGCGTCGACTTGCCCGCGCCGGATTCGCCGACGAGCCACAGGAACTCACCCTGATCGATCTCCAGGGTCACTCCGCGCACGGCGACGTAGAGCGACGGGATGCCGTTCGAACGGTAGCGAACGGAGAGGTCACGCGCCGAGACGGCAACGTCGCTGCGCGCGGGACTCATCCCTCGTCGGCTTCGCGCAGCCTGCGGAGCTCTTCGCGGCGCTTCGCCTGTTCCCGCGGATTCGGCACCGGCAGCGAGGCGAGCAGCCGTTTGGTATACGGATGCTGGGGCGCGCCGAGCACGTCGGCCCCGGTTCCCTCCTCCACCAGCTCGCCGTGGTACAGCACCGCGATGCGGTCGGCGAGCAGGTCGACGACCGCGAGGTCATGGCTGATGAACAGCGCCGCGAATCCGAGCTCCTTCTGGAGCTCGGCGAACAGCTCGAGCACCTTCGCCTGCACCGAGACGTCGAGTGCGCTCGTCGGCTCGTCCGCGATCAGCAGCTTCGGCTTCAGCGCGAGCGCCCTCGCGAGGGAGGCACGCTGCCGCTGTCCGCCGCTCAACTCGTGCGGAAAGCGATCGCCGAAGCTCTTCGGAAGCTGCACGGCCTCGAGCAGTTCATCGACCCTCGCGCGGGCGTCCCGGGCATCCCCGGCCTGGCCGTGCACGAGCAGCGGCTCAGCGACGCACTCTGCGATCGTCAACAGGGGGTTGAAGCTCGTCGCGGGGTCCTGGAACACGAAGCCGATCTGGCTGCGCACTGGCGTGAAGTCGCGTTCGCGGAATCCCAGCATCTCGTGGCCGAGCACCGTCAGGGACCCACCCGTGACCTTCGTGAGTCCGGCGATCGCACGACCGATGGTGGTCTTGCCCGAGCCGCTCTCCCCGACTAGGCCGAGCACCTCGCGCTCCCCGATCTCGAAGTCCACGCCATTCACGGCCCTGAAACCACCGCGCCCGAGCCGGCCGGGATACTCGATCTCGAGCCCTCGCGCAGAGACGAGCACCGCTGATTCCGTGAGTGCCCTCTGCGCAGCACGCTCCTGTGTGCGCGCGGTGCCCGAGCCGAGATACGGAACGGCAGCGAGCAGGCGCTTGGTGTAGTCGTGTTTCGGGGCGGTGAAGAGACTTTCGGCATCCGCCTCTTCGACGAGCTTGCCCTGGTACATGACGGCGACCCTGTCTGCGAGGTCCGCAACGACACCCATGTTGTGAGTGATGAGCACGATAGCGGTGTCGAACTCATCGCGGCAGCGCCGCAGCAGATCGAGGATCTCCGCCTGCACGGTCACATCGAGCGCCGTGGTGGGTTCGTCGGCGACGATGAGCTCGGGATCGAGCACGAGTGCCATGGCGATGACGACGCGCTGCTTCTGGCCTCCCGAGAACTGATGGGGGTAGTAGTCGACGCGCGTTGCCGCATCCGGAACGCCGACCTTATCGAGCATGTCGATGGCCTTGGCCCTGGCCTCAGCGCGCGAATACTTACCGTGCGCGCGCAGGCCCTCCGCGATCTGCCAGCCGACCGTGTAAACGGGGTTGAGCGCAGTCGACGGTTCCTGGAACACCATCGCAGCACCGGTGCCACGAATCTCGCGCAGCCGCTTGTGGCCGATCGTGACGACGTTGTCCTTGCCGAGGAACACGGCCCCGGATGCCGTCGCCGTCTCCGGCAGCAGGCCCAGGATGGTCTTCGCGGTCACGGTCTTGCCGCTTCCACTCTCACCAACAATGGCGAGCACCTCGCCGGTCTTGACCGCGAGACTCACGCCGTCGACAGCGCGGACATCGCCTCCGTCGGTCGCAAACGTGACAGAGAGGTCGTCGATCTCGACAGCGAGCTCGCCCTTCGTGAGGTTGCTCATGCTCGCGTCTCCAACTCGTCGCTCTCCAACTCGTCGCTCTCCAACTCGTCGCTTTCGAGCGCGTCGACCGCGTCCGTCGCAGTCTTGGCTGCGGCCCGCCTGCGCGTGCGCAGTCGTGGATCAGCGAGGTCGTTGAGACTCTCACCAACCAGGGTCATGCCGAGCACGACCAGCACGATCGCGAGCCCGGGGAAGATCGAGGTCCACCAGATTCCGGCGGTGACATCGGAGATCGACTTGTTGAGGTCGAAGCCCCACTCCGCGGCCGAGGTCGGTTCGATACCGAAGCCGAGGAACCCGAGACCCGCGAGGGTCAGGATCGCCTCGGATGCGTTGAGCGTGAAGATCAGCGGGAGCGTCCTGGTCGAGTTGCGCAGCACGTGCCGGAACATGATGCGCGCGGAGCTTGACCCGATGACCTTCGCGGATTCGACGAACGCCTCCGACTTGATCCGCACCACCTCGGAGCGCACGACCCTGAAGTACTGCGGGATGAACACGACCGTGATCGAGATGGCCGCCGCGAACACGCCGCCGACCAGGCTCGACTGGCCGCCGCTGATGACGATCGCCGCGACGATCGCGAGCAGCAGGCTCGGGAAGGCGTAGACGGCATCCGCGATCACCACGAGCACGCGGTCGAGCCAGCCGCCCAGGTAGCCCGAGAGCAGCC
>DATNBR010000067.1:0-16468 GCA_035571875.1 Lacisediminihabitans sp. | reverse complement strand
GATCGCGGGGAGCTGCGCGCGCAGATCGGCTACGTCGAACAGGACGCGCCGGTGCTCGCTGGCACGATCCGCCAGAACCTGCTGCTCGGCTCGCCCGACGCGAGCGACGAGGACTGCATCCGCGTGCTGCACGACGTGAACCTCACCGAGGTGCTCGAGCGCGGCGAGCGCGGGCTGGATGCGGCGGTCGGCGAAGACGGCGTCATGCTGTCGGGAGGAGAGCGCCAGCGTCTCGCGATCGCGCGGGCCCTGCTCGCAGCCCCGCCCATCCTGCTGCTGGACGAGTCGACATCGTCGCTCGACGGCCTCAACGAACAGCTTCTGCGCGAGGCCATCGACGCGGTCGCCGAGAATCGCACGCTCATCGTGATCGCGCACCGGCTCTCAACGGTGGTCGACTCCGACCAGATCGTGGTGCTCGACCACGGGCGCGTCGTCGGCGTCGGTACCCACTCCGAGCTCGTGAAGTCCACCCCGCTCTACAAGGAGCTCGCGAAGCATCAGCTGCTGGTGTAGCTCCTCCTCCCTCCCCTTCCGCGAGTTGCCCACTTGTGCCCCTTTTCGGGCGTTTTCGGGGCGAATTCGGGGCGGAAGTGGGCAACTCGCGGAGAAACAGGGTCAGGCGAGGGCCCACATAACCACAGCGGCGGTCGCGGCGACGTTGAGGGAGTCGATGCCGTGGGCCATCGGGATGCGCACCACGGTGTCCGCCGCGGCAAGCGCCTCGGGGGTGAGCCCGTCACCCTCCGCACCGAGCACGAGGGCGACCCTGGGCGGCGCAGACGCAGCGAACTCGCGCAGGCCGACCGCGTCATCCGTCAGCGCCAGTGCCGCGATATGGAACCCGGATGCCACCAGCAGTTCCCGAGCCGAGGCCCAGTCCCCCACGCGTGTCCACGGCACCTGCAGCACCGTGCCCATGCTCACCCGGATCGCGCGGCGGTAGAACGGATCTGAGCACCGTGGGGTGACGAGCACGGCGTCCGCCCCGATCGCGGCGACCGAGCGGAAGATGGCCCCGACGTTGGTGGGGTCCGCGACGTTTTCGAGAATCACGACGCGTCGGGCCGACGCCAGCAGCGACTCTGGCGACGGGAGCAGCGGGCGATCCATCGATGCGATGAGGCCGCGGTGCAGGATGTACCCGGTCAGCTCAGTGAGCAGCTCGCCGGGCCCGGAGAACACGGGCACGTCCGGACCGACCAGGGTGGCGGCCTCGTCGACGGTGCCGCCCAGCGCGAGCACGGAGCGCACGGAGTGACCCGCCCGCAGCGCCCGCTCCAGCACGAGCGCAGACTCGGCGATGTAGATGCCACCACCGGTCTTCTTGAGCGCGACATCCGTGCGGTGTGCGAAGTCGACCAGGCGCGGGTCGTCCAGCGCGGTGATCTGGGTGACGGCCATCCCCCAATTCTCGCGCACCGAAAACGCAGGAGATCGCCGCCGTCAACCCGCCACTCAGTCACGCAATGGCACAAGCAGCGCGAATCTCCTGCGTCTTGGAAACACGGATGCGGCGTGCCGGATGCCGCGTGGGTACCCGAGACGCCACTACTCCGCGGGGCGCCCCGGGTACACGACGTACCGCCGGTTCTCCAGCGCGGGGTCACGTTCGCGCGCGGCTCGCACCTCCGCCGGGTCGAGATCGAAGGTCCCGACCTCCGCCGAAAGTCCGAGCTCCCCACGGATGGCACCGGCGGGGTCCACGAGCACGCTCCGCCCGATCGAGACGGGCGGCACCTGAGACACCGCACCGACGAAGTAGGAGTTCTCGATCGCTCGAGCCTGCGCCAGCACCCGCCAGTGCTCCGCCTTGCCCTCGCCGGGCACCCAGGAAGAGCATGCCAGCACAACCTCGGCTCTGGAATCCGCCAGGTCACGAGCGAGCTCCGGGAAGCGCAGGTCGTAGCAGGTCATCATGCCGACGGTCATCCCGGCGAGCGAGAACACGACCGGCTCCACCGACGGATTCGGCGTGATCGACTCCGACTCGCGGAAACCGTAGGAGTCGAACAGGTGGATCTTGCGGTAGCGCACCAGCAGCGTGCCGGACGCGTCGAGGGCGACGAGCGTGTTGAAAGGCCGTGGGCCCTCATCATTCTTCTCCACCACGCCCGCCACAATCGCGATGCCCAGTGAAGACGCAAGGCCTGCCAGCGCCGTGACAAACGGTCCGTCCAGGGGTTCCGCCGCCGGCCCGAAGCTCGCGTCGACGACCTTCTTCTCATACATCGAGTACTCGGGAAAGGCCACGAGGTCCGCACCGTCGTCAGCAGCCCGTCGGGCCAGACGCTCGATCGCCGCCAGGTTGTCGACCTTGTCCGTGCCGGAGCCCAGTTGCGCAAGGCTCAGTCTCATGCGCACCCCACCGTTCTCCGGTTGTCGCCGATGGCCACGGATGCCGCCATCCGTGGCCATTTTAGGCGCGTGTCAATGAACGAGTGATTTGGTGATCTCGTCGTCATCGGCCTCAACGTAGTCGATCTCCGGTGGCTGACGGCGGAATCCGTGAGTCACGATGGCGAGAACGACGACACCGACCCCCAGCCAGATGAGGCCCAGCGTGAGCGCGTGCACGTCGAGCTGGGTCATCAGGTACAGGGTGACAAGACCGCCGATGATCGGCATCACCAGGTACAGCACCGCGTTGTGGCGGTGGCCCTCGCGACGCTGCCGGAAGTAGTAGAAGATCACCGAGACGTTCACCATGGTGAACGCCACGAAGGCCCCGAAGTTGATGAACGATGTCGAGGTCGCGACGTCGAGGAACATGGCGATCAATCCGACGACACCGATGATCACGATGCTGAACACCGGAGAGCGGAACCGCTTGCTGATCTCGCCGAAGACCCTGCGCGGCAGCACACCGTCGCGCCCCATGGCGAACAGCAGACGCGATGCGGATGCCTGCGCAGCGAGTCCCGAGGAGAACTGCGCGATCACGAGTCCGGCGAGGAAGATCGCGCCGAACACGTTGCCGCCGATGTGCAGCGCGATGTCGAGCGCCGCCGAGTTCACGTCCTTGAATTCGCCACCGGGGTGCACGAGCTGGGTCGTGTACGACACGAGGATGAAGATCGCTCCGCCGATGATGGCGATCAGCAGGATGGCGCGAGGCATCGTCTTGCGCGGATTGACGGTCTCCTCGGTGAAGGTGGTGACGGCGTCGAAGCCGAGGAACGAGTAGGCCGCGATGGCCGCACCCGCCGAGATACCGGCGAAACTCGCGCCAGGACCCGTGAACGGCGAGGCGTTGAACAGCCCGCCGGCGCCGTCACTCGAGACGACCGATCCGATCGACAGTGCGACGAACAGGGCGATCACGAGCACCTGGAAGGCCATCAGCAGGTAGTTCGCCCGGTCGGCGACCTTGATTCCGAGGATGTTGAGCACCGTCGTGATGGCGATGAAGCCGACGATCCACAACCAGTTCGGCACCGCGGGGAACTGCGCATTGAGGTACGCCGCGCCGATCAGCCAGATGACCATCGGGAGGAACAGGTAGTCGAGCAGCACCGCCCAGCCCACCAGGAACCCGATGCGCGAGTCGACCGTGCGGCGCACGTAGGTGTAGGCGGAGCCGGCGACGGGGTACGCCGCCGCCATCCGTCCGTAGCTCGAAGCGGTGAAGATCATAGCGACCAGGGCGATCAGATAGGCGGATGCGCTGGCGCCGCCGGTCGCCTCGGCCACGACGCCGAAGATGCCGAGAACGATGAGCGGGGTGAGGTAGGCGAGCCCGAAGAGCACGAGCGACCTGAGGCCGAGCGTGCGGACGAGGGTGGGGGAATCGGTCATTTCGAGGTGTCCTGTCGAGAGGTGGAGTTGGGATGGGGTGCTGTGGTGGGATTCCAGCGCGTCGGTTCGATTCGTCCGCCGTAGAGCGGCAGTTCGAGCGCTGGGTCTGTGGGGAGGAATTGGTCCCACATCCGGTTGAGACCGGCTGTGCCCTCCTCGTGGATGCGGCTGACCGCATCCAGGTCGATGGTCTCGACGATCACGCCGGGGCGGTCGTCGCCGAGTTCGCGCAGGACCTCCCCATCCGGCCCGACGATGAGGCTCTGCCCCTTGCCGATCGGGCCTGCGCAGTTCACGCTCGCGGTGAAGGTCTGGTTGACGATGGAGTTGGCTCTGGCCAGCACGAGCTCCTGCGCGCGATCGGGTGTCGTGGTCTTGACGATGTTGAGCACGACTTCTGCCCCCATCCAGGCGAGGTGCCTGGTGACCTCGGGAAACCAGGAGTCGTAGCAGATCGACAGTCCGAACCGGCCGACCCCGTCGATGTCGAACACGACGAAGTGGTCGCCGGGATCGTAGGGTTCGTACGGCCGCCACGGGAAGACCTTGCGGTAACTGGCCACGAGTTCACCGTGGGGCGAGAAGACGAGGGCGGTGTTGAACAGTTCCCCCTCGGGGCCGAGCTCGCAGACGCTGCCCGGGACGAGCCAGACGCCAGCGCCCCGTGCGATCGCCCCTAGCCCGGCAACGAGGGGTCCGTCGAGCGGTGCCGCCGATGCGCGAAGGAGGTCATTGCGTCTCTCGGGCGCCTCCTCCTCCGAACCGAACAGGTGCAGCTCGGGGTAGAGCACAAGGTCGGCGCCTCCGCTGTCTTTCAGTACCCGATTGAGATCGGCAGCGAAGGCGTCGAGTGGCGCCCCGATCGGCAGCGGCTGGGCCTGCACTGCGGCGATACGAATACTTCGCGGCATTTCCGCTCCTCCTCGGGACGACTGTGTCCACGCAGAATAAAATAGATCATATTGATCGCATTTGTCCAGAGTGGAACGAATAGTCTTGGGTTCATGGCGACGGCGACGGATGAATCACCCGATTCCCCGGGTCTGCCTGCCCTGGTCGATCCCGCCGTCGCGGGCATCACCCGCCTGAGCGCGACCGAGACGGTGCGAGCGCGGATAGCCCTCGCCATCCAGCTCCGACTCCTCGCACCCGGGGAACAGCTGCCCTCAGACGCCGAGGTCGCGGAGGCGCTCGGGGTGAGCGAGATCACGGCGCGACGGGCACTCAAGAGCCTCGCCGATGAGGGCGTGCTCGATCGCCGACGCGGTCGCAGCGGTGGAACCTTCGTGGCCGAGCACAGCGACCCGGAACTCGTGGATGCGGTCACCGCCTACCGCGCTGACACGCAGACCGTACACGCACTCATCGATCACCGCGTGCTGCTCGAGTGCGCGCTCGCGCACCACGCCGCCCTTGTCGCAACGGACGAGCAGCTGGATGAGCTGGAACGTTACGTCGAGCAGGCGTCGCGCGCGCAGAGCTGGACCGAATACCACGCGGCGGACGAGAAGTTGCACCTCGCGGTCGCGCGGGCGAGCGGCCTGGGCTGGGCGTTACCGCGTTACAGCGAGGTGCTCTACGAGCTGTACCGCTACTTCCTGCCGTACCCGATGTCGTACCTGCACGACGTCAACCGGGAGCACGCCGACCTCGTTGCCGCGCTTCGACGTCACGATCCGGTGGATGCCGTGGCCATCATCGAAGCGCACGTCTCGACACTGCACCGCACGATGTTCGTGGGGCTCGAGCACCGCGCGGAGCGCTGACCGGTTCGGTCGGTGAGCTTGTCGAGGCCGGAATCGGCCTTCCACCGACGTAGGGCTCAGGGCGCGATCGGAGCGTCGCTCTGCGTCACCACGGCACCGGCCTCCGCGAGCTCACGCAGCGCGGCGGCGCTCGACTCGGGCGCGACGCCCGCGACGAGATCCTCGAGCACACGCACGGAGCGACCGGCGGCGAGCGCGTCACGGGCAGAGGCGAGCACGCAATAGTCCGTCGCGATGCCCGCGACGTCGATGTCGGTGACGCCCAGCTCGTCGAGGGCACGGAGGACGCCGTGGCCGTTCTGAGTCACCCCTTCGAAGATCGAGTAGGCCGGCTTGCCCTGCCCCTTCTGCACGTGCACGTCGACATCCGAGACATCGAGCGCGGGGTGGTACTCCGCGCCGACAGTGCCGGCCACGCAGTGAACCGGCCAGGTTGTGACAAAGTCTGGGGCGGCATCCGTCGCGAAGTGACCGCCGTTGTCGCCCTCGGCGTCGTGCCAGTCTCGCGAGGCGAACACGTGGTCGTACCGCTCCGGATGCTGCACCAGCAGCGTCGTGATGCCCGCGGCCACGCGCGACCCGCCTTCGACCCCGAGAGCGCCGCCCTCGGTGAAGTCGTTCTGCACATCGATGATGAACAACGCGCGGGTCATGTCGCTCTCCAGCCTTGGAACGGATCAGTTGTTGGACAGGTTGTCACCGCACGTGAAGACGCCGGTGGTGACGGTGTCGATCGCCGCCATCGCGGTGCTGCGCACGTTGCCGAGGGCGTAGAACGCGAAGGCGAGCGAGGTGCCATCCGCGGCGTGCACGATACCGCCCAGCGTGTACACGTTGGCGATGCTGCCGGTCTTCGCGTTCACCGCTCCCCTCGCCACCGCGTTCGGTCCCGTGAATCGACCCGAGAGCGTGCCCGTCTTGCCGGAGACGGGCAGCGCGTTGTAGATCACGCCGAGGTTGTCGGCACCCGCGAGCACCTTGGCCATGAGCTGCGCCACGACGATGGGCGGAACGCCGTCGTTCTTGCTCTCGCCTGAGCCGTCTTTGATCGCGAGGTTCGGCGCCACGACACCGTAGCTCGCGAGCGCGCTCGTGACGACGCCGGTGAGCGAGGCGGCCGAGCCGTCCTTGCCGCCGACCTTCGAGGAGACGCGCGCGAGCATCTCGGCGAGCGTGTTGTCTGACACCGGAAGCATCTTCGCGATGAGCGACTTCACGGGCTGCGACTTCACCTCGCCGAGGAGCGGGTTGGTCGTGATCGCCGAGCCGAGAGTGATGTTCGCGTCCGGAACACCGAGCGCCGCGGCGAAGGCCTTGCCCGCGGCGTTGACCGGATCGGTGCTGCGCGGGCTGTCCTGCGCGCGCGGATTTGCGCGATCACCGTCGACCATGAGCGGGACGATCATGGGCTGGTAGCCGTGGGTGCGTTCAGTGACGGGCCAGCTCGGATCCCAGGCGTCGGAGTTGTTCCACATCGTCGCGTCGAGAATGATGTCGGTGATCGGCTTGCCGTAGTTACCGTGCACCTGCGCGGCGAGATCGCTGAGCTGTGGTGGGTCGGGGTAGACGCTGCCGCCGCCGGCACTCAGTGTGGGGTCACCACCCCCGACCAGCACGACGGTGCCCTCGGCACTGCCCGCATACACCTTGGTCGACAGCTGATAGTCGGGACCGAGCACCTTGAGCGCGGTCGCCGCGATCAACGTCTTCATCACGCTCGCCGTGGGTGCCGGGGTGCCCGCGGAACGATCGAACAGCACCTCACCGGTCGAAGCGTTGATCACGCTGCCCTCGAAGGTGCCGAGCCGCGGATCGGCGGCGAGTGCGGCGATCGAGCAGGTGCGGAGCCGGGTGGCTGCTGCGGTCTGCGCGGGCACCGGTCGCGCGGGCTCGACGGTGGGGCTCGGAGACGGAGCCACCGCGGCGACCGGAGTCGACGGTGCGAGGTTCGTTCCGGCAAAGACGGCACCCACGCCGAGCAGCATAAAGACCACTCCGAGTGCCGAGAACAACCAGACATTCGGATGCTTCGCGATCAGCGCCCCGATTCCCCCGCCCTGAGACGACGTGGCCGCCTTCGCTGCCGTCGGCGTCGCTGCGGCCGCGGCATTCGGGATCTCGCCGGCCGGCGTCATAGCGAACGCGACCGTGGCGGCTCCGGTGGGGTCGGCGCTGAGGAGCGCCTCGTCGCCGATGCGTGACTCGGCACCGATGAGAGCGTCGATGTCCATCGCGACGGTCGGCTCGGGCTCCTGCGCGCGGGCTGGCGTCGCATCCGGGGTCGTGCCCGCCTCGGCGGCCTCCCGCGCCTCGCGCCGGGTCAGCGGACGGTCGCCGGCGTCTGGCGACGGATTGTCGGGCGACGACGCGTCGGGCGACGGATTGTCGGGCGACTGATCGTCGGGCGACCGATCGTCGGGCGACTGGGGCTCCTGCGGCTCACTCACCCCGTCATGATACCGGGCGGGGCGGCGAGCCGACTGGCCGCGGGCGGGCGCCCGCGTGCCCGACGCGGGGGCCTGCCCGCACCCTATTCGCCGGGATAGACGAGCGAGATCTGCCTGCGCACCTCATCGAGGGTCTCCATGATCTGCACACTCTCGGTCGCCGAGAGCACCTCGCCCTCGAGCAGCCCCGCGTTCACGAGCCGCTCGAGTTCCGCGGCCTGATACTGCATCCCGCGGTTCGGCACCGGCTGATCGAAGCGTTCGATGATCTGCCCTGAGCTGTCGTAGACGGTGAACGGCGTCGGCGTGTACCAGACCGATTCGACCTCGATGCGCCCCTTCGTGCCGATGAGGGCCGCGCGGTTCGGGCCGAGGGTGTCGAGCGCCGTGTGCAGCACCGCCTGCTGTCCGTCCGGATAGCCGAGGATGATCGCGGTCTGGCGGTCGACGCCCGTCGCCGTCGTCGCGGCGTTGGCCTGAATGCTCGAGGGCACGCCGAACACGTCATGTGCGAAGGACACGGGGTAGATGCCGAGATCCAACAGCGCCCCACCACCCAGTTCTGGCGCATTGATGCGGTGCGCGGGGTCGGTGGGCAAGCTCTGGGTGTGATCTGCGAGGAGCGTGCGCACCTCGCCGATGGTGCCCTCGGCGATGATCTCGCGGATGCGCAGCATGTGCGGCAGGAACCTCGTCCACATCGCCTCGAGCACGACGAGGTGCTTCCGCGCCGCGAGTTCGACGACCGCGCGAGCCTGCGCGGCGGTCATCGCGAAAGGCTTCTCGACGAGCACGTGCTTTCCGGCGTTCAGTGCGAGCACGGCGTCGGCCGCGTGCATCGGATGCGGCGTGGAGACGTAGATCGCATCGACGGTCGGGTCGGCGACCAGGGCTTCGTAGCTGCCGTGGGCAGCCGGGATGCCGAACTCGGCGGCGAAGGCATCCGCTGAAGCCTGCGCGCGTGAGCCCACCGCGGTCACGGTGAAGCCGTTGCCGAGAAGGTCGGTCGTCTGCTGGTGGGCGATCCAACCGGTGCCCAGAATTCCCCAACGAATCTGCTCTGCCACGATGCGCCTCCCTGCCGGGCGACCGTCGCCCGCACTGCGAACCGGCGCGAACGCGCGATCCTCAGTGCGAATCTAACAGGCGGCAGGCACCGCGCGAATCGGTGCTAGCAGCCGGCCCAGCGAGCCGCGGCCCTGGTGAAGCTGGCGGATTCGCCCGGTCCACCGTGGGTCATCGCAAAGTAGATGCACACGTTGGCGGTGTTGCCCGTGAAGCTCGGACGGTAGAGCGAAGCTCGGTGGGCCAGCGAATTCCACCACTTCTGCGCGACCGTCGCGCCGGAG
Source organism: Lacisediminihabitans sp. (assembly GCA_035571875.1). Classification (GTDB taxonomy): domain Bacteria; phylum Actinomycetota; class Actinomycetes; order Actinomycetales; family Microbacteriaceae; genus Parafrigoribacterium_A. The sequence continues at coordinate 7,108 of DATNBR010000067.1, read as the reverse complement.
TTTCCGTCACCGCCGGCGAGGTTGCCATCGCAACCCACGCTCGGGTGCGTGTCGGAGTAGTACTGGCCGGTGCTCGGGTCGGGGTTGATGCTGCGCACGCCCATGTGGCCCCAGGTGTTGCCGGGGTCGGGGCTGGGGTCGTTCGCCATCCACTGCAGTCGCGTCTGCATGCAGGTGTCATAGCGGAAGTGGCTCATCGGCACGGGCTGCAGGCAGTTCGCGACGCGGATGGCGTTGTAGGTCGACGCGAAGCTCGCGAGGTCTGCGTTGCCGTTCACTCCGCCGCCGACGTTGCCCGGGCATCCGCCGCCGGCAGCCGCATACGCGGCGCGGCGCTGTGCGGCCGAACCTCCGCCACCACCGGCACGCGCCTTGCTGCCGCTCGCGGCCGGCGGGACGACGATGACCGGCTTCGGTACCGGCTTCTGTGCCAGGTGTTCAGTGTCAACGGTCGTGACAACCGGTGCCGAAGCCGCGGCCTTGATCGATGCCTCGTTTTCAGCGATAGACGCGGGTGCGCCCTTCGTATACGAGGCGACGGATGCCGTGGCTGGTTCGACGGATGCGGGAGAGGCGAAGACGGGAAGAGTCGAGTCGCCAGCGTAGGCGGCAGCGCCGCTCGCCAGAGCCGGACCGCTACCGCCGACGAACGGAAGCACCAGAGTCAGCACAGCCGTAAAAATCGTCGTCAGTAATGCGAATCGCTTCATGACAGTTCCCCCGAACCCCTAGTCCCGATCGCGTACCCCGATTAACACGCGCTTTCAAGACCTTCTGCTGAGCAACGTTATGCCCCGCGAAGCGTCGCGCGCAAGCCGGGGCGGGCAGCCGAAGACCAAAAGTGCCTCGTTTTGGGGGCGTTTCATTAGCTAACCTCATGGTGTGACGGTGCATCGAGGGCGATTCTGTACCCCGATCACGTTCGAGACGCAGCACCCGCGAGCGACATGGCGTGTGTGCATCCAGCCGAAGGGTCGATCATGAACACCGAGGTCACCGCCGCCCTCAGCACCTCCCTGCTGCGCACCTACCGCAATCTGCGGCTGGGCATCGCGGGCACGGTCATCCTGATCGGCGTGGCGGTCGGCGTCGTCACGGCCGCCGAGGGAGTGCTTCCGTCCATCAGCGCCTACTTCTACACCTCGGCACGCAGCATCTTCGTGGGCGCCCTGATCGCCGCGGCCGTCGCGATCCTGGCACTTTCGGGGCGTGGCATCGAGCGCGTCCTGCTCGACGCCGCCGGAATCATCGCCCCTGTCATCGCCCTGGTGCCGACGCCCATCCGCGCGGGATCCGTTCCGGGATTCGAGGGGGCCTGCCCACCCGGCACGAGTTGCACTCCGCCGAGCGCGCTGCCCGATGTCAGCACGGGAGTCATCACCTACCTGATCGTCGGCGTGATCGTGGTCGCGGTGACGCTCGCCGTCACGCTCGCTCGTCGACGGGCGGAGGGCATCCGTCTCTCGACTGTGCTGCCGTCGCTCGCCGTCGCCGTGCTCGTCTTCGCGGTGGTTGCGGTCGGCTGGTGGGCAGCACGCGACCTCTTCCTCGCCCTGGCGCACCTCCTCGCGGCGATCGCCTTCTTTGGGTTGATGGCGGTGATTGCCGTGGTGAAGGTGTTCGAGCATCCGGATGCACCAGCCCGCGAGCCCAGGCGGTGGCAGAAGGTGGCCTACTGGTTCATTGCCATCGTCATGTGCCTCAACCTCGTGGTGATGGTCATCGTGGTGCGGACGGGCGTTGGCCTCGGCGCCACTCCCCCGCCCGTGTTCATCGGTGAGTGTATGGCCCTCGCACTGTTCCTGGCCTTCTGGGTGCTCCAGACGATCCAGAAGTGGAACGAGACCGACCCGAGCTTCGCACCCGCGGTGCCTCGCTAGGTCACGAGGCCGAGCGCTCGACCGCCGGCCGGCGGCGAAGCGTGGAATCAGCCACCTCCGGTCCGCGGTAGACCATGTCCATCGCGCCAACGCTTTCTCCCGGCGGCACGATCGCGTCGATGCGGTCGAGCACCTCGTCCGAGAGAGCGACGTCGACACCAGCGAGGGTGTCTTCCAGCTGCTCCATCGTGCGCGGCCCCGCGATCGCGGAGGTGACGCCGGGGTGTGCGATCGTGAAGGCCATCGCGAGGTGGGATAGTTTCACCCCGACCTCATCGGACAGAGCGATGAGCTGCTCCACCGCGGCGAGGCGGCGCTCATCGCGGAAGTGGCTCATGCCGGTTCTGGTGGAGCGGAAATTGTCATTCTCCCCGGCCGCACGATACCGGCCAGTGAGGGTGCCTCCGGCGAGCGGGCTGTAGACCAGTGTGCCCATGCCGTAGCGCTGTGCCACGGGGAGGATCTCGCGCTCGATCTCGCGGTCGAGGAGTGAATAGTTCGGCTGCTCGGCGCGGAACCGTTCGAAGCCGCGCCTCTCCGACATCCACTGGGCTTCGACGATCTCGGAGCCGCGCATGGAAGAGGTTCCGATCGCGCGCACCTTGCCCTGGCGCACGAGGTCGGTGAGCGCGGACAGCGTCTCGTCGATGTCGGTCTCCGGATCGGGTCGGTGCAGCTGGTAGAGGTCGATGTGGTCGGTCTGGAGGTTGCGCAGCGAACGCTCGACCGCCTGCATGATCCAGCGACGAGAGGCACCGCGGTGGTTCACATCGTCGTCGACCGGCCCCCAGAACTTGGTCGCGAGCACGACCTCGTCGCGACGACCCTTGATCGCCTCGCCGACGACCTCCTCCGAGTCACCGTAGCGGTCGGCGGTGTCGATGAAGTTGATGCCGGCATCGAGCGCACGATGGATGATCGCGATGCCGCCGCTGCGCTCTGGATTGCCCATCGCTCCCAGCATCATCGCGCCGAGTGCGAACGGGGTCACCTTGATTCCGGTGCGGCCAAGTGTGCGGTACTGCATGTGTGCTCCTAGCGGTTGTAGTGGAATCGGAGCGCCCGAGGAACTACGATGAGTAGAACCGGAACACTGCTCCGGGTGTTGCTACCACTCTAACCGGAACCCTGTTCCGATTACAACCGGGGATCTTTTACGCGCATGGTCACGAGCACCGAGAACACGACGGATGCCGCCCCGCGCCGAATCCGCGCCGACGCGCGACACAACGTCGACGCCCTCATCGAGGCCGCGAAGGCGACGTTCGCGGAGGCAGGCGTCGATGCACCGGTGCGGTCGATCGCCGAGCGCGCCGGAGTCGGTGTCGGCACGCTGTATCGCCATTTTCCCTTGCGCTCAGACCTCATCTCGGCCGTGTTCCGCCGCGAGATGGACGCCTGCGTTGACGCGGCCCCGCGTCTCGAGTCGAAGTATCCCCCGGGTGAAGCCCTCGACCGATGGATCATGCGCTACACCCAGTTCGTCGCCACCAAGCGCGGTCTGGCCGCGGCGCTGCACTCTGGGGATGCGGCGTATGAGCCGCTCGCCGAATACTTCTCGACGCGCCTCGCGCCGACGCTCGAGCGGCTGCTCGGCGCGGCACGAGCGTCTGGAGACATCATCGAGCAGGTCGACGCCGCGGAGTTCCTCGGCGCGGTGGCGAACCTCTGTCACGGTGCCGGGCCCGGCGCTTCCGAGGACTCGGGGCGTGCGGAGCGGATGGTGCGGCTGCTGCTCGCGGGGCTGCGAGCCTAGACCGGCGCGGGCCGAGACCGTTGTGGAGCCGCCTGTCAGAATCGAACTGACGACCTTCTCATTACGAGTGAGATGCTCTACCGACTGAGCTAAGGCGGCGTGTGCCCGTTGCCGAGCGCACAGCAAGAAAGCTTAGCCGATTGCGGAGCAGCGGATTGCCCCCAGTTGAGCTCAGGGGTGATGCGTCAACAGTGCGGGTCGGATGCGGGCACCTTGCCGTTGAGCAGGAAGTCGTCGACCGTGTTGTTCACACAGGCGTTCGACTTGTTGTAGGCGGTGTGCCCCTCGCCCTGGTACGTGACGAGTTGAGCGTTGTCGAGTTCCTTCGACACGTTCACCGCCCACTGGTACGGCGTCGCCGGGTCGTTCGTGGTGCCGACGACGAGGATGGGCGCGGAGCCCTTGGCGGCGATCGGGCCGCGCTCGCGAGTGGATGGGATCGGCCACTGGCTGCACGTGTCGCCGTATGCCATCTGCGGGCCGAAGACCGGAGCGAGCTTGGCCAGCTGCTGAGCCTGGCTGCGCAGGGTGGCCGGGCTGCCATCCGTCTTGTAATCCAGGCAGTTGATGGCGATGAACGCCTCGGTCTGGTTGTCGGTGTAGGTGCCGTTCGGCTTGCGATCGTTGTAGCTGTCGGCAAGTTGGAAGGCGAAGTCGGCGTTGCCGCTCATCACGTCGGTGAACAGTTGTGTCAGCGCGTTCCAGTTGCTGCGGCTGTAGAGCGGCAGGATGATCGCGTTGAACATGGTGGAGCTGCCGAGCTGGCGACCGTCGGTGGCGCGCAGCGGGCTGGCGTCGAGGCTGTCGAGCAGCGCCCGCACCTGGCTCATGGCGCTGGTGACAGCCTTGGCCCCCTTGCCCGAGAACGGGCAGTCTTTGCCGGTGAGGCAGTCGGCGATGTAGGCCTTGAGCGCATTCTCGAAGCCCTGGGCCTGCACCGAGGTCACGTCGAAGTCGGTCGTTGCGGGGTCGACCACGCCATCGAAGACCATGCGGCCCGTCTTCTTAGGGTAGAGCTCCGCGTAGGTCGACCCGAGCAGGGTGCCGTACGAATAGCCGAGGTAGTTGAGCTTCTTGTCTCCGAGGATGGCGCGCAGCAGGTCGAGATCGCGCGCGGCACTCACCGTGTCGACGAAGCCGAGCAGCTTGCCGGTGTGCTCGAGGCACGCCTCACCGAACTTCTTCGAGGACTCATTCTGGGCGGCGAGCCAGGCATCCGACCCGATCTTGCCCGGAGTGATGTCGTACAGGAACGCGTCCATGTCGGCCGGATTCGGGTAGCACTTGACCGCCGACGACTTGTTGACGCCGCGCGGATCGAAGCCGACCACGTCGTACTGGGCCTTGAGCTTCGCGTCGACCGCGTAGTCGAGGCTGTCGGCGATGAACGAGTACCCGGATGCGCCTGGCCCGCCCGGGTTCACCAGCAGGGAGCCGAGGCGGTCACCGGATGCGACGTGGCGGATGAGCGCGAGCGTGATCGACCCGTCGCCGGGGTTCTTCCAGTCGAGCGGAGCCGTGGCCGTGGTGCACTGGAACGCGCCCTTTTCACAGCTCGACCACCTGAGCACCTGGGTGTAGAAGGGCTTGAGTTCCGTCGAGACCTTCTCCTTCACCGGGCTCGAGGTGGCGGGGGCCTGCTTCGGCAGGAACGCCGTGACGCAGCCGGTGAGCGGAAGCACGACGGCGAGCGCCGCCGCGGCGAGCACCACTCTCAGGCGCGACTTCATCGGACTCCGTTCGGTGCGCTGTCGCGCGGGGCTCGGGCCGCGCCGAGATGCACGACCGAGATGAGCATGGCCTCGAGAGCGAGCGCGGGGGCGACGTTGCCGTCGATGCGTCGTCGAGCCGTGGCAATCGCATCCATGGTCGCGAGCGTGGCCGCGGGAGTCGTCGCCTCCGCGGCGGCGAGCAACCGCGAGTGGATGCTGAGGTTGATCGGTTCGAGCGGCGACCCCAACTGCTGGAGCAGCACATCCCGATACAGCGACAGCAGATCGACGAGGATGCGGTCGATGCCATCGCGCAGGCTCCTCGTCGCCCGGCGCTTCTGGTCTTCCTCGAGCGACTTGAGCTGACCGCGGAGCGCCGGCGGAATCGTGCCGCCGGGCGCGATGCCGAGCGAACGGAGGGTCGCCTCGCGCTCCTCCGCGTCGCGCTCCTCGGTGATCGCTTTGGCGTCGGCGCCGGCGAGTTCGAGCAGCGTCGCCGCGGCGATCACGGCATCAGAGACCGAGCGGATGTCGAGGGCCGTCTCGAGCGTCTTCTGGCGTCGGTCTCGCGCCTCGGCATTGGTTGCCAGGCGGTGCGCCATGCCGATGTGGCTCTGGGCCTCGCGCGCGGCCCTGATCGCCGTCGGCAGGTCCACTCCGTCGCGGCGGGAGATGAGTTCGGCCACCTCCTCGACCGCGGGAACCCGCAGTCGCACGGTGCGCACGCGGGAGCGAATGGTGGGGATGAGGTCTGCCTCGCTCGGCGCGCACAGGATCCACACGGTGCGTGGCGGCGGCTCCTCGAGCGCCTTGAGCAGCACATTGGACGCGCGCTCCTGCATGCGGTCCGCGTCCTCGATGACCATGACGCGATAGCGACCCAGCGACGGGGAGAACTGTGAGCTCGAGACGATCCCGCGCACGTCATCCATCTTGATGATCACGCCTTCGGTGCTGAGCACTGCGAGGTCCGGGTGCGTGCGTGCGGCCACCTGGCGCGCGGTCGCCTCGTCGCCCTCCGCACCCGCGGGGCTGAGCAAGGCGGTCGCGAACGCGTAGGCGAGGTTCGAGCGGCCGGAGCCGGGCGGGCCGGTGATGAGCCAGGAGTGGGTCATGGCGGACTCGCTGATCGCGGCGTCACCGAGGGACGAGTCGGCAGCGGCCGCCTTGAACACCGCGATGGCGTCGGCCTGGCCGGTCAATTCATCCCACACGGTCACATGGGCAAGCATAAAGGTCGCGACTGACCGTGAACTGCGCTCGTCCGTGCCGGCGCCGTCGCTGCTGTCGCGTGCCTGGTGTCCGCCACCCCCGCCCGGTCCCGATCATCTCCCAAATGAAGGAGTGGAGCGCTCCCACGCGAAGGCCACCCCCGGAAACACGGGCCTCGGTCGCCGCGACTCCTTCATTTGGGATATGACAGGTGGGCGCGGAGGAGAAGGCGGTGCGGAAGAAGGCGCGACGGCGGAGCGGATCAGCGGGCGAGGAGGGGTTCCACGCGGGCGCGGATGGCGGCGGCGATCGACTCGACGGAATCGGTGGCGGCGAGCACGAGGAACCGCTGCGGTTCGGCTGCGGCGAGTTCGAGGTACCCGGCACGCACCCTCGCGTGAAACTCGTTCTTCTCGGCCTCGAGACGGTCGTACCTCGTGCGCGACTGATCGAGTCTGGCGCGCCCCACCTCCTCGTCGAGGTCGAGGAGGATGGTCACATCCGGCAGCAGCCCCTCGACCGCCCACAGCGACAGGTCACGCACCTCC
>DATNBR010000066.1:0-14259 GCA_035571875.1 Lacisediminihabitans sp. | reverse complement strand
CTCTACCAGCTGCACCGTCCCGACGTGAACGTGCCGTACGAGGACTCGGTCGGCGCCATCCGCGACCTGCTCGACGCCGGCACCATCCGGATGGCCGGCATCTCGAACGCCAACCCACAGCAGATGAAGCTCGCCCAGGAGGTCCTCGGCGGCCGCCTCGTCTCCGTGCAGAACCAGTTCTCGCCCTCCTACCGCTCGAGCGAGCCCGAACTCGAGCTCGCCGACGAGATGGGCATCGCCTTCCTGCCCTGGAGCCCACTCGGCGGCATCTCGAACGCGGCGGAGTTGGGAAGCCGTTTCGCGCCGTTCCAGAAGATCGCGGATGAGCGCGGCCTGACCCCGCAGGTCGTTGCGCTGGCCTGGCACCTCTCGAAGTCGCCACACGTGATCCCGATCCCGGGTGCATCGCGGCCCGAGAGCATCCGCAACTCGGTGCAGGCCGTTGACGTCACGCTGACGCCGGAGGAGATCGCCGCGCTCGACGCAGCCTAGGCCGCGCCGCAGCTTCCGCGAGTTGCCCATTTCTGCCCCAGCTCTGGCCCACTTCGGGCCTCCAGAGGGGCGGATGTGGGCAACTCGCGTTTTTTCGGCCGGATGACGCAGGGGCGAACGCGAGCTGACTTTTCGATTTTCCTCTCGACACCAATGAACAACTCTGTCTAGGGTGAGCCGTGGCCCCCGATTGGGGGGCACGCTCATTCGGGTGGGCGCAGGGTCTGACAGGGGAGTCGATCGAATCATGAGATGGCGCACGCAATCAGCGGCACTGGCAACAGCACTGGCCCTCGGATTCTCGATCCTGGCCGCTCCGACTGCGGCGCTCGCCGCTCCGCCGGATCACAGCATCGCCGAGGTGCAGGGCACCGGCACCTCGACCCCGCTCGCAGGCCAGACGGTCACCGTCGAGGGTGTGGTCACCGCCGATTACCGCGGCGTGAGCAACTTCCGTGGTCTGTTCATCCAGTCCGCCACCTCCGCCGGCATCGCCGGCGCATCCGATGGCATCTTCGTCTACCTCAACCAGGCCAACCCCTCCGTGGCGATCGGCGACCTCGTCGCGGTCACCGGTGTCGCTGGCGAGAACGGTGGCCAGACCCAGATCACCGCCACCGACGCCAGCCAGGTGACGCTCGTGACCGCGGCGGTCGGCGTGCCGGCCGCAATAGACCTCCCCGACAGCGTCGTCGGCACGGCGCGCGAGGCCTTCGAAGGCATGCTCGTCAAACCGACCGGCAACTACTACCTCAGTTCGAGCCACCAGCTCTACAACTTCGGAACGCTCTGGCTCAGCGCGGGCGCGATGGCCGTCAAGAGCACAGAGACGACGGATGCCGGACCAGAGGCCGACGCGATCGCCGCGGCCAATCGCGCCAAGCGACTGCTCGTCGATGACGGGTACAGCATCCGAGTCGACAACAAGAGCCACTCCGGTGACCAGCCCTTCTTCACGAAGGACGTCGTGGTGCGCAACGGGGACCGCTTCGTGCCCCCCGCCAAGGCGATGGTTCTGGGTGAGGGCTTCGGCGACTACCGGCTCGAGCCGAGCATCCCGATCAACGACGCAAGCCCGGCCGAGTACAAGCCGACCTTCCAGACGCTCAACCCCCGCCCCGAGACCTCACCGAACGTCGGCGGCGACGTCGCCGTCGCGTCGTTCAACGTCGAGAACTACTTCACCGACTTCGGTGGCGAGGCGCGCGGCGCGGACAACGCTGAGCAGTTCGCGATCCAGAAGTCCAAGGTGGTCGCGGGCATCCTGGGCCTCAACGCCAGCATCGTCACGCTCGAGGAGATCGAGAACTCGATCAAGTTCGGGCACCCGGTCGACACCTCGCTCGCCGACCTGGTCGATGCCCTGAACGCGAAGGCGGGTGCCGGAACCTGGGCCTACGTGCCGACGCCGGCGGCCCTCGCCGATGCGGCATCCACGACCGACGTCATCACGAACGCCATCATCTACAAGCCCGCCGACGTGACGCGCGTCGGCGACAGCTTTGCGGATGTCGACGAGACGGTCTGGGACATCGCTCGCGAACCGATCGCCCAGACCTTCGATGTCGACGGCAAGGTCATCACCGTCATCGGCAACCACTTCAAGTCGAAGGGCGGCGACGGCACGGAGCCTGCGGACGGGCAGGGCCAGTTCAACGCGGAGCGGGTCGAACAGGCGAACAGCCTCATCGCCTTCATCAAGACCATCACCGACGACCCGGCCAAGGGCAAGTACGTGCTGTCGCTGGGCGACTACAACTCCTACGCGCAGGAGGACCCGATCCAGGCGCTCACCGGCTCGGGGCTCGTCGATCTGCTGCCGACCAAGACCGATAACCAGTACACGTACACCTTCGATGGCGAGCTCGGGTCGCTCGACCACGCCATCGCCACGAAGGCGCTCGCCGACTCGGTGACCGGCATCGGAGTCTGGTCGATCAACTCTCCGGAGTGGAGCGATCGCGGCTACGCCTATCCGCAGGCCGAGGCGGGAACGCCGTTCCGTTCGAGCGACCACGACCCGATCAAGATCGGGCTGAGCGACACGGTTCCGCCGGTCAACATCGACATCATGACGATCAACGACTTCCACGGTCGCCTCGAGGCCTCCAAACCGGCCGCGGGTGCCGCCGTGCTCGGTGGCATGGTCGATGCCTACCGCGCGGCGAACCCGAACACGCTGTTCGTGTCTGCCGGCGACAACATCGGTGCATCCACCTTCACCTCGTTCATCCAGGATGACCAGCCGACCATCGACGCCCTCAACACGATCGGCTTGGATGCGAGCGCGCTCGGCAATCACGAGTTCGACAAGGGAACGTCCGATCTGAACAACCGCGTCATCCCGGCGGCGAAGTTCCCCTACCTGTCGGCGAATCTCTACAAGAAGGGCACCACGACCCCGGCGTACCAGCCGTATTCGCTCAAGACGGTGGACGGCGTCACCGTCGGCTTCATCGGTGCGGACACCGAGGAACTGCACTCGCTGGTCAGTCCGGCGGGCATCGCTGACCTCGACGTCGGCGCGATCGTGCCTGCCGTCAACCGCGTCGCCGACCAGTTGAGCGATGGTGACCAGTCGAACGGCGAGGCGGATGTCATCGTGCTCCTCGTGCACGAGGGCGCCACAACTTCGGCCGCGAGTTCGGCGACCGACGATTCGGCCTTCGGCAAGATCAACAAGGGTGTGGACGCCAACGTCGACGCCATCGTCGCCGGTCACACCCACGTGGTGTTCGATCAGGACGTCGCGGTTCCGGGAACCTCCGGCACGCGTCCGGTGATCGAAGCCGGCAAGTACGGCGAGAACTACGGTCACCTCGACATCACGGTCGACCCGACCACCAAGAAGATCGTCTCCTCCGACGGCGAGGTGCTTCCACTGTTCGGCGCTTTCCCGCCGAACGCGGATGTCGCGAAGATCGTCTCGGATGCCGTGGCCGTCGCCGCGGTCAAGGGCGCGGTCAAGGTGGGAGAAATCACCGCTGACTTCAATCGGGCGGTTCAGAGCAACGGTGAAGAGAACCGCGGCGGTGAGTCGACGCTCGGCAACTTCGTGGCCGACGTGCAGTTGGACGCGACCAAGGATGCCGGTGCCCAGCTCGCCCTGATGAATCCCGGCGGCCTGCGCACCGACCTGACGTACGCGTCGAGCGGAGCGGGGGACCCGGACGGCAATGTCACCTACAAGGAGGCGGCGAGCGTGCAGCCCTTCGCCAACACCCTGGTGACGATGACGCTCACCGCTGCCCAGTTGAAGTCGGTGCTCGAAGAGCAGTGGCAGCCCGCCGGTGCGAGCAGGCCGTTCCTGAAGCTCGGCGTCTCCAAGTCGCTGAAGTACACCTACGATCCGACCGCAGCAGCCGGCGATCACATCGACGCGATCTACGTCAACGGCACGCTCGTCTCCGCCGGAGACAGCTTTAAGGTGGTCGTGAACTCCTTCCTGGCCGCGGGCGGCGACAACTTCACCACCCTCGCCTCCGGGACCAACGTCGCCGACTCGGGCAAGATCGACCTGCAGAGCATGGTCGACTACTTCACCGCCAACCCCGTCGTCTCGCCCGATTACGCGCAGCGTGCGGTGGGCGTCACGCTCTCCGCCCCGGATGCCGACGGCTACAGCGCCGGCGACACCGTCACGCTCGGGCTTTCGTCGCTGCTGTTCAGCAACGGCGAACCGAACTCGGGAACCGTCACCGTGAGCGCGGGCGACACCGTGCTCGGCTCCGCCGAGATCGATCCAGCGATCGTCGACACCACGGATGAGGTGGGCCGGGCATCCGTCACGGTCACGATTCCGGCGGGTACAGCCGCCGGCGCGTTCCCCCTCACGGTCGCGGTGGCGTCGACGGGCACGAGCATCCAGGTGCCGCTCGAGGTGACCGGTTCCGTGGTCACCGAGCCGTCGCGCACGTTCACGAGCGGTTCGCTGAACCACCTCTTCGCGTCGACACACACGACGGTGAAGTACACGGTGCGGGTGCGTGCGGAGGAGGGCGTGGCATCCGGTGACGTGAAGATCTACGACGGCACCCGCCAGATCGCCACGGCCACGCTCGGCGCCGACGGCCGTGCAACGATCACGCTGCCGACGTTCAAGCGCGGTATCCACTTCGTGACAGCGAGGTTCATCGGGAACGATCAGTTCAGGGCATCGACCGCCTGGCCGAGCCTGCTGCTCGTCTGGTAGCCCGGCGGGAGGCCGCCGGACACAAGCTGGCGGCCTCCATGCCGAGTTGCCCACTTTCGCCCTAAATATCCGCGTTTTCGGGCGAAAAGGGGGGGCACAAGTGGGCAACTCGCGGACGCGTGAGGGGCTATGCGGGTAGCCCGGGGTGGGCGTCAAGGATCTTGCCCAGGAGTGTGCGCAGCTGTGCCGCTTCGGCGTTGGAGAGCGGTGCGGTGAGTTCTGCCTGAACCGCGTCGGTGGCGGCCTGCAGTTCGTCGAGGTAACGCTGGCCGAGCGGGGTGATCGCGACGGTGTTGCGGCGCCGATCGGAGGTGTCGGTCGCGCGGATGATGTGCCCGGCATCGTCGAGCCGTGTCACGATCCCGTTGATGGTGTTGCGGTCCAACCCGAGCTGCCGGCCGAGGTCGGCCTGGCTGTGCGGGCCGTACTCCTCGAGCGCGGCAAGTACGGCGAAATCAGCGCGGCCCGATGCAGGCATCCGCGACCCGGTGAGCCGGGAGCCTAGGACGTTCACGCGATTCGCCTGCCAACTGAGCAGCGCCCGCAATCGAGCCGGCGGCGCTGTCGATTCATCTTCCGTCACGCTCTCATCCTAACCGTTGTTGACACCAACGAATAAGTGCTATCGTTGGTGCCTACAACGTTGGGTAAACCAACGAATAAGACAAGGTTGGGAGACCTGATGAATGACACGACATGGCAAGCTCCGGATCTGACCGGTCACCGGGTACTGGTGCCCGGCGGAACCGGCGCGGTCGGGGAGGGTGTCGTGCGCGCGTTCCTCGCGGCCGGCGCAGACGTGATCGTCCCCACTCGATCGGAGGCGCGCTCGTCAGAGTTCCGGGCGTTGCTCGGGCACGCGGTGAACGAGCGCCTGCACCTGGTGGTGCACGACTACACCAGCTTTGCCGGGGCGCAGGACCTCGTTGAACAGATCGTGCACTTCCGTGGCGGGCTGGACTCGGTGGTCGCTCCGATCGGCGGCTGGTGGCAGGGGCGCACTCTCGCCGAGATCACGGAGCAGGATTGGCACTCGGCGTTCACCGCTCTTGCGACCACGCACATGGCGGTGCTGCGCGCCGCGCTGCCGCAGCTGACCGACGTGGGTGCATACACCGTGATCGTTGGCGACTCGGCTTCGTGGCCAGTGCCCGGCAGCGGACTGGTGAGTATGGAGCAGGCCGCGCTGCTGATGATGCAGCGAGTCGCTGCCGCCGAAAGCGGCTCTTCGCGGCGCGTTTTCTCCCTCGTACTCGGACCCGTCACCACTCGCCACGCCGAAGGCACAGTGGACGCAGCCGACGTCGGTTCGGTCGCGGTCGGGATCTCGGCGAGCACCGTCCCCAGCAACTCCATCGGGCTGCACAACCGAGACGAGGTGCAGGCCGCCCTCTCGCTCCTCGCCGCGGATGCGGACTAACCTGCCGCTATCCCGAGGTCCGCGAGTTGCCCACTTTCGCCCCAAAAATCCGCGTTTTCGGGCGAAAAGGGGGCACAAGTGGGCAACTCGCCGTTCGCGAGTTGCGCACCCGAGTGCGGATGCCGGGTCAGGCCAGCGCGAGCATGCTCGCTGCCGCGATGGCGAGCACGAGTCCCACGACCTGCACGGGGGCGATGCGCTCCTTCAGCACGACGGCCGCGAGGATGATCGTGCCGGCCGGGTAGAGCGCCGTGAGCACCGATTGGATCGTCAGCTCGCCGATCCGCAGGCCGACCAGCAGGAAGACGTTCGCGGTGGCGTCGATCACGCCCGACACGATCGCGAACGCCAGGCCGGGGCGCCATCCGCTGGTCTCGACCTCGAGTACCTCACCCGATGCGGCGGCACGCCGCACCCGCCGCCGGGTCAGCAGGGCGATCACCCCGATGGCGCTGAAGACGATGAGGCCGTTGACGGCGCGGTTCGCGATGAGTGGCACCACGCCCGAACCGGGCGGCGTCATATCGATGATCACGATGAACGCCCCGATCATCGCGCCGGAGCCGACGGCCATCCCGAGCGCCCTGAGTGACGGCCGCACCGCACCCTTTTCCGGTACGAATCCGACGAGCACGACGGCGACGAGCGCGAGCGCCAGGGCGACATAACCGATCGTGTTGAGACGATCGCCGCGCGCCAGACCGACGAGCATCGGCACGAGAGCCGAGACGACGGCCGTCGTCGGAGACAGAATGCTCATCGGCCCGATCGCGAGGCAGGCGTAGAGCAGCACGATCGCGACCGCACCGGTCACGCCCGAGAGTGCGCCGAGAAGCACTGCCTCGGCCGACCAGGTTCCGCCCACGAACACGGATGCGGCAAACAGCAGCACGAGACCGGATGCCGCCCCGAGCGCGGTCACCCGCACCGCGCTGATGCGCTTGGCTGCCATCCCGCCGAGGAAGTCGGCCGCGCCGAAAATAAGCGCGCCGGAGAGGCCGATGATGACGGGGAGCATGTCCTAACGCTACTGGAGCGGATGGTGTGGGTTTCGATACGCTCGTTCCTCGCTACTCAACCCACCTGGGTTACACGGGCGGGTTGAGTAGGCCGCCCGCGGCCGTATCGAAACCTCGTTGCCGATAGCCACAGCCTCGCGTGCTGCCGCCCCACGCCGTTTTGTAGCTCGCCAACGGGCGATTTAGGCTCCCGAGGGCGCCCGCATAGCGTGGAAGCAGAGTCACGAAGGAGCATTCATGGTCGACGTCACCTCACGCACCCGCGCACAAGACACCAAGCGATCGAAGGCGGTGGACGCCGAGGTCGACGCCCAACTTGCGGAGACGCCGGCCAGCGCATCCGTGGATGTAGAAAGCCTCGCGCGGCAACTTCGGGGCACCTGGGGCGAGGTGCGCCGCACCGCGCGAGAGTTCGCGAAGACCCCCGAACTGCACGACGTGCTGGGGCTGAGCCTCGACGAGCAGCGCGAACGCACCAAGAGGCAGCTGCACATCCTGGTGGAGAAGGGCCAGGTGCATCGCGCCTTCCCCAAGTCGCTCGGCGGGCTCGAAGACAACGGCGGCAACATCACCGCCTTCGAGGAGCTCGTCTCGGCGAGCCCGTCGCTGCAGATCAAGTCGGGCGTGCAGTGGGGACTGTTCGGCTCCGCCGTGCTCCACCTCGGCACCGAGTACCACCACAAGAAATTCCTTCCCGGGATCATGAATTTCAGCGTGCCCGGCGCCTTCGCGATGACCGAGATCGGACACGGCTCGGATGTCGCTTCCGTGGCCACCACGGCGACCTACGACCAAGAGACCGAAGAGTTCGTCATCCACACGCCGTTCCGTGCGGCCTGGAAGGAGTATCTCGGCAACGCGGGCCAGGACGGCATCGCCGCGACAGTCTTCGCACAGCTCATCACCAAGGGCGTCAACCACGGCGTGCACTGCTTCTACGTGCCGATCCGCGATTCCGACGGCAACTTCCTGCCCGGCGTCGGCGGCGAAGACGACGGGTGGAAGGGTGGGCTGAACGGCATCGACAACGGGCGCCTGCACTTCGACCACGTGCGGGTTCCGCGCACCAACCTGCTCAACAAATACGGAGATGTCGCCCCCGACGGCACCTACTCGTCCAGCATCGACAGCCCCGGACGCCGCTTCTTCACCATGCTCGGAACCCTCGTGCAGGGACGGGTCTCGCTCGATGGTGCGGCATCCGCTGTCTCGGCGATGGCGCTCACGATCGCGATCACCTATGGCAACCAGCGCCGCCAGTTCACCGCCGGCAGCGACACCGACGAAGAGGTCATCCTCGACTACCAACGGCACCAGCGCAGGCTCATCCCGCGGCTCGCCACCGCCTACGCGATGAACTTCGCGCACGACGACTTCCTGGTCAAGTTCGATTCGGTGTTCAGTGGCAAGTCCGACACGGATGAGGACAGGCAGGACCTCGAGACCCTCGCCGCCGCCCTCAAGCCGCTCTCGACCTGGGCCGCCCTCGACATCCTGCAGGAGGCTCGCGAGGCCTGCGGTGGTGCCGGCTTCATGGCCTCGAACCGCCTCGTCGGCCTGCGCGCAGACCTCGACGTGTACGTCACGTTCGAGGGCGACAACAATGTGCTGCTGCAGCTCGTGGCCAAGCGACTGCTCACCGACTTCAGCTCCAAGTTCAAGAACGCGGATGCCGGGGCTCTGGCCCGCTACGTCGTCGAGCAGGCGGCGGATCGCGCCTATCACGGCACGGGACTGCGCACCCTCACCCAGACCGTGCGGGACTTCGGCTCCACTGCGCGCTCGGTGCACGAGCTGCGCGACACGAACGTGCAGCGCGAGCTGCTCACCGATCGCGTGGAGACGATGATCTCCGAGATCGCCGGCCGTCTGCGTCCGGCATCGAAACTGTCGAAGGCGGATGCCGCGGACCTGTTCAACTCGCAGCAGAACGAACTGATCGAGGCCGCCCGCGCGCACGCGGAGCTGCTGCAGTGGGAGGCGTTCACTCGCGCCTTGGAGCGCGTCGAGGACGCGGGCACGAAGCAGGTGCTCTCCTGGCTGCACGACGTGTTCGGTCTCGGGTTGATCGAGAAGCACCTGGCCTGGTACCTCATTCACGGCCGCATCTCCGCTCGGCGGGGCCAGGCGGTGAGCGCATACATCGACCGGCTGATCACCCGGCTCCGCCCTCACGCACAGGATCTCGTGGATGCCTTCGGCTACGAGCCAGAGCACCTGCGCGCCACGATCGCCACGGGCATCGAGGCCGAGCGGCAGGACGAGGCGCGGGCGTACTACGCGGAGCAGCGCGCATCCGGCACCGCGCCTGTCGATGAGAAGACCCTCAAGCCCAAGAAGAAGAAGCGCTAGTCACGTCCCGCTGGTCGAGTAGTCCGCGGGCCAGTCCTGCGGGTCGAATTACATACGCGGGTCGAGTAGCGAGCGAGGCACGAGCCCGCGTATCGAGACTCCGTCCCAGTGACTACGCTCGACCCAACGGATGCGAGGAGCAACGATGACCTTTCAGGCCTACCTGGACTCGATCAAGGCGAAGACCGGCAAGGGTCCCGAGGACTTCATCGCGCTCGCCCGCGAGAAGGGACTCCTCGTCGAGGGGATGAAGGCCACCCCGATCCTCGCCTGGCTGAAGGAGGACTTCGACCTGGGCTCCGGGCACGCGATGGCGATCTTCGGCATCCTCAAGGAGGCCCTGCAGCCGCGCCCGTCCAATGAAGCCCGCATCGCGGCACAGTTCGCGGGCGGCAAGTCCGTGTGGCAGCAGCCCTACGACGAGCTGCTCGCGCGCATCCGTGAGTTCGGCCCGGACGTCTCCGTCGCCGCGACCGACACCTATCTCAGCCTCCTGCGCGGCGCGAAGAAGTTCGCCGTCGTCTACACGACGGCTGCCCGCATGGATGTCGGCCTCAAGCTCAAGGGCGTCGAACCGAGCGGGCGCCTCACCCCCGCGGGCTCCTGGAACAGCATGGTCACCCACCGTGTGCGAATCACGGATGCCGCAGCGCTGGACGCAGAGCTCCTCGCCTGGCTGCGAGAGGCCTACGACCGCGCCGCGTGATCGCACCGCCACGGGCGCCGTCACCGAATCATTCCGTCGCATCCAGCAATAATCGTCGAATCGGTTCGCTAAATGGCTTGACAGACCGCTGAGAGCCTCGCTAGATTTCATCGAATCGGTTCGAAGAAAGAATGGGCAATGGCGACTATTGGCGATGTAGCCAAGCATGCGGGGGTCTCCCGCAGCACTGTCTCCTATGCGCTCAGTGGCAAGCGGTCGATTTCTTCGGAGACTCGCGACCGCATTCGTGACGCGATCGCCGAACTCGGATTCACGCCGAATGCTGGGGCTCGCGCACTTGCAACGTCGCAGACGATGGTCATCGGTCTGTTCGTGCACTTTTACGAAGACGAGTTCTCGCCAGCGATGCTGCAGTACGTCCTGCCGATTTCCGATGCTGCGCGCGAAGCCGGCTACGACATCCTGATGGTGACCGAGACCGACGGACCACAAGCGCTCAGCCGAATCACCAGATCCGACATGGTCGACGGCATCGTGCTCCTCAACGTCGCGCATCGCGACGAGCGCATTCCGGTATTGCAAGCCGCGCGCCAGCCGGGTGTGCTCGTGGGGATCCCCGACAAGGCCGAGGGCATCGACGTCTACGATCTGGATTTCGAAGAGTCCGGGCGCATCCTGGTCGATCATCTTCACGATCGCGGGCATCGCGACATCATTCTCGTCACTCCGCAGCAGCACGTCTTCGAGCGCGGTGGAGCGTACGCCTGGCGGTTCCGCGACGCGGCACTCGAGCGGGCGTCTCGCTACGGCATCCGCGTCTTCTCCGTGGATGGTGTGACGCAACAGCCGGGCGTGAATAAGCAGATCAACGACATCTTGGATTGCCACCCCGAGGCGACCGCCATGATCGTGCACAACGACGCGACAATCGCTGCGCTACCCAGCGTGCTGCACGACAGGGGCGTTCGAGTGCCTGACCAGCTCTCCGTCGTCGGCATTTTTTCTGAAGACTTCGGGCGACTGTTCTCATTGCCGTACACGGCAGTCGAGACATCGCCCGACCAACTGGGCCGCTCCGCGGTTCAGGCTCTGGTTCGTCGAATGGTCAACCCCGACACCGCGGGGGAGTACACCGTGCAACTCGTCGAGCCGCGCATCACGGACCGGGGAAGCACTCGATAAGCCCATCGTGCGGCGCCGACTTTGTGCGCCATTGTGTCGAACCGGTTCGATAACTGAACGAAATTGCATCCGCGCACCATTCAGAGAGGAATCACCTGTGGAGATCAACCGAAAGTTCAAGGCTGTCGGGGCTGTAGTCCTGGCAGTGGGTATGTCCGTTGCCGCCCTCACCGGCTGCTCGTCGTCGACGTCGTCGAACGGCTCGCACGCCAAGGCGAGCTACACGTTCTGGGATCCGTACCCCCAGTACGACGCGAGTTCGGCCTGGGCCAAGGTCATCAACAGCTGTGCTGCGGATGCCGGGGTCACCATCAAGCGCACCGGCTACGACACGAGCGACCTCACGAACAAGGCGTTGCTCGCCGGCCAGCAGAAGAACTCGCCCGACATCCTGCTCGTCGACAACCCCGTCGTCTCGACCCTTGCCGAGGCCGGAATCCTGACCACGACCGCCGAGAACAAGCTGGTTGTCGGCGACGTGGCCAAGAACATCCTTGGTGCCGGCGTCATCGATGGCAAGACCTATGGCGTGCCGATCGGCGCGAACACGCTCGCGCTGTACTACAACCCCAAGGTTCTCGCTGCGGCTGGCGTCGACATCGCGAGCGTCAAGGACTGGGCGTCGCTGACGGATGCCCTCGCACAGGTTACGGCGGCCGGTAAGAAAGGCATCACCTTCTCCGGAATCGGAACCGAAGAGGGCAGCTTCCAGTTCCTCCCCTGGTACTGGGGATCGGGCGCCGACCTGACCAAGCTCGACTCTGACAAGGCCGTCTCGGCCCTGACGCTGTGGAAGAACTGGGTCGACAAGGGTTACGCGCCGAACTCGGTTCTCAACAACACGCAGACGACCTCGTGGCAGGAATTCCAGACCGGCGACTTCGCGTTCGCCGAGAACGGCACCTGGCAGAAGGCCGACGCCGCCAAGATGGGCGACCAGGTCATCCCGTTGCCGGCAGCGACTGGTGGCGCGGCCCCAGCGCCGACCGGTGGCGAGTTCCTGACCATCCCGGTTCAGAAGGACGCGGCACGGTATGCGGCCTCGGCGAAGATCGTGGCCTGCATGACGTCGACCAAGAACGTCGTCAACACCGACAACACGCTGAACTACATCGCCGCGTCCAAGGATGCCCAGAAGGATCAGTTGGCCGGCGACGCCACCCTGAAGCCGTGGATCGATGCGGTACAGGTTGCGCAGGCGCGCACGGGAAATAACCTCGGGACGAAGTACCCGAAGATCTCTGAGCAGCTGTGGACCGCCGTTCAGAAGGCGCTCAGCGGCAGCGCCAGCCCGTCGGATGCGCTGAAGGCAGCACAAGCCGCGGTCAAGTAGCGGCTAGGTCGTAGAGAAACACCAGGAGGAGATCATGACCGCGAGTTTCACGACATCACGGCGCAGCTCGCGTCGCGGTGGCTGGACCGCATGGGCATTCATTGCCCCGGTTGTGATCTACCTCCTGGTGTTCTACGCGTACCCGCTCGGACGCAAC
Source organism: Lacisediminihabitans sp. (assembly GCA_035571875.1). Lineage (GTDB taxonomy): Bacteria > Actinomycetota > Actinomycetes > Actinomycetales > Microbacteriaceae > Parafrigoribacterium_A. The sequence goes on along the minus strand of DATNBR010000066.1, from coordinate 1,445 downwards.
ATCGAGCTGAGCCTGCGCGACTACACGGTTCGCTCCTTCATCGACGGCACCGCACCGTTCGTCGGCCTCGAGAACTACATCAAGGTGTTCGCAAGCGCGACCTTCGCGCCCGCCCTGCTGAACACGGCACTCTTCGTGGGAGTGTCCATCCTCTTCCAGTTCTCTATCGGTCTCGCGCTCGCCGTGTTCTTTATCAAAAACTTTCCGCTGGGGAGCACGTTGCGGGCACTGTTTCTGGTGCCGTGGTTGCTCCCGCTGCTCGTCTCTGGTTCCGTCTGGTCCTGGATGCTCAACAGCGACTCAGGGGTCGTCAACTCCTTTCTTGAGGCGGTCGGCATCGGGCAGATCAACTGGCTGACCTCGCCGCACTGGGCGTTGGTCGCCGTGTTGATTGCAAATATCTGGATCGGCATCCCGTTCAATCTCGTGATTCTTTACAGCGGCCTGCAGGGCATCCCCTCCGAGGTTCACGAGGCGGCGTCGATCGATGGAGCGAACGGATGGCAGACGTTCTGGCGGGTCACCTTCCCGCTCCTGCGCCCCGTCTCAGCGATCACCATCCTGCTGGGTCTGGTTTATACCCTGAAGGTCTTCGACATCATCTGGATCATGACCAAGGGTGGCCCGGCAGATTCGTCGACAACCTTTGCGATCTGGTCCTACAGGCTGGGGTTCGGCTCGCTGTTGCCCGACTTCAGCCCCGCTGCCGCCGTCGGCAACCTGCTCATTCTTGTGGCCCTCGTGTTCGGGCTTATCTACATCCGAACCCAGCGTCGATTGGATGTCAACTGATGCGCGCGCGTGCCTGGTGGAAGACAGCGGTCGGCATCGTGCTGACCGCGATCATGCTCTTCCCTATCTACTGGATGATCAACGTCTCGCTCACGAAGGCGCAAAACCTGCGCAAGAGCCCGCCGAGCCTCTTCCCCTTCGACCCCACCTTCGATGGCTACGAGCATGTGCTGCACGAGCAGCTCCCGTTTCTCGGTACGAGCCTTCTGATTGGCATCGGAACCGTCGTGCTCACGCTGGTATTGGCAGCTCCGGCGGCATATTCCCTCGCTAAGCTGCGTCCGCGCGGCGGATCAACATTGAGCTTTATCCTGCTTATTGCGCAGATGATCCCCGCGATCATCATGGCGATGGGGTTTTACGTGATTTACCTCAACCTGGGGCTTCTCAACTCGATCCCGGGCCTGATTCTGGCGGACTCGACAATCGCCGTTCCGTTCGGGGTGCTCATCTTTACCGCGTTCATGTCGTCGATTCCTAACGAGCTCATCCAAGCCGCCAAGATCGATGGGGCATCGGCCTGGCGCACCTTTATTTCGGTCGTGCTTCCGGTCAGTCGTAATTCGATCGTCACCGTCTCGCTGTTCGCGTTTCTCTGGGCGTGGTCGGACTTCATCTTCGCCACCACCCTCGACGGCGGTGGCGATTTTCAG
>DATNBR010000065.1:0-68165 GCA_035571875.1 Lacisediminihabitans sp. | reverse complement strand
CACCACGGCTACGACGAGACGCTCGCGAGCTTCGAGGAGTCGCGTGAGAACCTGGGGCTCGACTATGTCGATCTCTACCTCATCCACTGGCCACTGCCGCGCCAGGGAAAGTACGTCGAGTCGTGGCAGGCGATGATCGCGCTCCGCGAGGCCGGCCGGGTGCGCTCCATCGGCGTCAGCAACTTCACCGAGGAATACCTCACCCGACTCGCGAGCGAGACCGGAGTCACCCCGGCGGTGAACCAGGTCGAGTTGCACCCGCGGTTTCCGCAGCCGAAGCTCCGCGCCTTTCATGAGGCGCACGGCATCGTCACCCAGAGCTGGAGTCCGCTCGCCAAGGGCAATTCGGTGACGGGGGAGCGCGCGGTGACCGCCGCCGCCGAGGCGCACGGCGTCACGCCCACCCAGGTCGTCCTGCGCTGGCACGTGCAGCACGGTGCCGTTCCGATCCCGAAGTCCGGCGATGCCGACAGGCAGCGGGAGAACCTCGATGTCTTCGGTTTCGAACTCACCGACGCCGAGGTGCGGGCGATCTCCGCGCTCGAGTCCGGGCGCCTCTGGGACGGCGATCCTGAGTCGCACGAAGAGTACTAAAGTCCCTGTCCATCCCCACGCGCACTGCCTAGGCTGAGCACATGGCGGAGCGTACGGCAGGCGACCAGGGCACGGTGCAGCTCGATGTGGTCGACGGGTGGTGGCGCGCGGCGAACTACCTCTCGGTCGGGCAGATCTACCTGCTCGACAATCCGCTGCTCGAGAGACCGCTGGAGCCATCCGATATCAAGCCTCGGCTGCTCGGACACTGGGGCACGACGCCGGCGCTCAACCTCGTGTGGGCCCACCTGAACCGCCTCATCGTCGAGCGCGATCTCGACGTCATCTACATCACCGGCCCGGGCCACGGTGGCCCAGGCATCGTCGCCAACACCTGGCTCGACGGCACCTACTCGCAGCTCTTCACGGAGGTCACCGCCGACCGGGAGGGCATGCGTCGGCTGTTCCGCCAGTTCTCGTTCCCCGGCGGCATACCCTCGCACGCCGCCCCCGAGACGCCCGGGTCCATCAACGAGGGAGGCGAACTCGGCTACTCGCTCGTGCACGCCTACGGAGCGGTGCTCGACAATCCTGGTCTCCTCGCCGCCTGCGTGATCGGTGACGGCGAGGCAGAGACCGCCACGCTGGCCGCGAGCTGGCATCTCAACAAGTTCCTGAATCCCGCCACCGACGGCGCGGTGCTGCCGATCCTGAACCTCAACGGCTACAAGATCGCCAATCCGACGATCCTCTCCCGCATCCCGGAGGAGGAGCTGCTCAGCCTGTTCCGCGGCTACGGCTATTCGCCGCGCATCGTCGCGGGCGGTTACGACGGCGAAGATGCCATGCTCGTGCACGAGCGGATGGCTGCGGCGCTGGAGAGCGCCCAGGACGACATCGCCGCGATCCAGCGTGCCGCCCGAGACGACGGCGACCAGGATCGCCCAGCCTGGCCCATGATCATCCTGCGCACCCCCAAGGGCTGGACCGGCCCGAGGATGGTCGACGGGCTTCCCGTCGAGAACACCTGGCGGGCCCACCAGGTGCCGCTCACCGGCGTGCGCGACAACCCCGAGCATCTGGCGCAACTGGAGAACTGGCTGAAGAGCTACCGCCCCTCGGAACTCTTCTCCGCCGATGGCGCACCGGCGAACGCGCTCGCCCCGGCGCGGCCGAAAGGCGACCGACGGATGAGCGCCAATCCACACGCCAACGGCGGCCTCCTCCTACGGGCACTTTCACTGCCGCCGCTCGAGCGGCACGCGGTCGAACTCGTGGGCGGCCGGGGGGCGCTCGCCGAGCCCACTCGGGTGCTCGGCGGATGGCTGCGCGACCTCATCGCGGCCAATCCCACGAACTTCCGCATCTTCGGGCCCGATGAGACGGCATCCAATCGTCTCGACGACGTCTACGAGGTGACCTCGAAGGCGTGGCAGGCCGAGGTGCTGCCCACGGACGAGCACCTCGCGAAAGAGGGCCGGGTGATCGAGGTGCTCAATGAGAACCTCACCCAGGGACTGCTCGAGGGCTACCTGCTCACGGGCCGCCACGGCCTGTTCACGTCCTACGAGGCGTTCATCCACATCGTCGACTCGATGTTCAACCAGTATGCGAAGTGGCTCGAGTCGAGCGCGCACGTCGAGTGGCGGCGGCCCGTCGCATCCTTCACCTATCTGCTGTCGTCCCACGTCTGGCGGCAGGACCACAACGGCTTCTCGCACCAGGACCCGGGCTTTCTCGATCACGTCGTCAACAAGCAGGCGCGCATCGTTCGCGTCTACCTGCCGTTCGACGCGAATTCCCTCCTGGTCACGGCCGAACACTGCTTCGCCACGCGCGACTACATCAACGTGATCGTTGCGGGCAAGCAGCCCACCGCCACGCTGCTGAGCCTCGAGGAGGCGAGGGCACACGGCGCTCGCGGAGTGGGAGTGTGGGACTGGGCGGGCACCGAGGTGCCTGGCGAAGATCCGGATGTCGTCATGGCCTGCGCGGGCGACATCCCCACCGTCGAGGCGATGGCTGCCGTGCAGATCCTCAAGGCGGAGATCCCCGAACTGCGCGTGCGGTTCGTCAACGTCGTCGACCTGATGCGCCTACAGGACAGCAGCGAGCATCCGCACGGGCTCACGAGCGACGAATTCGACGCCGTGTTCACCAGGGACAAGCCGGTGATCTTCGCGTTCCACGGCTATCCCACGCTCATCCACCGGCTCACCTACCGCCGCACGAACCATGCGAATCTGCACGTGCGGGGTTTCAAGGAGCAGGGCACCACCACGACCCCGTTCGACATGCTCATGCTCAACGACCTCGATCGATTTCGGCTCGTGATGGACGTCATTCGTCGCGTACCCGGGTTCGCCGTCACCTACGCGAGCCTGTCCCAGCGCATGGATGACGAGCGCATCGCCCACCGGGCGTACACGCGCGAGCACGGGGAAGACCCGCCTGATGTCGCCGGTGTGCTCGGCCTGCCGTTCAACGGCTCGGGCGAGAACACGGACGACACCGGTGGTGACAACGAGGGTCGCACCAGGGGCCGTTGAGCCCGGGCCCGCGCTGCCGGTTGCGGACGATTCGACGAATCGGGCGGCCGTGTCGGTGGGAGCACCGCGCCCCCGTCGTGCTCCCTTTTGGGGGCTTTTTGGGGCGCTGGAGCGGGCGTACGCTCGGGTGATCCGACCCGGGGAGAGCAATGACTGGAATTGCAACCCACGGAGTATTCGCGCCAGGACTGTCCACCCGCGGCCCGGAATCATCCGTGCTCGAAGAGTGTCTGCGTGCCCAACTGAACGCACGCCAGCGCGGTGTCATCGCGCGTTTTTTCGGAGTGAGCCCGCTGCGCCGTGAGGCGCGTGCCGACTATCGTGCGGCACTGAGCGGGGCGCGCTCGGCCACGGTGTACTCGCGCCTCGGCGAGGAATTCACGGTGCTCGAAGCCATCGCCGGCGACGGGCCCGACCACCTCATCATCGGGCCGCCCGGAATCTTCACCGTGACCACCAAGAGCTTCTCGGCCAAGCGCGTGCGCGTCGGTGGGGCGAGGTTCATGGTCAACGGTCGCAGGAACGGCTGTGTCGAAGCCGCCAAGCGCGACGCGGAGGACGCATCGCTGCAGTTCAGCGACATCGCCGGAACCCACATCGAGGTCACACCGGTCATCGTCGTGGTCGAGCCGCGCTCGCTCTCGCTGCACACTCCGGATGTCGCGGTCACCGAATCCGCCAGGGTCGCGCGGTGGTTCGCCGGGCTCCCGAGGATGCTCTCCGATGACACGATCGACTACCTCTCCACGGTTGCGGAGTTGCCCGGCCGCTGGCAGCCGACCGCCGAAGCCAGCCATGACGCCGAAAGGCACGCGCAGCGCTTCGACCGGCTTCGGCGCGAGGTCGAGGCCGCGAATCGTCGCGCACGCAGTTGGCTGTACGTGGGCCTGGCGGTTCTCGCCGGCGGAGCCGCAGTCGCTGCCATGGCGATCTCAGATCCACTGCTCGCGTGGGTGGGACTCTCCTAACGGGAGTGCGAGCAGAGCTTCCGCCCGTGGGCGGAAATGATCCCCCCGGGTAAGGGTTTGCGCCCTTCCGTGCACAGGCCAGGGCGCAAACCCTTCGCTCGAGGGTGGCCGTCACGGCTGGACTCACCGATCGTCATTGGTACCGTGGATCGATGACCCCCGACGCCGCCGCACCGGATGCCCGCGACCGGGCAACCACATCCGCCGTGCGCAGTCTGCTGTTCGGCCTCGCGCCGGTCGCCATCACCCTCGCGGCGGTGACGCTGGCGCCTGCCCTGCCGACTCCGTTCGTCGCTCTCGTCTCCTTCGTCGTGGTCGCCGTGAGCGTCTTCTTCGCGATCGTCCAGGGTGTTCGTGCGCTTCGGCTCCTCCGGCCCCTCCGCGAGGAGCGCGCTGGGGAGCAACAGCGCTTCTCTCGTGCAGGCGCGGCGGCAGTGACGGCGCGCAGCACCGACCGTGCGCTGCGAACGCTCCACGCTATGGCGATGACCGGCCTCGTGCTCGGCTGCGTGCACGGCCTGTTCCTCCTGGGAAGCCTCGCCCTCACCCTTCCCGGCATGTTCTGGCTCGCCTCCGTCCGGTGACGACCGCGGCCACGCGGTGCTAAACTCGCAAGGTTGCCGTCTAACGGCCGCGGATAAAGAGAGCTCGCACACTCAGTGACGGGCACCGCGCAACGAGGGAAAGGGGCCATCTATGCCATTAGCACCAGATGCCAAGAAAGCGATCATCGACGAGTACGCAACTCACCCAGGTGACACCGGGAGCCCCGAAGTGCAGGTCGCAATGCTGACCGCGCGCATCAAGGACCTCACCGAGCACCTGAAGGAGCACAAGCACGACCACCACTCGCGTCGTGGCCTGCTGCTCCTCGTCGGCCAGCGTCGCCGCCTGCTCGGCTACCTCTCCGACGTGGACATCAACCGCTACCGCGCGTTGATCGAGCGCCTCGGACTGCGGCGATAACGAACTCCTGGCGAACGGGCCGTCACCCTCCGGGGTGGCGGCCCGTTTTCACGTTCGGTCGCTCGGCTCTCGCCTCCCGGCCGAGCGGCCGCCCCTCCCATAGGGTCTAGGCATGAACAAGGCCCGCACCCTCACGATGTTTGCGCCCTATCTGCTCGTGAGCGTCATCCACCTGATCGCTCTCGTGCGCGACGCCGATTCGGTCGCGGCGTTCACGAAGCCGGTGCTCATGGTGCTCCTGTTCGTGGCCTTCCTGTTCTGCCTGCCGCGCGTGCGCGGCGAGGTCGCGGTGCTCGGCTCGCTCGCCATCCTGCTGTCGTGGCTCGGCGACGTCACACTCGCGTCGCCCGGCGACCTCGGCTTCGTCGCGGGGCTCGGTTTCTTCCTGCTCGCGCACCTTGCCTACGTCGGCCTGTTCCTGCGCCGGGTTCGCACGCGACGGCCCCGCCCACTCGTCGCCGTCTACGCCGTGTGGCTCGCCGTCTTCGTCGCGCTGCTCGCGCCGCACCTCGGCTCCCTCCTCATCCCCGTCGTGGCCTATGGAGTCGTGCTCGGCTCGATGGGTGCGCTCGCGCTGCACTGCAACGGGTGGATCGCGGCGGGTGGGGCGCTTTTCGTGGTCTCCGACAGTCTGCTCGGGCTCTCGAGATTCCTGCCGGGCTTCACACTGTGGCAGACGGACTTCCTGATCATGCTGAGCTACCTGCTCGCTCAGGGACTCATCGCCTTCGGCCTGGTGCGCTGGGCGTGGTCCGCGCACGCGACCGCGCCCGCAAGCGCCGATGCCGAGGGTTCCGTGGTCGCGGGGCGCTCGGTCGACGCTGACGAATAGGCTGAGCCAATGGCCAATCCGCTCAAGCGGCTCTCGCGCATCCGCACCGTGATCTTCGTCTTTCTCGTGCTGTTCGCGATCGCCGGCTTCGTGTTGCACCTCGGCGTCGTGAGCTTCCTGTTCCGCGGCATCCTGTTGCTCGGCGTCGTTGCGCTCTTCGCGAGCTACCTCTGGGGCTTCTACCTCAAGTGGCGCAAGACGAACTAGCGCTTTCCATCTCGTAGTCTGGCTATCGTGAATCCCTTCCGTCGCGCAGCCGAGTCCAGTGAATACCCGAAGACGGATGCTGGCACCGGCAGCTTCAACCAGTACAGCTACAGCCTCGTGCCCAAGAACAAGCGCGTCACCATGCAGCTCGCCGGCAGCGATCCCTTCCAGGACGAAATCCGTCGCATCCGTGACCTCGCGGGCCCGCAGTACGAGGTCTTCTTCGCCAAGCGCACCGCCGAGGAGGAGCGCACCGACGCGCCGATGCCCGCGCGCTTCTTCGCCGAGAGCCGGATGTCGGGCACAGTCGGCTACGTCCCTCGCGGCCTCGAACCGCTCATCATCCAGACCCTCGCGCGCCTCGAGGATGCGGGTCGCTCCACCCGCATCCCGGCGGAGATCGCGACGACCCGCAACGGCCTGCGCGTGGTGCTCCTGATGGGTCTCACCCGCTGACACCGGCGCAGAATGGTGGCATGTACTCCTTCGCCGAGTGTGCCATCCCGCTCGTCGCGGCGCCCATGGCGGGCGGCCCGTCCACCCCGGCGCTGGTCGCGGCTGCGGCTGAGGCCGGCGGCCTCGGGTTCCTGGGCGGTGGATACCTGACCCGCTCCTCGCTCGGCGAGCAGCTTCGCGCCACGCGAGACCTCACGCCGGCACCGTTCGGGGTCAACCTGTTCGTACCCGGTGACCATCCCGCCTTGACCCTCGAGGTGGCCGCCTACCGGCGTGAACTGCACGCGGAGGCCGAGCGCTATGGAGTCGCGCTGCCGGAGCCGGATCCTGCGGATACCGACCGCTACACAGACAAACTCGCGCTGTTGTGTGAGCAGCCCGTCGCCGTCGTGAGCTTCACCTTCGGGCTGCCCGGCCGCGCCACGGTCGCGGCGCTGCATGCCGTCGACACGAGCGTGGTGATCACGGTCACCACCGTGCAGGAGGCCCGCGCCGCGGTGCAGCGGGGTGCGGACGCTCTCGTGGTCCAGGGCGCAGAGGCGGGCGGCCACCGCGGGACGCACGACGCGAGTGCGAGCCCGGATGCGACGCCGCTGGCCGATCTCGTTCGTGCCGTGCGGGCATCCACGGCTCTGCCGATCGTGGCTGCGGGCGGTGTCTCCACGCCCGAGCGGGTGGTGGAACTGCTCGCGGCAGGCGCATCCGTCGTCGCCGTGGGCACGGCGCTGCTCCGCAGCCCGCAGTGCGGCGCGTCGCAGGCCCATAAGGACGCGCTCGCCGGCGGCGAGTTCACCGAGACGAGGGTGACCAGGGCATTCTCGGGCAGGCTCGCGAGAGCGCTCGTCAACCGGTTCGTCGCGGAGCACGACGCCACCGCACCGGCCGCCTACCCCGAGGTCAACCAGCTCACTCGACCCATTCGTGCGGCGGCGGCGAAGGCGGGCGACGCCGGTGGACTCGCCCTCTGGGCTGGGACGGGCTACGCCTCTGCCCGAGCTGCCAGCGCGGCCGACATCCTGGGCTCTCTTTCTCCGCGCTGATCGCCGTGCCGGCAACACGCCGCTCATCCGGCCGGGCGATGACTCCTAGAGTGGTGCAGTGAACTCACCCGCAACAGCCCACGTCGATCGCCTGCTCGTCACCGTTCCCGATTTCCCGAGTTCGGGCATCCAGTTCCGCGACCTCAGCCCGGTCTTCGCCGATGCCGAGGCGTTCCGTGCCGTCACGCAAGAGCTCGTGACGCCGTACGCGCACCAGATCGACGTGATCGCGGGAGTCGAGGCGCGCGGCTTCGTGCTCGCCGCATCCGCTGCCTTCGCGGCAGACAGGGGACTCGTCGTCATCCGCAAGGCGGGCAAGCTACCCGGCCAGGTGCTGAGCGAGGCCTGTGATCTCGAATACGGTTCCGCGGTGCTCGAGATGCACCCGGCCACGATTCCGGGTCAGCGCATGCTCATCCTCGACGACGTGCTCGCAACGGGCGGCACGCTCGCCGCCGCGGTGCGCCTCGCCGAGCGCGCGGGATACGTGGTGGTGGGCATCGCCGTCGTGCTCGAGCTCGAGGCACTGAACGGTCGCGCCGCCCTACCCGGCCGGGACCTGCGCTCCATCCTCACCCTCTAGGCGCCGGGAATACTTCCCGCAGGCCCGTGGTTCGATAGGATGTTCATGCAAACGCATAGAAAGTCTGAGGACAGCATGCAGTTCGGAATCTTCACCGTCGGCGACGTCACCATTGACCCCACCAACGGAATCGAGCCCACGGAGCACGAGCGCATCAAGGCCATGCTCACCATCGCGCAGAAGGCGGAAGAGGTCGGCCTCGACGTCTTCGCTACGGGCGAGCACCACAACCCGCCCTTCGTGCCGTCGAGCCCGACCACGATGCTCGGCTACCTCGCGGCCAAGACCGAGCGCATCATCCTCTCGACTTCGACGACACTGATCACGACCAACGACCCGGTGAAGATCGCAGAGGACTACGCGATGCTCCAGCACATCGCCGACGGCCGCGTCGACCTCATGATGGGTCGCGGCAACACGGGCCCGGTCTACCCGTGGTTCGGCAAGGACATCCGCGAGGGCATTCCGCTCGCGATCGAGAACTACGCCCTGCTGCGCAGGCTCTGGGACGAGGATGTCGTGAACTGGCAGGGCAAGTTCCGCACGCCGTTGCAGGGCTTCACCTCCACCCCGCGTCCTCTCGACGGCGTCGCGCCCTTTGTCTGGCACGGCAGCATCCGCTCACCTGAGATCGCGGAGCAGGCCGCCTATTACGGTGACGGATTCTTCGCGAACAACATCTTCTGGCCGAAGGAGCACTACATGCAGCTCATCGGCTACTACCGCCAGCGCTTCGAGCACTACGGGCACGGCACGGCGGCCGAGGCGATCGTCGGACTCGGCGGCCAGGCCTTCATGCGCAAGAACTCGCAGGATGCCGTGAACGAGTTCCGCCCGTACTTCGACAACGCCCCGGTGTACGGCCACGGCCCGAGCCTGGAGGACTTCACTGCCCAGACCCCGCTGGCCGTGGGCAGCCCGCAGCAGGTCATCGACCGCTACGCGAGCATGCGCGATTCATTCGGCGACTACCAGCGCCAGCTGTTCCTCATGGACCACGCGGGCCTCCCGCTCAAGATCGTGCTCGAGCAGCTCGACATCCTGGGCGAAGAGGTCGTTCCGGCCCTCCGCAAGGAGTTTGCGAAGAACCGCCCGGCGAACGTGCCCGACGGCCCGACCCACGCCTCGCTCCTCGCCGCCCGCTCCGCCCAGCAGTCCGCGCCTTCGGAAATTCAGGAGAATGCGCAGGCGAACGTCGCGGGAGGTGCGAAATGAGCTCGGTTGCGAGCCAGAGTCCTGAGTTTCCGACACGGCGGCTCGCGGTCGTGTCGTCCGGGCTCAGCCAGCCGTCATCGACCCGGCTCCTCGCCGACCGACTCGCAGACGCCACGGTGCGTCGTCTTGAGGCGGAGGGCGTCGAGACCGAGGTGCGGCTGATCGAACTGCGAGACGTGGCACAGGACATCACCAACAACCTGCTCACCGGCTTCCCGAGTCCGCGGCTCGCGACCGCGATCGAGACGGTGACCGAGGCCGACGGACTCATCATGGTCACGCCGATCTTCACGACGAGTTACAGCGGACTGTTCAAGTCGTTCATCGACGTGCTCGACCCGCAGTCGCTCACCGACATGCCCGTGCTGCTCGGCGCGACCGGGGGCACGGAACGCCATTCGCTCGCGCTCGACTACGCGATGCGTCCGCTCTTCAGCTACCTGCACGCGGTTGCGGTCCCCACCTCGGTGTACGCCGCCTCCAGCGATTGGGGCAGCGGAGCGGATGCGGGGCAGAGCACGCTGCCGGATCGGATCGAGCGCGCCGCGGGAGAGCTCGCCGCGCTGGTCAGGGTGAGCGAGCGTTCGACGCGCATCGTGGATCCCTTCGCCCTGCCCAACGGGTTCAGCCCGGTCGGCGGCTACGGCGCGCAATAGGCGGCAGGCACCGGGGTACAGGCTCCGCGAATGTCCCTTGCTATCGCCCGCCGGTCGGACGATGATGGCATTGTCGACCTAGACCTTTCGGTACACCGGAGCGTCTGAGCCGGCAGCGAGGGGCCGACGCGGCACCTCGAGCACAGTCTCCGAGCCCGGGGAGCGAGGGATGGCAACGCAGACGGAGGATTCGACCAGGGGCTCGACCGCCACGCTGATCGGGTCGATCCAGCGGGCCCTGCGCCTCGTCGATCTCGTCGCGAGCGCATCCAGACCGCTCAGTCCGAAGCAGCTGGCGAGTTCACTCGGACTCAGCCTCGGAACGACCTACAACATCATCCGCACCCTCGTGCACGAGGGTTACCTCGCTCAGGAGCCCGACGGCATCATCCTCGGGCCGGGGCACCCCGTGCTGAGCGGCGGGCCGGATGACGGGGTCGTGCTCTCCCAGGTACGCCAGGGTCTGCGAGACATCACGTCCGAACTCGGAGCGACCGCCTACCTCAGCCGCTACGACGACGGTGAGGTCACGATCGTCGACATCGCGGATCTTCCGCAGGCGCCGCGCACGGAACTCTGGGTGGGCATCAGCCGTAGCGCTCACGCGACGGCCCTCGGCAAACAGATCCTGTCCGAGCTACCGGTGAACGAGCGCAGGGACTACCTGCACAGGCATCCGATGGAGGAGCTGACGCAGCACACCATCAGGGATCCGCACCTGCTGCTTGCCGAACTCGAGCGGCCCGCACCGGCGCGCCTCGACCGCCAGGAGTACGCCATCGGTCTCACCTGCATCGCTGTGCCGGTGCGCGCGCCCGGCACGATCGCCTCGCTCGCGATCTCGATGCCCGCGGAGAAGGTCGACGACCTGCACGCCGTCGTGCGACATCTGAAAGCCGCGGCCGGAACCCTCTCCCTGGTCTACGGAACCGAAGCACTTGCAAGCGGTTTCACTATCTGAAATCCGACTACTGGTGCGCACCCGTGCGCGCTCATACAGTGAGTGTCGGGAACACTGCGCGCACACTGCGTGCTGGTGCGGACGGGGTGCGACCCACATATTCGGGTTATGTCGCTCGAGCCCCGTTCGCCCTGTCCCGTCTGCGGTCTAGGAGCCTTCCGCGCTACAGGCCTATAGGGCTTTGACCGCGCCTAGCACCTTCGTGAGCGAATCCTTCGCGTCGCCGAACAGCAGCGTGGTCTTCGGGTCGTACAGCAGTTCGTTCTCGATGCCGGCGAATCCCGGTCGCATCGATCGCTTGAGGAACACCACCTGGGCCGCGTCCCCGACCTCGAGGATCGGCATGCCGTAGATCGGGGACCCGGCGGTCGTCTTCGCCGCGGGGTTCACGACGTCATTGGCCCCGACGACGAGCACGACATCCGTGTTCTTGAACTCCGGGTTGACCTCATCGAGTTCTTTGAGTGACTCATAGGGCACATTGGCCTCGGCGAGCAGAACGTTCATATGGCCCGGCATCCGGCCGGCCACCGGGTGGATGCCGAACACCACGTCCACGCCGCGCGCCTCGAGCGTTGTCGCCAGCTCGGCGATCGTATGCTGCCCCTGCGCGACGGCCAGTCCATATCCGGGCACGATCACGACCCGTTGCGCGTAGCCCAGCAGAACCGCCACGTCCTCCGCACTCGACGATCGCACCGGTCGGTCGCTCACCGTCGTGGAACCCGCCGTGGACCCGCCGCGGAACGCGCCGAACATGATGCCGGCCACGCTGCGACCCATAGCCGCGGCCATCACCTGGGTCAGGATCGTGCCACTCGCGCCGACGAGCGTCCCGGCCACGACGAGCAGCACGTTGCCGAGCACGATTCCGGATGCCGCTACCGCGATCCCCGTGAACGCGTTCAGCAGCGAGATGACGATCGGCACGTCCGCGCCGCCGACCGGCAGCACGAGCAGCAACCCCGCGACGAGACCCAGCAGCAGCACGGCGATGGCCCAGCCGGGTGCTCCGCTCGCGATCACGAAGCCGGCCGCGGTGATCGACGCGAGCAGTACGACCGTCATGACCCAGCGCATCCCGGGGAACAGCAGTGGGCGAGTGCTGATGAGTTCCTGCAGCTTGCCGACCGTCACGGCCGAGCCGGAGAACGACACAGCCCCGACGAACATCGTGAACACGATGGCCAACCGCACCCAGGGGTTCTCGTTGTACGTGAGCTCGAGCACGGCGACGAGTGCGGCCGCGCCGCCGCCGACGCCGTTGAAGCCGCCGACGAGCTGTGGCATCTGCGTCATGTGCACGCGCCTCGCGATGGGCACCGCGATCGCCGACCCGACGGCGATCGCGCCGAGGATCCACGGGATGTTCTCGAGCCGCGCAGAGAGGAACACCGTGATCACGGCGAGGAGCGCACCGGCCGCGCCGACGAGGTTGCCGCGCCTCGCGCCCCGCGGGGAGCTGAGGCCCTTGAGCGCCAGGATGAAGCACACTGCCGAGACGAGGTAGAGGAGCGCGGTCCACTCCGGCGATAGCACGCTCACTTCGCTCCGCCTCTCGCGCGCGCGTCGTCGGCAGGTCTCCGCTTGCCACGGAACATCTCCAGCATCCTGTCTGTCACGACGAAACCGCCGACCATGTTCGCGGTCGCGAGCAGCACCGCGAGGAGCGCGACGGCGAGAAGCCAGGGGTCGCTCGCCTGCCCGGCGACGACGATCGCGCCGACGAGGATGATCCCGTGGATGGCGTTCGCCCCCGACATAAGCGGTGTGTGGAGCTTGCTGGTGACCTTGGAGACCACCTCGAAGCCCACGAAGACTGCGAGCACCACCACGGTCAGCAGACTTACCGCATCCATTACTTGCGCCCCTTCTCGATGGCCTCGGCGGTCGCGGCGTGCAGCACGTTCCCGTCGCGGGTCAGCACGGCACCCGCGATCACTTCGTCGTCGAAGTCGGGCGTGACGGCGCCGTCGACGACCATGAGCGCGAGCAGGTTCGCCACGTTCTTCGCGTACAGCCGGGAGGCATCCGTCGCCACGGCGGATGCTGCGTCGCGCAGGCCCACGAGCGTCACCTCTCCGTCACCCGCCGCGGTCGGCACGGCGAGGTCGCTCCCGGCGATGACACCCTCGACGTTGCCGCCCGACTCCGCTGCGAGGTCGACCACGACGGAACCGGCCCGCATGCCGGCCACCATCTCGGTCGTGACGAGCAGCGGCGCCGCCCGGCCGGGGATCGCGGCGGTCGTGATGAGCACGTCCGCGGCCGCGACGTGCGGCGCGAGCAGTTCCCGCTGCCGCACCGCGCGATCCTGGCTGAGCTCGCGAGCGTAGCCGCCGGCGCCCTCCGCTGCTGCGTCGAGCTCGAGGTCGATGAAGGTGCCGCCGATCGACGTGACCTCCTCTGCGGAGGCGGCCCGGATGTCGTTGGCCGAGACTCGCGCGCCGAGTCGCTTCGCCGTGCCGATGGCCTGCAGCCCGGCGACGCCGGCCCCGAGTACGAGCACCCGAGCGGGCGGAACGGTTCCCGCCGCCGTCATGTAGAGCGGAAAGAACCTGGGAAAGCGCACGGCGGCCTCCAGCACGGCTCGATAGCCCGTGACGAGCGCCTGCGAGCTGAGCGCATCCATCGACTGTGCGCGCGAGATGCGCGGCACGAGTTCGAGGGCGAACGAGGTGACCCCGGCCTCCGCGAGCGCACTCACCGTCGCGAGCTCCGAGGCGGGCGAGGCCAGCCCGATGGTGATGGAGCCTCGCCGAAGAGCGGATGCCGTGGCCGCGGTGAGCGGGCGCACATGGCAGAGCACGTCCACCTCGCCGAGCGCGAGCGCACGGACGAGGGAGGCGCCCGCGTCCACATAGGCGGCATCCGCATATCCCGCCTTCGCGCCGGCCCCGGTCTCGATCGCGACCTCGAGGCCGAGCTTCGTCAGCTGAATGACAGTCTCGGGAGTCGCGGCGACGCGCCGCTCTCCCGCCTGGCTCTCTCGTGCAACACCGACCAGCACTGTCGGCTCCTTTCGGGTCGGCTCCAGCGTATCGGCGGCGGCCATCCCCGTGAGGATTCTGGGCTTCGCCATGCCGTGGGCTCCGGTACTCGCGTCTCGCAGGGGGCAACTGGTAGACTCGCTGAGGTTGAATTGGTTTAACTGTCGTTCGCGAGAGCAGACGAGAGCACAACTGGTCAGCTGCGGAGCAGGCCGGCAAGACGCTGGTCACCGGTGGTGATTTTCCAGTGTTTCGACGGTCAGGTCTCGACAGGCTCGACCTCGAAATCCTGGCGGATTTCGACTGTTGGCCAGACAAGCGCCCCACTCTAGGGATTTCGCGCGTACACCACGCTGCGTTTCGGAACATCCGAGCGCGGGTGTCATCGAACCCGCTCCTGCTCCTTGACGAGTCGCGACCCACACGGGGTTACGACGTAAAACAAAGGAGAAAGCCCCCTTATGGAGGGTCCAGAAATCACATCAGCCGAGGCCGTTCTCGATAACGGCAAGTTCGGCACGCGCACCGTGCGCTTCGAAACCGGTCGTCTCGCCCAGCAGGCCCAGGGAGCAGTCGCTGCCTACCTCGACGAGGAGACCATGCTGCTGAGCGCCACGAGCGTCAGCAAGCACCCGAAAGACAACTTCGACTTCTTCCCACTGACGGTGGATGTCGAGGAGCGTTCCTACGCCGCAGGCAAGATCCCCGGCAGCTTCTTCCGTCGCGAGGGTCGCCCGTCGACCGAGGCGATTCTCGTCTGCCGCCTGATCGACCGCCCGTTGCGTCCGACCTTCGTCGAGGGTCTGCGCAACGAGGTGCAGATCGTGATCACCGTTCTGGCCATCGCGCCCGACGAGTTCTACGACGCGCTCGCAATCAACGCGGCGAGCCTCAGCACCCAGATCTCGGGTCTTCCGTTCAACGGGCCGATCGGCGGCATCCGTCTCGCTCTCATCGGCGACCAGTGGGTGGCCTTCCCGAAGTTCAGCCAGCTCGAGGAAGCTGTCTTCGACCTCACGGTTGCCGGCCGCCTCATCACCAATTCGAACGGTGAAGAGGATGTCGCGATCATGATGGTCGAGGCCGAGGCCACCGAGCACAGCTGGGACCTGATCAAGGGCGGTGCGACCAAGCCTGATGAGGCCGTCGTCGCACAGGGCCTCGAGGCCTCTAAGCCGTTCCTGAAGCAGCTCATCAAGGCTCAGATGGAACTCGCATCGCACGCGGCCAAGGAGGTGCAGGACTACCCGGTCTTCCTGCCCTACGAGCAGGCGACCTACGACGCCGTCGCGGGCATCGCCTACGACCGTCTGCGCGACATCTACCAGATCGCCGACAAGATCGAGCGCCAGAACGCGGATGACGCGCTCAAGGACGAGGTCAAGGAGGCCATCGCGGCCAAGGTCGCGGCCGGCGAACTGCCGGAGAACGCGAACGGCCAGGTCAGCGCGGCCTACAAGTCGGTGACGAAGAAGATCGTTCGCGGCCGCATCCTCACCGAGGGCGTGCGCATCGACGGTCGCGGCACCTCCGACATCCGTCCACTCGACGCCGAGGTGCAGGTCATCCCACGCGTTCACGGCAGCGCGATCTTCCAGCGCGGCGAGACCCAGATCCTGGGCGTCACCACGCTGAACATGCTCAAGATGGAGCAGCAGATCGACTCTCTCGCCCCGGTGAAGAAGAAGCGCTACCTGCACCACTACAACTTCCCGCCGTACTCCACCGGTGAGACCGGCCGGGTCGGCTCTCCCAAGCGCCGCGAGATCGGGCACGGCTTCCTCGCCGAGCGCGCACTCGTGCCGGTTCTGCCGCCGCGCGAGGAGTTCCCGTACGCGATCCGCCAGGTGTCCGAGGCTCTCGGCTCCAACGGCTCGACCTCCATGGGTTCCGTGTGTGCTTCGACCCTGTCGCTCTTGAACGCCGGTGTGCCGCTGCGCGCACCTGTGGCCGGCATCGCGATGGGCCTCGTCTCCGACGAGGTCGACGGTGAGACCCGCTACGCGGCGCTCACCGACATCCTTGGTGCCGAGGATGCCCTCGGTGACATGGACTTCAAGGTCGCAGGTACCTCGGAGTTCGTCACCGCCATCCAGCTCGACACCAAGCTCGCGGGAATCCCGTCCTCGGTGCTCGATGGGGCACTCGGCCAGGCCAAGGAGGCCCGCACCGCGATCCTCGCCGTGATCAACGCGGCGATCGACGCTCCGGATGAGATGGCACCGACCGCGCCTCGCGTGATCAGCGTGCAGATCCCGATCGACAAGATCGGCGAGCTGATCGGCCCGAAGGGCAAGACGATCAACCAGATCCAGGATGACACCGGAGCCGACATCTCGATCGAGGACGACGGAACCGTGTTCATCGGCGCGGTCGACGGTCCATCGGCCGAGGCCGCGCGTGCCGCGGTCAACGCGATCGCCAACCCGCTCAACCCCGAGGTGGGGGAGCGGTTCCTCGGAACCGTCGTGAAGATCGCCACCTTCGGCGCCTTCGTCTCGCTCACCCCTGGCAAGGACGGCCTGCTGCACATCTCCGAGGTGCGCAAGCTCGCCGGTGGCAAGCGGGTGGAGAACGTCGAAGACGTGCTCTCGGTCGGTCAGAAGATCCAGGTGGAGATCACCAAGGTCGACGACCGCGGAAAGCTTTCGCTCGCTCCCGTCGATGACTCTGCCGAGGCTGCGCAGGGTGCCGAGGCTCCGGCCGAAGACTAGTCGACAGCTGTACAGCAGAAGTGCCCGCTCCCGCTCAGGGGCGGGCACTTCTGCTTTCTCAGGGAGCGACGGTCGCGTTCCACTCGGTCGCGGTCACGATGCCCGCGCAGACGAAGAAGGTGAGCACGATCACGATCGTGAGTGTCGCGAGGCTCCACAGCCTGCGGCGACCGGGTCCGACAACAATCCGGATGACGACCATGGCCGCGTACAGCACGATCACGATCACGAATCCCGCGAGCGCGACGGCGCCGGACTCGAGCTGTTGCATGGCGAAGAGGATGCCGCCGCAGAGTGCGGTGAGCGCACCCCCGATGACGAGCCAGATCGTTCCGTTCGCGGTCGTGAGCGCCCGCTGTTCCGTCACCCTGGTCGAGGTGGAGTCCGATTCGGCCCCCGGTCCGAAACGGTCGGGGGGAGTCTGCTGTGCCATGTCGCACCTTTCTTCTCATCGAAGACGTCGCACTTCAACGGTCTCACCGATCGGTGGGAAAGGCCACGTGCATCCTGGGGCTCGGCGCAGCCCCCGAACTGGGTGTAACCGGAATGGTAACGATTGGTGCATCCTCCCGCGGTTTGGCCCCTGCTTGAGCTAATCTCGGTCCACAAGGCGCACGCACCCGAATCGGCGTAGACGACGGCACGCGGGCGCACGGGGGATCACGATGACACAGCTACTGCCAGATCTGGCAACCATGGGGGCATGGGAGCCGGAATGGACCGCGCCTACACCGATCCAGCGGTTGCGTCGCCTGGGCCAGTCCGAGCTGCGCGTGTCACCGCTCGCGATCGGCGGCAATGTCTTCGGCTGGACGACGGACGCCGAGACCACCGAGGGCATTCTTGACCGCTATGCGGAACTCGGCGGCAACTTCATCGACACCGCCGACTCCTACGCGAGTGGCCGCAGCGAGATCATGATCGGCAACTGGATGCGCGAGCGACGCAATCGCTCCCAGTTCGTCGTCGCGACCAAGATCGGTAAGAGTGCCGACAATCCGGGCCTGTCTGCGGCGACGGTGCTGCGCGCGGTCAATGCCTCACTCGAGCGTCTGCAGACGGGCTATCTCGACCTGCTGTACCTGCACATCGACGACACGACCGTGGACTTCGAAGAGACGCTGCTCGCCGTCGACTGGCTCATTCGCGGCGGAAAGGTGCGCTATTTCGGCGTCTCGAACCACTCGGGCAATCGCTTGATCGAGGCCCGGGTCATCGCCGCGCAACTCGGCGTCACCCCGCTCGTGGCCGTGCAGAACCACTACAACCTCATGCACCGCGCGGAATATGAGGGAACGCTCGCGAGTGTCGCGCGCAACCAGGGCCTCGGCGTCATGCCACGGTTCGCCCTGGCCGGCGGCTTTCTCACGGGCAAGTACCGCACCCGGGCGGATGTCGCCAAGGGGGCACGAGGCACGAGGCCCACGACCTACCTCAACAAGCGCGGGCTCCGCATCCTCGCCTGCCTGGATGGAATCGCCGCTGTGCAGCAGTCCACGCCCGCAACGATCGCGCTGGCCTGGCTGCTGGCGAAGCCGAATGTTGTTGCCCCCGTGGCGAGCGCGAGTCACCCGGGCCAGGTCGACGCGCTCATGGCGGCCGCCGACATCCAACTCACCAGACACCAGCTCGCGGCGCTCGATCGTATCTCCGCGTAGCGGCGAAGGTCTTGGCACGCCGCCGGCTGTGTCCCCCTGGGGAGTCGTCGCGAGATCAGGCGGAGACAGTCCTGTCTACGGCAGAATCGTTGTGCACGCCGATCTCGGTCATGATTCGACTGAGGGCGCGCGCGAGAGCCGCGCCCACCGCGACAAAGTCACCGGCATAGGCGCCCGCCATGGCGCCGTCCCTGATGAGCATCAGGTCGTCGGCGGCATCGCCGGGCAGCGGGTGATTGAGTTGCTTGAGCAGCGTCGCCAGCGTGGCCGTGTACCAGTCTCGGTGCTCGGCGACGACCGCGCGGACGGGATGCCGGGGGTCGGGGTACTCGGCGGCGGCATTCACGAAGGGGCAGCCACGAAAGCCCACACGCTGGGTGTCCCGCTCGACCATCGCGAAGAGTTCCCTGAGCGCCTCTGCCGGGCTCGTCGCCCGGGCGACCACCGGCTCGATGTCGGACTTCACGCTCGCGTGCCGGTTCTTGACGTACTCGATGATGAGCCGGTCTTTTGCTCCGTAGTGCTTGTAAAAGGTCGCTTTGGTGACGCCCGACTCACTGATGAGTCGGTCGATCCCGACGGTGTGGATGCCCTCGTCGGAGAAGAGGCGGTCCGCGGTCTCAAGAATGCGCTGCTTTGCCCACGGGCTGGAGCCGGCCACGGGGCCACGCTGCGCGGTCGGATCAGACTCAACAACCGTCACAACGTGGCTCCCTTCGGCGATTCGGCTAGATGTCCTCAAAGCCGCTCGAAAGCAGATCGAACTCGGAGGAGCGCTCGATCGTCTTTCTTGGTGCGAGAATCAGCGATCTCGCGGTAGTACGTGTTGTGCTCCGCCTTCGGGTGGCGGTCTCTGCAGGTGGATTTCGGGGTGAATCCGTTTGCGCGAATCTCGCGGGGTGAGCCGCTCAATTCTCCAACATCTGGAGGCTAACACAAAATGCGACAGACAGCTCTGTTTGTCCTCTTTTTGTGCGACATTGGTGTACCCCAGTACGGGGGAGCCCTGTGGACAAGCGGTTCTTGCTGTCATGGACGTGACGTAGGCTCGATCGCGTGAACGGCGCAGTTGAGCTTCCCCTGGGCGTGTCCGAACTCTCTTTCACCGCATCGGGGGATTCGCTCGTACGACGCTCCATCCTGCCGAGCGGCGTGCGCATCCTCAGCGAGCAGGTGCCGGGAGCCAGAAGCGCGACCATCGGCTACTGGGTCGCCGTCGGTTCTCGCGACGAACAGCTCGCGACCTACGGCAGCACACACTTCCTCGAGCACCTCCTGTTCAAGGGGACGACGACGCGCAGCGCGCTCGATATCGCCGTGAGTTTCGACGCCGTGGGCGGCGAGCACAACGCGATGACGGCCAAGGAGTACACCTGCTACTACGCCAAGGTTCAGGATCGTGATCTCGCCATGGCGGTCGAGGTGCTCTCCGACATGTTCACCTCCTCGGTCCTCGACACGATCGAGTTCGAGAATGAGCGCGGCGTCATCCTCGAAGAACTGGCGATGGCCGACGACGACCCGGCCGATGTCACGAGCGAGCGCTTCTTCGAGGCGGTGCTCGGTGAGCACCCACTCGGGCGCCCCATCGGCGGCAGCCCCGAGACGATCCGGAACGCGACGCGCGAGTCTGTCTGGTCGCACTACCAGGCGAACTATCGCGCGCAGGATCTCGTGATCACCGTCGCCGGCGCCGTGGACCACGACGTCCTCGTGGCGGGCGTGCAGACCGCCCTGATCGCCGCGGGGTGGGATCTCGGCGCCGAGGCCGCGCCCGTGCAGCGCCGCGACCCGAGCTCCGGCGTCATCGAGCGCGGTAGCCCTCTCGTCGTCGTGCAGCGCCCGATCGAACAGGCCAACGTCCTGCTCGGTGTTCCCGGCATCGCCGCCGCCGACGATCGCCGCAGCACGATGGCCATGCTCAACTCGATCCTCGGCGGCGGCATGTCATCCAGGCTGTTCCAGGAGATCCGCGAGAAGCGCGGCCTCGCCTACTCCGTGTACTCCTTCTCGCCGAGCTATTCCGACGCCGGACTCTTCGGGCTCTACGCCGGATGCTCGCCCGCCAAGGTCTCGCAGGTCGCCGAACTGCTGCTCGGTGAGTTCCGCCGCCTCGCCGACGGGGGAGTGACCGACGACGAGATGCGGCGCGCCTCGGGCCAGTTGAGCGGAGCATCCGCCCTCGCCCTCGAAGACTCCGACACGCGGATGTCGCGGCTCGGTCGCTCCGAGATCACGCTGGGCGAGTTCAGCGACCTCGATGAGGCGCTGCGAAGACTCGCCCTCGTCACCGCGAACGACGTGCGCGAACTCGCGGTGGAACTCGCCGCACGGCCGCTGTCCGTCGCCGCGGTCGGCACCGTCGACGAATCAAGCTTTGCCGGGCTCAGCGACGAGCCCGTCTCCGCGCAGTAGTCCGGTCGCCGCGCACGACCACCCGCCAGCACGACCGAACACAGGAACAACGATGTCCCACTTCATTTATCTGGTACGCCACGGCGAGCAGCAGGATGCCGAGCACGGCCTGCCGGATGGCCCGCTGTCGAGGCGCGGAATACGCCAGGCGGAACTCATCGCGGAACGCCTGAGCGGTGTTCCGCTCACCGGGGCGTGGCACTCACCGCTGCAGCGGGCGCAGGAGACGGCGTCGATCATGACGGCGAGCATGCCCGATCTGCACCCGCAGCCCTCCGCGCTGCTCTTCGACTGCATTCCGTCCGGTCCGACGCCCGACATGCCACACGCCTTTCAGCCCTTCTTCGGCTCGGTCACCGAGGCGCAGATCGATGCGGGGCAGGCGCAGATGACGGATGCCGTGGCCGAGTGGCTCACGCCCTCGCGCGAGGACCGCCACACGCTTCTCATCACGCACAACTTCGTGATCGGGTGGTTCGTGCGCGAGGTGTTCGAGGCGCCGGCGTGGCGTTGGATGGGCACCAATCAGGCCAATTGCGGCCTCACCATCATTCGGGTGCGTTCGGTGAAGTCGCCGGAGCTCATCACGCACAACGACCTCGGTCACCTGCCGCCCGAGCTGCGCACCGGCCTCACCGTCGACCAGCCCTACTGACGCGTCTCGGGCGGGTTGAGTAGCGAGCAACGAGCGCTAAGGCGGGTTGAGTAGCGAGGAACGAGCGCTAAGGCGGGTTGAGTAGCGAGGAACGAGCGTATCGAAACCCCTCACCCCACCCGCTTCGCGTACCAAGTCGTCGCGTTCGGATTCTCGTTGTACGGCGGGATCGTCACGTAGCCGCTCGAGCGATAGAGCCCGCCCGCCGCGAGCAGGCTGTCGTTGGTGTCGAGCACGAGCTCGCCCGCTCCGAGTTCGATCGCGCGGCGCTCGAGCTCGCCGAGCAGCACCCGTCCGTAGCCGCGGCCCCGAACGCGAGGTTGAAGCCAGAGGTGCTTCACCTCGAAGCGCACGGGAGCGCCATCCGGGGTCTCGAGCCTTCGAACGCCGCCGCAGCCCACGTCTGCGCTGCCGCCATCCACCTCGGCCTCGACCACGAGGAAGACGCCTCGCGGTGGCTCGAACGCCGCGGCGCTCGGGAACACCGGTTGATACCTGCCCTGCGACTCCGGAAAACTCAGCTCGCGCGATCCGAAGTACTCGTTCAGCAGCAGCCGCGCGGCGTCGTCGGTCACCGGGGTCTCTCTGAAGCGCACCATCCTGCAAGCCTAGGTCGATCGTCGGACTCCGCCGGCTTGGTAGATTGAACGGATGACAACCAGGGTCGCCGTGGTCGGCGCAACCGGCAGAATGGGCAGGCTCGTCTCGCAGCTCGTGCGTGACTCCGACGACTTCGAACTCGTCGCAGAACTCGACTCGAAGACTGAACTGTCCGCGATGCTCGGCGCAGACCTCGCCGTCGATTTCACGTTGCCGGCCGTGAGTCCGACCGTCGTGGAATTCGCCGCGGCGAACGGCATCCGCGTGCTCGTCGGGACGAGCGGCTGGTCGGCCGAGCGGATCGCGGCCCTCAGGTCGTCCGTCGAGGACGATCCCGAGGCGGGCGTCATCATCGTGCCGAACTTCTCGATCGGATCGGTCCTCGCCACGACCTTCGCCGCCATGGCCGCGCGGTTCTACGACTCGATCGAGATCGTCGAGGCCCACCACGCGTCGAAGATCGACTCGCCCTCGGGCACGGCAGTGCGCACCGCGGAACTCATGGGCGACGCCCGCAGCGCCCTCGGACCGGTGTCCGCCCCGCACAGCGACCAGCGTGCGCGCGGTCAGCAGGCGTCGAGCATTCCGATCCACAGCCTGCGCATGCAGGGCGTCGTGGCAAAGCAGGACGTCCTCTTCGGCGGCAACGGCGAGCTGCTCACGATCACCCATGAGACCCTCGCGTCGAGTTCGTACGAGAGGGGAATCCTCATCGCACTGCGGGCCGCAGTGAATTCCCGCGGTGTCACCGTCGGTCTGGACCGCCTCATCGACCTGGGCGGAGCCTTCAGGGCATGAACGGTCGCATTGCCGTGGCCGTCATGTCGGCGGTCCTCGTGCTCTATCTCGTGGTCGTCACCCAGCTGGCGTTCCGACTCTTCGCCGTCGACAACGGCGCGGCCAAGGGTATCGGTGTCGCCCTCATCGTGCTCCCGCTGCTCGGCGCCTGGGCGCTCGGCGCGGAACTGCTGTTCGGCCTGCGCAGCCAGCGGCTCCTCGGTGTTCTGCGCACGGGTGGCGACGACCTTCCGGCGGATGCGCTGCCCACGCGCGCGAGCGGGCGCCCGGAGCGTGCGGCTGCCGACGCGGTCTTCCCCGAGTATCAGGCGGCCGTCGAGGCGGCACCGGGCAGTTGGCAGGCCTGGTTCAGACTCGGCCTCGCCTATGACGCGTGTGGCGATCGCCGTCGCGGTCGGCGCGCGATCGGCCACGCGATCAGGCTCGAGCGCGAGCAACGCCGGGGCTGACCGCCGCTGCTCAGCGGCGCTCGAGCATCGCGTCGATGGCGCTCTCGGCGGTCTCGTCCCTGAAGCGAAAGCCATCGTCGAGCAATCGAGTCGGCAGCACCTTCTGGCTGCTGAGCAGCAACTCTGTTCCGGCATCCTGCATCGCCAGCTTGATGCCCCACGCGGGCACGGCGAAGTCGTACCAGCGGTGCATCCGCTTCGCGAGGTAGGCGGTGATCCGGTCGGAGGTCGCCGTCGTCGGCCCGGTGAGGTTCACCACTCCGCTGAGCGAGGAGTGCAGCAGATGTCGGATGGCGGCCGCCTCGTCGTACAAGCTGATCCAGGGCCAGATGTCGCCGCCGGTCGCGAGCCGCGATCCGAGCCCCAGCCGGGTGAGCGCGACCAGCGGGCCGAGCGCGCCGCCTCGACCGAGCACGATTCCGGTGCGGAAGGTGACGAGCCGAGTCTTCGCCGGGCGGATCTGGGCCGCCTGCTCCCACGCCTCGACGACGTCGGCGAGAAAGCCGGTGCCCTTCGGTGAGGCCTCGGTGAGTCGCTCGCCTGGTCGATCGCCGTAGAAGCCCACGGCCGAGGCGTTGAGGAAGACCGCGGGCGGCTTCGAGGCCATGTTCATCGCCTCGGCGAGCGCCCTCGTCGTCTGCAGCCGCGAATCCAGCAGCTCCCGCTTGTAGCCCGGCGTCCAGGGCAACCGCCCCAGGGGCGCACCCGAGAGGTTGATGATGGCGTCGGCCGAGTCGATCAGGCTCGAATCCAGGATGCGCGCCGTGGGTGCCCAGTTGTGCTCGTTCGGCGCCGAGGGCTGGCGACGCACGAGGGTATGGACGTCGTGGCCGTCCTCGCGGAGCTGCCTGCACAGCTCGGTTCCGATCAGTCCGGATGCGCCGGATACGAGAATCCGCATCGTGTGCTGCTTCGCGGCGGCCATGGGCATCCCCTCGTGTCGAAGTTTCAGCTTAAGCCACCCACCTGAGGGTCTCGCGCGCGGGTCAGGCGGCGGGGATCGAAGCCCGACCGAGAACGCCGGCGCGCACGAGCAACAGGTAGATCTGGCATCCGAAGCAGTAGTCGAACACTGAGTTCAGGAAAGCGGCGATGAACGCCGCTGCCGCGGGAATCACGAGGCCGAATGGCACTCCCGCGAGGTGCAGCACGATGCCGACGACGGAGACGAACAGGCCGATGCCCTGCGCAAAGGTAGGCGGAACCTGATCCTCCAGATGGCTGGGCGGCGCGAGCCGCGGTCGCACAACCGTTCTGAACAGCCAGCCATACGGATGCCTCGACACGCCCGCGAAGGCACCCCACGCGAACAGCGCGGTGATGACGGCCAGCAGCACGAAGGCCGGTTCCGCGACGCGTGCGCCAGGCGTGACGGCGGGCAGCGCGGCGCTCGGCAGGCCGACTCCGATGGTGACGAGCAGGAGAGTCGCGGTGATGCCGGCACCGAAGCGGGGTCCGCGCGGGTCGATTCCGGCCCGACCGCCCTTCGCAACGAGGCCCGCCTTCGACGCGGGAAGAGTCGGATGCTCGGTGGCTGCCATGCTGTGCGCTCCTGTTCAGGCGATCGCGGCTGCGGTGGTGAGGATGCGGTCGAGCTCCGAGGTGACCTCCGCGCTGCGGGGCACGCCGCCGATCCGTGCCCGGATGACGCCACGATTGTCGAGGATGAAGGTCGTGGGCGCCTGAAGTACCCGGTAGCGGCTCGCGAGGTCGCCTCGACGGGTGATGTCGACGTCGACGTGGCTGACGCCGACCCGCTGCGTGGCGAGTTCGTCGAGAAGGGAGTGCGTGACCCTGCAGGGCGCACAGACCGTCGTGGAGAACTGCAGGAGCGTCGCCCCATCCCCGAGACCCACGCCCGCGCCGAGGTCCACCGCCTCGATCACGATCTCGTGCGCGATCGCTCGAACCCGACCGGTGCGCGCTCGCCAGAGCACGCCGAGCAGCGTGGCCAGTGCCACCAGCCCGATCAGTGTGCCGAAGACAAGGAGAACGTTCATGGTGGCACCACGGTATGCCTGTCCCGGCGGCGGCTGGGGAGTGTGACGCGAGATTACAGGCTCTGCGGGCTCTGGCGGACGGCCCGCAGGCGGATCGCGGCACCAACCGATACCCTGTACTCGTGACTACGTCCAACAATCCCTTCGGTCAGGTGCTCGTCGCACTCGTCACGCCGTTCACCGCTGACGGCGAAGTCGATTGGCCCGGCGTCGAGAAGCACATCGACGACGTCATCACCGCTGGTGCGGATGGCATCGTCGTCTCCGGCACCACGGGTGAGACCAGCACGCTCACCGACCCCGAGAAGCTCCGCCTGGTCGAGGTGAGCAAGGCCGTCGCGGCCGGTCGAGCGAAGACCATCACCGGCGGTGGCTCGAACGAGACCGCACACGCCATCGAGCTCTATAAGGCGAGCGAGAAGGCGGGCGCAGACGGCGTCATGATCGTCACGCCGTACTACAACAAGCCCACCCAGGCGGGCGTCCTCACGCACTTCCGCATGATCGCGGACGCCACCGATCTTCCGGTCATCCTGTACGACATCCCCGGCCGTACCGGCATCCCGATCAAGTACGAAACGATCCTGCGTGCCTCGCAGCACCCGAACATCCGTGCCGTCAAAGACGCGAAGGGCGATTTCGCAGAGGTCAGTCGCGTGCTCAACCAGACCGATCTGCTGTATTTCTCGGGTGATGACACGAACGTGCTGCCGCACCTGTCGATCGGCGCATCCGGACTCGTCGGCGTCACGGCCAACATCGCGGCGGCTCCCTACCGCGTCATCGTCGACGCGGTGAACAAGGGCGATCTCGCCACGGCGACCGCCGCCCATAAGCAGCTCGAACCCCTCGTGCGCGCGGTCATGACGCACGTGCCGGGCACCGTCGCGGCCAAGTACATCCTTCATGGCCTCGGTCGCATCGGGTCCCCGCGGGTGCGACTGCCGCTCGTCGGCCCCGAGGACTTCGAGGCCGCCCAGATCGAAGACGAGATCGCGCTCGTCGGTGAGATCACCGGTCTCGATCTCAGCAACTTCCGCCCGGATCGCAACGCCGCCGCAGGCGGAGCCCTTCCGAAGGTCGCCGGCACCACCCGCTAGCCCGCCAACTTGAACGGGGGGCTCGAGGCCCCATGAACCGGTCGCGATCATCCGATCAGGGCCGCACGAACACTGGACGCTATGAATTCACCGATCTACGAACCACGCAAGCTCGCCGCAGGAACCCTGCGCGTCACCCCGATCGGCGGTCTGGGCGAGATCGGCCGCAACATGACCGTCTACGAGATAGACGGCAAACTCCTCATCGTCGATTGCGGCGTGCTCTTCCCCGAAGAGAATCAGCCGGGCGTCGACCTCATCCTGCCCGACTTCAGCTCCATCAGGGACCGCCTGGATGACGTGCTCGGCGTCGTGCTCACCCACGGTCACGAAGACCACATCGGGGCCGTGCCGTACCTGCTCAAGCTGCGCCAGGACCTGCCGCTCATCGGCTCCACGCTCACGCTCGCCCTCGTCGAGGCGAAGCTCAAGGAACACCGCATCACCCCGTACACACTCACGGTCAAGGAGGGGCAGCGCGAGGCCTTCGGCCCCTTCGCCCTCGAGTTCATCGCTGTGAACCACTCGATTCCGGATGCCCTCGCCGTCGCCATCAAAACGACCGCCGGAGTCGTGCTCCACACCGGTGACTTCAAGATGGATCAGCTACCGCTCGACGATCGCATCACCGACCTGCGCGCCTTCGCCCGCCTCGGTGAGGCCGGAGTCGACCTCTTCCTGCCCGATTCCACGAACGCGGATGTCCCGGGATTCACCGCGCCGGAGCGCAACATCGGGCCCGTGCTCGAGAGCGTGATCTCCAAGGCGCCGCGGCGAGTCATCGTCGCGAGTTTCTCGAGCCACGTGCACCGCGTGCAGCAGGTGCTGGATGCCGCTCACGCCAACGGTCGCAGGGTCGCGTTCATGGGCCGCTCGATGGTGCGCAACATGAACATCGCCGCCGAGCTCGGCTACCTCAGGGTGCCGGAGGGCGTGCTGATCGAGTCCAAGAAGGCCGCCGACCTGCCCGATAACAAGATCGTGTACATGAGCACAGGCTCGCAGGGTGAGCCCATGGCCGTGCTCGCGCGCATGGCCAACCTCGAGCACCAGATCGAGGTGGGCAAGGGCGACACCGTCATCCTCGCCTCGAGCCTCATCCCCGGCAACGAGAATGCGGTCTACCGCGTGATCAACGGACTTGTGAAGCTCGGTGCCAACGTCGTGCACAAGGGCAACGCCAAGGTTCACGTCTCCGGCCACGCCTCGGCGGGCGAGTTGCTCTACGTCTACAACATCCTCAAGCCCAAGAACGTGCTGCCCGTGCACGGCGAATACCGTCATCTCGTGGCCAACCAGCAACTGGCGATCGCCACCGGCATTCCCGAAGAGAACACGATCATCGGCGAAGACGGCACCGTCGTCGACCTCAAAGACGGCGTCGCGACGGTCGTCGGCCAACTCGACCTCGGCTACGTCTACGTCGACGGCTCGACCGTCGGCGAGATCACGGATGCCGACCTCAAAGACCGCAGGATCCTCGCCGAAGAGGGGTTCATCTCCATCTTCGCCGCGATCGATCCGCAGACCGGCCGTGTCATCGTCGGCCCGGAGATCCAGGCTCGCGGTTTCGCCGAGGACGAAGCGGTGTTCGACGCGGTCAAGCCGCTCATCATCCGCGCGCTCACCGATGCCGCGGAGAACGGCACGCGAGACACGCACGCGTTCAGCCAGGTCATCCGTCGCACGGTCGGCCGCTGGGTCAACACGCAGCACCGCCGGCGCCCCATGATCGTCCCGGTGGTCATCGAGGCCTGATCCGCGCGGGTCGCGCTGGTCGAGATATCCACCGCACTCTCATCTCACGCGCTGACACGCGCCCCGGCCAACCGGGCTTCGACGGACCGCCGCGCTACCGTTGATCGCATGGCTACGAGCACCAGGTCGACTTCGCGTGCGCGCACGACGAATTCGCGCGCGCGCACGGCCACCGCACCGACGAAACGGCTCCCTTCGGCCAGATCGAAGGTTTCTGCGCCGCCGGCAGAAGAGGGACTCCTGACCAAGGCCTGGCTCGGACTCGCCCACGTGGTGGGTGGCGCCGCTCGAGTTCTCGGCAAGGAATCGCTTGCCAAGGAGGAGCGCCGCGACGGCGTGCCCTTCTTCGTCTTCGTCCTCGCCCTCATCGGCGCCGTCGTCGAATGGTTCCAGCCCACTGACCCGGTCGCTATCGCGCTCGACGCGTACACCTTTGGCGGACTGTTCGGTCGCGTCGCGTTCGCGCTGCCCGTCATCATGCTGCTGTTCGCTGTCTGGTTGTTTCGGCATCCGTCGTCCGTTCACGACAACGGGCGCATCGGCATCGGGCTTGCGCTACTGCTCGTCACGGTGAGCGCGCTGTGTCACGTCTTCGGCGGCCAGCCGCAGCCCGCGGGCGGCATGGAACAGCTCGCCCACGCGGGCGGCGTGCTCGGCTGGGTCCTCGCCGCTCCGCTGCTCACCGTCGGCACCGGCTTCCTCGCGACGCCGGTGATCGTGCTGCTCCTCGTGCTATCGCTCTTCATCCTGACCAAGACTCCGCCGAACAAGGTCGGCGATCGGCTGCGCGAGCTCTATGCCTACCTCTTCGGCGCTCAGTTGTCGGATGCCGACGAACGTGCCGCGCAGAAGGCCGCCAAGGCAGACACCGGCCTCGTCTTCAACGACCTCGGCGAGGAGGAAGACCCGGCCTCGATCCCATGGTGGCGCAGGAACAAGACCAGGCGCGAGGAGGATCCCGCCTTCGACAGTCCCGTGATCTCGCGTGATTCCGACGCGACGGAGGTCATCGACCGCACCAAGCGCGAGGGCGAGTTCGGTGTCGAACTGCTCGACGAACTGCTGAATGCCGAGAACGCGGTCAAGCGCTTCACCGGCGAGGTCGAGGGCGTCTCGCCTGCGACGGGCATCCGCGACGACGGTGGGCCGCTCATCGCCGAGCTGCTGCCAGGCTTCTCCGACAAGGCCTCGGTCAAGGGCGAGCACGGCGAATTCGACGAGGGTGCGGCCAAGCCGCAGCGCCCCCAGCCCACCGCTCCGTATCGGCTTCCCGCGGTCTCCGTGCTCGCGCAGGGCACGCCGCCGAAGTCCCGCTCCGAGGCGAACGATGAGATCGTGCGCGCGATCACCGAGGTGCTCAGGCAGTTCCAGGTGGACGCCAAGGTCACCGGTTTCAGTCGCGGCCCGACGGTCACCCGCTACGAGATCGAGCTGGGCCCCGGCGTCAAGGTCGAGCGGGTCACCGCCCTCAGCAAGAACCTCTCCTACGCGGTGGCGAGCAACGAGGTGCGCATCCTCTCGCCCATCCCGGGCAAGAGCGCCATCGGTGTCGAGATCCCCAACGCCGATCGCGAGATCGTCTCGCTCGGCGACGTCCTGCGGTCGCGCGCGAGCACGAGCAGCCAGCACCCGATGACGATCGGCCTCGGCAAGGATGTCGAGGGCGGCTTCGTCGTCGCCAACCTCGCGAAGATGCCCCACCTCCTCGTCGCAGGCTCGACCGGCTCCGGAAAGTCCAGCTTCGTCAACTCGATGATCACCTCGCTGCTCATGCGCGCGAAGCCGTCCGAGGTGCGCATGGTGCTCATCGACCCCAAGCGCGTCGAGCTCGCCGCCTACGCCGGCGTGCCGCACCTCATCACGCCCATCATCACGAACCCCAAGAAGGCCGCGGAAGCGCTGTCCTGGGTCGTGAAAGAGATGGACATGCGCTACGACGACCTGGCGAGCTTCGGCTTCCGTCACATCGATGACTTCAACGCGGCCGTGGTCGCGAACGAGATAGTGCTCCCAGCGGGCAGCGAACGACAGCTCAAGCCCTATCCATACCTGCTCGTCGTCGTCGACGAGCTGGCGGACCTCATGATGGTCGCCCCGCGAGACGTCGAGGACTCGATCGTGCGCATCACCCAGCTCGCGCGCGCATCCGGGATCCACCTCGTGCTCGCGACGCAGCGACCGAGCGTGGATGTCGTCACCGGACTCATCAAGGCGAACGTGCCGAGCCGACTCGCCTTCGCGGTGAGCAGCATGACCGACTCGAGGGTCATCCTCGACCAGCCGGGGGCAGACAAGCTCATCGGTCAGGGTGACGCGCTGTTCCTGCCGATGGGTGCGTCCAAGGCGATCAGGGTGCAGGGTGCCTGGGTGCCCGAGAGCGAGGTCGCCACGGTGGTACAGCACGTGACCCGCCAGGCGCAGCCGGAATACCGCAAGGATGTCGCTGCCGCGGCAGAGCACAAGGCGATCGACGGAGATATCGGCGATGACCTCGAGGTGCTGCTCGCCGCCGCGGAACTCGTCGTGAGCACGCAGTTCGGCTCCACGTCAATGCTCCAGCGCAAGCTGCGTGTCGGATTCGCCAAGGCAGGCCGCCTCATGGACCTGCTCGAGTCGCGTGAGATCGTCGGACCATCCGAGGGATCCAAGGCCCGGGACGTGCTCGTGGCACCAGAGCAGCTGCCGAACGTACTCGCGAAGCTGCGCGGCGAAGACGCGCCGGCGCCCGCCACCGTGGACCGCTACGCGGGCGACCCGGTCGCCGAGCAGACCTCCGGGTACGATGAAGTCGACGGCTCTTCGGACGAGGATGCCTGGAATCTGACCGACCGGGAGTAAGGCGTGACCCTGCCAGATCCGAGCGAGTCACGGGCGTCGAGCGGTCGGGGCGGCGAGGCCGTGCCACCGGTCTCCGCGAAGCGAACCAACCCGATGCGCGGAAGGGTCGCGCGCAACGGCGACACCCCCGCGAGCACCGGCAACGTCGCGAACATCATCACCGTCGTGCGCATCCTGCTCGCGCCGCTGTTCATCTGGCTCCTGCTCGATGACGCAGGCCAACTCGGGCCGATCCGCTATGTCGCTGCAGCGCTGTTCATCGTCGCCATCGCGACCGACAGCGTCGACGGGATCCTCGCGCGCAGGCAGAACCTCGTCACCGATTTTGGCAAGATCCTCGACCCGATCGCCGACAAGGTGCTCACCGGCGGCGCGCTCGTCTCGCTCTCGATCCTCGGCGAGCTGTGGTGGTGGGTCACCATCGTGATCCTCGTGCGCGAAATCGGAATCACGGTGTTCCGGTTCGTGATCATCCGCACCCGGGTCGTTCCGGCATCCGGCGGTGGCAAGCTCAAGACGGTCTTCCAGTCTGTGGCGATCTCGCTCTATCTCGTGCCCACCTGGCTGTTGATCGGCGACGTCATGCACTGGGTCAATGCCGCGGTCATGGCGGTCGCTCTCGTGCTCACCCTGACCACCGGCATCCAGTACCTCGTCAACGCCGCGACCCGCAGCAAGCCGATCGACGACGCCCCCACCGGCGCGGAATGATTCGGGCAAGATGACGAGCCCCACGTCGCACGACACCGCCGCACTCTCGGCGCGGGTCATCGCTGAGCTCATCGATCGCGGACTGACCATCGCCGTTGCGGAGTCGCTCACCGGTGGGCTGCTCGCGGCCGAGCTCATCCGCACCCCCGGTGCCTCGGCCACGGTGCTCGGCGCCGTCGTCGCCTACAACACCGAGCTCAAGCACAGCATGCTCGGCGTCGATGCAGCGCTGCTCGCGGAACACGGCCCCGTGCATCCGGAGGTCGCCATGCAGATGGCCGACGGTGTTCGCAGAGCGCTGGCCGTGGGCGGCAAGCCGGCGGATGTCGGGGTCGCGACGACAGGAGTGGCCGGCCCCGATCCGCAGGATGGCCACGCGCCGGGCATCGCGTTCATCGGCATCGCGGCGGCCGAGGGCACCCACTCCGTCGGTGTCACTCTGACTGGGGATCGACAGGCAATCCGGGATGGTGTTGTCTACGAAGCACTAGTACAGGTGGGCAGGATCTGGGGGATCGGATGACCTGCTTGTGAGTTGGGAATCTTTACCGAACCGATCCCGTTGCAGTACGTGATTCACAAGAGGCACACAGACCACACTGGTTAGAGTTTGTTGTAAGAGGTTGTAGTGTTGCTCAACCTGACAGATCAGAAGCGGTGCAGTCGGTGTACTTGTCACAATGGAGGAGGGTCCTATGGTTCTAGTTCGTGAAGAAATCGGAGATGTGCTCCGGGACTTTCGTCTGCAGAAGGGTCGTACCCTTCGCCAGGTCGCAAGTAAGGCCAGCGTCGCACTCGGTTACCTCAGCGAGGTAGAGCGCGGACAGAAAGAGGCCAGTTCTGAGATCCTCGCCTCGGTCGCGGATGCGCTCGAGACGCCGATCTCTGTCATCATGCGCGAGGTGGGCGACCGCCTGGCCGTGATCGAGGGAATCACCGTGATTCCCGATACGGTTCCCGACGACCTCGTCGCGGACTTCGACGCGGATCTGGTCGTCAGGTAACCCGCGATTTCACGACTTCGGTGCGCACACGGTGTGGTGCGCACCACGGATGCCCGGCTCTACGGAGCCGGGCATCCGTGTTCCCCGTCCGTTTTCCCTGATTGGCCCCCATGCGTTTGAGTGAGTTCTGGATAGCCGTCGCCGAGGAATTCGGCGAGTCCTATGGACGGATGCTCGCGCAGGACCTCGTGCTCGGCGAACTCGGCGACCTCACGGCGAAACAGGCCATCAGCAAGGGCGTGGCCACCCGCGAGATCTGGCTCGCGCTGTGTCGGGCGAGCGATGTGCCTGAAAGTCGTTGGTACGGCGCGGGGCAGGTTCGCAAGGTCTGACGGCTTCGGGCGGCGTCATGACACGCCGCGTCGCGCTTTCGAACATTCCTTCGGATGTTCGCTAGGCTCCTCAACAACGGCTCTCGAATACGAGTTGTGAACAGAATGCCCGGCGGTGCGACGAAATGTCGCAGGTCGGGCGTAGCGTCGCACTTGTCAACGAGATCCGTGACAACCCGCCTTTGTCAGGAGGTTGTGGGCCTTGCTTCATCGGCCTCCAGCGGAATGACAGCCTATGGGCAGCAACCACGACGACTCCGGAGGAGCCAGAAATGCCATCAGTAGCAGATCGCGAAAAGTCCCTTGAAACCGCCCTCGCCCAGATCGATCGCCAGTTCGGCAAGGGCTCCGTCATGCGCCTCGGCAGCGATGAGCGTGCCCCCGTCGCCGTGATTCCCACCGGCTCCATCGCCCTGGATGTCGCGCTCGGCATCGGCGGTCTTCCGCGCGGTCGCATCGTGGAGATCTACGGTCCGGAGTCCTCGGGTAAGACCACCCTCACCCTCCACGCCATCGCCAACGCTCAGCGTGCCGGCGGCATTGCGGCCTTCATCGACGCGGAGCACGCTCTTGACCCCGAATACGCCAAGGCGCTCGGCGTCGACATCGACGCGCTGCTCGTCTCCCAGCCAGACACGGGGGAGCAGGCACTCGAGATCGCAGACATGCTCGTTCGCTCCGGCTCGATCGACCTGGTGGTCATCGACTCCGTCGCCGCACTCGTGCCGCGGGCGGAGATCGAGGGCGAGATGGGTGACTCGCACGTCGGCCTTCAGGCCAGGCTCATGTCGCAGGCGCTGCGCAAGCTCACCGGTGGTCTCAGCCAGACCAACACCACCATGATCTTCATCAACCAGCTGCGCGAGAAGATCGGTGTTTTCTTCGGCAGCCCGGAGACGACCGCGGGCGGTAAGGCGCTCAAGTTCTACGCCTCCGTCCGCCTCGATATCCGGCGCATCGAGACGCTGAAAGACGGCACGGATGCGGTGGGTAACCGCACGAGGGTCAAGGTCGTCAAGAACAAGATGGCGCCGCCCTTCAAGCAGGCGGAGTTCGACATTCTCTATGGAACGGGCATCTCTCGCGAGGGCAGCCTCATCGACTTCGGTGTCGAGCACGAGATCGTGCGCAAGTCCGGCGCCTGGTACACCTACGACGGTGACCAGCTCGGTCAGGGTAAGGAGAACTCGCGCAACTTCCTGCTGCAGAACCCGGCCGTCGCGCAGGAGATCGAGCAGAAGATCAAGATGAAGATGGGCCTGATCGCAGACCCCAACGCGGTGGTCGCGGCTGCGGCTGTCGAGGGCGACGACGCGAAGGTCGAATCGATCAACGCAAAGCTCGCCAGCCGCAAGGCGGTCTGATGACCTCCGGCGATGGCCTGGCCAGGGTGAGTTATCTGCCCGGCGTTCTCCCCCCGACTGCGGGCGAACCCGAACCAGTGCCATCGCCGGAATCGGCTGCCCATACCCCAGCCGAGCGTTCGCTCGACGAGCAGCGGGCGCGCGCGGAGAAGATCAGCATGCAGGCGCTCACCCGCCGAGGTCAGTCTCGCTGGGAGCTCGGCAGGACGCTGCTCGCCCGTGAACTCGACGACGACGTGGTGGCGGCTGAGCTCGACCGGCTCGAACGGGTCGGTCTCATCGACGATGCCGCATTGGCGCAGACGCTCGTGCGCACCCAGCACGAACGCAAAGGCCTTGGGCGCTCCGCGCTCACCGCGGAATTGCGTCGCAGGCACATCGATCAGAGCCTGATCGACACGGCGCTTGAGCAAGTGGATGACGACGACGAACAGTCCCGCGCCACCGAGCTGGCCGTGCGCCGCGCCCCGCAGTTGCACTCGCTCGATATCGAGACCGCGAAGCGACGCCTCAGCGGCTTCCTCATGCGCAAGGGCTACGCCGGCTCCATAGTGCGCGTCGCCGTCGACGAAGCGCTCAGCTCTCACGGCGGGCGTGCCTCCGGCGTCCGCTTCCGCTGACACCAGACGCGAGCGACTCCAGTCAGCGAGCGGGCTGACACCTGGGCCGTTGGCGCCTCGGCGGCGACCTCGCTCAAGGGCGGGAAGATCACCGTCACGCTCACCGAGAAATAGTCGCCGCTTCGGGGCGGTGGGGCTCGCGAGTTAGGCTTACGAGCATCATGACCATGACCGAAACTCCCGCCGCCCTGCGGCCCCGCAGCTATGAAGTGCGCACCTACGGCTGTCAGATGAACGTGCACGATTCCGAGCGCATCTCGGGCTCGCTCGAGGCCGCCGGCTACGTCCGCGCCGAGCCCGGTCAGGCGGACGTCGTCGTGTTCAACACCTGCGCGGTGCGCGAAAACGCCGACAACAAGCTGTACGGCAATCTCGGGATGCTCGCCGGCATCAAGAAGCACCACGAGGGCATGCAGATCGCGGTCGGCGGATGTCTCGCCCAGAAGGATCAGGGCACCATCCTCGAGAAGGCACCCTGGGTTGATGTCGTCTTCGGAACCCACAACATGGGCTCACTGCCCGCGCTTCTCGAGCGTGC
The DNA here is from genome assembly GCA_035571875.1 of Lacisediminihabitans sp. Taxonomy (GTDB): domain Bacteria; phylum Actinomycetota; class Actinomycetes; order Actinomycetales; family Microbacteriaceae; genus Parafrigoribacterium_A. Next base: position 32,654 of record DATNBR010000065.1, on the reverse strand, counting down.
CCGCCACAACGGCGAGGCGCAGCTGGAGATCCTCGAGTCGCTTGAGATGTTCCCCTCGACGCTGCCGACTCGACGCGAATCGAGCTACAGCGGCTGGGTCTCGATCTCGGTCGGCTGCAACAACACCTGCACCTTCTGCATCGTCCCGACGCTGCGTGGCAAGGAGAAGGATCGGAGGCCGGGCGACATCCTCGCCGAGATCCAGGCGCTCGTCGACGACGGCGCGGTCGAGGTCACCCTGCTCGGTCAGAACGTGAACTCCTACGGCGTCGAGTTCGGAGACCGGCAAGCCTTCGGCAAGCTCCTGCGCGCCGCCGGTACGATCGCCGGGCTCGAGCGCATCCGCTTCACGAGCCCGCATCCCGCCGCCTTCACCGACGACGTCATCGACGCGATGGCCGAGACGCCCTCCGTGATGCCGCAGCTGCACATGCCGCTGCAATCCGGTTCCGACCGCATCCTCAAGGCGATGCGCCGCAGCTATCGATCCGAACGTTTTCTCGGCATCCTCGACCGCGTCCGCGCCAGGATTCCGAACGCCGCGATCAGTACCGACATCATCGTCGGCTTCCCGGGCGAGACCGAAGAGGACTTCCAGGAGACCCTGCGCGTCGTCGAGAAGGCGCGGTTCGCATCCGCCTTCACCTTCCAGTACTCGATCCGTGAGGGCACGCCCGCCGCAACCATGGAGGAGCAGGTGCCGAAGGCGATCGTGCAGGAGCGTTACGAGCGCCTGGTCGCCCTGCAGGACCGCATCTCGTGGGAAGAGAATCAGAAACTCGTGGGGAGCGAGGTCGAGGTTCTCGTCACCGTCGAGGGCAGGAAGGACGCCGATACGCACCGGCTCTCCGGGCGCGCCCGCGACAGCAGGCTCGTGCATTTCGACGTCACGCCGGGCAGCGAGATGCCACGACCGGGAGACATGGTCACCGTCACCATCTCCGACGCCAAGCCGTTCCACCTCATCGCCGATTCGAGCACGGGCGCCCCGCTGAAGGTGCGCCGCACGAGCGCCGGCGACGCCTGGGATCGCGCGGAAGCGGCGTCCTGCGCGGCCCCCGCGCACCCCGCGGGCGGCGGCTCGAGCGGTCGGGTGTCGCTCGGGCTGCCCACACTGCGCGTCGCCACGGCACCGATCTATGACCCCGCGGACGGACAGCGCTAGGCCGGTGCTCGTCGCGATCGTCGGCGCGACAGGCACCGGCAAGTCCGAGCTCTCGCTCGATCTCGCGGAGTCCTTCCTCGCTCAGGGTAGGCCTGCCGAGATCGTCAACGCCGATGCGATGCAGCTCTATCGCGGCATGGACATCGGCACCGCCAAGCTCGCACCGGAGGAGCGCCGCGGCATCGCGCACCACCTGCTCGACGTGCTCTCGCCGAGCGAGGAGGCGAGCGTCGCCGACTACCAGACGGATGCCCGCACGGCGATAGAGCAGATCCAGTCCCGCGGCGCTGTCCCCATCCTCGTGGGAGGTTCCGGTCTCTACGTCTCCTCGGTGCTGTACGACTTCCAGTTTCCCGGCACGGATCCGGAGCTGCGCGCAGGCCTCGAGGCCGAGCTTGCCGAGGCGGGGCCGGGCATCCTGTACCAGCGGCTGAAAGCGGCAGACCCGGCCGCGGCATCCGCCATCGGACCCCACAACGGCAGGCGACTCGTGCGAGCCCTCGAGGTCATCGCTCTCACCGGCGAGCCCTTCGGTGCGGGACTGCCGAGCGAGGCGAACTACTGGACCCCGAGCGTCGTGATCGGCCTCCGCGCACCGCGAGCCGAGCTCGTGCAGCGGCTCGACGCACGCGTGGAACACATGTGGTCATCCGGCCTGGTAGACGAGGTGCGCGGCCTGCTGCCCGCGGGATTCGGCGTCACCGCGGCGAGGGCCATCGGCTACGCCCAGGCGATCGCCCAACTCGAGGGGGCGCTGAGCGAGCCGCAGGCGATCGAGCAGACGGCCGTGCTCACGCGCAAGTACGCCCGTCGGCAGGTCAGCTGGTTCCGGCGGTATTCGCGCATCAGCTGGTTCGAGTACGACGACCCTGCACTGCGGGAATCCGCGCGGCAACTAACATTGCACTATGCCTGAGCTTCAATTCACCAAGGGTCACGGAACCGGTAACGACTTCGTGCTGTTCGCCGACCCGGACGGGGAGATCGAACTCAGCACGGCGCAGCTGCAGGTGCTCGCGGATCGTCACTTCGGTGTCGGCGCCGATGGCGTCATCCGCGCGGTGCGGTCGAGCAGACTCCCTGAGGGCGCCGCGGCCCTCGCCGAGGACGAGGGCGCCGAGTGGTTCATGGACTACCACAACGCCGACGGGTCTCCCTCGGAGATGTGCGGCAATGGCATCCGCGTGTACGTGAAATTTCTGATCGAGAACGGGCTCGCATCACTGGCGAAGGGCGAGACCCTCACGATTGGCACGCGCGGCGGCGTACGCGACGTTCAGCAGAACCTTGCCGGGCTCCAGGTCGACCTCGGTCGCTGGTCGCTCGACGGCGGCGAACCTCTCGTGCGCGCGAAGAACCTCAAGGTCGCACGCCCCGGCCTCGGAGTCAATGTCGGCAACCCGCACGTCGTCGTCGCCCTCTCGAGCGTCGCCGAACTCGAGTCGGCAGACCTGGAGTACATTCCCGTCCTTGAACCCGAACCGATCGACGGGGCGAACGTCGAGTTCGTCGTGCCGCTCGATCCGATGATCACCGACGGCGTCGGCCACATCAGGATGCGCGTCCACGAGCGCGGCAGCGGCGAGACGCTGTCCTGTGGCACGGGCGCCGCGGCCGCAGCACTCGCGTTCCGCTACTGGGCCGGCGATGGCGCGCCGAACCAGTGGAAGGTCGAGGTGCCCGGCGGCACACTGGGAGTGCGGATGTGGGCGGCGGAGGACGGCGAGCACGTCTCGCTGAGCGGACCCGCAGAACTCGTCTATAAGGGCGCGGTCGAGATCTAGACGACTAGCGGCGGCGCACCCGAAGGACTCGATACCCCTTGTTGGTCGCGGCCCGCACCGTCGAGAACTCCGACGGAAGCATCGCTTCGAGCCAGCGGTGCAACGAATCGGAGCCCAGATTCTTCTGCACGACGAGCCAGGCGTCCGAGCCGGGCTCGAGCCGCGGCAGCCAGAACTGCAACATGTTGTGCAGTTCGTCCTTGCCCACGCGGATGGGCGGATTCGAGCGGATGGTCGTGAATTCCAGCCCCGCGGGAACATCGTCTGGGGTCACCGCGTTGATGTTCGCGAGGCCGATGGATTCGGCATTCCGGCGCACGAGGTCGAGGGCTCGCTGATTGACATCGACGGCCCAGACGGTCGAGTGCGGAGATTGGAGCGCCAGGGTCAGTGCGATCGGGCCCCAACCGCAGCCGAGATCCAGCAGATTTCCTCCCGGCGGAGCGACGGGGGAGTGGGCGAAGAGCACCTGTGTTCCCGCGTCGATCCGTTCGGGGCTGAAGATGCCATTCGACGTCGTCAGCTCATAGAACTGACCGGCCAGCTGGGCGTGAATCTGTCGAAGTTTGAGCTCACTATCCGGAATCGAGGAGAAGTAATGCTCGCTGGCCATGCACAGAACCTACCGAAATATGAGGAGCTAGGGTTAACGGAATGACTGAGGGTGAAGCTGTGGAGCACGAGAGCGGGAACGCGCGGGAGCGGTCCGCGCTCGACCCCGTCGAGCGCGTCCTCGCGCATGCGTCCGCGCATTCGAGCGGCTACACGCTGTTTTCCTCTGGATCTGCCCAGGCGCTCCAGGATCGGGCGACCGCATCCGGTGACGGCACCGGCGACGGCGAACAGCTTGACCGGGAAGACCGGCAGGCGCTGCGACGAGTCGCTGGCCTGACCACCGAGCTCGAAGACGTCACCGAGGTCGAATACCGCCAGCTTCGAATCGAGCGTGTGGTCCTGATCGGAATCTACGCTCAGGGCGCGCTCGAAGAGGCCGAGAATTCGATGCGCGAGCTCTTCGCGCTGGCAGAGACCGCCGGCGCAGTCGTACTTGACGGGTTGCTGCAGCGGCGCGCCACGCCAGACCCGAGCACCTACTTCGGCAAGGGTAAGGCTCAGGAGCTGCGCGATGTCGTCGCGGCCACCGGCGCAGACACCGTGATCGTCGACAGTGAGCTGGCTCCCAGTCAGCGGCGCGCTCTCGAAGACGTGGTGCGGGTGAAGGTCATCGACCGCACCGCCGTCATCCTCGACATCTTCAGCCAGCACGCCAAGAGCCGCGAGGGCAAGGCGCAGGTCGAGCTGGCGCAACTCGAGTACCTGCTTCCCAGGCTGCGCGGATGGGGCGAGTCGATGTCCCGCCAGGCCGGTGGTCAGGTGGGCGGCGCCGGTGCCGGAATGGGAAGCCGCGGACCCGGTGAGACGAAGATCGAACTCGACCGCCGCCGCATCCACACTCGCATGGCGCGATTGCGCAAGCAGATCCTCGGCTTCGCGCCAGCGCGCGAGGCGAAGCGTGCGAACCGCAATCGCAACGCTGTGCCGTCCGTGGCCATCACGGGGTACACCAACGCCGGCAAGTCGTCGCTGCTCAACCGCATGACGCGCGCCGGCGCGCTCGTCGAGAACGCGTTGTTCGCCACCCTGGACACCGCCGTACGCAAAACCGAGACGGATGATGGGCGCCTGTACACGCTCACCGACACCGTCGGTTTCGTTCGCAACCTTCCGCATCAGCTCGTTGAGGCGTTCCGTTCCACGCTCGAGGAGGTGGCGGACTCCGACGTGATCCTGCACGTGGTGGACGCCTCGCACCCGGACCCGGGCAGCCAGCTCGCCACGGTGCGCGATGTCATCGGCGAGCTCGGTGCGCGGGAGATTCCCGAAGTCGTGGCCTTCAACAAGGCGGACCTCGCCGACGACGACCAGCGTCTCCTCCTCCGCTCCCTGGCTCCCGACGCGATCTTCGTCTCGGCCCGCACGGGTGAGGGCATTGAGGAACTACGTGCGGCGATTGCGGAGATCGTGCCGCGGCCATCCGTCCGGGTGGACCTGCTCGTCCCATACGAGCGCGGCGAAGTGATCTCCTCCCTGCATGACCGGGGCACAATCCTCAGCACGAGCTACGAGGAGATGGGCACGAGGCTCAGCGCCCTCGTCACCGAGGAGCAGGCTCCGGCCCTCCGGGCTTTCGCCGTAGCGCCTCTCGCGGCTCCCGTGACCTCACAGGCCTAACTGGCGCATCGCGCAGCGAGTCGCGCTCAGTTTCGCTGCGACTTCGGCAGAATTGGCCAATGCCGTTCACCCCGAGCCATGTCGCCGCAGTCTTGCCGTTCCTCCGCTCCCCATTGCCGACGACCGGGCTTGTGATCGGAAGCATGGTCCCCGACCTGCCCTACTTCGCACCCATTCCGGTGTCGCGAGACCTTACGCACTCCTGGCTGGGAACGGTGCTTGCGGATCTTCCGATGGGGCTCGTGGTCTTCGGTCTGTGGATCTTCGTGTTTCAAACGCCGCTTCGCGACTTCGCACCCGGCTGGATTCGACAGCGATTGTCCGCGGTGCGGGAGCCTCGAGTCAGGGCGGGCATCGCAGGAATCCTACTGATCGTCTCCGCCATTCTCGTCGGCGTGGTCACTCACCTGCTGTGGGACTCCTTCACACACCCCGACGGCTGGGTTGTCCAGGCGCTACCCGCCTTCCAGCGCCAACTCGGGCCGTTCACGATGTATCGCTGGGCCCAATACGGCAGTTCGGCCGTCGGACTCGTCATCCTGCTCCTGTGGCTGGTGCTGTGGGTGCGCAGGACGCCCGCGGTCCAGGGAGAGCATTCGGCATGGAAGCTCGGGCTCTGGACGCGTCGAGCCTCGTGGTTCGCAGTGATCGTGCCCGGCATGGTGGTGGGGATCGTGATCTGGGTGCACGGTCTCACGCGCGGACTCGATCCGTTCGATCGCGTCGTCGTGTTCCGCGCGGCGTCGCTGTCTATTGCGTGCGCCGGGCTGGTCGCGGTAGTGCTGTCGCTTCTCTGGTATGCGCTGCCATGGCGGCGGCTTCCTGATGCTCGAGAACGCGCCTAGATCGCGCGCAGTACTGCCACGACCTTGCCGAGAAGCTCGGCGTAGTCGCCCAGGATCGGTGCGAACGCGCTGTTGCGGGGGAGTAGCCAGGTGTGGCCGTCCCGCTGCTGGAAGACCTTGACCGTGGCTTCGTCGTCGAGCATGGCCGCCACGATGTCGCCGTTCTCCGCCGTCTTCTGCTGGCGCACGACGATCCAGTCACCGTCGCAGATCGCGGCGTCGATCATCGAGTCACCGACCACCTTGAGCATGAAGAGGTCACCCTTGCCGACGAGCTGCCGCGGAATCGGGAACACCTCGTCGATCTGCTGTTCCGCGGTGATCGGGATGCCTGCAGCGATGCGACCGACGAGCGGCACCATGGCGGCGTCGCCGACGGGAGTCGGATTGTCGGAGACAACGCCGCCAGAGGGCTCGAGCTCGATCAGGACTTCAAGCGCTCGGGGTCGGTTCGGATCGCGACGCAGATAGCCGCTGAGCTCCAGCTGGTTGAGCTGGTGCGTCACGCTCGAGAGTGAGGAGAGGCCGACAGCGTCGCCGATCTCACGCATGCTCGGCGGGTAGCCGTGAGTGGACACCGCGCGCTGGATGGTCTCGAGAATCGCGATCTGCTTGTCGCTGAGGCTCTTGCGTCGCCGCGTGCCGCCCTTGGTCAGCGGCGGTTCCGAGGCGGATCGCTCTGGCCTCGATTGCTCTGGCCTCGATAGCTCTGGCCTCGATAGATCCGTGTCGAGCTCGTCCATCTCGGGCCTGCTTTCCGATGTCAGTGGTCGCTGGTGTGCTGTCTCCAGACAATCGAAACTGTATCCGCAGATCGTCGGTTAGACAAACATGTATTCGAGTGTGTCGCACTTCTCGAGCAAGAGAGTTCGAAACTAATGCTTGAATTCCGCGCTAATCGAATGTATGTTCGGAACATAGCTTCGTATCCGGCGCTCCCGGCCGAGCGTCGGATACGGAATCTCTCAGGAGGTAAGGCAATGAGCACCGCAACTGTGTACTTGAGAAGCACCCGCACCACACCCGCCCCTGCTGCACGGCTGCGGCTCACGCGTCGTGGCCGCCGCGTCCTCGTGTTCCTTGTCGCCTTGCCGCTCGTCGCGGGGGCGATGGCTTTCGTGCTCAACGGCGGAATTGCGACGGCCACCGATACGGCCGGCGGTCGACTACAGTACGTGACGGTGGGCGCAGGCCAGTCGCTGTGGCAGCTCGCCCAGACCGTTGCGCCTTCTGCTGACCCGCGTGAGGTTGTCTCTGAGATCGTGCACCTGAACCAGCTGCCCGGTGCAGACGTGCAGGCCGGCGAGCGTCTGGCGATTCCCGCACAGTACTCGCGCTAGTCCGTCACACGTTCCTGCGGCGCAGCGGCAGGCTAGTACAGTTCTGTGGTGGCTTCCCTCTCCGATCTGCCCCTTAGAGATGACCTTCGAGGCAAGGCGCCCTACGGCGCACCTCAGCAGCCCGTGCGCATCGCGCTCAACGTCAACGAGAACAGTCACGGCATCCCCGAGGTGGTCGCGCGGGACGTCGTCGAAGCGGTCGCCGCGGCCACGCTGAAGCTCAACCGCTATCCCGATCGCGAGTTCGTCGCGCTGCGAGAGAGCCTCGCCGACTACCTCGGTCACGGCCTCAGCCGCGACAACATCTGGGCCGCGAACGGCTCCAACGAGGTGCTTCAGCAGTTGCTGCAGGCCTTCGGCGGTCCAGGTCGCAGCATCCTCGGCTTCCCGCCCACCTATTCGATGTACCCGATCCTCGCCGCGGGAACGGGTACCACCTGGCTCGAAGGCGAGCGCGACGCCGACTTCGAGCTCTCGCCCGAGACTGTGGTGCGCAGCGTCCGGGAGACAGACCCCGACCTGGTCGTTCTCTGTTCCCCGAACAATCCGACCGGCACGCCGCTGTCGCTGGACACCATCGCGGCCGCCTATGAGGCCAGCCGCGGAATCGTCATCGTCGACGAGGCGTACGCCGAGTTCACTCCCGACCCGCAGCAGACGGCTCTCACGCTCCTCGAGGGCCGCGAGCGCCTCGTCGTCTCCCGCACCATGAGCAAGGCCTTCGCCTTCGCCGGTGCCAGGCTCGGCTACTTCGCCGCCGACGCGGCTGTGACGGATGCCGTGCGCCTTGTGCGCCTGCCCTACCACCTCTCCGGTCTCACGCAGGCGGCCGCGACGGCGGCCCTCGCCCACGCATCCGAGTTGCTCGCCGTGGTCGACGACATCAAGGCGCAGCGCGACCGACTGCTTGTGGAGCTGCCGCGACTCGGGTATCCGGTGTGGCGCAGCTGGTCGAACTTCGTGCTGTTCGGCGGGGTTGACGATCCTCATGCTCTCTTCGAGGCGCTTCTCGAGCAGGGAATCCTCATCCGCGACGTCGGCATCCCGCACTGCCTGCGCGTGAGTGCAGGCACGGAGGCCGAGACGACGGCCTTCCTCGACGCGCTGGCTAGGATTGAGCGATGACCGCACAACGCTTTGCCCAGTTGAAGCGCGAGACGAGCGAGTCGAGCATCGATCTCTCGATCAACCTCGATGGCTCGGGCGTATCGAACGTCGACTCCTCGGTTCCGTTCTTCGATCACCTCCTCACCGCGTTTGCGAAGCACTCCCTCGTCGACCTCACGGTCAAGGCCAGCGGTGACACCGAGATCGATGTGCACCACACCGTCGAAGACATCGGCATCGTGCTGGGCAAGGCGATCCGCGAGGCGCTCGGCGACAAGGCGGGAATCGCACGGTTCGGTGATGCCCTCGTGCCGCTCGATGAGGCGCTCGTCCAGGCCGTCGTCGACGTCTCCGGTCGACCGTACCTCGTTCACACGGGGGAGCCCCAGGGATTTGAGTACCACCTCATCGGCGGCCACTTCACGGGGTCGATGGTTCGTCACGTGTTCGAAGCCATCACGTTCAATGCCGCACTCACGGTGCACGTCACGGTGTTGGGCGGGCGCGATCCGCACCACATCGCCGAGGCAGAATTCAAGGCCTTCGCGCGCGCCTTCCGTCAGGCCGTCGCTCCGGATGCTCGCGTGAGCGGCATCCCGTCGACCAAGGGTGCTCTGTAATCGTGATCTCACCATCCGTCGTAGTCCTCGACTACGGCAGCGGCAACGTTCATTCCGCGGCCAAAGCCCTCGAGGCGGCAGGCGCGCGCGTCGAGTTGAGTGCGGATCGCGCGAAGATCCTCGAGGCCGACGGTCTCGTCGTGCCGGGCGTCGGTGCGTTCGCCGCAGTCATGCACCGGCTGAGTCCCGTCTCCGGTGCGGAACTCATTGACAAACGGCTCGCTGGCGGCCGGCCGGTTCTCGGCATCTGCGCTGGAATGCAGGTGTTCTTTGAGCGCGGCATCGAGGGTGGCACGAGCACCGAGGGCCTCGGCCAGTGGCCCGGAACGGTCACCGAGCTCGAGGCACCCGTCCTCCCGCACATGGGCTGGAACACCGTAGAGGCGGCCGAGGGATCGGTGCTGTTCGACGGAATTGCGGAGGAGCGGTTCTACTTCGTACACTCGTATGCCGCGCAGCAGTGGAGCCTCGAGGGGAGTCCGACCTTCGCCGCCGCCAAGCTCACCTGGGCGACCCACGGCTCGCGGTTCCTCGCGGCGGTCGAGAACGGACCGCTCTCTGCCACCCAGTTTCACCCGGAGAAATCCGGCGCTCCCGGTATCCGGTTGCTCGGCAACTGGATCGCGAGCCTCAGCAGCCATTGATCTTCACCTCACGAGAAATGACACCATGAGCGAATTCAACAAGGCCCCCGCGCTCGTTCTCCTGCCCGCCGTGGACGTTGCGGGCGGCAAGGCCGTTCGCCTCACCCAGGGTGAGGCCGGCAGCGAGACGAGCTACGGCGATCCGGTGGATGCGGCGGCAGACTGGGTCGACCAGGGCGCGGAGTGGATCCACCTCGTCGACCTCGACGCGGCGTTCGGCCGCGGAGACAATCGCTCGGTGATCAAGCGGGTCATCAAGCAGGCTCGCGGGGTCAACGTCGAACTCTCCGGCGGCATCCGTGACGACGAGTCGCTCGAGGCGGCGCTCGCGACCGGCGCCAAGCGCATCAACCTCGGCACCGCGGCGCTCGAGAACCCCGAGTGGGCGGCGCACGTCATCTCCGAATACGGAGAGGCCATCGCGGTCGGCCTCGACGTGCGCGGCACGACGCTCGCCGCGCGCGGCTGGACTAAGGAGGGCGGCGACCTATACCAGGTCATGGACAGGCTCGAAGCCGCTGGGTGCTGCCGCTACGTCGTCACGGATGTGACCAAGGACGGCACGCTGCAGGGCCCGAACCTCGAGCTTCTTCGCGAGGTGGCGGACCGCACCGATAAGCCAGTCATCGCTTCGGGTGGAATCTCGAGCCTCGATGACATCGCCGAATTGCGCGAGTTGGTGCGCTTCGGCGTCGAGGGTGCGATCGTCGGCAAGGCTCTCTACGCGAAGGCGTTCACGTTGCCGGAGGCGTTGGACGTCGCCAGCGCCTGATGTCGGATTCCTTGCACGACCACGCGGGCGAACCATCGCACGGATCACACGCGGGTGCCGACTCGGCCGGCGTGCCGTGGGAAGGCCGCCACTTCGAGCAGGCGCATTCCTCCGACGACGATGGAGCGGCTCCCGAGGGCCTGGTGCGAGCGATCGCGCAGTTTCGACGCGGTGACGGCGGCGAACAGTCCGTCATCGCCGCGATCACGCAGTCGCGACTGCTGATTCCGCTCGTTGCTGCCCTCGCCGACTCCGGGATCGGCGCCCACGGGCACGTCGTCGACAAGAGCGCTGAGCTGTCGATCGTCACCGTCGCTGGCCCCGATGGCCGAGACGTGCTCCCGGTCTTCAGTTCGGTCGAGGCGATGTCCCGCTGGAACCCCAAGGCGAGACCGGTGCCCGCGGATGCCGCCCGCGTCGCGTTGGCGGCGGCGAGCGAGGGTACGGATGTCGTGGTGCTCGACCCGACCTCGGTGACCGAGTTCGTCATCCGGCGCCCCGCGCTCTGGTCGATCGCGCAGTCCCAGCCGTGGATCCCCAGCTACCTCGACCCTGCTGTGCTCGACGAGTTCATGGCCTCGGCGGCAGAGGAGTCAAGCGTCGCCCGCATCGAGCTCGCGCCCGGTGACCCGTACGCGAAGATGGCGGGGCCGGAGCTGATCGTGAGCATCGCGCTCGCGCCGGGCCTCGACCAGCAGTTCCTCGACGCGCTGCTCGCCCGACTGCAGCAGCGCTGGTCGGCGAGCGAGCTGATCGCTGCGCGCGTCGATTCCCTCGCCGTGAAACTCACCCCCGCTGCATAGCTTTTCGCTCTTAAGCCGGTGACTACCGTGCTGGGGAAGTGGCGGCCGGGCGGGGTGTGGTGGGCCTCTATGGGCGGAGCCCGGCCGCCAACGTCCCCAGCACCCCGATCTAGTTGACCGGCCCCGTCCACTTCTCGCCCGCGCCCTCACCGGGCGCATCCGGAAAGGGCGAGGCCTCGCGGAAGGCGAGCTGCACAGACCGCAGCCCGTCGCGAAGCGCACGCGCGTGGTGGTCGCCGAGATCGGCGGCGCTCGCGGTCACGAGGCCTGCCATCGCGTTGATGAGCTTGCGCGCTTCGTCGAGGTCGAGTTGGTTCTCGGGATCGTCGGCGAGGCCGCATTTGACGGCCGCGGCGCTGAGGAGGTGAACGGCGACGGTGTTGATGACTTCGACGGCGGGCACGTCCGCGATGTCCCGTGCTGCCTCGACATCCGAGTAGCCTGACTCCGGCGATCCCGGTTCCTGTGGGTGAGTGTGACCGGTGTCGCTCATGGTTCTTCCTCTGTTAGACTTGGCGACGGCTTCGAGGCCTCTGGGTCTCGAAACGAAAGTGGAGATTCTCCCACCCGCGCTTACCGCCGGTTGTAGCTGTTGACTCAGCTCAATAAAAGGTTACCGGGTTGTTGGTGCCCCGCCCGCGGTCACGAAGGTGTCCAAGGGTAGTTCAGGGCGCCGTGCCGGTCAGCGGTGAAAGCCCAGCGACCGGCGCGTGATCTCCTCCTCTCGTCCCCGGCACGACATCCGTCGTCCGCTGGCCGTGACTGCTGAGTATTAGAGGAGAAACGCATCAGCGATCCCCGTACCAATGACCGTATCCGCGTGCCGGAGGTCCGACTTGTTGGCCCAGGCGGCGAGCAGGTCGGTGTCGTGCGCATTGAAGACGCCATCCGTCTCGCTCAGGAGGCTGACCTGGATTTGGTTGAGGTAGCTCCCAATTCCAAGCCTCCCGTGGCGAAGATCATGGACTTCGGCAAGTTCAAGTACGAGACAGCGCAGAAGGCCAAGGAGGCCAAGCGCAACCAGTCGAACACGATCCTCAAAGAGGTTCGCTTCCGTCTGAAGATCGACGTTCACGACTACGAGACCAAGCGCAAGCGCGCCGAGGGCTTCCTCAAGGCAGGCGACAAGGTCAAGGCCATGATCCTGTTCCGCGGCCGTGAGCAGTCGCGCCCGGAGCAGGGCGTTCGACTGCTGCAGCGTTTTGCAGAAGACGTGGCCGAGCTCGGCACCGTCGAGTCCACGCCCACGATCGACGGCCGCAACATGGTGATGGTCATCGGGCCGCTCAAGACCAAGGCCGAGGTCAAGGCCGAGACCGATGCGAAGCGTGTTTCCTCGAAGCCGCCGCGCGAGGAGCGCGACCACGGCTCAAGCGAAAGCCACGCGGATGCCCCTGCCGCGGCCACCGAGGCCGCTTCAGCACCGAAGCAGTCGGCCTCGAAGCCCGCAGCGGGACCGGTAGCCGAGGAGGCCCCGAAGTCGAAGGCGCCCGCGGCAGCGGAACCCAAGGCCGAGGCACCCAAGGTAGAGGCACCCAAGGCGCAGGCCGCAGAGGCCGCCGCGCCGAAGCCGCAGGCCGCTGCGAAGGCGCCTACCGCGCCGAAAGCCGCGGCAACGCCCAAGGCTCCTGCGCCCAAGGCTCCGGCCGCCAAGGCGACGCCGAAGCCTCGCGCTGCGACCACCAAAGATGTGACGACGGACTAGTCCGTCGGGCAACAGTAAGAACGTCAACAAGGAGAGAAATGCCCAAGCAGAAGACCCACTCCGGGGCCAAGAAGCGATTCAAGGTCACCGGCAGCGGCAAGATCATGAAGCAGCAGGCCGGCATGCGCCACAACCTCGAGGTCAAGTCCGGCAAGCGCAAGCGCAGCCTGAACAAGGACGAAGCGGTGGCCCCGGCCAACGTGAAGACCATCAAGAAACTTCTCGGCCTCTAAACCGCCGACCGAGACACAGAAGGAACCAGGAAGATGGCAAGAGTAAAGAGGGCGGTCAACGCCCACAAGAAGCGTCGTGTAATCCTCGAGCGCGCCAGCGGTTACCGCGGCCAGCGTTCGCGCCTCTACCGCAAGGCCAAGGAGCAGGTCACCCACTCCCTCGTCTACGCGTACCGTGACCGCCGTGCCCGCAAGGGTGACTTCCGTCGCCTGTGGATTCAGCGCATCAACGCTGCGTCGCGTGCGAACGGGCTCACCTACAACCGCTTCATCCAGGGCCTGAACCTGGCCGGCATCGAGGTCGACCGTCGCATCCTCGCCGACCTCGCGGTGACCGAGCCGGCGACCTTCGCCGCCATCGTCGCCACGGCCAAGGCAGCGCTTCCCGCAGACACCTCCGCACCGAAGGTGAACGCAGCCTGACGCTTTCCGGCTGAGCCGCGTCGGCGCGTCCCGCGGGGGCGCATCCGGCTAGCATTGAAGCCATGTTGGACAACCCGCGTTCCCCCAGGGTTCGAGCGGTGGCAAAACTTGCCAAGAGAGAAGCCCGGTCACAGACCGGGCTCTTTCTGTTGGAGGGGCCGCAGGCGGTGCGTGAGGCTCTGACGTTCCGCCCCGAGCTGGTCGTCGACGTCTTTTCGACACCCACCGCTCTCGAACGTCACACCGACATCGCACGCGCTGCGGCCGAGGCGGAGGTCGAGGTCGAGTTCGTTACAGAGCACGTGCTCGACGCCATGGCAGACACGGTCACTCCGCAGGGCATCGTGGCCGTGTGCGAGCAGTTCCCGACCTCGGTGAAAGACATCCTGAAATCGGATGCCGAGGGCAGCCCGCCGAGGCTCGTCGCGATCCTCGAGGAGGTGCGCGACCCCGGCAACGCGGGCACGATCATCCGTGCAGCGGATGCCGCGGGTGCTGACGGCGTGATCTTCAGCGGTCGCAGCGTCGATCTGTACAACCCCAAGGTGGTCCGCTCCTCGACGGGATCGATCTTCCACGTTCGCGTCGCGGTGGGTGCGGAGCTCGAGCCGCTGCTCGAACGGGTGCACGCGGCCGGGCTCCAAGTGCTCGCGGCCGACATCAAGGGCGACGACCTCCTGAGTGCTCGGCAGCGTGGCACACTCTCGAATCCGACCGCCTGGTTGTTCGGAAACGAAGCGAGGGGACTCTCCGATGAGCAGCTCGGCTTGGCGGATGCCGCCATCACCGTTCCGATCTATGGGCATGCGGAATCCATGAATCTCGCCACCGCCGCCTCGGTGTGCCTGTACGAGAGTGCGTTCGCGCAGCGAACGCGCGTCGAGTGAGGTCGCGCGTTGCAAGCGCTTGTAACGCCTCCATCACGAAGTCATGTCGTCGTTCGCATTTCCATCACGAGTGTGATTGTCTACTTGGATGGAGCCCTCACACAGTGGTGACCCTCTGGTCGTCATCGATCATGTCAATAAGCACTTCGGAGAGCTTCACGTTCTGAAAGACATCTCGACCACGGTGGCCCGTGGCGAGGTCGTCGTGGTCATCGGTCCGAGTGGCTCCGGCAAGTCGACCCTGTGCAGGGCGATCAACCGCCTCGAGACCATCGACGACGGCAGCATCACCGTCGACGGCCGTCCGCTGCCCGAAGAGGGCAAGGCGCTCGCGCAATTGCGTGCCGAGGTCGGCATGGTGTTCCAGTCCTTCAACCTCTTCGCACACAAGACCGTGCTCGAGAACGTGACGCTCGGCCCGCGCAAGGTTCGGGGTCAGTCGAAGGCGGCAGCAGACAAGCGCGCCATGGAGCTTCTCGATCGCGTCGGCGTCGCCAATCAGGCGTCGAAGATGCCCTCCCAGCTCTCGGGCGGCCAGCAGCAGCGCGTCGCGATCGCCCGCGTGCTCGCGATGGACCCGAAGCTCATCCTGCTCGACGAGCCGACATCCGCGCTCGACCCGGAGATGATCGCCGAGGTTCTGGATGTCATGGTGCAGCTCGCCAAAGACGGCATGACCATGGTCGTTGTCACCCACGAGATGGGTTTCGCCAGGAAGGCCGCCGATCGCGTGCTCTTCATGGCAGACGGGGAGATCGTCGAAGAGGCGAGCCCCGAGCAATTCTTCACTGACCCGAAGAGTGCGAGAGCGAAGGATTTCCTCTCGAAAATTCTTACCCACTAGATCAGTTGATAAGCAACACAGCTAGGAGACAACCATGAGACTCAAGAAAAGTCTGATGATTACCGCCATTGCCGCTGCCAGTGTCCTCGGGCTTGGAGCATGCGCATCCGGGAGTGACAGCCCCGCCGCACCCGTGGCCAAGGCGCCGAAGTTCGAGTCGGGCACTACCATGGCCAAGCTCGCCAAGGCGGGCACCATCACCATCGGTACCAAGTTCGACCAGCCACTCTTCGGCCTCAAGGGTCCGGATGGCACGCCCGTCGGTTTCGACGTCGAGATCGGCAAGATCATCGCCGCTGACCTGGGGATTTCCGCGGACAAGATCAAGTGGGTAGAGACGGTTTCTGCCAACCGCGAAACATTCATAGAGAACAACACTGTGGATCTTGTGGTCGCGACCTACACGATCAACGACGCCCGCAAGGAGAAGGTCTCCTTCGCCGGCCCGTATTACAACGCCGGACAGGACATCCTCGTGCTGAAGGGGAACCCAGAGGGCATCAAGGGCCCGGAGGACCTCGAGGGCAAGAAGGTGTGCAGCGTGTCTGGCTCGACCTCGGCGAAGAACATCGAGGCCTACAAGGTCGATCTCCTCACGACCGACACCTACTCCAACTGTCTCGAGCCGCTGCGCAACGGCAAGGTCGTCGCGGTGACCACGGACAACGTGATCCTCGCGGGCCTCGCCGACCAGAACGAGGGCGAGTTCGAAGTGCTGAGCAACCCCTTCACCGAGGAGCCCTACGGCATCGGACTCGCGCATGACGACGACGCCTTCCGCGACTTCATCAACGACGCGCTCGAGAAGTCGTACAAGGACGGTTCGTGGAAGAAGGCCTGGGAGGCCACCGCGGGCAAGGTCCTGAAGACGCCGAAGCCGCCGGCCGTCGACCGCTACACGAACGACTAGTTCTCGAACCGTGAGCCCGTCCGCCGAGGCGGGCGGGCTCACGCCACGCACACAACAGGAGAGGGAGGTGAAGGGTGGACGCCATCATTGACGTGACCCCGATCTACCTGGCCGGCTTCCTCCAGACGCTCACCCTGCTCGTCATCTCGGGTGTCGGAGCGTTCGTCGTCGGCGTGATCATCGCCACGATGCGTATCTCGCCGGTGCCGTCGCTCCGCGTGTTTGCGACCGTGTACACCGAGGTGCTCAGGAATGTGCCGCTGCTGCTCGTCCTGATGTTCTGCGCCTTCGTCCTCCCGATCCTCGGCTCGGGGCTCGACTACTTTCCGCTCGCGCTGATCGGGCTCATCGCCTACACCTCGCCGTTCGTGGCCGAAGCGATCCGCTCGGGTTTCAACGGCGTGCCCGTCGGTCAGGCGGAGGCGGCCCGTGCCGTCGGCATGGGCTTCGTGCAGACCGTCGGACTGGTCATTCTGCCGCAGGCCGCACGCATGGTCGTGCCACCGCTCATCAACGTCTTCATCGCGCTCACCAAGAACACCTCGGTCGCTGGCATCTTCTTCGTCAACGAGCTGTTCAAGCAGACGAACGCGGCGACCCGCGACAACCCGAGCTCGGTCATCCTGGTCCTGCTGTATGCCGCCGCGCTGTATCTGGTCATCACCGTGCCACTCGGCCTCATCGCCGGCGCTATCGAGAAGAGGGTGGTGGTGGCACGATGAGCGTGAGCGTGCTCTATGACGCCCCGGGACCGAAGACGCGTCGTCGCTCGCTGATCGCCTCAGTCGTCGGCATCGTCGTGATCATCGCGTTCTTCTTCTGGATGTACGTCACCCTCGCAGCACCGCGGGTCAATGCGAACGGCGCGACGACCCCGGGCATGTTTGACGCGTCGCGCTGGGACATCCTCGCCGAGCCGGTCGTGTGGACCTCGTTCGGTACCGCAACGCTGAACACACTCCGGATGGCCGCGGTCGCCGCGATTCTCGCCGTCCTCGTGGGCATCGCCTTCTCCTTCGGCCGCACGGCACGACAGAGATGGGTCCGCGTCGTGACCGGTGTCATCCTGGAATTCGTGCGGGGAATACCGCTGCTACTCATGATCTTCTTCGTATTCCTCGTTTTCGCCGCTGGATCGTACTGGTCGGGCGTGCTTGGTCTCGCCATCTACAACGGTGCGATCATCGGCGAAGCGCTCCGCGCCGGCGTCACCTCGCTTCCTCGTGGGCAGCGGGAGGCGGGGCTCGCGCTCGGCCTCAGCCCGATCAAGACCTGGCGCCTGATCGAGTTTCCGCAGGCCTTCCGGCAGATGCTTCCGATCATCCTTGCGCAGCTCGTCGTACTCCTGAAGGACACCTCGCTCGCCTACATCGTCAGCTATCCGGAGCTCGCCCGCCAGATCAGCGACAACAGGAACTTCTTCGGCAGCCGCTACATCTTCACGCTGTTCATCGTCGGCTTGGCGATCTATCTCGCGCTGAACCTGACGCTGTCGTGGGTCGCGCGTTTCGTCGCACGACGCAGCGGACCGAAGCTCGGCAACGCCACCGCAGCTGCGCCGCGGCAGCCGGGCGAGGACGGGACGAGGGCCATCACTCTTCCCTCCGGCCGCAATGGGCCACCGCTGTAGCCCCACTAAACTTGGGTCTCGTGTCTGAGACCTCTCCCATCACCGATCAGGCCGTCGAGTCGGCGGTGACCGCCGCTCTCGCAGCGGTCGCATCAGCGCCCGACCTCGCCGGCTTCACCCGCGTCAAGAGCGAGCATCTCGGCGAGTCATCCACGCTGGCGCGCCTCAATGCCTCGCTGCGTGATGTCGCGCCGGCAGACAAGGCCGCGATGGGCAAGCTCGTCGGGCAGGCGCGCGCGCGGGTCAACCAGGCCTTCGCCGCGCGTGAGAGCGAGTTGCACTCCGCGGAGGAGGCGGCTCGGCTCGCTCAGGAATTCGTGGACGTAACCGCGGTCGCGAGTCGCTGGACGCCGGGTGCTCGCCATCCGCTCAGCCTGTTGATGGAGCACATCGCCGACATGTTCGTCGGAATGGGGTGGGAGGTCGCCGAGGGACCGGAGCTCGAGAACGAGTGGTTCAACTTCGACGCCCTGAACTTCGACGAGGATCATCCGGCCCGCGCCATGCAAGACACGTTCTTCGTCGAGCCGCAGGATTCGCATCTCGTGCTGCGCACGCACACGAGCCCCGTGCAGATCCGCTCGCTGCTCAGTCGTGAACTTCCCGTCTACGTGATCGCACCGGGCAAGGTGTATCGCACCGACGAACTCGACGCCACGCACACGCCGGTCTTCCACCAGGTCGAGGGCATCGCGATCGACAAGGGACTCACGATGGCGCATCTGCGCGGCACCCTCGAGCACTTCGCGCGCCTCATGTTCGGCGCTGAGGCAAAGATCCGCCTGCGCCCCAACTACTTCCCCTTCACCGAGCCGAGCGCCGAGATGGATGTCTGGCAGCCGAACGCCAAGGGCGGCGCGCGCTGGGTCGAGTGGGGCGGATGCGGCATGGTCAACCGGAACGTCCTGCGCGCGGCCGGCATCGATCCTGACGAGTACCAGGGCTTCGCCTTCGGCATGGGCATCGAACGCACGCTGCAGTTCCGCAATGACCTGAATGACATGAGAGACATGGTCGAGGGCGATATTCGCTTCAGCCAGCAGTTCGGAATGGTGGTCTGATGCGCGTTCCCCTGAGTTGGCTTCGCGAGTTCGTCGATGTTCCCGTCGATGCCACGCCCGAAGAAGTCCACGCCGACCTGGTGAAGGTCGGTCTCGAAGAAGAAGACATCCACCGCTTCGAGCTGAGCGGACCCATCGTGGTGGGGCAGGTGCTCGAGTTCACGCCGGAGCCGCAGAGCAATGGCAAGACCATCAACTGGTGCTCCGTGCGCGTCGCGCCCGAGGGCGAGACGGCCGCAGACGGGGGAGCGGATGTGCGCGGCATCGTCTGTGGCGCGCATAACTTCGCCGCCGGCGACAAGGTCGTCGTGACGCTGCCTGGCGCCGTGCTCCCCGGTCCGTTCCCGATCGCCGCGCGCAAGACCTACGGTCACGTGTCCGACGGCATGATCGCCTCCGCACGCGAGCTCGGCCTGGGGGAAGAGCACGACGGCATCCTTCGCCTCGCCTCGCTCGGCCTCGACGCCGAGGTCGGTACGGATGCCATCGCCCTGCTCGGCCTGGACGACACGGCCGTCGAGGTCAACGTCACGCCCGATCGCGGCTACGCCTTCTCGATTCGCGGCATCGCGCGCGAGTACTCGCACTCCACCGGCGCGGCCTTCCGCGACCCCGCACTGCGCGCGGATCTCCCGTTCCCCGAAGACTCCGGTGATCGGCTAGCGAGCGACGAAGGAGCCCGCGTATCGACATTCCCGGTCGCCATCGATGACGTGTCGCCCATCCGCGGCCGCGTCGGCGCGACCGTGTTCGTGACAAGGGTGGTCAGGAACATCGACCCGACGCGGCCGACCCCGCCGTGGATGGTGTCGCGGCTGAAGCTCGTCGGCATCCGCTCGATTTCGCTCGTCGTCGACATCACGAACTACGTGATGTTCGAACTCGGCCAGCCGATCCACGGTTACGACCTCGATCGTCTGCACGGCGGCATCGTCGTGCGTCGCGCGCTCCAGGGCGAAAAACTCGTCACCCTCGACGAGCAAGTGCGCACGCTCAGTGCGGAAGACCTGCTCATCACCGATGATTCCGGGCCGATCGGCCTCGCGGGTGTGATGGGTGGCGCATCGACCGAGATCAGCGATGGCACGACGAACGTGCTCATCGAAGCCGCGAATTTCGACCCCGTCTCGATCGCACGATCGGCAAGGCGGCACAAGCTTCCGAGCGAAGCGTCGAAGCGCTTCGAGCGCGGTGTCGACCCGAAGGTGGCCGAGGCCGCCGCCGCGAGGGTCGTGCAGCTCCTGGTCGAACTCGCCGGGGGAACCGCGGATGTCCTCGGCTCGCGCTGGTTCTCCACGCAGGTGCCGCGGTCGATCGAACTGCCTGCGGGCTACATCGAGTCGATCGTGGGGGTGCACTTCTCCGACGACGAGATCCGGACCTCGCTCGTCGCGATCGGCTGCGCCGTCGACGACCACGCCGACGGATGGACGGTCACCGCGCCGAGCTGGCGCCCAGATCTCACCGACAAGGCCACGCTCGCGGAGGAGGTTGCGCGCATCGTCGGCTACGACCGCATCCCCTCCGTGCTGCCCACCGCCCCGCCCGGGCGCGGTCTCACCCGGCCGCAGCGCCTTCGCCGCACAGTCGCGCAGATGCTCGCGGCCAACGGACTGACCGAGGTACTCGCGTACCCCTTCGTCTCCGAGCAGAGCAACAACGTCTTCGGATCCCCGTCCGCCGGCGCCGTTCCGCAACTGAAGCTCGCCAACCCGCTCGACGGCGAGGTTCCGTACCTTCGCACCTCACTCATCCCGGGTCTGATCGAGGTGGCGAGGCGCAATCTCTCTAGGAGCCTCACCGATCTCGCGATCTTCGAGGCTGGTTCGGTGTTCCTTCCGGAGCCGAACCGCAGCTACGGCGTCGGGGCACTGCCGGTGGGTGACGCCCGACCGAGCGTGGATGTCCTCCACGCACTGAACGCCGGCATTCCACCCCAGCCTCGTCACCTCGCGGCACTCTTCGTCGGTGACGCCGTGCAGAAACAGCCAGGACAGGTCGCGCTCAAGCGTGGTCTCGGCGACGCGCTCGCTGCCGTGCAGCAGCTCGGTGTTGCCCTCCGCGTCGAGATCTCGCCGCGCCAGGGAAGCCACCAGGCGATGCACCCCGGTCGCACCGCAGAACTCTTCGTCGGCGAGCAGAGCGTCGGTTTCGCCGGCGAGCTGCTGCCGGCGCTCGCGGAGGAGCTCGATCTGCCGCGCGTCGTCGCCGTGCTCGAACTCGACCTCGATGCTCTCGTCGCTCTCGCACGGGAAGATGTGGCTCCCGCCGCGATCGCGACGCTGCCCGCCGCGACGCAGGACCTGTCGCTCGTCGTCGCGGCGGAGGTCCCCGCTGGGGAGGTGCGCGCGGCCATCGTCGAGGGAGCCGGAAGCCTGCTGGAGGATGCACGGCTCGTCGACGACTACCGTGGAAGCGGCGTGGAGGATGGCGCGAAGTCGCTGACCTTCGCGCTGCGATTCAGGGCGGTGGACCGCACGCTCACCGCGGCCGAGGCCACGGAGGCGAAACTTGCGGGACTCGCGCTGGCGACGCAACGATTCGGCGCCGTCCTGCGGGAGTAGCCACGATTCTTGCCGTGAAACCCCGCCGATGGCGGCTCATTCGGGCTGCGACACGACGCACGATTGCTGCGTCGGATTAGTGGAGCGGGTCAGCGAGGAGGTATGGTCGTTCACATGGACATTCGCGGGACGCGACACGGCGAGCTTCGCCGCCCGGTCACTCGCGCGCGCCGATCGTGGGCGACGCCGCGTCGCTGAGTCCCTCAGCATGCTGAATCGTCAGCAGAAAGCGCGCCGCCGCCGCCTAAGATCCCTGTCCGATCGATCACTAAGGTAGCGCTATGTCTTACTCCGTTGCCGTGGCTGGTGCCAGCGGTTACGCGGGTGCCGAGCTCCTGCGGCTGCTCACGCTCCACCCTCAATTCGAGGTGACGACCGTCACCGCGCACCAGAACGCGGGCCAGCGGTTGTCAGCGGTGCACCCGCACCTCCGCTCCCTGGCCCACCTCACTCTCGAGGTGACGACGCCCGAGACGCTCGCGGGTCACGACGTCGTCTTCCTCGCGCTTCCGCATGGCGCATCGGGCAACCTCAGCGACGCCCTCGCGACCACGCCGCTCGTCGTCGACTGTGGCGCCGATCACCGGCTCACGAGCGCGACCGACTGGGCGAAGTTCTATGGCGGCGACCATCACGAGGCCTGGAGTTATGGCCTGCCGGAACTCGTGGTCACAGGCGGTAAGCAGCGCGACGTGCTCCTCGGCACCACGCGGGTTGCGGTGCCGGGCTGCAACGTCACTGCGGTGACGCTGGGGCTTGCACCGGGCATCCGGGCCGGCGTGATCGAGGCGAGCGACCTCGTGGCGGTTCTCGCCGTGGGAACCTCGGGTGCGGGCAGAAGCCTCAAGACCTCACTGCTTGCGAGCGAGATCCTCGGCTCTGCTTCGGCGTATGCCGTGGGCGGCATTCACCGTCACGTGCCCGAGATCCTGCAGAACCTCGGTGCCGCGGGAGGTGCGAACGTCTCCATCTCGTTCACTCCGGTCCTCGTGCCGACGTCGAGGGGTATTCTCGCCACCTCCACAGCGAGGCTCGCCGAGGGAGTGACCGCGAGTCAGGTTCGGTCGGCCTGGGAAGAGGCGTACGCGAACGAGCCATTCGTGCACCTCCTGCCAGCGGGCGAATTCCCGAAGAGCGGCGATGTGACCGGCGCCAACATCGCGCTCATAGGACTCGCCATCGACGAGGCCGCGGGTCGAGTCGTCACGATCACGGCCATCGACAATCTCGTCAAGGGCACCGCGGGCGCGGCGATCCAGTCCGCCAACCTAGCGCTCGGCATGCCCGAGACACTCGGTCTTCCCGTGGATGGAGTAGCACCATGAGCGTTACGAGAGCGCAGGGCTTCGAGGCCGCCGGCTTTGCCGCAGGACTCAAGTCCAGCGGCAACAAAGACGTCGCGCTCGTGGTGAACCGCGGACCACGCCAGGCGGCGGCGGCCGTGTTCACGAGCAACCGGGCCAAGGCAAACCCGATCCTCTGGTCGGAACAGGTGATCTCCGACGGTGTCGTCTCGGCGATCGTGCTCAATTCCGGCGGGGCCAACTGCTACACCGGCAGCTTCGGCTTTCAGACCACGCACGCCACGGCCGAGGCCGTCGGCGAGGCACTCGACATCTCCTCCGGCGACGTCCTGGTCTGTTCCACGGGACTCATCGGCAGCGGCGACCAGCAGTTCCGCGACCGGGTGCTCGCCGGAGTCGCAGGCGCCGTGCCGCTCCTGTCCACGAGCGGTGGCGAGGATGCCGCACTCGCGATCATGACGACCGATACACATAGCAAGCAGGCGATCGTCGAGCGCGATGGCTGGTCGATCGGCGCAATGGCGAAGGGTGCGGGCATGCTGGCACCCGGACTCGCCACCATGCTCGTCGTCATCACCACGGATGTCGACCTGGGTTCCGCAGACCTCGACCGGGCGCTGCGGGCGGCGACTCGCGTCACCTTCGACCGCCTCGACTCCGATGGCTGCATGTCGACGAACGACCAGGTGACGCTCCTCGCCAGTGGCGCATCCGGAATCGTCCCCGATCTCGACGAGTTCCAGTCCGCGCTCACCCAGCTCTGCGACGACCTCGCCCTGCAACTGCAGGGTGACGCCGAGGGCGCCAGCCACGATATCTCGATCGAAACCATCCACGCCGCGAGCGAGGACGACGCCGTCGAGGTCGGCCGCGCGGTGGCCAGGAACAACCTGTTCAAGGCCGCGGTGTTCGGCAATGATCCCAACTGGGGCCGAGTGCTCGCCGCCGTCGGAACGACGAGCGCGCAGTTCGACCCCTACGACATCGATGTCTCGATCAATGGCGTGCGCGTCTGCCGCTCGGGCGAACCCGGCGAGCCGCGCGAGTCGGTTGACCTGACGCCCAGGTCGGTGCACGTGCTCATCGACCTGAAGTCGGGCGACGCCGAGGCCGTCATCCGCACCAACGACCTCACCCACGACTACGTCCACGAGAACAGCGCGTACTCGAGCTGATGGGCGACGACAGCACTGCGCTGGCAGCCAAGGCTGAGGCGCTCATCGAATCACTACCGTGGATCGCGAGGCTCCAGGGCAGAGTCCTGGTCGTGAAGTTCGGCGGCAACGCCATGGTCGACGACGAGCTGAAGCGTGCCTTCGCAGAAGACATGGTCTATCTTCGGCATCTGGGCGTGCGCGTCGTCGTCGTGCACGGCGGCGGACCGCAGATCTCCGCCGAGCTGAAACACCGCGGCATCGCGAGCGAGTTCCGGGGAGGGCTGCGGATCACGACCCCGGAAGCCCTCGAGGTCGTACGCGATGTCCTGACGCTCCAGGTCGCGCACGAACTCACCGGCCTGCTCAACGACAGCTCGCCATCGGCACCGCTCGCGCAAGCCCTGTCGGGAGAGACCGACGGACTCTTTCGCGCCGAGAAGCGCGGCACCATCGTCGACGGCGAGAACGTCGACCTCGGGCAGGTCGGCGACGTCGCGGAGGTCAATCCCGCCGTCGTCCTCGCTCTGCTCGACGCGGGAAGAATACCCGTCGTCTCGTCGATCGCGCCCGATCGTGACGATCCCGCACACTCGCTCAACGTGAACGCCGACTCGGCGGCATCCGCGCTGGCCATCGCACTCGGAGCGCAGCGGCTCGTCATCCTCACCGACGTGGCTGGGCTGTACAGCGACTGGCCGAATCGCGATTCGCTCGTCGCTCGCATCACCGCCACGGAACTGGATGCCCTCATCCCGTCCCTCGAGTCCGGCATGATTCCGAAGATGACGGCGTGTCTCGATGCCGTGCGAGGGGGAGTCGGCTCCGCCGCCGTCATCGATGGGCGCATCCCGCACTCGATACTTCTCGAGGCCTTCAGTGCGAGCGTGATCGGCACCGAAGTGATCGGCACCGAAGTGATCGAATCCGACAACACCGAACCAGTCCCGTCCCCACCAGTGAAAGCAGAGAAGTGATAACCGAATCGCATGTCCCCGCCGTCGACACCGACGCGACGGAGAACTGGCGCGAGCGATTCGGCGACGCGATGATGGGCTCCTCCGGCACGCCGCTCGCGCTGCTCGAACGTGGCGAGGGCTGCGTCGTCTGGGACACCGACGGCAAGCGCTACCTCGACTTCCTGGCCGGTATCGCCGTGAACTCCCTCGGCCACGCGCATCCGGTTCTGGTGGATGCGGTGCGCACGCAGATCGCCACCCTCGCGCACGTCTCCAATTACTTCGCGACCCCGCCTCAGCTGGAGCTCGCGGAACGACTGCTGCGCCTCACCGGTGCGGGCAACGACGGTCGCGTGTTCTTCGGCAACTCGGGTGCGGAGGCGATCGAGGCCGGCGTCAAGCTCGCGAGGCTCAATCACCAGGGTGGACACCGGCCGCGCATTCTGAGCCTCAGGAACTCATTCCACGGACGAACCATGGGTGCGCTCTCGCTCACCGGCAAGCCGACCCTGCGCGAGGCCTTCGAACCACTGTTGCCGGGCGTCGAGCACATCGACAGCTCGATCGAGGCCCTCGAGGCGGCCATGGACGAGTCTGTGGCGGCGCTCTTCATCGAACCCATCAAGGGCGAGGCCGGCGTGCACGACCTGCCCGAGGGCTATTTACAGCGCGCCCGCGAACTCTGCACGAGGCACGGGGCGCTGCTCATCCTCGACGAGATTCAGACCGGCGTCGGCCGCACGGGAAACTGGTTCGCCTTCCAGGGCCACGGCATAGTGCCGGATGCGCTGGCTCTGGCCAAGGGGATCGCCGGCGGTGTTCCGATCGGCGCTCTCGTCACCTTCGGTGGCGCCTCGGAACTCTTCCTACCCGGACAGCACGGGAGTACCTTCGGCGGCAACCCTCTCGCTACCGCCGCGGGCAATGCCGTGCTCGGCGAGATCGAGCGAGCCGGACTCATCGAGAACGCGGCGAGGCGCGGCGAGCAATTGCGCGAGCTGATCGGCTCGATCGGGTCACCGCTCATCACCGAGATTCGAGGCGAGGGACTGCTCATCGGGCTCGGCCTCGCCAAGCCGCTCGGGCATCCGCTCGCGGACGAGGCTCTGAAACTCGGGCTGATCATCAACGCACCCAACGATTCGAGCATCCGGATAGCACCGCCGCTCATCGTCGGCGACGCCGAAATCGCCGAATTCCGCACTCTTTTCACCCAGGCCCTGGAGGCAATTGCATGACCCGCCACTTTCTGCGCGACGACGATCTCAGCCCGGCAGAACAGGCGGAGGTGCTCGACATCGCGGTTCAGCTGAAGAAGGACCGCTTCTCCGCCCGCCCGCTCATCGGGCCGCAGACCGTCGCCGTGATCTTCGACAAGTCGTCGACGCGCACGCGCGTCTCGTTCGCGGTCGGTATCGCTGAGCTCGGGGGCATTCCGCTCATCATCAGCACGGCGAACAGCCAGCTCGGTGGCAAGGAGACGGCGCGAGACACGGCTCGAGTGCTCGAGCGACAGGTCGCCGCGATTGTATGGCGCACCTTCGGCCAGGCCGGGCTCGAAGAGATGGCCGAGGGCACGAAGGTTCCTGTCATCAACGGACTCTCCGATGACTTCCACCCCTGCCAGTTGCTCGCCGATCTGTTGACCATTCGCGAACACCGCGGCGATCTCGCTGGCCAGACGCTCACCTTCGTCGGGGATGGCGCCGACAATATGGTGCACTCCTACCTGCTCGCGGGCGCGACCGCGGGCATGCACGTGCGCATCGCGTGCCCTGTGGACTACCTGCCCAAGGACTCGGTGATCGCGGATGCCGACGCGATTGCCGAGACCACCGGCGGTTCCATCGCGATCTACACCGATGCGGTCGAGGCGGTGGCCGGGGCGGACGTTGTTGTCACCGACACCTGGGTCTCGATGGGCAAGGAGAGCGAGAAGGCGCAGCGCCTCGTCGATCTCGCCCAGTACCGGGTCGACGCCGAGCTCATGGCGCTCGCCAAGCCCGACGCGCTGTTTCTGCATTGCCTACCAGCGGATCGCGGCTACGAGGTGACCGCCGAGGTCATCGACGGGCCGCAGAGTGTCATCTGGGATGAGGCGGAGAATCGATTGCACGCCCAGAAGGCGCTGTTGGTCTGGCTGCTCAGACAGCAGTAGACCCGCTGATCGAGCTTGTCGAGATCCCCCCAACCGAAGGAGTAACAGATGGCACTGAAAAAGCACGGCGCCGTCGGTGAGACCGCTCAGGGCGCCCTCTGGGGCGGTCGCTTCAGCAGCGGCCCATCACCGGAGCTCTCGCGCCTCAGCAAGTCGACCCAGTTCGACTGGCAGCTTGCGCCCTACGACATCGCGGGATCCCTTGCTCACGCCAAGGCGCTTGCCGAAGCGGGCTACCTCACGCCCGACGAGTTCTCCGGCATGACCGCGGCTCTAGACAAGCTGCGCGCCGCCGTCGAGGAGGGCAGCGTAGAAGCGCTGGAGTCCGACGAAGACGTACACGCGGCGCTCGAGCGCCTCCTCATCGACCTGGCGGGCGCCGAGCTCGGAGGCAAGCTGCGTGCCGGTCGGAGCCGCAATGACCAGATCGCCACGCTCATCCGCCTGTACCTGCTCGACCACGGTCGCGCCATCGCTCGCCTGGTCATCGACCTGATCGACGCCATCGCGGCACAAGCGGAAGCCCACGGCGACGCCCCGATGCCGGGGAGGACGCACCTCCAGCACGCACAGCCCATCCTGCTCGCCCACCACCTGCTCGCTCACGCGTGGCCGCTCGTGCGTGACCTCGAGCGACTGCGCGACTGGTCCGCACGCGCATCCGCCTCTCCCTACGGTGCCGGGGCGCTCGCCGGCAGCTCGCTCGGCCTCGATGTCGCGCTCGTCGCACGCGAGCTCGGACTCGATCGGCCGACCGAGAACTCGATCGACGCGACCGCGAGTCGGGATGTCGTGGCTGAGTTCGCCTTCATCACCTCCCTCATCGGCGTCGATGTCTCGAGGCTCGCCGAAGACGTGATCATCTGGAACACGCGAGAGTTCGGCTTCGTCACCCTCGACGACGGCTACTCGACCGGGTCCTCGATCATGCCGCAGAAGAAGAACCCCGACATCGCCGAGCTCGCTCGAGGCAAGGCGGGCAGGCTCATCGGCAACCTCACCGGGCTGCTCGCAACCCTCAAGGGTCTGCCGCTCGCGTACAACCGCGACCTCCAGGAAGACAAGGAGCCGGTCTTCGACTCGGTGACCACCCTCGAGGTGCTGCTTCCCGCGTTCACCGGCATGATTGCGACGCTTCGCTTCAACACCGAACGGATGGCCGAGCTCGCGCCGCAGGGCTTCTCCCTGGCCACGGACGTGGCCGAATGGCTGGTCACACAGGGCGTTCCCTTCCGCGAGGCACACGAGATCAGCGGCGCGCTCGTGAGCTTCTGTGAGGAGCGCGGCGTCGAGTTGAACGATCCGTCCGATGAGGAACTCGCCTCGATCTCGCCGCACCTCACGCCCGCGGTGCGCGACGTCCTCACCGTGGCCGGTTCGATCGCCAGCCGGCGAGGTGTGGGCGGCACTGCGCCGGTTCGCGTCGCCGAGCAACTCACCTCGCTCACCGCCCGAGTGCGCGACCTCGCCTCCGCGATCGGGGTACTCTAGCCGCCGTGCTCGATCGTGACCGTCTCCTCGCGCCCTCCTACGAGTGCGCGCCGCTGCTGCTCGGTTCGGTCCTGACCGCGACCTCGGAGGAGGGGGCAGTGAGCCTGCGGATCACGGAGGTCGAGGCCTATCACGGCTCGGACGACCCCGGGTCCCACGCCTTTCGCGGGAAGACGAATCGCAACGCCGTGATGTTCGGGGAGCCGGGCCATCTGTACACCTACTTCACCTATGGCATGCACACCTGCGCGAACGTCGTGTGCGGTCCGGAGGGACAGGCCTCGGGCCTCCTGCTGCGCGCGGGCGAGGTCATCGAGGGGATTGAGCTCGCGAGGTCGCGCAGGCTCACCTCGCGAAAGGATGCGGACCTCGCACGCGGGCCGGCCAGGCTCACCGTCGCCCTGGGCATCCATCTCAGCGATGGCGGTCTCGACCTCGCGAGCGAGCGCATCCGCCTCGAGCTCGGGGCGGGGGAGTCGAGCTACTCGACGGGGCCCCGCACCGGTGTCTCCGGGGCAGGCGGAACCGAGGAGTTCCCGTGGCGTTTCTGGCTGACCGGCGATCCGACAGTGTCGCCGTATAAGCGGCACTCGCCCAAGAAGAGGCCCTGAATCAGGTGCTCAGTTCAGTGCGACGACGAGGACGGCCGCGCTCGCGCAACCCCAGATGAGGCTCACGAGACTGCCGATGATGAATCGTTCCCGCGCCTCGGCCGCATCGAGCTCTGTGAAGCGTCCTACGCCCTTGAGAGCCACGATCAGCGCGATCGCTTCGGGGTGGCCGGCCACGATGGACGCCGCCACGGCGAGGCGCTCCAGGATGCCGATGGTCGCGCCACCGCGCAGTACCTCGCGTTTCGTGCCGGTTTCGATCGCGCCGGTCGTCTCGCCGGGAGCCCGCACGAGGATGCCGCCGTGGTTTCCCGCCGGGTTCTCACCTCCGGCGAGCTCGAGCGTGAGCACGACCGCCGGTCCGCCGCCGACGATGGCGAGGGCGATGCAGAGCAGCGCGAGCAGCACGTCGACGCCGAAGGGCGCATGACCCGAGGCGAGCGACGCGATCACGATGGACAGCGTGAGCAGGCCGGCCGCGACCCAGACGAACAGTCGCCTCGTCGTCGCGAGCGCGGCGAAGACGAGGGCCGCCGCGGTGCTCGCGAGCAGCAGGGACCAGTAGAGCCAGTCGCCCGCGTGCAGCGTCACGATGAAAACGTCGGGGGATGTCATGCGTCCTGCTCGTCTCCCTGATCGGCATCGAGGTTGTCCAGTACCCGTGCGAGGGCGGCGTATGAGACCAGCTCCGTGCGGATGGCTGCAATCTTGCCACGGCTGCTCACGGCCTGCGGTGTGATCTTCAGTTCGCGTGCGACCTCGCGCTGGCTGAGCCCGCGCAGCGTTCTGTCGAACAGTTCCCACCCCTCTGCCGTGCGGCGCGACCGCAGCACGAGCAGGAGATCGATGAGCGCTTCGACCTCGGCTGCGGTCGTTCGTCTCGAGCCGCTGTCGTCCCGCGCCTCTTCCGTGGCGAAGTGCGTCGCCCGTTTCTTGGCCCGTCCGATGGCTGCGCGTGCTGCGATGAACGCGGATCCACTCGCCTCGCGTGTGGCGCGGGGGAGCGGCATTCTGATCTCCCCGGCACCGAGGCCGACGCTCCACTGCCCCGCTCTCGTGAGCCTGAGGATGATCTGCAGCGCGGTGTCGCCGTCGGGCGGGATCACCTGGATCTCGTCGCCGGCGTTGCGGTCGACGGGAAGGGTGAGGCGATTCCCGAACTCCTCATTCAGCGCATCGAGGGCGCGCCCCGCGCGATCCTCGGTGGAGCGGCTCTGGATTTGATCCGCGGTGATCACGAGCATCTCGATCCCTTCTCGGCTCACATCAAGGCGTGTACTGTGATACGCCCAACGTCAAGTCATATAGCTTGTTTGCCGTCAAGTCAAGCCTCCACACCTGATCCCCGCGCCTGCTGTGCGCGCTGCTACCGTAATAGCCATGCCCGATTCCCCCGCACTCGAAGGTCAGCGCAACGACCCGTCGTTCGCCGACGTCTGGGAAGAAATCCTCTGGCGCGGCCTC
Source organism: Lacisediminihabitans sp. (assembly GCA_035571875.1). Taxonomy (GTDB): domain Bacteria; phylum Actinomycetota; class Actinomycetes; order Actinomycetales; family Microbacteriaceae; genus Parafrigoribacterium_A. Next base: position 1,944 of record DATNBR010000065.1, on the reverse strand, counting down.
GTGCACGTTTCGACGGACACGGAGGAGCTCAAGTCACTGCTATCCGGGCCGCCGATCACCTACTACTGCGGATTCGATCCGACGGCACCGAGTCTGCATCTGGGCAACCTCGTGCAGCTACTCCTGCTTCGGCGACTACAACTCGCGGGGCACAGACCCCTCGGCCTCGTCGGTGGTTCGACCGGGCTCATCGGCGACCCGCGACCGACGGCGGAACGCACACTGAACACCAAGGACACGGTGGAGGAGTGGGTCGGCTACCTGCAGTCCCAGGTGTCCCGATTCCTGAGTTTCGAGGGCAGCAACGCCGCGAGGCTCGTCAATAACCTCGATTGGACGGCGCCACTCAGCGCGATCGACTTCTTGCGCGACGTCGGCAAGTACTTCCGGGTGGGCACCATGCTCAAGAAGGACGCCGTGAGCGCACGGCTCAATTCGGATGCCGGCATCAGCTACACCGAGTTCAGCTACCAGATCCTTCAGGGCATGGACTTTCTTGAGCTCTACCGCAGTTACGACTGCGTACTGCAGACGGGCGGCTCCGACCAGTGGGGCAACCTCACGAGTGGCACCGATCTCATCCGCAGGGCTGAGGGCGTCAGTGCGCACGCGATCGGCACCCCGCTTATCACCAACTCCGATGGAACCAAGTTCGGCAAGAGCGAGGGAAACGCGGTGTGGCTCGATCCCGGTCTCACGAGCCCATACGCCTTCTACCAGTTCTGGCTGAACACCGACGATGCGGATGTGATCGGCCGCCTCAAGATCTTCACCTTCCTGTCGCGAGCAGAGATAGAACGACTCGCGGAGACGAACGCCACCGAGCCGTTCAAGAGGGAGGCGCAGCGCACCCTCGCCTTCGAGGTCACGAGCCTCGTGCACGGTGAGGAAGCGACGAACGCCGCCATCGCCGCGGCGCACGCGCTGTTCGGACAGGGTGAGCTCGAGGCGCTCGACGAGGCGACGCTGCGAGCAGCCCTCAGCGAGCTCCCCACCACGACCGCACCCATTGACTCGACCGTCGCGCAGTTGCTCGTCGACACGGGACTCTGCTCGAGCCTGGGGGAGGCGCGACGCGCGGTGGACCAGGGCGGCGTCTATCTCAACAATGTCAAGGTCACGGATGCCGCGCTCACCCTGGATGGCGCGCTCCTGGTCGGGGGAATGGCGGTCCTGCGCCGCGGAAAGAAGACACTCGCCGGCGTCTTCGTGGGGCAGTGATCCAGCGCGACACGCCCGGGATTGCACGTAATTTGCGCCGCCCCGCAGACCGCCGTAATCTTCTTACTTGTCACCCCAAAGGTTCGAAAAGCCGCAGAGCTTACGGCCTCAAGAGGGACAGAATCCTAAGTCACATAGCGACAGACCTCTTGTAGGAAGTCGTCTTCAGATCTTAGGATGGAAACCCACCTCGTGAGCTATCACATCGGTTTGGCGCGCTTCTCAAAGCGTCCGGCGGATTTGACAAGCACTGCGAAGGTGGTAAGTTAGACAAGTTGCCCGGCGCGCGAGCGAGGGCAACAAACACTGAGGAATTAGCCCTGAGTAGAAGCCGTGACGGCTGAAATCAGGAGCGTCCGATCCTTGAGAACTCAACAGCGTGCACAATGTCAAATGCCAAAAACCTCGTGCATTGACGGTCGTTTCTAGCGACTTGAAATGCAGGAGATTCCTTTGGAAACAGATTAAACAACAAAGCAAATGTCAGCAATGATGTTTGTTCTTGTCAGTTTCAAACTTGTGCCATGTTCGCCCATTCCGGCGGCTTGACACACTAGATGTGCCGGCGACTTCGGTTGCCGTGCAATCAAACATTTACGGAGAGTTTGATCCTGGCTCAGGATGAACGCTGGCGGCGTGCTTAACACATGCAAGTCGAACGATGAAAGAGGAGCTTGCTCCTCTGGATTAGTGGCGAACGGGTGAGTAACACGTGAGTAACCT
>DATNBR010000064.1:0-40841 GCA_035571875.1 Lacisediminihabitans sp. | reverse complement strand
GCATCGGCCTGGCGCACCTTTATTTCGGTCGTGCTTCCGGTCAGTCGTAATTCGATCGTCACCGTCTCGCTGTTCGCGTTTCTCTGGGCGTGGTCGGACTTCATCTTCGCCACCACCCTCGACGGCGGTGGCGATTTTCAGCCGATCACGCTCGGCATCTATCGCTACATCGGCAACAACAACCAGGAGTGGAATTCGATCATGGCGACGGCCGTCGTCGCGTCTATTCCGGCGGCTGTTCTTCTTGTGCTTGCTCAGAAGTATGTCGCCGCCGGTGTCACGGCCGGCGCTGTCAAGGACTAATCCGTCACATCCGCTCGACTTGAAAGGCCCCTATGCCGCCGCGCACTGGTGTTCAGTTCGATATCACCGAGATTCCCTTCAGTGCGAAGGGATCATGGCTCGATCTCTCCCCTGTGGTGGGCTTGCACGAGCGCTCCGACGATGTGCATCTCGTCACCCACCGAACGGGGATGCACGGCATTCTTCGCCTGGTGCCCGAGCGGTCTGGCCAGCGCGTCGCCACGACAAACAGGGCAACTCCCACGTCCCTTCGCTGGCTGGATGATGAGGGTGGCGAGATCGAAGCCGTTTTCGGTGGCCTCGAGGCGATTCGGCTGCGCGGGCGCGGTCTCTCGCTGCGTCTCGCCGACGCATCCTCGGCACTGGGACCCTTCAGCGGCACCTACTTCTTTCGGGACCCGATGGATGGCTCTGCCGTTTTCACCTCGTACGAGAGCGGACGACGGTATCGGGTCACGAGCATTGCGGGCGAACTTCAACTGGATGGGTCCGAGGCTCTCGGCGAGAGCGTGCGTGCCGTAGTCGCATCCGGAGAGGGTGGCTGGGAGGTCGCCGTCGAAGAGTTCGAGGTGGCTCGCCCGCCCTATGTGGTCGCGGACGATTTCGAAACGCTGCTTGCTCAGTCGGCGACTGCGTTCGACGACTACCTCTCCCTCACGGCAGCGTGGCGAGGCGTCGACGGGCAGGCGGCCGAGCGTGCCGCCTACGTGCTGTGGTCGGCAACTGTTGCACCCGGTGGCTTCCTCCCTCGGGAGTCCGTGCTGATGTCGAAGCACTGGATGGACAAGCTGTGGAGCTGGGACCACTGCTTCAACGCCTTCGCGTTCGCGCCGACCGATCTTGGCGCAGCCATGGATCAGTTTCTCGCCCCCTTCGATTTCCAGGAGGCATCCGGGGCACTTCCCGACTCGATCACGCACTCCGAGGTGCTCTATAACTTCGTGAAACCGCCGGTGCACGGGTGGGCGCTCGGCAAGATCCGCGAGCGGGCTGGCGAGCAACTGGGTCAGGATGTGCTGAGCGACGTCTACGCCAAGCTCTCGCGCTGGACGCGCTTCTGGCTCGACTACCGTCGGGCACCCGGCCGCGCCCTGCCGCACTATCAGCACGGAAACGACAGCGGATGGGATAACGCGACGACGTTCGACCACGACCGGGTGATCGAGTCTCCCGACCTCGCCGCGTTTCTCGTCATCCAATTGGATGCCCTTGCAGACCTCGCGACTGAACTAGGCACGGGCGATGCGGATGCCTGGGCGCACGAGCGTGACGCTGCCGTCGCGGCGCTGTTGGAACTGTGGGATGGCGAACACTTCTTCGCGCGGGCTGTGGACGGCGGCCGTCGCAGCAAGACGACGAGCCTGCTCACCCTCTTGCCGATCCTTGCGGCCAAGTTCTTGCCGGCCGAGATCGTGAACAGGCTCGCGCTCGACATCGCCGAGCACCTCACCGAGTGGGGGCCGGCGACGCAGCGCCTGGATACGCCGGAGTACGAGTCCGATGGCTACTGGCGCGGCCCGATCTGGGCTCCCTCCACCGTGATCGTCGAAGACGGTCTGCGTCGCGCAGGCCACACCGACCTCGCGGATCGCGTGAGCCGAGGCTTCAGGTCACTGTGCGAGAAGTCCGGTTTCGCCGAAAACTTCGACGCGGTCACGGGCGAAGGCCTGCGCGATCGTGCATACACCTGGACTGCCAGCGCGTACCTCCTGCTTGCGCACGAGGCAGCCATGAGGGTTTAGAGCTCGCCCAACTGATGATGAGGTGTTCCGAATGCCGAGTACATCGACGATTCTGGCTGTGGATAAGTTTCGATGGATGACGAGCGCAACTGGCATAGTCGACGGATGACTGAGCCAGCATCCGAGAGCACGACGGTGAGACTTTCTGAGGCGAGGATGCACCTGTCGGAGCTCGGCGAACGAGCTGCAGAGGGCGAAGAGATCATCGTCACCAAGCGAGGCGCGCCTCTGTTCAAGATCGTTGCGCTCTCTCGGCGACGTTGAAAAGACGTGACCGTTTCAATCCGTGAGGGTCGATCGCTCGCGTGGGTTTCGATACGCTCGCTGCGCGAGCTACTCAACCAGCGGCCTCCCGCGTCAGCCTCGCGCGCTACTCGACCAGCGTGATGCCGTGTCAGCACCGCCGGTTACCCTTGACGCATGACCACGGGACTCGACGCGACTGCTGAACTGCGGCCCGCGAACCCGGGTTCGGCGAAGGCGGGAAACCCCGCCCTCGACACCCTGCATCGCGTCTTCGGGTACGACGCGTTCCGCGGCAACCAGGCCGACATCATCCAGCACGTCATCGGCGGCGGCGACGCGCTCGTACTCATGCCCACTGGCGGCGGCAAGTCGCTCTGCTACCAGATCCCCGCGCTCGTGCGCGAGGGAACAGGCGTCGTCATCTCACCGCTCATCGCCCTCATGCAGGACCAGGTGGATGCCCTCACCGCGGTCGGTGTGCGCGCCGGGTTCCTCAACTCCACACAGGATGCCGCACAGCGCCGCGCGGTCGAGTCCGCCTTTCTCGCGGGCGAACTCGACCTGCTCTATCTCGCGCCGGAGCGTCTGAAAATCGAATCGACATCCGCCCTGCTCGATCGCGGAAAAGTGTCTCTGTTCGCGATCGACGAGGCACACTGTGTTGCGCAGTGGGGCCACGACTTCCGCCCCGACTACCTGCAGCTGTCCATGCTGCACGAGCGCTGGCCCGAGGTGCCGCGCATCGCGCTCACCGCGACCGCCACCGAGCAGACGCACAAGGAGATCCAGAAGCGGCTGCAACTCGGCGACGCCCGTCACTTCGTCGCCAGCTTCGATCGCCCCAACATCCAGTACCGCATCGCACCGAAGAACGCGCCGCAGCAGCAACTGCTCGAACTGTTGCGCAGTGAACATGCAGGGGATGCGGGCATCGTCTACTGCCTGTCGCGGGCGTCCGTGGAGAAAACGGCCGAGTTCCTGGTGCAGAACGGCATCCCCGCACTGCCCTACCACGCGGGCCTCGACGCGCGGGTGCGGGCCGCGAACCAGTCGCGCTTCCTGCGCGAAGACGGCATGGTGATGGTCGCCACGATCGCCTTCGGCATGGGCATCGACAAGCCGGACGTGCGCTTCGTCGCCCATCTCGACCTGCCAAAATCGGTCGAGGGGTATTACCAGGAGACTGGCCGCGCAGGGCGCGACGGGATGCCGTCGACGGCCTGGCTCGCCTACGGGCTGCAAGACGTCATGCAACAGCGGCGGATGATCGACCAATCCGAGGGGGACGCCGAGCACCGCAGACGGCTGAGCGCGCACCTCGACGCCATGCTCGCCCTGTGCGAGACCGTCGAGTGCCGCAGGGTGCAACTGCTCGCCTACTTCGGCGAGAAGAGTGCGCCGTGCGGCAACTGCGACACCTGCCTCGCCCCGCCCGAGTCCTGGGACGGCACCGTTCCCGCGCAGAAACTGCTCTCCACGGTGGTTCGGCTGCAGCGCGAACGCAACCAGAAGTTCGGCGCAGGGCAGCTCATCGACATCCTGCTCGGCAAAGAGACCACCAGGGTGCTGCAGAACGACCACGAAACCCTCAGCACCTTCGGCATCGGCACCGAACTGAACGAAGCGGAGTGGCGCGGAGTGGTGCGGCAACTGCTCGCGCAGGGACTGCTCGGCGTGCACAGCGACGGCTTCGGAACGATGGTGCTGACGGATGCGAGTGCCTCGGTTCTCGGCGGCGAACGCCGCGTCATGCTGCGGCGCGAGCCCATCCGCGTCTCGGCCAAGTCCCGCGGCTCGAAGGCAAACCGCACCGCCCTTGCCGACCTCACCCCAGAGGCGGTCGCCGTCTTCGAGGCGCTGCGAGCCTGGCGCGCGGCGGAGTCGAAGGAACAGGGCGTTCCCGCCTACGTCATCTTCCACGACGCGACCCTGCGTGAGATCGCCACGAGCGGCCCGTCCACCCTCGAACAGCTCGGCACCATCACGGGCGTGGGCGAGGCCAAACTCGCCAGGTACGGCGAGGCGCTCTTGTCCGCGCTCGCCGGCCAGTAACCCTCCCATCCGCCCCGCCGCGCCGGCCGCAGCGCGCCGCACGAATTCGCCGAGCGTGCCCGTTGACGCCGAGCGTGCCCATTTGATCGCGCGCAGACAGGCACGCTCGACGCGGACGGGCACGCTCGGCGAACCGAGCGGCGCGGACGGGCACGCGCGGCGAACGGAGGGGCGCGAATGGCGCCGCACGCATAGGCTCGAGGAATGGGCGGCCTCTACCCCGAAATCGAACCGTACGAATCAGGCCTGCTGGATGTCGGCGACGGCCAGCAGATCTACTGGGAAGTTTCCGGAAACCCGGCAGGCAAACCCGTCGTCTTCCTGCACGGCGGTCCGGGAGGCGGCACCTCGCCCGCCCACCGGCGCCTCTTCGACCCCGACCGCTATCGCATCGTGCTCACGGACCAGCGCGGTGCGGGCCGCAGCCTCCCGCACGCGAGCGAGCCCGACGCGGATCTCAGCGCAAACACCACCTGGCACCTCGTCGGCGACCTCGAGCGGCTTCGCGAACACCTCGCCATCGAGCGCTGGCAGGTGCTCGGCGGATCGTGGGGCAGCTCCCTGGCGCTCGCCTACGCCGAGCGCCACCCCGACCGGGTCACCGAGCTCGTGCTGCGCGGCATCTTCACCCTGCGCCAATCCGAACTCGACTGGTTCTACGAGGGCGGAGCGGCGCAACTGTTCCCCGACAACTGGGAGGCCTTCGTCGCTCCCGTGCCCGAGGCGGAGCGTGGGTCGATGATCCCGGCGTATTCCCGGCTGCTGAACGATCCGGACCCGGCCGTGCACGGACCGGCGGCCGTCGCCTGGTCGACGTGGGAGGCATCCGGCATCACCCTGCTGCCGAACCCCGACATCGTCGCGCGCTTCGCCGATCCGAGCTACGCCCTCGCGTTCGCGCGAATCGAAAACCATTACTTCATGAACGCCGGATGGTTCGAACCCGGCCAGCTCATCCGTGACGCCCACGTGCTGAAAGACATTCCCGGCGTCATCGTGCAGGGCCGCTACGACGTCTGCACCCCCGCGGTGACCGCGTGGGATTTGCATCGCGCGTGGCCGGAGGCGGAGTTCTTCATGATTCCGGATGCCGGGCACGCCTTCGACGAGCCGGGCATCCTGAACGCCTGCATCGAGGCCACCGACCGCTTCGCCGACTGACCGCGTGCCGGTCTCGCCTACGCGCTCACGCTCGTCGGCGGAGGCGCGGTGAGAGCCGCGAGCGCCTGCCGCAGCAACGTGCTCGAGGTGTCGATCGTGTACGGGAAGTAGACGACCTCGACGCCGACCGCGGCGAACTCTCGTTCGAGTTCCATGCCCTTGCGGGTGCCGCGCCAGTCATCCCCCTTGAAGAAGATGTCGAACTGCAACTCCCGCCAGGTGTCGAGCTTGCTCGGCAGGGTCTCGGCATACGCGCGATCGACACAGCCCAGGCTGCCGACGATCTCGAGCCGTTCCGCGAGCGGGATGACAGGGCGCCTGCCCTTCGACAGCTCGAGCATCTCATCTGAGACGACGCCCGCGATGAGGTAGTCGCACTCGCTTTTTGCGCGCTTCAGGATGTTGAGGTGGCCGACGTGGAACAGGTCGAAGGCACCTGCGGCGTATCCGATTCGGGGAGCCATGCAGCGTCACACCTTCCGTTTCGGGTTGAAGGCGGTCGAGCGCCGGGTTGCGCTGGTGGCAGTACTTTACTCCCACAGTCGACCTTTTGTCACCCATACGGGGGCCAGAAACTATCGACTTGCCCCCGCTCCTTTGTTAGCCTGCTGGGATATCCACCCAAGCGGAGACGGTCGCCCGATAGCTGCCCCCACGTATTCGCATTGGACTTCTTCATGGCTCACGCCCCGAAGCATCAGGTAGTCGTCGCACGCCCGCAGCGATGGCGTGCGGCTCTAGCCCTCGGCGCCGCCATCTCGCTCTGCGCCGCACTCGGGGTCTCCACCTACATCTCCTCCGCCGCCGCCGAGGGCGACCAGTACAGCCCCGACCACGCGATAGCCACCGACACCTTTGCGAGATCGACCGTCGACGGCTGGGGCTCCGCCGAGCTCGGTGGCGCCTACAGCTACTCCCAGGCGCAGCAGTTCAGCTCCGTCGGCGGCGAGGGAGTCGCGACCCTCTCGAGGCCGGGCAGCGCTGCCACGGCGACCCTCTCATCCGTCTCGTCTCTCGATACCCGAGTCAGCGCCGCGGTCTCGGTGCCGCAGCTGCCGATCGGCGGCAACGGCGTGTACTCCGGGCTGCAGTTGCGGTCGACCGCGGGCAGTTACTACCAGGCGCAGGCGAGAACGGATGCCTCGGGCCGGGTCACCCTGGCCCTGCTGCGGGTGAACGGCTCCACCGCACAGCAGGTCGTGCTGCAGCGAGAGGTGCCCGCGATCGGCATCCTCGCACCGGGGCAGCGCTTCGAGCTCGAGTTCCAGGCGACGGGCGAGTCGCCGGTGCAGCTGCGGGCGCGAGCCTGGATCGAGGACTCGGCGCAACCCGATTGGCAGATCTCGGCCGAGGATGCGTCTCCCGCGAAGCTCGACCACGCCGGCGCGCTCGGAATCTGGACGTACGTCTCGCGTGGCAGCCCGGCACAGTCTGCCGCCTACGATCAGCTCGAGGCCTTCGCGCTCAAGCCCGCACAGCCGCAAGCGGCCGAACCGCAACCGGTCCCGGGCGAGAGCCCCTCGCCAGCACCGGATCCGTCGAGCGCGCCGACTCCGCAGCAACCCGGCGACGGAGCCACGCCCGTCGGCTCCGTACCCCCCGGCTCCATGCCGATCGACGCAACCGACGCGCGCGGAAACGTGGGCGCACCCGAGGTGGGTTCAAGCGCGTACCCGGTCCCAGCATCCGCCCTCTTTGTCGCGACGAACGGTACGGGCACGGCGCCGGGCACGAGCACCGCACCGCTCGCGTCGATTCAGGGCGCGATCGATGCGGCTCCCTCGGGAACGACGATCGTGATTCGTGGCGGGAGCTACCACGAATCGCTCGTCATTCCGAAGGGCAAGGCACTGACCCTGCAGCCATACCCGAACGAGTCGGTGTGGCTGGATGGCAGCAGGGCGGTGTCATCCTGGACGAGCGACGGCGCCAGCTGGTCGACGCCGTGGACGGTCTCTTTCGACTCGAGTCCGACGTACACCCGCGGTGCCCCGGATGGCACAGACGTCGGCTGGTCGTTCGTGAACGCCGCCCACCCGCTGGCCGCGCATCCCGACCAGCTGTGGCTGGATGGCGCCCCGCTCGTTCAGGTGGGTTCCCGTGCAGACCTGCGCCCCGGCACCTTCTTCGTCGATGAGGCGGCCGGGCGGCTCTACCTCGGGTCCGATCCGAACGGTCACGCGGTGCGGGCGAGCGACACGGTGAAGGCGGCCACGATCCTCGGTGCCGACAGCGTCGTGCGGGGCATCGGCATCCGTCGCTTCGCGCCCTCGGTTCCCGATATGGGCGCAGTCACGGTGCAGGCAGCGGGCGTCACCCTCGAGAACCTCGCGATCACCGACAACGCGACCACCGGGCTCTCCGTGGATGCCGCCGGCGTCTCCCTCAAGCACCTGACGGTCTCCAGAAACGGCATGCTCGGCATCCACGCGGACTTCTCGGATGGGCTCGTCGCCACCGGCCTGCTCGTCACCGACAACAACACGGAGCACTTCAATCGGGCGCCGGTCGCCGGCGGAATGAAGATCACCCGCTCGCGCCAGTTGTCTGTGACCGGCAGCGCCTTCCTGCGCAACGAGGGCAATGCGCTCTGGTTCGACGAGTCGACCTACGGGGGAACGGTGGCGTCGAACGACATCGTGGACAACGGCGGCAACGGGCTCGTGATCGAACTGTCATCGCTGTTCACGGTCGCGAACAATGTCGTCGCGGGTAGTGGCATCGCCGGCATCCTGATCAGCGATTCCAACCAGGCTCAGCTGTGGAACAACACCGTCACAGGCAACAACCGCGACGTCAACATCGTGCAGGGCGATCGGAGGGCGAGCGACCTCTCGGTGCCGGGCCACGACCCTCGCCAGGTGCTGCCCGACCCGACGGTCACCTGGATCACGGGCCGGATCACGCTGCACAACAACGTGCTGGCCAACAGCACGGGCAACTGTGTGCTGTGCGTGGAGGACTACAGCCACCAACGCTCGGCCGCACAGATGCAGATCACCTCGGACGGCAACGTGCTGCAGCGCACGAGCGCCACGAAGCCCGTCTGGCTCGTCGTGTGGTCGCGAGGTCCTGGCAACCCCGCGGTCTACACGACCCTCCGCGAGTACGCGGCGGCGAGCGGACAGGACGGGCAGAGCCTCTCGGTCGATTCCGGTCAGGCACTGAGCGGCATCGCGGCGCCCGTTGCGGCGGTGACGTCTGCGGCGTCGCGGGTCGCGCATCCGTTGTCGTCGCAGATCGCCGCCCTGCTCGGCAAGACGGCGGGCGATCGAAGCCTCGGCGCCTGGACCGGATAGCGCGAGCGATTACAGGGCGGCCCGGGAACGGCGGGCGGGAATCATCCGGATGATGCGCAGCACCACGTTCGCGTCACGGCGGATCGGTCGCAGCACCAGCGCGGCCAGCGCGTAGACCACGGCAACCGCGAGCAGCGCGGCCGCGAGCTGCACCCAGGCTCCTCCGCCGCGCACCAGGAAGGTCGCGCCACCCGCCGCCGCCGCCGCGACACTGACAAGTGCCAGCACGCGACCAGCTCCGGCATACAGTCGTCGCAGTGGTAACTGCGTGTGCCGAGACAGCCACCAGAAGGAGATCGGCCAGGAGAGCGCGGGCGCGAGTGCGTATCCCGCGGCGACCCCGGTCACTCCCCAGATCGAGCCTCCGACGATGCAGACGACCTTGATCGCCGAGCTCAACAGCGTGTACCGCAGGAGTTGGGAGGTGAGGCCGCGGGAGACGTAGACCCAGTACCCGACGAACGCGAGCGTCTGGAAGATGCCCGCGGCGGCGAGGAGCGCGAGCAGCGGTGCGACGGAGCCCCACCTGTGCCCCAGGAAGATCTCGGTGATCGGTTCGGCCCCGCCCACGGCGAGCCCGAGCACTGCGACGAGCGTGTAGCCGAGCGCGAGTTGCCCCTGCACGATGTAGTCGCCGAAGCGCCGGATGTCGCCGCCGATTCGAGACAGCACAGGCAGCGCCACCGTGGTGAGCGGTATGCGCACCTGGTTGAGTGGCGTCATGAGCAACTGGAAGGCGCGGGTGTAGAAGCCGAGCGAGATGGCGCCGAATCGCACCCCGATGACCACCGAGTCGACGTTGTTGCTCACATAGCCGACCAGTTGCGTTGCCATGAGGTTGCTGCCGAAGCGCAGCAGCGGGCCGAGGTGGGTGTGGCGCCGGGGCGCTCGCGGCAGCCATCGGGCAGAAACCGCCACGACGATGAGCAGCACGAGCGCCTGGCTCAGCTGCTGCACCACGAGAGCCCAGTAGCCCCACCCGAGAAGGGCCGCGGTGATCGCCAGCAGCAGCGCGATGGTGGGCGCGAGGATGTCGGCCAGGGCGAGTCTCGTGAACTTCAGACGTCGCACGAGGTCGGCCCGGTACTGCGTCGCGAGACCGTTGATGACGAACGTCAGGCAGAGCGCGTGCGCGATCGGAATCAGCTCTTCCTGCCCGTACACGAGTTCGAGAATCCCCGCCCCGAGGTACACGATCACGGCGAGCCCGGTGCCGAGCCCCGCGTTGATCCAGAACAGGTTGTCGCGCTGCGGCACCGTCAGCTCCGGGGACTGGATAGCGGCGGAGGAGAGCCCGAAGTCCCGCAGCAGTTCGCCGACCCCGATGATCGCGACGACCATCGCGATGAGACCGTAGTCGTGGGGCGTGAGCAGCCTCGCGAGCACCACGACGGATGCGACCTGCACGATCATCCGCCCGGCCTGCGCTGCGAGCGTCACGGCAGCACCGCGCGCGGCGCGGGGACCGAGCCGCTCGGCCGCGGCACGCTCCTCGTCTCCGGAGCCGAGCTCCGCCGCCGTTCCGTCCGGCTCAGTCATGGGAATCGCGCAGCGCTCGCCGTCGGCGGAAGCTGCCCTTCGCCATCCGCCAGTTCTCCCGCAGCCGTGGCAGGGCGAGCGCGACGAGCCCGAAGCCGCGATAGCGCGGCACGATGCCCCCGGCGAGCATGGTGCCCAGCAGTCGGCCCGCGAGTGTCCTCCGGCGGTCGCGGTGCAGCGGCTGCACGGCGGCGACGGAGTTGATGCTGATCGGTGTCGCGGTGATCACGCCCGCGGCGACCGCGCGCCGAACAACATCGAGACCGCGGGCCGTGCGGGCGATCAGGGCGCTCACGCCGGCACCCTCGGTGAAATCGGGATAGCCGCGGTCATCCGCTCGCCACAGATCCGCCGCCGTCACGTCGGAGCTCTCGCCGACGCCGTCGGGGCACAGCTTGCACCGCCACTGCACCGTCGGACCGAGTGCGGTGCCCCAGGAGTCCTCGTAGCTCGCGGAGGCCTCCGAACCATCGCCGCGCGTGACCGTGAACCTGCCCGGCCAGCCGTGGCCGCGGTACCAGAGCGCCTCGATCGGTTCTCCCGTCGGCACCCCGAGCGTCTCGGTGAGCCGGTCGGTCGCGTGCTGGCTCGGGGTGCCGGCGCAGTAGAAGGAGAGCAGAAGGGGCGCGTCGTCGCGTCCGGCGTGCAGGGCGCGAAGCGCGGAGACCTCGCAGGGCTTGCCGACGAAGGCGGTGTCGGGGAGGAGCGCGGCAGGCAGGGCGGCATTCGAGGCCGGCGCGTAGCGAGACCCGGCCGAGGCAATGGCTCCCTCGCGCGTGGTGAGTTGCACGGAGACCGTGCGTCGCGGTTCGCTCGGCTCGGACGCCGCTCCGATGACCCGTGCGGCTTCGCCCGTCTCGAGCAGCCAGGTGCTCAGTGCCGTCAGAACGCCGCCGCTCGACCCGGCGAATCGGATGTCGTCATCCGTCGCCCACGCCTCGAACACCTGGATGACCGGACCCATCGTCGGGTGCCGAGTGGCGCCCTCCGGAGATTGCGCCGCGACCGTGACGCCGGGGCAGACCGCTGCGAACCGGCTCCTGGCATCCGCGGTCGCGGACGTCGCGCCCGTGCGTACCGGCCGGTTGTAGCCCTCATCGTTCAGGCGCATCTCGATCCCGGAGTCGAGGAGGGCGCAGGCACCACAACCCGAGCAGTTGCCCGAGCGCACGACCCGGTCGATCGCCCGGTCGAGGCCGCGTCGCCCGCTCACAGCAGGCCTCGCAGCGCGTCTTCTGCGGGTGCGAGGGCACGGTGGGCCCGCTGGATGAGCGCAGGCACGGCCTCGCGCAGCGGCTCCTCCACCTGGGCGATGACGCGCTTGGCGACATTGCCGTCGTCGCGCAGCTCGACGGTGTGCTGCCAACCGAGGTCGCGCAGCAGCGGATCGAACTTGCGCGAGTAGGCGAGCGGCACGGCGGGCGTGCCCACGGAGAGCGCATTGAGGCAGGCGTGCATGCGCGAGGCGATGACGAGGTTCGCGGAGGCCACGGCAGACCGCACCTCGTCGAGGTCTCTCGGCAGCACGAGCTCGGCCTCCGGCGCGGTGGCGGCGGCGAACTCACGGAGCGCCGGAACGTCGTTGTCGGGGCTGTCGGAGTCGAGAACGTGGGCGAGCAGCGAGACCTGCCGCCCGGATGCCCGCAGCTCGCCGTATACCTCTGCGACAACCCGTCGGTACCGCTCGTGCTCCACGTGCGGGTTCGCATTCCACAGGAGACCGGAGACGTTGAGCAGGATGTCCCTGGCCGGCGCAGCCTGCGGCAGCGGCAGCGCGAACACGACGTCGGTCGTGAGCACGGAGGCGGGCTGCCCGAGCGCCGCCGCGTGATGTGCGCTCACGGTGTCACGCACCATGGTCACCCTCGCCCGGCGCAGCGAGAGTCTCGCGAGTGCTCGCCCGCGCCTGGTCGAGAAGGGACCGATCGTCTGCGGCCCGAGCACGACGGGCACGCCGGCCTGACTCGTGAGTTCGCCCACGGCTCCCATCACCGCGAGGCGGTGCAGGCCATAGATGTCGGCGAAGCTGTCGCCCGAGCGCGTGTCGATCGCGAGGTCGAAGTCGCCGAGCCAGCGCTGCATGCCGAGCCTGCCGGTGACGCGCTCCTTCGCGAGCGAACGGATGCGGCCGAAGGGCAATTCCCTGGCGCGGTGGCCGAAATTCTGGAAGACGACCTCGGCATCCGGCCACACCCTGCGCGCGAGCGCCTCTGTTCCTCGCCCGAGCGCGCGCACGCCCAGGTTGGGCGAGGCGTCGTCGGCCCAGAGCACCAGAATCCGCATCGTGTGCCGATTAAAGCACCGACGGTGGCCAGAGGCGAGGTCTTTTCACAGGTTTGGCTCCGGCAGCGTGTTCACCGGGAGAACCAGGCGCCGCGCTGCAGGGTGCCGCCCTCGAGTACCTGGCCGAGCGAGCGGCCGACGAGGCCCACCTCTTCGTAGGCGTCGAGCACTCGGCGTGTGAGCGCGCCCCGATCGAACTCGGGCGAGGGGCCGTCGTCGACGCCGTCCTCCGGCCCGGCGTGCCCATCGTGGCCGAGCACGATCGCGCCGCGGGCAGCACCCCTGAGTGACTGCCGCACCCGTTCGTCATCGCTCTTGTGCTGCGAGTCGCCGAGACTCGGGCCCCACAGCACGGGTTGCAGACCGGCGCGGCGAATCGCGCGCCAGGTGGAGAACGACTGGCGCCCATACGGTGGCCTGAGCCAGCGCACCTCACGGCCGATGAGGTCTTCTAGCTCGGCCTTGCCCGCCGCACTTCGGGCGAGAACCTCGGCGGAGCCGAACTGGGTGAGCGCCCGGTGATCCTGCCCGTGCAGCGCGATCTCGTGTCCCGCCGCCACGACCTCGCCGAGCAGCGCGGGGTGGCGACGCACCCTGCTGAGCAGCACGAAGAAGGTCGCGGATGCGCCCCGCGCCTCGAGCGCGTCGAGCACTCTCTCGGTGCCCCCGGGCTCAGGCCCGTCGTCGTAGGTCAGCACGATCTCCGGTCGCTCGGTCTTCACCGCGAGCACCGAGCCGATGACGCTGGAGTGGGCGCGCACGAAGCGCTTCACGGGAGCGAGCGCGCCCGTCATCACACCGCCACCTCGTCGCGTGCGTACTCCTGCACGCTCGTTCCCACCGCGGCAGACATCATGCCGATGCCGCGATTCGCCGTGCGAAGGCCACGGGCCTGATGCCATGCCGAACCCGCCGCAAGGCCCGCGAGGTATCGAGCCCCGCCGGCTCCCGCCCTCGCCAGTCCGCCGACAATCGCGCCCGCGCGCACCCCCAGCCGAGCGGATGCCGACCCCGCCATACACAGATCGACGAGCGTCGCGGTGTTGCCGCTTCGCCGCGCGCGCCCGAGCACCCACTCGCGGGTCGCTCTCGCGGCGGGAACGTAGTCCGTGGCCACCGACTCCTCGCACCAGACGATCGTGCCGCCGCGAGCGACGAGCTGCCTGCTGAACAGGGTGTCCTCTCCGCCGCTGAGGCCGAACCGATCGTCGAACCTCAGGCCGAGCTCGCGCACCTGCGCGACATCGAGCAGCAGGTTGCCTGCCGCGGCGACGGGGATGCGAGTGCCGGTGACCCGGCTGGGCCTCCGAAAGAACTGGCCGGCTGCGACCCAGGCATCCGGCTCGGAGACGTATTCGGAGATCACGCGTCCCATCACCGCGGTGGCGCCGGTCTCACGCCAGGTGTCGACGAGGCTGCGAAGCCAAGCTGGCCGGGGGCTCTCGTCGTCGTCGATGAAGACCAGGGCATCCGCGGTGCTCGTCTCGTCGAGTCCGCGATTGCGGGCGGCGGAGATGCCGGGTGCCGGCTCGATGACATAGCGGACGAGGGGAGAGCCCAGGTGTCGCACCACCGCGGTCGCCGAGCCGCTCGAATCATTGTCGACGACGAGCACGCTCGCCTCGAAACCATCGTCAGCGCCGAGTTCGCGCACCTGGTCGATGACCGCGGGGAGGGCCCTGGCCAGTTGCTCGGGGCGCCGAAAGCTCGGCACGACCACCGTGACGGTGACCACTCTCATCGCTCCTTCACCCGCGCGATGGCGCGGCGATAGGCGGCGACATGGTCGGCGCCGGTGCTCGACCACTCCCTCGCGCTGAGGTCGGGCCGACCCTTCGGCGGGGTGGCGCGCAGGGTCGCGAGGGCCGACGCGAGATCCTGCGGCGCGAGCTCGCCGCTGTAGAGGTGCACCCAGCCCGGCCCGACCTCCTCGGCGAGCAGGCGGTTCACCTCGTTGTCAGGCAGCAGCACCGGGCGGTCGAGCGAGAGCGTTGCGAGCGCGCCACCGGAGTTGTGCATGAAGCGGTAGGGAAGCACGATCAACTCCGACGTCGTGACGAGCTCCACTACCTCGCCATCGCTGAGGAAAGCGAGCTGCAGTGTGATCCGCGCATCCCCTGCCGCGAGGCTTCGCACGGTCTGCGCGAGTTCCGCTGTGGACGGCTTGCCGCCAACCCTGAGCGACAGCGACTCCGAGTCGAGCCCGCGAAAGGCCTCCAGCAGCACCTCGACGCCCTTGTAGCGGCGGATCAGACCGAAGTAACCCAACCGTCCTGGCACCGCCGACCGAGCGGGATAGTGGGCGAACCACTCGCGATAGTGACCGTGCGGGATCGTCACGACGATTCCGGAGCGGATCAGCGTCGTCGGATTCAGACGGATGCGCAGCGCCGTGCGCCGATCCAGTCGCCTGAGCAGCATCCGCTGGACGCCGGTGAGGCCCTCCGGCTCCGCCACGTTGTGCACCGTTCGCACGAGTGGCGTGCGGGTCAGCCACAGGCGGACGATGAGTGCGGCGGTGAGCACCTGTTTGGCGAGGGTCTTCACCGGGCTGTGGCCGGTCACGAGGATCTCCGGCCAGTGCGCGTGGAAGACGTCGTAGCGTCCGAACAGCGCGGTGCGCCAGTGGAAGTTCTTCACCGTGACGCCGTCGACCGCCCGCAGGCTCTCGGCGAGCATCACGAGATAGGGATTGGTCGTCGGTTTGGGCGTCGGAAACGACTGCAGAATGACGAGATCCCTGCCGCCAGCCGGCTCGGAGGAGCTCGGTTCGACCGGCACTGTGGTCTCCTCATCGCGGCCCGCAGACCGCCGTCTTCCTCGCGCTGACGACACGGGGTGGCCCATAGACTACCCCTAGCGTGCAGCGGTGAAAAGGGATGGTGCGCATGCCCGACGACGGCAGGGACCTGGCGATCCTCGTGGTCAACTACGGCTCCTCCCGGCTGCTACAGAAGAACCTGATTCCGCTGTCGGCCGGCCTGCCCTCCGCGGTTGTCGTGGTCGTGGACAACTTCAGCACGCGGGCGGAGCGCGAGCGCGTCTCGAGGCTGTGCGGCGAGCACGGCTGGCTGTGCGAACCCCTCACAGACAACCTCGGCTTCGGCGCCGGAATGAACCGCGCCGCGGCTGCCGCCCAGCAGTTGGGCGCCCAGCACCTGTTGCTGCTGAATCCGGATGCCGAGCTCACGCCCGAGAACGCGACCCGGCTTCTCGAAGCGGTCCGGTCTGATTCCCGTCTCGCCGTCGCGCCCACGGTGCTGCGCCCGGACGGCTCGGTGTGGTTCGGCGGAGCCGAGCTCTACCTCGACGACGGCCGGATTCGGTCGAGTGGCAGGCACTTGGCCGACGCGCGTACCGAACCGTGGTTGAGCGGCGCCTGCATCATGATCTCCACGCGGTTGTGGATCGAGGTCGGCGGCTTCAGTGACGGGTACTTCCTGTATTGGGAAGACGTGGATCTCTCGCATCGCATCCTGAAGACGGGCGGGCGGCTCGAGGTGTCCGCCGACGCGACAGCCGTGCACGCGGAGGGTGGCACCCAGGGAGTGGGGGCCGGATCGTCTGGGGCGCCCAAGTCCGCGCTGTACTACTTCTACAACATCCGCAATCGGCTGCTCTTCGCCTCGCTCCACCTCGACTCAGTCGAACTGCGCGCCTGGCAGCGGGAGACATTCGCCGTGGCCTGGGAGGTGCTGCTCGAGGGAGGGCGCAGGCAGCTGCTGCGTTCGCCGAGGCCGCTCATCGCTGCCGCTCGCGGCGTGATCGCGGGGCTGCGGATCGCACGACGAGAACTGCGGGCACGAGAGCGGAGGCAAGGGTCATGACCATGGCGGGCAAGGCGCGCAAAGCGGTCGAATACGCGCGCGGCGCACTGCGCGGCCACCGTCGAGTGCGCCTCGGTGCGGGTGTAAAACTGCGCGGTGCTGGTCGCTACGACCTGCGACCCGGTAGCTGCATCCGCAAGGGTGCGAGGATCTGGGTGGGACCGGGTGCGACACTCACGCTCGAGCGGGGCAGCGCCATCGGGGCGGGATGCGTGGTGAACGTGGAATCGGGCCTCAGCATCGGCGAGGGTTCGCAGGTGTCGTGGAACGCCCAATTGCTCGACACCGACTTCCATCGCATCACCGGTGCGAACGGCACTGTGCGCAACCACACGAGGCCGATTCGAATCGGCAGGCACGTGCTCGTGGGCACCGGCGCGATGATTCTGAAGGGCGTCGAACTCGGCGATGGGGCGGTCGTCGCCGCGGGGTCCGTGGTGACCAGGGCGGTGCCGGAGGGCACGATCGTGGCGGGAAATCCGGCGCTGCCGATTGGTCAGAGTATTCATTGGGAATGAGTGCTGCTCTCGTTTTATACTGAGCACACTGCAGAACCCGAATGCCCCGCGCGTCAAGGCTGGAGTCCCGATGACCGAGCCAGATCTCCCCGCGGACTTCGGCGCGTCCGCTCACGACGAGTCCTTCCTCGACATCGCGCGTCGGCTCAAGCGGGCGCAGAAACCGGCTGCGCGCAGCGCTCCCGCCTACTCCCGATTCGTCAATCGCCGCATCGGTCGCTACCTCGCGGCGTGGGCCCACTGGGTGGGCCTCGGCGCCAACGCCGTCACCGCGATCAGTGCCGCCTGGACCTTCGTCGGCATCGCGCTGCTGGTGCTCTTTCCGCCATCCTGGGGCCTCGGCATCGCCGTGATGCTGTGCCTGCTGATCGGCTATGCCTTCGACTCCGCGGATGGCCAGGTCTCCCGATTGCAGGGCAGCTCAAGCCCGGCGGGCGAGTGGCTCGATCACATGGTCGACTCGGTCAAGGTCTCCACCATGCCGCTCGCGCTCGCCGTGGGCTTCTACCGCTTCGACATCGGTGCACGGGGATGGTTGCTCGTGCCAATCGCCTTCTCGATCGTCTCCGCCGTGCTCTTCTTCGGCATGATCCTCACCGAGCAGTTGCGGCGTGCGCACGGAACAGCCTCACTCGCGACCGATGCTCCTGGCCGACCGTCATGGTTGCGTGCCGTGCTCGTTCTCCCGATGGACTACGGAGTGCTCTGCGTATCGTTCGTGCTGCTCGGCGCGCCCGTCGCCTTCATGGTCGTGTACACGCTGCTGTTCGCGGCGACCACCCTGTTCCTACTGAGCGCGGCCGCGAAGTGGTTCCGCGAATTGAGAGCGTGGTCCCTCGCGGGTCACGGTGAGCATGGGAGCCTGAGATGAGCGCAGCCAACGGTGGGGGTCCCCTCAGCTCGACCGAGTCGGCCGCACGGCGGCGAACGATCATCATCGTGGTGGCGATCATCGTGGTGGTGCTCGCAGCAGTCGCGATTCTCGCCGCGATCGGCTTCGGCGGCGCGGCCCGTCAGCACCGCGCTGCGACGACGTCGAGCCCGACTCCGAGGGCGAGCGCATCCGAGACCCCGATCCCGCAGGCCACCGCAACCTCGACCACGCCGGCTCCCGATGCCACGGCCGATCCGCGCTTCGGTGCCCCCGTGGCACAGACGGTGCCGAAGGATGCCTCGGCCGACTTCGGCGACACCGTCACGGCACGCATCACATCGATCACGTCGACCACCGCAACCGGAACGGGGGTGGGCGAAGTGAGCGGCCCCGCGGTTCGCGTGGCGTTGAGCATCACCAACGGCACCGGCTCGCAGATCTCCCTCAACGGGGTCACGGTCAACGCGTACTACGGCTCAGCGATGACGCCGGCATCACCGGTCGGAACGCAAGACGACAAGACCTTCGGCGGCAACCTCGGTGCCTCCAAGACCGCGAGCGGAAGCTACGAGTTCAGCGTGCCTAAAGACCAGCAGTCCAGCCTCGTGATCACGGTGAGCAGGGCCGCCGGCGAGCCGATCGTGGTCTTCCAGGGCTGACCGGGTCGCTTCGCACCTAGTCGCCGACGGCATCCGCGACCCGTTCACCCACGGACGCACCGACCCGACTCCTGCCCGCTCGAGCCTCGGTCAGCGCGGTCGACGGTCCGTAGTGGTGACGGTGCGGGTGCGCCCGATTGAGCACCATCCCCAGCACGGTGACGCGTGCCGTGGCGAGCGAGCGCAGCGACGTCGCCAACTGGGCCGCATGCACCCTCGTGCTGTCGACGACAACGACAGCTCCGTCGAGCAGTCCGCCGAGAATGGACGCGTCCGCCGCGACGGATGTCGGGGCAGCGTCGACGACGACCGCCGCGTAGCTGCTCTTCGCGGTCTTCACGAACGCTGCCATTGCGGCGGTTGCGAGGGGTGCTCCGGACGTGTCAGTCACCGTGCCTGCGGCGAGCAGGTCGAGGCCAGGACGCACCGACGACGTGATCGCGTGGTCGAGATCTGCCCGGCCGTCGAGCACCTCGCTGAGACCGACGTCGCCGTCCACACCGAGCATCGTGGCGAGGGCGGGCCGCCTGAGGTTGCCATCGACGAGCAGCACGGAGTCCCCGTGCTCGCTGAGTGCGATCGCCAAGCCGAGCGCGGTGATCGATTTGCCTTCACCGGGCAGTGCAGAGGTCACGAGAATCGTGTGCTTGTCGACCCTCGAGCCGCTCGCCTTGAGGCTCGCACCGAGCTGGCGGTAGCTCTCGACACCTCCGGGTATGACGCCGCTCCAGAGCGTGCCGCCGTGCGCATCCGGGTGCCTCTTCTCGACGGTCGCGAGCAACGGTGCGTCGGTGACGGCGGCGAGTGCCGCGGCTGAGACGACGCGAGTGTCGTACTGCTGGCGGAGCACGATGATGAGGATTCCGGCGACAAGACCGATCACGAACCCGGCGAGCACGTTGCGCGAGGTATCGGGCGACGAGATCGTGGTCGGCACGGTCGCCGCTCCCACGACGGATGCGGTGAGCGGCTTGCTCTTGCCGGTCGCCGTGGGCGCGAGTTGCTCAGCGTGCGCGATGAGGCTGTTGGCCACCGCGTTGGCGATGTCGGCCGCCAGGGACGGTCTGCCGCTGTCGGCCGTGATGTCGAGCACGACGGTGCCCTGCGGCGTGGTGGCGTCGATCGTGCCCGCGAGCGCGTGCGGGGTCGTGTCGAGGCCGAGCGAGGAGATCACCGGCTCGAGCACGGCGGGCGACTTCGCGAGTTCGGCGAAGGAGAGCATCTGCGCCTGGGCGTAGTCGGAGCCCTGGTTCAGGTCGGTGCCGCTCGTGCTGAAGCCCGAACTGAAATATACGGTCGCGGTCGCGCTATAGAGAGGAGTGGCCGCGAGGGACAGGGCGAGGCCGGCGAGAGTGCCGACCACGATGGCGCAGACTGCATAGACCCAGGAGCGGCGCACCGCTGCCAGGTAGGGGTTGGGATTCATGTGTGTATCACTCTCTTGACTCAATCGGGTTGGGTAGGAGCGCCCTGCGATGTCCTTTCTGCTCGGCCGCCCACCAGGACGCGCTGCTGCACCGTCGGGAGCGGTGACGGCAGCGCGCGGTGACCGGGGACATCCGCGAGTTCCTTCGCGCCGGGCGTCAGCTGCGAAGTGACCGCGAGTCCGATGATGAACCACGCGAAGATCGAGTACTGGGTGATGAGCGCCACCGTGGCGAACGCGGGGATCTGCGCGACGACAGCGATCGTCGCCGCGCTCCCCTTGCCGAGCACGACGAGCACGATCGCGGCGATGAGCGCCACGACGATTGCGGCGAGCACGATGGTGCCGCCCGACAGCCCGGTCAGGATGAGCTGGCTGTCGATCGAACGGAAGTTGCCGAAGTAGACCTGCCCGTCTGCCGACTTTCTGGCCGACCCGGCGACTCCGATCGGCTTCATCTGACCCACGAGCGTGAGGAGGTCGCCGCGGTAGGCAGCGCTACCCGAGGCCTCCGAGCCGGCCGCGGTGAGCACCGTGCTGATGACGGGGAAGAGCACGAACATGGCCGCGGCTCCGCCGGTCGCCAGCACCGCGCGCATCCGTCGGCTGAGTCCTTCGCGCAGGAACAGGATCGACAGCACGAGACCGAGAACGGCACCAAGGATGCCGACCCGGCTGAAGGTCAGCGTGGTCGCCACGAGCATCACGAGCACCATGCACGTGCGCAGCCACGACGGAAGGCGCGACGCCAGCGTCAGCGGAATCGCGATCGCGAGGCTGCAGGCGAGGGCGATGGAGTGACCGAACGCTCCCTCCACTCGGAGTTCGCCGCCCCGGTACTGCAGCGGTCCCCACAGGGTGTACTGCGAGTTGCTCGCGTGCAGACCGACGAAGACGTTGACGCCGGTGAGGGACTCGAGAATAGCGAGGATCGCGACCACCGTGAACACCACCGCGACCGCGCCGTAGATCCATCGCAGGTCGATGCGATGGGGTGCGAGACGGCCGAGGGCGTAGCCGACCACGAAATAGATGGTCAGTGAGAGCAGGAAGG
This sequence comes from Lacisediminihabitans sp., assembly GCA_035571875.1. GTDB lineage: Bacteria > Actinomycetota > Actinomycetes > Actinomycetales > Microbacteriaceae > Parafrigoribacterium_A. Next base: position 19,858 of record DATNBR010000064.1, on the reverse strand, counting down.
AGAGGGCGACCGAACTGTTCGACACGGCCGTCGCGACCGCGCTGACGGCCACGAGCAGCACGACCAGTCCGTCAGCGAGGGTGAACCTCACGGGGCCGCCCGGAATCAGGGTGGCGATCACGATGAGCGCCACGCCGGATGCGATGGGCACGTAGAGATTGCCGCTCGCCCCGAGATTGAAACCGATCCACACGGGCACGAGGGCGATGATGACCAGCCAGAGCGCAAGCGCCCACCGGGTCGACCTGCGCAGCGCGACGAAGGCGAGCGCAACCATCGCGATGCCGAGCACAACGAGCAGGGTGCGGTCCGCGAGGGGACCGGAGAGCGCCGCCAGGGATTTCACCGTCGCCCCCTCACTCCACCAGCGAGCGCATGATGCTCGCGACAGCCGTGCGATACACATCGGGGCCGTGCCGACGGCGCGCCGTCTCGATGTCGGTGACGGTGGCGGCGTGGGCCAGGTCCCACTGCTCGATCGCGGCCTGCATGCCGTTGGCCAGTGCCGTGGCATCGCCGGGGGTGACCGTGCGAGCCGTGGCGTAGCCCGCGGTGGCCTCGAGCAGCCCACTCGTGGCACTCGCGACCACCGGCCGGCCGCTCAGAATCGCCTCGACCGCGGTGTCTCCGAACGGTTCATCCGCTCGCGATGGCACGACCACCAGGTCGCCCGCACCCACGAGCTCCCAGATCGACGGGGTGAAACCGTGGAAGCTCACGCGATTGTTGAGCCGCCGCCGCCGCACCTGATCCCGCAACTCGGTCTCGTACCACTCGTAACCGGGGAAGACACCACCCACGAGGTCGAGCCGCGCGTCCACGCCTCTCGCGGAGAGCAGCGCGAGAGCGTCGATTGCGACATCGACGCCCTTGCGTGGAGACAGCCGGCCGACGTAGGTCACCCTCACCGGCGAGTCGAGGCGAGCGCGCGCGGTTCGAGGTTGCGGCGGTCCCATCACGCCGTTGTAGACGACCCGGGTACGGCGCCCGAGCCGCGCGAACGAATCGGTCAGAACACCCCTGCTGAACTCGCTGTTGGCAATGATCGAGGTCGCGAGAAACAGCGGCAGGGCGAGGATGCTGCGCACGAGTCGGGAAGCGGATGCCTCGCCCTCGTGCACATGGACGAGCACCGGCAGTCGCCGCAACCGTGCGAGAGCCTGCCACAGCGGAATGGTCATCGTGTTGACGTAGAGCGCCGCCGGTCGCTCGCGCGAGATCAGCCGCCAGCCCTGCACCCAGCCCGCGCCGGTTTCGGCGATGAGGTGCAGCATCCCGCGCGGTCGAAGTGCGCTCTTGCGCAACACCGGCATACGGCACAGCACCACCTCAGCACCGCGCTCCGTTGCGGCCGCCACGAGCGGACCGGTCACCGGAACTGCCACGACGACGCGCCAGCCATCGGCCACCAGCGCGCTCACGCTCTCGAGGAGCACCCGGTCGGAGCCGTAGAGCTCCGCGCCCGGGTGCGCTACGAGCGCGGTGCGGCCGATGGTGGTCACTGCGGTGGGCTGACGAGGAAGCCGGAGAAGCGCACCGTCAGCGGGGTGTCCGTTGCGACGCCGGAGAGGTAGGTGCGAAGACCGACCGATCCGTTGGTCTGCAGCGCAGCGGTGGCGTCGGTCGTGCTGGCCTGCCACGAGCTCGGCTCGGTCTGTGCGCTTGCCCACACCTTCGCGCGAACCGTCGTGGGCGAGGTGCCGAACACCTGCAGTCGCACCTGCAGCACCGTGCCTGGCGTGTAGCTGAGGCCGGTGATGTTCACCAGTTGCAGCGCGGTGCCACCCTGCAGCAACTGCAGCTGCACCGCTCCGCTGGCCTGGAGCCAGACCCTCGCCTGGTAGTTGGTGGTGCCCACGTCACGGCCGATAGCCGAGACGAAGACCCCGCCACCGGTCGGCGCCTTGTCGGTGGTGAAGCCGACCTGAACGTCGGTCGCCGAGCCGCTGAACGATGACAGGCTGCTCGTCTTCGTCGAGCCCGCGGGTACGACCTGCAGTCCCGCTCCGCCCGACACCGAGTATGCGGATGCCGCTCCCGCGGTACTCCACGCCCCGCCGACATCCGCAGTTCCCCAGCCGTTGCTCGTGGTGCGGCCGAACGCGTCCTGCGCGAGCACGTTGACCGGCGGAGCAGTGACGGTCACGGAGTGCGTGACCATCGCGCTGGGGGCACCGGAGTTGTCGGTTACGGTGAGCCCCACCGTGTACGTTCCCGCGCTCGCGTAGGTGTGGGACGCGGTGGCCCCGGTTGCGGTCTGGCCGTCACCGAAGGTCCACGCGTAGCCGGCGATCGAGCCATCCGGATCGCTTGAGCCTGAGCCGTTGACCGACAGTCCGAGTCCGCTCGTGGCCGTGGTGAAGGCGGCCGTCGGCGCCTGGTTGGGCGGGGGAGCCGTGCTCGTCATGGCGCTCAGGTTGTCGAAGCTCGTCGTCACCGGGCTCGTCGCAGAGCCGGAGAGGTAGCCCGAGACTCCGATCGATCCGGCCGCCTGCAGAGCCGCCGTCGTGTCTGTCTTGGTGGCGGTCCAGCCCGAGGGCTCGGCCTGCCCGGTCGGCCAGACCTTGGCCTGCAGCGTCGTGGGCGAGGTTCCCGTCACGCGGGTTCGCACCTGCAGTTGCATCCCCGGCGTGTAGGTGAGACCGGGAACCGCCACCGCGGTGAGCACTGTCGAGCCCTGTTCCAGCACGACGAACACGGCGCCCGTGGGCTTGATCCACACCTCGGCGAGATACTGCGACGTTCCGACCTGGCGACCGATGAAGTCGGTGTACGAGCCACCGCCCGTGGGCATCGCGCTCAGCGAGAGTGTCGCCTGCAGGTCGACGTCGCTTGACGACACCGAGTTCAGTCGCGCGAATCGTGTCGACCCGGCCCCGAGGTTCATCTGCCCCGTGCCGGCGCTCACCGAGAGGTTGGACGCGTTGCCGGTGATGGTCCAGGCACCGCCGATGTCGGCGGAGCCCCAGCCTCCCGTCACACTCCTGCCGAAGGCATCTTGGGCGATCACGGTGCTGCCGCCGGGGGCTGTCGCGGTGACCGTGTGAGTGGTCGCCGCCGACGGCGCTCCCTGGTTGTCGGTGACCACGAGCGAGACCGTGTAGCTTCCCGCCGCCGCGTAGCTGTGGGTCGGCGTCGCGCCGGTGCCCGTCGCGCCGTCACCGAAGTCCCAGCTGTAGGAGGAGATCGTGCCATCCGGATCCGACGACGTGCCGGCGTTGAAGCTCGCGTCGAGGTTAGACACCGTCGACGTGAAGGCAGCGGTGGGCGGCACGTTCGCGCTCGCCCAGACATCCGTGATCGGCCGCGCGGCCGCGCTCAGGTCGTTCGACGGCAGAGCGTAGGCATCCTGGATCGTGCGCAGCACGTCGTAGTGGTTGATCGTCTCGGCGTAACTTCCGGTGTGCACGCGCTCGCCGACGAGGATCGTCGGAATCTGGTTGCCGGCGTTGTTGTCGTCCTCGTCCCAGGTGAGCAGCAGGAGGCTGTTGTGCTGCTTCGCCCAGGTGACGTATGCACCGAGGTTGCTCTGCAGCCAGCTGTCTGCCTGCGCGACGGTTCCGTCGTGCATGTCGTTCTGCAGGTTCGGGATGACGAACGACACGGTCGGCAGTGTCGAAAAGTCGGTCGGGAATGCGGTGAAGGGCTGGTTCGCCGCGGCCGGCACCGAGGGCCAGTTGACCCACGGGTTGTGCTTGCGCGCGTAGTTCCCGCTCGTGCATCCGGTGTAGCCGACGCTCGGCAGGCTCTCCGAGTATCCGACGAAGGTCTTTCCGGCCGCAGCCAACTGGTCGGCGAGATTCGTCGTCGTGAAGGTGTACGGGCATCCGTCGTCCGTCACGCCGTTCGTCGAACCGGAGAACAGCGCCAGGTAGTTCGGCTCACTCGGATGCGTCACGGCAAAGGACTGTGTCATGAGTGCTCCGCTGCTCGCGAGCGAGTTGATGTAGGGCGCGTTCGCGTTGCCGATGACCTGGCTCGAGGAGTGGTTCTCCATCACCACGACCACGGTGTGGTCAGGGGTGGGCACAACCGGTGCCGCCGTCGGTGCCACCGCGTGCGACACCGCGTTGGTGCCGCCCCGATCGTCGGTGACCGTCAGCGTGACGTCGTAACTTCCCGCACTCGCGTAACTGTGGGTGGGCGACACGCCCGTGCCGGTCTGGCCATCGCCGAAGTCCCAGGCGTACGACGCGATGGTGCCGTCAGAATCGGATGACGTGGCTCCGTTGAAAGCGCCGCTCAGGTTGGTCAGCGTGGTTGTGAACGCGGCCGTCGGAGGCACGTTCGGAGCCACGGCCGTGACCGAGTGCGACACAGTGGAGGTGCCGGCCTGGTTGTCGGTGACGGCGAGCGTCACCGTGTAGGGCCCCGGGTTCGCGTAATTGTGCGTCGTCGTGACGCCCGTACCGGTCTGGCCGTCCCCGAAGTCCCAGGCGTACGACGCGATGCTGCCGTCCGGGTCGGATGACGTGGTCGCGTCGAAGCTCGCGCTGAGGTTGCTCACCGAGGAGGTGAACAGTGCCGTCGGCGGCTGGTTCACCACGGTCGCCGTTCCGATCGCGTAGTGGTTCGCGATGTCGGTGGCAGAGAGTTCCGTGCCGTACACGGCCGCCTCATCCAGCGTGCCCTCGAAGTACTGGCTCGTCGAACCCCACGTCTGGTCACCGCCGATGCGCCAGTACCCGCTGTACGACTGCGCCGCGGTCTGGGGGTTCGTGCCGACGATGCTGCCGTCGACGTAGAGCTTCATGCCGTCGCTCGCCTGAGTCGCAACGACGTGGTGCCATGCGCCGTCGTTGTAGGGGTTCGCGGTTGTGATGACGTTGGTCTGGCCCGTGTAGACGCCGAACACGAGCCGGCCGTCGTCCTGCATGTAGATATGACGGTCGTAGTTGCTCGACAGGCCCGTCTGCTGATTGCCGAAGCCGATGAGTTTGCCACCGGAGCCCGTGGTGGTCTTGAACCACGTCTCCAGCGAGTACGTCGTCGGGTTGGTGAAGCGCGTGTTGCTCGACACGATCGCCTGCGAGGTGAAGGCCACGGCCTCGTTCGAGTTGCCGGCGAGCGCTCCGCTCACGCCCTTGATGGGGTTGCCACCGCTGAAAGTGCCGGGATTGCCCTCTTGCCCCGAGTCCGCCGCGGTGGTGCCCGTCGTGTCCGCGAGACGCCAGTAGAGCACCGGGTCGTCGTTGTACACGGCGGCCCCGTAGCTGTCGGCGGGTGCAGGCGGCACCGGCGAGACACGACCGGATGCGACGTAGTGGTCGATCACCTGCGCCTTCGTGAGCACCGTCGGGTAGATCGCGACCTGGGCGATGTCGCCGTTCAGGAAAGCGCTGGTCGGCTGGGAGGGCCAGCCGCCGAGGCTGTCGCCGCCCACGCGCCAGTAACCGTTGTACGCCTGGCCGCTCGTCACGTCATCCCGGCTTCCGACGACCTTGCCGTCGATGTAGAGCCGCATGCCGTTCGAACCGAGCGAAGCGACGATGTGGTGCCACTGGCCGTCGTTGAATGTCGCGGCAGACGTGAGCGTCTGGGCGCTTCCCGGGTAGACCCCGAACCACACATGCCCGGAGTTGTCCATGTAGACGTGGCGATCGTAGGAGGAGGAGTTGGCGGTAGCCGAGTTGCCGAAGCCGAGGATCTTGCCACCCTTGGTCGAGGTCGTGCGCACCCAGGACTCGGCGGTGAAGGTGTTCGGGCCCGCTATCGCGGTCTGCGTCGAACCGAATCCGTCGGTGGCACCGTCGAAGCTCGATGCGGTCACGCCGCTCAGCGGCCCGGTTGCTCCTCGGGTCACTCCCGCGCCGAACTGCAGGTCGCTGAAGCCGACGTGGTCGTACGAGCCGGAGCCGGAACTCTCGTTAAGGGGCCAGTATGACGATGCCGCATCCGCCGTCACGGCATCCGAATACGCGCCGCCGCTGTCCGTCGAGGCGACGGTCACGCTGTTGCCCAGTCTGCTGATCGAGTTGCCGTCGGGATCGGTGACGTAGACCCGGTAGCTGTGGCTGCTACCCGGCGTCAGGTTCTTGTCGATGAACCCCATGGGCGTGCGCTGCCAGAACGTCGACTGCATAGTCGTCTCGTACACGGGGGTCGCCGTTGCGCCATCGCGCACCACCTTGTAGCTCAGGTTCGTGTTGTCCTGGTCGTAGGTCGCCGTCCACGAGACCCGCACCTCACCCTTGTTGTAGGACGCGGCGTTCGGCACGAGCGCGGTGTTGACGTTCGGACCGACCTTGTTCGGTGCGATCGAGTGCACGGCGAAGCGGGTGAGGCCGTACTGCGCCACACCGTTGACGTAGGGGAACTCACCACCGACGACCACGTACTGGCTGTTTCCGGAGAGACTCCACGCCGCTTGGCCCTGCCCGGTGAAGGAGCCGGTCACGTACTGCGGGAACCAGTTGAGAAGCGAGGGGGAGGGGTTGCCCGCCCAGTTGAAGTAGCCGTAGGGATCGGCGGTGATGGTGCCAGTCGCGGCCTTCGAGAACGCGATGGTGTGGTGGTAGGTCCATGGGTCGGTCTGCGGATAGCCGCCGATGTTGCCGCAGTAGTGCGGATGTCCGGCGCCGTACACGGCGTCGCCGAGCGCGTACACCGAGTAGGTGTCACCGTGGCAGTCTTCGATCCAATTCACGTTTCCGGTGTCTGGATCGGCCGAGAAGATGCCCTCGAGGTTGCCGTCGGAGTTGCTGCCGAAGACGTAACCAGAACCATAGATGCGGTCGCTCGTCGCGAAGAGCGAGGTGATCGACGCCTTTGTGCCGCCATTGCGCACCTTCTGGGTCGCCGCCCAGGGCACCACGGCTCCGCTGTCGGTGTCTATCGCCGCGAGGCCGTAGTGCGCCGCGCCACCCACGTTCTCGAACCGGCCGCCGATGATGAGTCGCGTCTTGTCAGGCGTCAGCGCCATCGCCTCGACCGTCGAGTCGGCGTTCGGGTTCCAACTGGTGACCGAACCATCCGCGGCGCTCATCTCCGCGACATAGCCGCGCGCCTGCCCGTTCACGCTCGAGAAGGTGCCACCGGCGTACACATCCGTGTTGGTGGCCGTGACGGTGCGAGCCTGACTCTCGAGAATCGGGCGGAACGACGGAATGATCTGCCCCGTCGCCGTGCTGAAGGCCGCGATGCGGTAGTAGCCGGCGCCGTCGACCGCGGTGAAATCGCCCACAACGTAGATGCGCGAGCCGTCGGGAGAGGCCGCGATGCCGAGCGCCTGCGCGTTGAGGCTCGGCGCGAAGCTCGAGATGAGGTTGCCCGTGGTGATGTTGTAGGCCAGCAGGTTATTGCGCGTGACAGTGCCCGGTCCGCCGGCCGCCACCCCAGCGGGCCGCGCGGTCGTGAATTTGCCGGCGACGTAGACGGTGTTGCCCACGACCACCTGCGCCCAGGCGACGCCGTCGATCTGAACCGTGGGAAGGGCATCCGCGCTCACCGTGGGTGGCGTCGCCGGGTTTGTCGGGTCGACCGGCGAACTGTCGGCGAAGGCGGGAACGGAAGGCATGAAGGCGAGCGCCAGCGCTATGGCCACAGCGAGCGCCAATGCTGCTGCGAAGAACCGGGGCAGGCGTGCGAGCATGAGCGTTTTCATGAGATTCTCGAATCGGATCGGTGTGCCACTGGGCGGGGTGCGGTGCGGGGTCTGGCGTTGTGGGTGGTGCTGGCGCTCGTCGCGCTGTGGGCTCCGTGCGGATGCGCGGGTACGGCGCTGAGATTACGGATGCTGTAGCCCGCGGCGAGCCTGATGGCGAGCGCCTCGTAGCCCTCGGCCACGTCGTCCCAGTCGTACTCAAGTTCCGCCCGCCGCTGAAGGCGCTGTCCCAGAAGGTGGGACTGGGAGGCATGGTGCTCAGACTCGTCGATAAGCTCTCGGAGGCTTTCGGGCGTGGTGAAATACCGCCCGTCCACTCCGAGAACTTCCCGATTAAAATCGACGTCGTACGCGAGTACCGAAGTGCCGCCTCCCATTGCGCGCAACAGCGACGGGTTTGTTCCCCCTACCGAATGCCCATGGACATAGGTAAGGGAGTTGGCGTACAGCTGATCCAGCTGCGATTGGTCCCAGAGACCCCCGAGCAACCTCACTCGCGGGTCGGTTTCCGCCATGGCGGAGATCTTTGCCGTGTATTCCCCCGAGTAGCGCGCGCTGCCGACGACCACGAGCGGGAACCGGGCGTGGCTCTGCAGGTAACCCTCGACGATCTGCGACACGTGGTTCTCCGGCTCGAACCGCGCGACGACGAGATGGTACTCGCCGGGCCTCAGGTCGAGTTCGGCGAGTCGATCGGAGGGGGCGTCGCGCAGGATGCGCGTGCCGTAGGTGAGCAATTCCGTTTCGACGAGGAATTTGCGAGCGTAGTAGTCGGCGATGCCCTGAGCGTCTGCGATGAGGGCGTCTGCCGTGCGCACCGCTTGCTTCTCGGCGCCCAGGTAATAGCGCCTTCCGGCACCGCTCCACTTCTCGCGCTTCCACTCGAGGCCGTCGACGTGCACGGCCGTGGGGATGCCGAGCGCCCTGAGCAGCGGCACGAAGGGGGCGTTGGCCGCATTGAAGACGAAGGCGAGATCGGGCTTCGTGGAGAACGCGAGGTGAGCCACTGACAGGCCCGTGTGGCTGAGCGTCTCGGCCGCCTTGAGGTGCACGGCGGGTAGGTGAACCAGACGCATTCCGCGGTACGACTTCGGCTGTTCGTCGCCGTCGCGGCGACAGTACACCGTGACGCGGTGGCCGCGCTCGACGAGCCGCTGGCCGATCTCCTCGACGGCCGTCTCGAATCCGCCGTACGCGGCAGGGACGCCTCTCGTGCCGAGCATCGCGATGTGCAGGCTTGCCGGATCGTCCATCCGCATGATCAGTACGCCCCCACCGGATTCACGAGCACCCGGAAGGTGCGCCAGATGATGCGGAGGTCGCCGATGACAGACCAGTTCTCCACGTAGTAGAGATCGAGGCGCACGCTCTCTTCCCAGCTCAGGTCGGAGCGACCGTTGATCTGCCACATGCCGGTGAGCCCCGGTTTGATGAAGAGGCGTCTGCGCACGTGATCCTCGTAGCTGGAGACTTCGACGGGCAGCGGCGGGCGAGGGCCGACGAGGCTCATGTCGCCCATGAGCACGTTCCAGAGCTGCGGCAGTTCGTCGAGGGAGTACTTGCGCAGCGTGCGGCCGATGCGGGTGACCCTGGGATCGTTCTTGAGTTTGAAGAGCACGCCGTTGCCGTCGTTGGGCCCCGTGAACTCGAGCTGTCGTTCGGCGGCGTCGGCCACCATCGATCGGAACTTGAGCATCCGGAAACTGCGGCCGCCACGACCCACGCGTTCCTGCGAGAACAGCACACCGCCCTCGCTGTCGGCGCGGATGAGGAAGGCGATCGCGACGAACAGCGGCGCCAGGAGCACGAGGGCGAGTCCCGAGGCGATCACGTCCATGGCGCGCTTCAACAGATGCTTGCCGCCCTCGAACTGCGGGATCTCGACGTGCATGAGCGGCAGCCCGTCGACGGGCCGGAAGTGGATGCGCGGGCCGGCGATGTTCGCGAGGCTCGTCGCGAGGATGAGCTCGACGGTCTTTCCCTCGAGCTGCCAGGCGAGGTCGTGGATGAAGTCGCTGCGACCCGTGGGCTGCCCCACCACCACCACGCCGTCGGCGCCGATGAAGCTCGCGTATTCCGCGACCCGGTTCAGGTCACGCATCACCCGGATGTCGCGCAGCGGCCCGTCATCACGTTCGGTGTCCGACTCCTCGAGCACCGCGCCGATCACGGCGTAGGGGCCACCGGTGTTCGTTCCGATCTGACGCACCGCGTTCTCGACGTCGCTGCGCGTGCCGACCACGACGACCCGCCACAGAAAGTGACCGAGCTCGCGCTGCCGAATGAGCCAGCGCCGCCACAGCCACCGGCCGAGCAGCAGACCCACCGTCCCGAGCGGGAACGCCACCGCGAAGAACCACCTTGCCGAGTCGACCTGGGCGATGAGAAAGACGATCGCGATGGGACCGAAGACCGCGGTGCTCGCGTTGACGACTCGCTTGTACTCGCCAGCTCCGCCGCCGACCACCGTGAGGTCGCGCGTGCGGAAGGTCGCGAGGCACACTGTCCAGACCGCGATGATGGCGAGCGCAAGGAGCGCGCTGCGCGTGACCAGCGTGGAGGTCTCCATCGCTGCGGCGCGCAGTGACGCGAGGTGGCCATAGAACGCGAGACCGACGATGGCCGTCAGGATCAGGGTGTCGGTGAGAAACAGTTTGGCGCAGTAGGCCTTGGCCCAGGCGAGGCCGGAGAGCGGCAGCGCATCGTCGGGGCGGTGCGTGCGAAAACTGCGCTCTGAGATCCGGGCCCGCGCTGAGCGCAGGCTGTGCGGGTCGGACGGGTAAAGCGTCAGATCGTTCATCGGACGGTCCTGAAATCGGGTAGGGCAGGACGCTGACGCCGCGGCGGGCGTATGTCGGGTAAGTGTCTCCAGAGGAGAACGAGACAGTGAATCGGGTCGTCTCGCTGTGAGGCCCCCCATAAGGGGGACACCCTTTCGGGGGATAGACGAGACATTACGACCGAAGTTCGCCTTAAGAAAACCCCCCTTTTGGGGGTCATTTCGGTGATTCCCCTTCCGCCGGGCGATCGATTGCTGCTATGTGCCGCGGGGCGTGTGAACGGCGTATTCCCCTCGCGGCATACCCTCGTGTCTAGGCTGTACGGGTGCTGAAGACTCTTTCTCGAATCTTCCTGGCGCCGCTCGCGCGACTCATCTGGCGTCCCCGCATCCTGGGCCGCCGCAACGTTCCGAAGTCGGGCGCGGTGCTTCTCGCGAGCAACCACCTGTCGTTCATCGACAGCGTCGTGATCACGCTCGTCGCACCGCGCTCGGTGTCATTTCTCGCCAAGGCGGAGTATTTCACCGGTCGCGGCTTTCGCGGATGGATCTCCCGCGCCTTCTTCACCGGAATCGGCGCGATTCCGGTCGTCCGCGGCGCGGGCAGCGCGGCGCAGGACGCGCTCGACAGTGGACTCCGCGTGTTGGAACACGGCGACGCGTTCGCGATCTACCCTGAGGGCACCCGATCCCTCGACGGCAGGCTCTACCGCGGTCGCACCGGCGTTGCCTGGCTCGCTCTCACCTCGGGCGCCGTCGTCATCCCGGTTGCGCTGACGGGAACCCAGGAACTGCAGCCCGTGGGTGCGAGGCTGCCGCGCATCCGGCCCGTCACGGTCGAGTTCGGCGCACCGCTCGATCTGAGTTCACACGGCAGCGCGGACTCCGGTCGCGCACGGCGCAGGGCGACGGACGAGGTGATGGCGGCGATCCAGCGGATGAGCGGGCAAGAGTTCGCGAACATCTACAACGAGCCGCCGGCGGTCAGCTTCGCCGAGCGCGTGCGTCGGGCCTTCGGCCGCAATCGCGCCCGCTGAGTTCGCCGAGCGTGCACCTTAGCGCCGAGCGTGCCCGATCGGATGAGCACGTTCGGCGCGGACAGGCACGCTCGGCGACATGAGCGCGGGTGCGTCCCTCGAGGGTCAGCCGCCGATGAGCGCTTCGATCGGGCCGCGAGCGAAGTAGATCAGGAACCCGGCCGCGACCACCCAGAGCAGCCAGGAGATCTCCTTGGCCTTGCCGGAGAGGGAGCGCAGCACGACCCAGGAGATGAAGCCGGCGCCGATGCCGTTCGAGATCGAGTAGGTCAGCGGCATCACGACAACCGTGAGGAACACCGGCAACGAGATCGAGAAGTCGGTCCAGGTGATCTCCTTGATCTGCGCCATCATCATCGCGCCGACGATCACGAGGATCGCACCCGCGACCTCGCTCGGAACGATCGTCGTGAGCGGGCTGAGGAACATCGCGAGGAGGAATAGCACGCCGGTGATGAGGTTCGCGAAGCCGGTGCGCGCACCCTCGCCGATGCCTGCACCGGACTCGATGAAGACCGTGTTGGAGGAGCCCGAGGTGAATCCACCCGCGACGGCACCGACACCCTCGACGATGAGGGCCGACTTGAGCCTCGGGAAGTTGCCCTTCTCATCCGAGAGGCCCGCCTCCTTGGAGAGGCCGGTCATGGTGCCCATCGCGTCGAAGAAGTTCGTGAAGACCAGGGTGAAGACGAGCATGAGCGCGGCGAGGACGCCGATGCGCTCGAAGCTGCCGAAGCTGACCTGACCGACGAGGCTGAAGTCGGGGATGCTCACGACCTGGCTCGGCAGGGTGGGAACCTGCAGGCTCCAGCCGCCCGGATGCTTGGCACCGCTGCCGAGGTGAGCGAAGGCTTCGACGATCATGGCGAGGAAGGTGCTCGCCACGATGCCGATGAGCAGTGCGCCCTTGATCTTGCGGGCGACGAGCACTCCGGTGAGCAGGAGCGTGAAGGCGAAGATGATCACCGGGATCGTGCCGACGGAGCCGGCGATGCCGAGACCGACCGGCGGCGAGTTGAAGCCGGTGGAGGTGACGAAGCCCGCATCCACGAGGCCGATGAAGGCGATGAACAGACCGATGCCGACCGTGATCGCAATCTTCAACTGGATGGGCACCGCGTCGAAGATGAGCACCCGCAGGTTGGTCGCCGAGAGGATCACGATGATCACACCGTTGATGAGCACGAGGCCCATCGCCTCGGGCCAGGTGAGGTCGCCGACGACGCTCGCAGCGAGGAAGGAGTTGATGCCGAGCCCCGCCGCGAAGGCGAAGGGCAGGCGCGAGACGAGTCCGAACAGGATCGTCATGACGCCGGCGGTGAGGGCCGTGACGGCGGCGACCTGGGTGAACCCGAGCGAGTGACCGAGCACATCCTTGCCACCGCTCAGGATGATCGGGTTGAGGATGACGATGTAGGCCATGGCCACGAAGGTGACGAGCCCGCCGCGGACCTCGCGGGAGAACGTGGACCCTCGCTTCGTGATCTCGAAGAACGAATCGAGTCGTGTGCGGAAGGTGGTCTTGGGCTCGGGCTTTGCCGCCTCAGTCGTGGTCACGCGATTACCTTATCGGCGGATCGGCCTTCCGCGACGAAAATGGGCGTGTCCCGTGCGCGCGATTCAGCTCAGGTACTCGGCGAGCACCACGGCCTGGTTGTGCTCCTCGTCTTTCGCGGAGTACACGAGCGTGACCGTGGCGTGTTCGGAGACGATCGTGCGCAACCGATCCGCCGCGGGGTTGGAGTCGAGCTCGGCGCGGTACTTCTCGGCGAACGCGGCGAATCGAGGCGCCTCGTGACCGAACCAGGTTCTCAATTCGGTGCTCGGGCCGACATCCTTCACCCATTCGTCGACTGCGGCATCCGCCTTGGTCACGCCTCGCGGCCACACCCTGTCGACGAGCACGCGATAGCCGTCGCCCGGGGCGGCCTTCTCGTACACCCGCTTGATCTTCACGCCCATCTCCCCATCGTCCCACTCTGGGCAAGCGCTGTGCATCCGCCCCGTGGACGGTGCGCTTTGCCTATCGTGAAGAGATGACAGAGTCATCGAACACAGACCGAGCGGATGACGCGCTCTCGCCCGTAAACAGTGCGACGGGCGGGCCAACGGCCGCCGACGCAAGCACCGACGGCAACCCCTTCGAGCGCGGCCCGGGTGACCCTACGGGAGGCGCGACGCGGCAGTCGACCCATCGCGACGGCGGCAGGCCGGACGGCAACCCGGAGGCCCTCGTCGAGGGCCAGCGGGTGACCACCGCACTCGACATGGAGTCGTCGAACGACCGGTCGCGCCGGCCCACGGATGACGCTGCCACGGCCGGACCGCGCTCGCCGCACGCCCCGCGCCACAAGGCCGATCCCGAAGAGGGCGGCATCGTCGATGACATCGCGGGCGCTGTGCCCGGCCGGCTCGACGAAGACCCTCACACGGGCAGGCGTGACCCCGATCTCGAGCCGGATGCCGGCGTCGGGCTTCCCTAGACGGCCCGTCCTCCACAGCCCCTGTCGCCACCCGGTTCAGTCACTATGGGCGGTGGCTGTCAGCCACGCCTGAGAAGCTTGCACGGTGACAGACGCAAGCACAGACGTGACGCCCCCCGCCGTTGCCGACGGCACCCGCGCTTCCGCCCTGCGCATCCTGCGCACGCTTGTCGGCTCGCAGGCCGCAGAGTTTCACGACGGACAGTACGAGGCGATCGAGACACTTGTCAACCGTCGCCGCAGGGCGCTCGTGGTGCAGCGCACCGGCTGGGGCAAGTCGGCGGTGTACTTCGTGGCGACGCTGCTCCTTCGCGAACAGGGCGCTGGTCCCACCATCCTCGTGTCGCCGCTCCTCGCCCTCATGCGAGACCAGATCGCGGCCGCGGAACGTGCGGGAGTTCGCGCGGTCGCCATCAACTCCACCAATGCGCACGAGTGGGACGAGGTGCTCGCCCGGCTCGAGCGCGATGAGGTCGACGTGCTCCTCGTGTCGCCAGAGCGGCTGAACAATCCGAGCTTTCGCGAGCAGCAGTTGCCGGCGCTCGTGCGGCGGGCCGGAATGCTCGTCGTCGATGAGGCCCACTGCATCTCCGACTGGGGCCACGACTTCCGTCCCGACTACCGGCGGCTGCGCGACGTCATCGCGTCGTTGCCCGACGGGGTTCCGGTGCTCGGCACGACCGCGACAGCGAACAGTCGGGTGGTGCAGGATGTCGCCGAACAGCTGGGCGCAGACGTCCTCACCATCCGCGGGCCTCTCGCGCGAGCGTCGCTTCGCCTCGGCGTGCTGCGGCTGCCCGACGCTCGGGCGAGGCTCGGCTGGCTGCTGAGCCACCTCGACGAGCTGCCCGGCAGCGGCATCATCTACACGCTCACCGTCGCTGCCGCCGAAGACACCGCGCGACTGCTCCGCCAGGCGGGACACGGGGTGCGCGCCTACACCGGGCAGACCGATCCGGCGGAGCGGGAGCAGTCCGAGGCGATGCTCAAGCGCAACGAGGTCAAGGCTCTCGTCGCCACGAGCGCGCTCGGCATGGGATTCGACAAGCCCGACCTGGGCTTCGTGCTTCACCTGGGTGCGCCATCGTCGCCGGTCGCCTACTACCAGCAGGTGGGCCGTGCCGGGCGCGCGACAGAGAACGCGGATGTGCTGCTCTTGCCGGGTGCGGAGGACGAGGCAATCTGGACCTACTTCGCCACCGCATCCATGCCGGATCGCGCGCGCGCCGAGGCGGTGATCGCGGCGCTCGGTGACGAGCCGCTCTCCACGCCCGCGCTCGAAGCCCGGGTCAACCTGCGCCGCACCCCGCTCGAATTGCTGCTCAAGGTGCTCGACGTCGACGGCGCGGTGCAGCGGGTGAAGGGCGGCTGGATCGCCACCGGGCGGCCGTGGCAGTACGACGCCGAACGTTACGAGCGCATCGCCGCCGCTCGCCTCGTCGAACAGCGGCACATGATCGACTACGAACAGACCAGCGGATGCCGAATGGAGTTCCTGCAGTCGGCGCTCGACGACGAGACTGCCGCGCCCTGCGGTCGCTGCGACAACTGCGCCGGCGTGTGGTTCCCGCTCGACGTGGACGAGCGCGCCGCGACCACCGCGAGCGGCTCCCTCGACCGCGTCGGCGTCGCCATCGAGCCGCGTGCTCAATGGCCGAGCGGCGCAGAGCGCCTCGGCGTGCCGGTCAGGGGTCGCATCGCGGAGGGTGAGCGCATGCTCGAGGGCCGCGCATTGGCGCGCCTCACCGACCTCGGCTGGGGCGGCACGCTGCGCGGGCTGCTCGAGGGCGCCGGTGCCACGCAGGACGCGCCAGCCTCGACCGCGCTTGTAGCAGCGTGCGTCCGCGTGCTCGGCGAGTGGGACTGGAGTGAGCGCCCGGTCGCGGTGCTGAGCGTGCCGTCCAGGCGGCATCCGCAGCTCGTGGAATCCGTCGCGCGCGGGCTCGCCGACGCGGGACGGCTGCCCTACCTCGGCACTCTCGCTCATGCGGGCGGCGGTCCGAGCGGCGAGCCCGGTGGCAACAGCGCATGGCGGCTCTCGGGGGTGTGGCAGCGGTTCGCGGTCGAGGTGCCGCTACCGGATGGGCCGATCCTGCTGGTCGACGACCTGGTCGACAGCAGGTGGACGCTCACGGTCGCGGCTCGCGCCCTGCGCGAGGCGGGTGCCACCGCGGTGCTCCCCTTCGCGCTCGCCCTGCGCGCCTGAGCAATCGGCTACTCGCCTGCGGGCCGCGTGCCGATGATCACCGTCGCATCGACCTCGTCGTCGCGCGCGACCACGGCCTCCAGGCCGCGCTCGTGCACAATTTCCTCCGCGCGGGAAGCCTGTCGCTCGCTGATCTCGAAAAAGAGGTGACCGCCCGGTGCCAGCCACTCCGGAGCGGCATCCACCACCCGCCTCAGCACCTCCAGTCCGTCGACGCCGCCGTCGAGCGTGACACGCGGCTCGTGATCGCGCGCCTCCGGAGGCAATAGCGCGATCGCGTCGCTCGGCACGTACGGCACGTTCGCGAGCAGAATCTCGACCCGCCCCCTGAGCGAAGGCGGTACCGGCTCGAACAGGTCGCCCTCGTACACGGTGCCCCCGACCGCAGCGACATTGCGCCGGGCGCACAGTACCGCCGGGTGCTCGATGTCGGCAGCGTGAAGATCGATGCGCCTCGCGTCGTCGAGGGCATTGACGCTCGTCGCGACGGCGGCGCCCAGCGCACCTGCCCCGCAGCACAGGTCGAGCACGACGGCTCCCGGCCGTGTGCGGGCGATCGCCTGGTCCACCAGGAACTCCGTGCGCACCCTTGGGACGAAGACATCCGGATCCAGCAGAAACCTCGAGCCGTGAAACTCGACCCAGCCGAGAACCTGCTCGAGCGGAAGCCCCGCGACCCGTCGCGAGACGAGCTGCGCGAGCTGCTCCGGTGAGCTGGCTTCGGCGACGAGCAAGGCGGCCTCCTCCTCGGCGAACACGCAGCCGGCCGCGCGCAAGGCGCCGCCGACGTCGTCTGGTGGAACGGTAACGAACACGGTGCCCTCCGGTCGGCCGAGGAGTGTCACCATCGTACGTGTCACCCGTTGCGGGGGTACCGTCGCGGCTGCTCAGCGCACCCACCCCGCCTACGATGAGAAGCATGACTTTGCTCAACATTCCGCTGGTCCGCCTCGACGGCACGAGTACGAGCTTCGCGGAATTCGGGGGACAGGCCGTGCTCGTCGTGAACGTCGCGTCCAAGTGCGGGCACACGCCGCAGTACGCGGGGCTCGAGGAACTTCAGCAGCGCTACGCCTCGCGCGGCTTCACCGTTCTGGGCTTCCCCTGCAACGAGTTCGCAGGGCAGGAGCCCGGTTCGGCCGAGCAGATCCTGGAGTTCTGCACCGTGAACTACGGCGTGACCTTCCCCCTGTTCGAGAAGACCAAGGTGAACGGCAATCGCGCGCATCCCCTGTACTCGCTGCTCACTAAGACTCCGGATGCCGATGGGCAGGCAGGCAAGGTGAAGTGGAACTTCGAGAAATTCGTCATTTCACCCACCGGTGAGATCACGCGCTTCCGCTCCAAGGTGCAGCCGGGTGCGCCGGAGATCATCGCCGCGATCGAAGCGGCCCTGCCCGCCGTCGCTGCCTGACCTCGGCGGCCGGCACGACATCCGCTCTCGCTTTCTCGAAGGATCGGCTCACTAGTTCCACGCCACGCGAACGGTGGGCAGGGTGAGAAACACCGGGTCGGCCGTGACGATCGGCACGCCCTCGATGATGCTCTGAGCCGCGAGCATCCGGTCGAAGGGATCCTCGCTCGACCACTGCAATTGGCCCACAGCGATCGCGTGGCGAGCGGTCACCGGTAGCTCCACGGCCCCCAGTCGGCGCATGTGGTCCTCGAAGGCGAGCAGGAGCGCCCCCGTGTCGGGCAGGCGACCGATGCGGTGCTTCGTGGCGATCTCCCACGGCACCACGGCGGAGATCAGCAGTTCGTTGGCGGGGTCACGAATCAGCTCCGTGGCCACGGGACTCAGCCGTGAGGGGTCTCTCAGCGCCCACATGACGACGTAGGTGTCGAGTAGCAGTCTCACTCGCCGCTCCATGCGCGCAGCTCGTCTCCTGGAAGCTCCTCGAAGAACGACACGCGAATCGGACCGCCCGGAACGAATCCCAGCTCCCGTTCCGGCACTTCTCCCAGGGGACAGAGGCGCGCAATCGGCTTCCCACCGCGCGCGACGACGATCTCCTCGCCGCTTTCAACGCGCACGAGCAGCTCTGAGAGGCGGGTCTTCGCATCCTGCACGTTGACTTGGGTGACCATGTTGACCAAGTCTAGTTGACCAACCATGAAGTGCGAAAGAGGCATGACCTCTTCTGCCCCGGAATCTCGGGCCTGTAAAGGGGTTCGGGCCCGCTCAGGGGCGTCGGCACCAGCGCTAGCGAACGACGTACCAGCGGCCTCCGACGCGCTCGGTGACGGTCGTTGCGAGCGGTTCTGCGAGCGTGGAGACGGCTGCGAGAGCGTGTGCGCCGATGCCCAGGGCGTGTCGCGAGTCGTCGCCGGTGAAGCGGACGATGATGCGAGGCATTCCAGAGACGATCCCCACGTCCGAGGCCTCGACGGTCGTGAGTTCGCCCACAGCGCGCACGGCTTCCGGCAGCACGGCCTGCGGTGCTGTGCCGGCTCGGAGCCTGCCGATGGTCATGGTGACGCGGTACGACGGCATGGTTCAAGAGTAGGCAGCCCACCGAGAGCCCGAAGGCCAGGCGGCACTCGCCCCCGATCCGAGCGGCAGCATTGATCAGTTACACTGTCGTGAGGCAAATTTTCCGTGGTTCCTCTTTGAACCCGGCAGTTCGTTCATCATCCGGTCGTTCATCATCCGGTGAAGCCAGAATTTATGAGGTGCGTATGGGTTCCGTAATCAAGAAGCGTCGCAAGCGCATGGCGAAGAAGAAGCACCGCAAGCTGCTTCGCAAGACTCGTCACCAGCGTCGCAACAAGAAGTAGCCGCTCGTCGGCACAGTCGTTCTTCGACTCGGAGCGCCAGACCGTTCGGTCTGGCGCTTTTTGTTGTTGCCGCGCGGCTGGCGCGGGGGGTTCTAGGCTGAAGGCATGCCCGGTTCGGTAGCCCTCACCCTCATTGGAAAGCCCGATTGTCACCTGTGCGAAGACGCCAGGGATGTCGTGAGCTCGGTGGTCGCGGAACTCGCGAGCGACGCATCCGCCCCTTCGATCACCGTGCGGGAGCTCTCGATCCTCGACGACGCCGAACTGCACGAGAAGTACGTCGAAGAGATCCCCGTGCTGCTGCTCAACGGGCGCGTGCACAACATCTGGAGAGTCGACGCGGCTCGTCTTCGCGCCGCGATACTGCAGAGCTGACGCTCAGTCGCGCTTGGCGGCCGCTTCCGCGTCGGCTCGCGAGTCGTAGACCGGCTCGTCGAGCGTGAACGAGAGGGTTTCGCTCGGAGCAATGAGCAGAAGATCGGTCGGCTCGTCGGCCGTGCGGAAGTCATCGGCCACGAGCGGTTCGTTGTTGACGTGCACGGTGAGCAGTCCACTGCCGGTCTCGAGCGACTCCACCTCGAGCGCGCTCAGTGGCTTGCCACCCGCACGCTCGAGCAGGGCCAGCACCGCGGCTCCGAGACCCTTGCCCGACCTCAGGAAGGCCTTCTCGTCGATCACCGTGTAGTCGTAGCGGGTGCGCACGGTGAAGCGCAACTCCTCGGCCTCGTCGACCTCATCCGGCTCGTCGTCTTCATCGAACTCGTCGAGCGCGTCTCCATAGGCGCCGACCGCCTCCCACAGCTGGCTGTCGAGTGCCTCGTCGGACTCGCTCTGTACGCCGTGCGCGGCAATGGTGTCGACATGCTTGCGCAGGATGGCAAGCAGGGCTTCGCCCGCCTCGACGGCGGTCTCTGGGGTGTCGGTGCTCATTCCAGCCACGGTACCAGCGGTGCAGCCCTTCGAGCCCCACCG
>DATNBR010000063.1:0-17330 GCA_035571875.1 Lacisediminihabitans sp. | reverse complement strand
AAATTCCCGACCAAGGGCACGCTGTCGCTGAAATTCGTCGGCGAGGACGGCAAGACGATCGAGCGTGAGGTGTTCAAGGCGCCAGAGTCGGGCGTCGTGCTCGCGATGTACAATCTCGACAGCTCGATCAGGGATTTCGCGCGCGCCTCCTTCAACTTCGGGCTCGCCCGCAACTATCCGGTCTACCTGTCGACCAAGAACACCATCCTCAAGGTCTACGACGGCCGTTTCAAGGATATCTTCCAGGAGGTGTTCGATGCCGAGTTCAAGGCTGACTTCGACAAGAGGAAGCTCACCTACGAGCATCGCCTGATCGACGACATGGTGGCGGCAGCGCTCAAGTGGTCGGGCGGCTACGTGTGGGCCTGCAAGAACTACGACGGCGACGTGCAGTCCGACACCGTGGCGCAGGGCTTCGGTTCGCTCGGCCTCATGACGTCGGTGCTCTCCGTTCCCGACGGCAGCGTCGTCGAGGCCGAGGCCGCACACGGCACGGTCACGCGTCACTACCGCCAGCACCAGGCCGGCAAGCCCACCTCCACCAACCCGATCGCGTCAATCTACGCCTGGACCCGCGGCCTCGCCCACCGGGCCAAGCTCGACGGCAACGACGCGCTCGCCGAGTTTGCCGCAACGCTCGAGGATGTCGTGGTCACCTCGGTCGAGTCCGGTGCGATGACGAAGGACCTCGCGCTCCTCGTCGGGCCGGACCAGAAGTGGCAGACCACCGAGGAGTTCCTCGACACTCTCGACAAGAACCTCGCAGCGCGCTTGGCCTAGCCACCTTTCGCCGAGCGTGCCCGTTTGCGCCGAGCGTGCCCGTTCCACCGGGCACCGTCGGCGCGAACGGGCACGCTCGGCGCAGCTGTGACGGCGTAGGGTCGAGAGCGTGAAGGTTACTGTCACCGGCGCCGCCGGTCAGATCGGATACGCGCTCCTCTTTCGCATCGCCTCGGGCGGCATGCTCGGCGACGGGACACCCGTGTCGCTGCGTCTGCTCGAGATCCCGCAGGCCGTCAAGGCTGCCGAGGGCGTGGCGATGGAACTCGATGACGGGGCGTTTCCGCTGCTGCAGTCGGTGGACGTCTTCGACGATGCCCGAGCCGCATTCGACGGCGCCAACGTCGCGCTGCTCGTGGGATCTCGTCCTCGCACCGCGGGCATGGAGCGCGGCGACCTGCTCGAGGCGAACGGCGGAATCTTCGCGCCCCAGGGACAGGCCATTAATGCGGGAGCCGCCGACGACATCCGCGTTCTCGTCGTGGGAAACCCGGCGAACACGAACGCCCTGATCGCCGCATCTCACGCCCCGGATGTGCCTGCCGCACGGTTCACGGCAATGACCCGGCTCGACCACAATCGCGCCATCGCTCAGCTCGCGCGCAAGACCGGCGCGCCCGTCTCGGCGATCACCCGGCTCACGATCTGGGGCAATCACTCGGCCACGCAGTACCCCGACCTCTCCCACGCTCTCGTCGACGGCCGGCCAGCGGATGTCCCCCTCGACTGGGTGGAGCAGGAGTTCATTCCCACGGTCGCCCAGCGCGGTGCCGCGATCATCCAGGCGCGCGGATCATCCTCTGCGGCGTCGGCGGCGAGTGCGGCGATCGATCACGTTCGGGACTGGGTGCACGGCACCGCGCACGGCGACTGGACCTCGGCCGGCCTGCCGAGCGACGGCTCGTACGGTGTGCCCGAGGGGCTCGTCAGCTCGTTCCCGGTGACCTCGAACGGCGGCGAGTGGCGGATCGTGCCCGACCTCGACATCAGCGAAGTCTCGCGCTCGCGCATCGACGCGTCTGTCGCGGAGCTGGTCGAGGAACGCGAAGCGGTGAGGGCTCTGGGTCTGATCTAGCGGCGGGCATCCGGAGCTCGGCCAGAAGGGTGTGCGGCCTCATCCCTGCCCCATTGTGCCGCCCTGCGGAGCGCTGCTCGACTCAGCCCTGGCCCGTCCGTCGCGGGGTGCGCACGCGGTACAGGATCGTGACGATGATCACGACGGCCACGGCGACGAAGGCGGTGGCGGCCGCAGCTACTGAGTGCGGTTCTCCGCTGAGCCGTGCGACGCCGACCCAGGCGAGACCCCAGCAGAGTGACGCGGTCGGGGCGAGCCGGCCGCGACCGGCGACAGCCACCGCGACCCCGACGGCGCCGGCCACCGCGAGCACGATCACCGCCCAGACATCCGCACCCAGTCCCCAGCCTTCGAAGCCGCCGGACTTCAGCGCCGCCGTGATGTTCGCGGCGCTCGCGATGGTGACCCAGCCCAGATAGAGCCCGACGACACCGTCGACGACGATGGCCTCGATCGCGCTCGATGGCCGCGTCATCATGCAGAGCCTGAAGGCATAGCCGAGCACCGCGAGCAGCGCCACGATCACCACGACGCTCGCGACGAGCCATCCCGCCTGCACGCTGAGAATCCAGGCGGCATTCAACAGCAGCGAGGCGACCATCGGATAGCCGAGGCGACGCTGGCGCGCATCGTGCCGGTGCGAGGGCAGCACTTGCCATGCCGTGTAGGCCGCGAGCCCCAGGTAGATCACGCTCCAGATCGAAAACGCCGGCCCGGCTGGGGCGATCGGCGTCGCGTCGGAGCTGAGAGCCCCGCCCGCGGCCTCCGTGATCGGCGTGCCGCCGAGCGCGCCCGATCCGATGAAGGAACCGACGACCGCGGCAACGAGGCTCACCACGACGATCCACTGTCTGACAGCGTCGCCGGCCCTCGTCACATTCTGGGTGTTCGACATGAAGTTGCTCCCGTCGGTCGTGCCGTTCTGCCTATTCGGTTGCGGTGTGCTTCGGCGCTCGAGCCTCTGGTTCGCCGTGTCGCCACAGCTTCGACGGCCACCAGATCGCCTTGCCGAGGTCGTAGGAGATCGCGGGCACGAGCAGCGACCGCACGATCACGGTGTCGAGCAGCACTCCGAAGGCCACGATGAAGGCGATCTGGGCGAGGAACAGGATCGGGATGACGCCGAGGGCCGCGAAGGTCGCCGCCAGCACCACGCCGGCCGAGGTGATCACGCTGCCGGTGAGGCCGAGTCCCCGCAGGATGCCCGGCCTCGTGCCGAGCTTCAGCGATTCTTCGCGCACCCGGGTCATCAAGAAGATGTTGTAGTCCACGCCGAGTGCCACGAGGAAGACGAAGCCAAACAGCGGCACCGCAGCATCCGCTCCAGGGAAGCCGAACAGGTGGTTGAACACGAGTGCGGAGACGCCGAGCCCGGCGGCGTAGGACACGACGACGCTGAGGATCAGGAGCACGGGCGCGAGGATCGATCGCAGCAGGAGCATGAGGATCAGCAGGATGACGACGAGCACGATCGGAATGATCTTGACGAGGTCACCCTGTGCGGTGGTGTTGGTGTCGTAGGCGATCGCCGTGACGCCTCCGACGAGCACCGTTGAATCGGTCTTCGGCAGTTCCGAGCGCAGCGTCTTCACGACAGCTTCGGCCTTCGCCGAGTCGGCCTGGTAGCTCAACACGGCGTCGATGAGCACGCGCCCATCTTTGACGATGGGCTCGGCCTTCGTGCCCGGCCTGACGTTGCCCGCATACACGCTCGCCGAGTCGACACCCGTCGTGGACTCGACAGCGTCGAGCACGTCGCTCGCCTTCGACTCGCGCGTCACGATGACCACGGGGCTGCCCGCACCGCTCGGGAAGTGCTTCGAAGCGAGCTTCTGCCCGTCGGCGGCCTGCGACTGGGAGAGCACGAGATCGGTCTGCGGCACGCCGCTGGCCTGCAGCTGCAGCAGGCCGAGGCCGCCGGCCACGAGCACGAGCAGTGAGACGACCCAGGTGACCCGCGGACGGCGGGCGATGAGCCGACCTACCCGGCGCCAGAGACCCGAGACGCCCTCGAGTCCCCTCACCTGGTCTTCGGCCGCGTGGCTCGGGTGGGCCTCCTCGGTCTCGAGCTTCGGTCGGAACGGCCAGAACGCGGCCCGACCGAAGAGTGCGAGCAGCATCGGCAGAAGCGTGAGCGTCGCGAGCAGCGCGAACACGATCCCGATCGCCGCGATCGGCCCGAGGCTCTTATTGGAGTTGAGGTCGGAGAACAGCAGGCACAGTAGCGCGATGATGACGGTGGCACCGGATGCCGCGATCGGCTCGAGCGCGGCCTTCCAGGCTCGGCCGATGGCCGCCCACTTCGACTCGACGTGCTTCAGCGCCTCACGGAAGCGGGCGACGAGCAGCAGCGAGTAGTCCGTCGCTGCCCCGATCACGAGGATCGAGAGGATGCCTTGGCTCTGCCCGCTGAGCTTGATCCAGCCCCAGCTGGCGAAGGCGTAGACCACGAGGATGGCGGCCGTGAGCGCGAACACGGAGGTGAGCAGCACCAGGACCGGCAGCACGATCGAGCGGTAGACGAGCAGCAGGATCAGGAACACCGCGCCGCCGGCGACGAGCAGGAGGATGCCGTCGATGCCTCCGAAGGCGTTCACCAGGTCGGCAGTGAGGCCGGCCGGCCCCGTGACGTACGACTTCGTCGAGGCCGGGGCCCCGGCATCCGCCACGGAGCGAAGCTCGGCGACCACCGCCTTGACGTTGTTCGAATCGCTGATCGGCACGATGTATTCGACGGCCTTGCCGTCTTCGGAGGGGATCGGGCCGGCGACCGAGGTCGTCGCCGAAGCCTCCGCCGCCTGCACTCCATCGACCTCGCCGAGCTTCTGCGCAAGCTTCGCCGCGGAGGCGAGGTCACCGCGCGACAGCGTGTCGTCGGAGACGAGGAGCACGATCGCGGGTATCTCCTTCGAGTCGGTGAATTTCTGCTGCAGCTCGTTCACCTTCGTCGACTCGGCACTCGCCGGGAGGAAGGCCGCCTGGTCGTTGCTCGAGACGGAGGAGAGCTTGCCGAACGTGGGTCCGCCGAAGCCCGCCGCGATGAACCACACGAGCAGGAGCACTGTGGGAAGCAGGATGCGCAGCCAGCGGCGAGGGGTCCAGTCGCGGCCCCGGGGTTCGGTTGACATGGGTTCAGTGCCTTTCGATGGTGAAGGTGATGAGGAGCATCGTGACGAGAAAGCCCACGGTGTAGTTGATCCAGAGGAATCGCTTCCACCCGCGGTTCGCTGATTCGGACCTCTCATCGGAGACGGAGCGGAACGGAAGCGACACGGCGATGTAGGGCAGTGTGAGCAGGCTCGCGAGCGGGCCCGGCCAGGGAGTGAGCAGCATCAGCAGCCCCGCGGCGGCCCACAGTGCGATCGCGAAGCGCACCGTCCACCTGGCACCCATCACCGTCGCTACCGAATGGATGCCGCCCTCGCGATCGGGCAGCACGTCCTGCACCGCGCCGAAGGCGTGACTGGCCATGCCCCAGAGGAAGAAGGCGGCCAGGAGCGCGAAGAGCGCCGGCGTGAATGCAGCTCCGGCGAGAGCGAGCCCGTAGACGGCCGGGCTCACGAAGTGCGTGCTCGAGGTGATCGAGTCGAGGAACGGCTTCTCCTTGAACCGGAGCCCGGGCACGGAATAGGCGGCGACGGCGAACAGGCTGATCGCGAACACGAGCCACGAGAGCGGACCGCCGAACAGCACGAGTGCGATGACGAACGGGAGGCTCAGCGCGATGGCGGTGCCGACGGTGATGCGGTGCATCCGGCGGTCGAGCACGGCGCCCTCCGCGCCACCCTTGCGCGGGTTCGCGAGGTCGGACTCGTAGTCGAAGACGTCGTTGATGCCGTACATCGCGAGGTTGTATGGCACGAGGAAGAACAGCGTGCCGATGATCAGCGGTGCGTCGATGCGCCCCGCGCTGAGGTAATAGGCGGCCGCGAAGGGAAAGGCGGTGTTGATCCAGCTGATCGGGCGGGAGGCGAGGAGCAGCGAGGCGAGGACTCCGCGTGGCTCAGCGGTGCGCATCCGTGCCTCGCTTTCTGAGGAGCAACCAGAGAGCGGGAAGCATCATGAGGGCCGCCAGGGGATAGGCGAAGTCCTCGAGCGGCGCGAGGCCGACAGCGAGACCGGAGTTGGCCTGTGGGTCGTAGGCGACGAGGCCCACGCCGATCATGATGTTGTCGAACACCGCGGTCAGGGCGAGCACGGCAACGCCCGCGATCGCGACCGGCGGCCACCATCGACGCAGGAGCGCCCGTCGCGTGCGCTCGCGTGCGACGGCAAGGATGAGCACCAGCGCCGCAACGACCATAAAGAGGATGCTGAGCACGGGGTAGTTCATCGCCGCACCCCCGCGCGCTTCGAGAGCACTCGCTCGATGCCGGTGATGAGCACCATGGTGAGGTAGCAGAGGAACGCGAGGAAGAGCGGCTCTTCGAGCGGCAGCTCCGGTGCGAGCAGGATGCCGGTCATGATCGCCGTCTCACCGCGGAAGAAGATGCCGAGCCCGATGCCGAACAGGTCCCAGACGAGGAAGAAGACGACGCCCGCGACGAGAACGATCGCGGCCCGGCGCGCATCCCGCCAGAAGAAGAGTCGGTACCTGTGGTCGATGAGCGCCATGCAGCCGATGACCAGCAGGAGGGCCGCGAGGTAGAGAACGCTCATAGCGGCTCCGCCAGAGCGCTCGTGCTGATGTCGCCGCGAAGGCGCTTGATGACGAGCTCCGCGCTGATCAGGCACATCGGCAGCCCGATGCCCGGTACCGTCGTCGCGCCCGCGTAGAGCAGCCCGTCGACCTTCGCCGAGACGTTCTTGCCGCGCAGGAAGGCGCTCTGCCGCAGGGTGTGGGCGGGGCCCAGGGCGCTGCCCTTCCACGAGTTGAGATCGCTCTCGAAGTCGGCCGGTCCCATCGTCCGGCGCACCACGATGCGGTCTGCGAGGTCGGGAATCTTCGCCCAACTGCTGATCTGCCGGATGACCTCATCGGCGACCTGCTCCACGGCGAGATCGCCCGCCCCGTCCATGCCGCCGCGGCCGATGCCGGGGTCTGCGGGCACGGGAACGAGCACGAACAGGTTCTCGTGTCCGGTCGGAGCGACGGCGGAGTCGGTGGCGCTCGGCCGGCAGACGTAGATGGATGCGGGACTCGGCACCGAGGGTGAGTCGCCGAAGATCCGGCCGAAGTTGTCGGCCCAGTCCTCGGTGAAGAACAGGCTGTGGTGGCTCAGTTGCGGCAGCGCGCCGCGCACGCCGAGGAAGACGAGGATCGCGCCGGGACCAGCGGTGCGCTTGTCCCACCACCGCTGCGGATAGCTGCGCAGTTCTGCAGGCAGCAGTGTCGTCTCGGTGTGGTGCAGGTCGGCCGCCGAAACGACGATGTCGGCCGCGACCTGCCGCGCCGCGCCGGTCGCGTCGGTGTAGTCCACGCCGGTGACGCGAGCGCGTCCGCGCGTCGACGTGGTGATGCGGGTCACCGTCGCGCCGGTGAGCGTCGTGACGCCCTCGGCGTCTGCGAGGCGGGCGATGCTCTCGATGACGGCCGCGAAGCCGCCATCCGGATAGTAGACACCGTCTTCGAGATCGAGATGGCTCATGAGGTGGTACATGCTCGGTGTCATCGACGGTGCGGACCCGAGGAAGACCGCGGGATACCCGAGGAGCTGCCGCAGTCGACCGTCATCGACGAAGCCGGCCACGAAGCGATCGAGTGGGCGCAGGAGCAATCGCATGAGGGTGCCCATGCGGCCCAGCACATCGCGCCTCAACAGCGGCCCGAACGAGGCGAAGGTCGAGTAGAGAAAGCGGCGCAGGGCGACGCGGTAGGTGTCTCGGGCCGAATCGAGGTACCGGTCGAGCGCTGCGGCGGCGCCGGGTTCGATCGCCTCGAAGGTGCGCAGGTTCGCGGCGCGGTCGGCGACGATGTCGAGGCGTCCGGCCTGTTTCTCGAAGAATACGCGATAGCCGGGGTCGAGGCGGGTCAGCCTGAGTTGCTCGGCCGCCGTCGTGCCGAGCAGGCGGTAGAAGTGGTCGAAGACCTCGGGCATGAGGTACCAGGACGGCCCGGTGTCGAAGCGGAAGCCCTCGTGCTCCCAGCTGCCTGCCCGGCCTCCGACCTCATCCCGAGCCTCGAGGATCGTGGTGGCATAACCCTCACGCGCGAGGAGCGCCGCGCTCGCCAGGCCCGCGATTCCGCCGCCGATCACGACGGCCGTGCGCGGCTTCGCTGCGGCGCTCACGAGACGCTCAGACCGCGGTGGCGTGCCCGTGCGGCCAGCACGATGCGCAGCTTGACCACGCCGGGCACCCTCACCCGAGTGCTCAGCAGTTCGCTCGCGGGGGTCATTCGGATGCGATCGTTGAGTTCCGCAAACAGCGCGTGTGCCGCGCTGACCGCGACTCGGCAGCGCGCGGGCAGCTGGGGGATGACTCGTCCGGCGGCTTCGAGGTCGGCATCGATGTCGTCGAGGAGCAGGAGCTTCTCGATCTCGGTGAGAGATCCCGGGTCGATCTCGGGAAAGTAGTTGCGGTGCAACTGGGTCCAGTCGACGCTGAGGTCGCGCACGAAGTTGATCTTCTGGAACGCGGCGCCGAGCCGTCGCGCGCCCTCCTCGAGCCGAGTGCGCTGCTGGGGGGAACATCCGGTGCCGTGCAGGAACACGCGAAGGCACATCAGCCCCACCACCTCGGCCGATCCGTAGATGTATTCACGCACCTGCTCTGTGGTAAACGGGGCCGGGTCGAGGTCACGGCGCATCGACGCGAAGAACGGCTCGGTCAGCGCGGCGTCGATGCCCACTGCCCGCGCCGTCTCGGCGAAGGAGTGGACTATCACGTTGGTGCTGTATCCGGCCGCCATCGCAGCGTTGGTCTCGTGCTCGAGCTGGTCGAGCAGCGCGAGCTGGGAGTCGACATCGAGGCCCGCTTGCGCGGCGGCACCGTCGACGACCTCATCGGCAATGCGCACGAGGCCGTAGATGTTCTCGATGGCCGGGCGCAGGGAGCGGTGCAGCAGAGCGCTGGCCGCGCCGAAGGAGGTCGAATACTCCCGGATGATCGTGGCCGAGCTCTTGTGCGCCGCTCGCGTGTACAGCGCCAGGTCTGCCCGCCCGGAGTCGCGGTCGTTCACGACGAGCGCTCGCGGGCCTTGGCGGCGACTTCGATGAGCCGCTGGCGCAGCGCCTCGGGAATGGCCGGGGTGTCGAGCGCGGCGAGCGCGGCGCGGCTGTGGTCGGCGATCAGCTGCTCGATGAACGATCGGGCACCGACGGCCTCGAGAATCTCGCGCACGCGGGCGGCATCCTGCTCGGTCACCTCGCCTCGCTCGAGCAGGTCGCTCAATTCGCTGGACTCGCTGCGCTGCAGCGCGTAACACATCATCGGTGTCGTCTTGCCCTCGCGGATGTCGCTCGTCGTGCTCTTGCCCGTCAAGTCCGCGGCGCCAAAGACGCCCAGCACGTCGTCACGCAGTTGGAAGGCGATGCCCACGTTTCGACCGTATTCCCCGAGTGCAGCAAGCGCCTCGGAGCCGGCGCCGGCCAGCACGGCGCCCGCCTGCAGCGGGGCCTGAAAGGAGTAGTGGGCGGTCTTCCACTGGGCCATGGAGATCACCTGCGACAGCACGGGGGTCTCTGTGCCGGTGCTGAAGGCGACGTCTGCGAGTTCGCCCGCGGCTGTGATGTACAGGCACTCCTCAAGCAGGTCGAGCAGCGCCGTGCGTACTCTCTGATCGAGTTCGAGCCGGGCGACGAGTGCCTGGGAGGAGTGGATGAGCAGGTCGCCCGCCAGGATTGCAGCGGCCTCGCCCCAGCGGCTCGCGGCACGAGTGTCGAGCCCGTCGTCGAGGGCGCGCGCCGACAGGGTTCCCACGACGTTCGGCTGGCCCCGTCGCATGACGTCCCCGTCGATGACGTCGTCGTGGAGGAGGAACGCGGAGTGCAGCAGCTCAAACGCCGTGGCGACGACCACCGCCTCCTCGCCGCGCTCGCCTCCCAGGGCGTGATAGGCGTAGACGACGAGTGCCGGTCGAAAGCGTTTGCCCCCGTCGACCGAACGCCGCATGGCCGACCAGAGGTCGACGTACTGCCGTCCGTAGGCCGCGGCCTGGTGTTCCTTGTCGCGGAAGAAGTCGCTCAGCCGATTCGCGACCTCGTCGATGCGGCCCTCGTTGCTCGTCAACTCTGCCGTCAGAGCCATCTCATGCCCCGCCTTCGCCCTTGTCGACTCGGCTCTCTGCACCCCGTGCTCGCGGCCGTCGTTGCTTTTCGACGCTATCAACACTCACCTTTTCCGCAAGGGGAATGCGGAAAGGAGGGGGCGCGGTAGCTGTCATGATTTTGCTAGTATAGCTAATAAATAGCCCAGCAAGCATTATCGCTTTGGATATGATGTTGACATGACGGACTCCGGCACCGAGCGGCGTCGCGCCTCAGACGTGATGCTGGATCCGCGAATGGTGGACCCCAACCAGGAACTGGTCAACTATTCCTCGATGGCCGACGGCGAGATCGCGCAGGTCGTGCGCGTGCTCGAAGCGATCCGACGCTGGCGCGAGGCGGAACAGAGCCTGAGCCTCCGGTCGAGAAATCACATGCATCTCAACGAGAACGACATGAAGGCACTCCGCTTTCTCGTCGTGTGCAAGGGCCAGGGCATCGTTGCCACCCCGGGCAGCCTCGCGGAACACCTCAACATCTCGAGCGCGTCCACCACGAAGCTTCTCGATCGGCTCATGGCGGCGGGCCACATCGAGCGATCCGCCCATCCGACCGACCGTCGCGCGCTCATGATCACCATCACGCAGGACACCCACGAGCAGGTACGGGACACCGTGGGTCGCACCCACGCGCGGCGCTTCGACGTGGCGGCAGAACTGAAGCCCGAGGAACGCGAGATCGTGATTCGCTTCCTGAACCGGCTGGCGAGTGTGAGCGATCAGTCCCAGGAGTCGCCCGACGAGGCGCAGACCGCGGGCGGCGTCACGCCCTAGGCGATGGGGCCCGCCGTGGCCTGGTGCTCATCCGTTCGGCCGTGCGCCGGGTCGTTCCCACCCCGCGATCGGGCCGGGCACGACGGTGAACAGCGGATGCGGCTGCGGATCGCCGAGCTGCACCCAGCGTTCTGCGACTGTCGGGCTTCGAGTCGCGAGCTTGGCGAGAAGGTGGGTCCACTCGAAGTCGAGCTGGCCCGTGGTCACCGGAATGGACGGTACGGACTCGCCGTGTTCGCGGATCCTGCCGCGGTCGAAGGCGTAACCACGCGCATCCGCCTCGCCAGCGATGGCCGCGAGATAGCAGCCGACGGCGGCGAGTGGTTGCGGCTGTTCGCGAAAGCGCTCGAGCTGCGGATGGTGCCGGTAGCCCTTGGTGGCACCCGCGAGCACCGCCTGCGCGAGCAGGCCCTCGCGCCAGCACGCCGTGAGCGCCTGGCGGTCGAAGTATCGCGGATGCACCGACCAGAGCCTCATGGCACCACGTTATCGAGGCCGGCTGGGCGAGTGGTGACGGCGAAGGGCCGGGGCTCGACGCGCGAACCCCGGCCCTTGGCGGTTGTGAGCTAGCAGCGACTCAGGCGTTGACCTCGACCGACTTCTCGGCGGTGCCGTTCGCGGTGATCGCGACCTTGCGCGGCATGGCCTTGGCGCTCATCGGGATCATGACGCTGAGCACGCCGTTGTCGTAGTTCGCGCTGATGTTCTCGGTGTCGATGCCGTCGCCGAGGTTGAGCTGGCGCAGGAAGCTGCCGCTCGGACGCTCGTGCGCGAGCCACTTGACGCCGTCATCCGAATGCGCGGTGCGCTCGGCGCGGATGGTGAGCAACTGCCCGTCGATGTCCACGTCGACCGAGCCAGGGTCGATGCCCGGCAGGTCCGCGCTCAGGATGTAGTGGTCACCGTCGCGGTACAGATCGATCGGCATGAGTCGTGGCCCCTGGCGAGAGTCCAGCAGGTTCGCGGCGACGCGGTCCAGCTCACGGAATGGGTCGAACAACATAGCCATTTTCATCAACTCCTTCACGTCGTGCGCCTCTCAGCGGCACGGTTGATATGTGCTTCAAACTTGAGCGTCATGCGCTCAACTACGAACAGATTAGCACTCTACCCATGAGAGTGCCAACGCTTCGCGCAGGGCGAAATGCCTCTCGGCGAACGCCCCTCCTGGGGAAACGGGGCGTTGCCTTTGTTTTGTTCGTACGGTTTACTAAATGGCATGAATCCTTGCCGATGCCGCGGAGCACGCTCGTGACGGCGGCGTCCCAAGCGCCTGGCGCATCCGGAGTCCTGCTGCCGGGCTTTGTCGGCACGAGCCTGCCCGGCTGGCTCGAGCATCGCCTTCGCGAGGGACTCGCGGGCGTCTGCATCTTCGGTGGCAACGTCGTCTCGCGTGAGCAACTCATGCGGCTCACCGGTGCGATCCGTGAGGCGAACCCGGCGGCTCTCATCGCCATCGACGAGGAGGGCGGCGACGTCACCCGCCTCTATCACGAGAACGGCTCGCCCTACCCCGGCAATGCGATCCTCGGCCGCATCGACGACCCCGACTACACCGAGTCCGTGGCCGACGCCGTGGGCTGGGAGCTGCGGCAGGTCGGCTGCAACCTCGACTTCGCACCGGATGTCGACATCAATTCGAACGCGAACAATCCGGTCATCGGCGTGCGCAGCTTCGGTGCCGACCCGGCTCTCGTCGCGAGGCACAGCGCGGCCTGGGTGCGCGGACTCGAGACCACGGGCACGGCCGCGAGCGCCAAGCACTTTCCGGGCCACGGCGACACCTCCGCGGACTCGCACCTCGCCCTTCCCGTCGTCGACCTGTCGCTCGATCGGTTGCGCGAGCGGGAGCTGCTGCCTTTCGCTGCCGCGATCGAGGCCGGCGCCCGCACGATCATGACCTCGCACATCGTCATGCCGCAGCTCGACCCCGATGCGCCCGCCACGTTCTCGCGCCGTGCACTGCAGGGGCTGCTGCGCGAGGAACTCGGTTTCGAGGGCGTGATCGTCTCCGACGCGCTCGACATGAAGGGCGCGAGCGGCGAGATCGGCATCGCCGGTGCCGCGGTGCGCTCGCTCGCGGCGGGCTGCGACCTGCTGTGCATCGGCACCGACAACACCGACGTGCAACTCGCGGAGATCGAGCGGGAGATCGCCGCCGCGGTGGCCGACGGCAGACTCGTCGCCGCGAGGCTTTCCGACGCGGTGGCACGAGTCGCCGCGCTCGCCGCCGGCCTTCAGGATCAGGCCGCGCGCATCGCCGTGCCCGCGAGTGCGAGCCGGGAACCCGCGTTTCCGCTGGAGCCCACGATCGCCGCGTTCGACATCCGGCCAGACGTGGTCGTGCGCACCGATCGCGTGCTCGTCTCGATCTCGACCGAGGCGAATATCGCCGTGGGCGTCTCGCCCTGGGGCGCCGCGGCCGCGGGTGCCGAGACAGTGTGGGTGCACGAGGGCGAGCGGCTCGAGCTGCCGGTCGGGGTTCAGCCCGTGATCCTCGGGCGGGACAACCACCGGCGCGGCTGGGTGCGCGACTTGATCGACGGGGTGCGGCAGCGGCATCCGGATGCCGTGGTCGTGGATCTCGGATGGCCGAGCGACGACCGCGCCTACGCCGACGTCGCGACCTTCGGGGCCTCGAGGCACGTGGCGCAGGCCCTGCTCACCTGGCTGAACGCGGTGCAGTCGTGAGCGCCGGGTCTGTCAGCGCCGGGTCGTTGCTCGTCGGGCTCGACATCGGTGGCACCAAGGTGCATGCGGTTGCGGTCGATGCGAACGGTGCCATCGTGCACGAACTTCGACTGCCCACGGGGCTCGGTGCGGATGCCGTGCTCGGCACCGCGATCACGGCCGTCTGCGAACTGGCGCGGCTCGCCGGGGTGACGCCGGAGGAGTTCCGTTCGATCGGCGTCGGAATTCCCGGATCGGTCGACGCAGAAGCCGGCCGGGTGGCACACGCGGTCAACCTGGCCCTGGAGGGACTCGACCTGGGTCCCCTGCTGGCCGAGAGATTCGGGGTGCCGGTGCGCGTCGAGAATGACGTCAATGCGGCGGCACTCGGTGCGTGGAGTCTGCTCGACACGGCGGGCGAGGCCGTCGGCGCCCGCTCGATGGCCTACCTCAACCTCGGCACCGGGCTGGCCGCCGGAGTCGTGATCGACGGCGCCCTGTGGCGCGGCTCACGCGGCACAGCGGGGGAGGTCGGGCACATCCCGGTCGAGGCGGATGGCGCGCTGTGCAGCTGCGGGCAGCGCGGCTGCCTCGAGACGCTCGCCTCTGGTTCGGCGGTCGCTCGGCAGTGGCCGAGCGAGCATCCGTACCCGGTCGTGCAACTGTTCGAGGCCGCCGACGCCGGTGTGCCGCTGGCGGTCGAGGTGCGAGACCGGCTGGTCGAGAACACGGCGGTCGCCGTGCGCATCCTGATCCTCAGCCTCGACGTCGACCGGGTGGTCATCGGCGGCGGCATCAGCTCGCTCGGAGCCCCGTTGATCTCGCGCGTGCACGCCGTGCTCGACTCCTGGGCGCAGTCGTCGCCGTTCATCGCCTCGCTCGAGCTCGCGTCGCGGGTGAGCCTCGTGGCCGCCGGTTCTCCCGTCGCGGCTCTCGGTGCCGCTCGCGCCGGGCTCACGGCGCCGGTGATGTCGTGAGCGGCGGGGTCGAAGCGACCAGCGGAGCGCGAGTGCTGCGTCCCTCAGCGAAGGTGCTGCCCGAACACGCGCGCGTCCACAACCGGGCGCTCGTGCTCCAGACCCTCTACCGCTCTGGGCGACAGAGCAGGGCGGATGTCGCACGCGGCACCGGGCTGACCCGCGTCACCGTCTCCGACCTCGTCGCCGAGCTCATGGCAGACGGGCTCGTCGTCGAGCTCGGACCGCGCGAGGCCGCGCCGAGCGAGAGCGTGCAGCGCGGAAAGCCGGCCATCCTGCTCGACATCGATCGTGCCGCCTTCCACATCTTGGGCGTCGACCTCGGCGGCGACTCTGCGTTTCGTGGTGCCCTGCTCGACCTCGGCGGCCGGATCCTGCACAGCAGCGAGGTGGCTCTCGATCACGCCACCGGCGCCGCGGCGGTCGATCGCGTCGTCGACCTCGTCGAGCGGCTCATCGAGCAGGCGACCACGCCCATCCTTGGAATCGGCGTCGGCTCACCGGGCGTCGTCGACGACAGCGGAACGGTGCTGAGCGCCCCGAACCTGAGCTGGAGCGACGAGGCGCTGCAGACCCGGCTCTCCGAACGCTTCGGGCTGCCCGTCGTCGTCATGAACGATGCGAACGCCGCCGTGCTGGCCGAGCACAGCTTCGGCGACGCCGCGGCAGACATGATGCTCGTCAAGGTGGGGCACGGCGTCGGGTCGGGCCTCCTGCTCGGCGGAGTGCAGTTCTTCGGCAGCCACTCCGCCGCCGGCGAGATAGGCCACGTCGTCGTCGACCCCTCGGGCGAGGCCTGCGGCTGCGGCAGATCCGGTTGCCTGGAGACCTGGCTGGCGGCGCCGAGACTGGCGGCGCGGCTGAAGGCGACCACGACATCCGGCGCCCGCGACGCCGTATTGCACGACGCGGGGCATCGGCTGGGGGTCGTGCTCGCTCCCATCGCCGGCGCGCTCGATCTCGCCGAGATCGTGTTGAGCGGTCCGGTCGGCTACTTCGGGGACGCGCTCGTGGCGGCCACCGCCCACACCCTCGCCGAGCGCACCATGACCGGCGCCGGTCTCGCGCTGCGCGTCAGCGAGCTCGGCGACGACATTGTGCTGCGCGGCGCCGCAGCGGCCGTGCTGTCGAAGCAACTCGGCTTTTCCTGATCCGCCCACCACAACTGAGGAGTCACCCGTGCCAGAAATAGTCGTTCTCGAGAGCCAGGCCGCCGCGGGCGAACTCGCCGCCGACGTCATCCTCGATCTCGTAGCCCGCAAGCCGGATGCTGTGCTCGGTCTCGCGACGGGATCCACGCCGCTCACGGTCTACCGCGCCCTTGCCGCGCGCGGAGCCGACCTTTCGCGGGTGCGCGGCTTCGCGCTCGACGAGTACGTGGGCCTCCCCGCCGGGCATCCCGAGAGCTACCGCGCGGTGATCTGGCGCGACGTGGTCGAGCCGCTCGGCCTCACGCCGGAGCTCGTGCGGGTGCCGGCCGATCGCGGCCCGATCGAGCAGGCCGGCGAGAGCTACGAGCGCGCCATCGTCGAGGCCGGGGGAGTGGACGTGCAGATCCTCGGCATCGGCACCGACGGCCACATCGGCTTCAATGAGCCTGGCTCGTCGTTCGAGTCGCTCACCCGGGTGAAGACGCTGACCCAGCAGACCCGGCAGGACAACGCGCGCTTCTTCGACTCGATCGACGACGTTCCGGTGAACTGCATCACCCAGGGTCTTGGCACGATTCGGCGGGCGAGACACCTGCTGCTCCTCGCGTTCGGCGCAGGCAAGGCGGATGCGATTGCCGCGGCCGTGGAGGGACCGGTCACCTCAAGTGCGCCGGGCTCCGCGATTCAGTTCCACCCGCACGTGACCGTGATCGTTGACGAGGCCGCTGCCTCACGGCTCGCCAACCTCGATTACTACCGCTACGCGTGGGCCAATAAGCCCGACTGGGAGGCCGTCTGAGGCTCAGCGCTGGCGGGTCGAGCGCTCGCGCAGCGCACGCGGGTCGAGGTTTCGATACGGCCGCGGGCGGCCTACTCAACCCGCGAATGTTGTGCGGGCGGCCTACTCAACCCGCGGTGCTCGCGCAGCGAGTGTATCGAGCGCCGTACTGAGCCTGTAGTGACCGACGATCAGCGCACGTTGGCCGAGCGCAGCATGAGCCAGGTTCCAAGCGACGACAGCACGATCACGACGGCGGCCAGGACGGCGAGCCACCACAGCTGGAACGACGCGAAGATCGCTGCGGCCGAGGGCACGAGAATGATCACCGCCACGATGACCACGACAGCCGTGCTGACGCCGATCAGCTGAGGGCCACGCGCGCCGTAACGAATCCAGGATGCGCCGAAGACGCCGCCGATGGTGAGCAGCGAGAGCGTCGCCAGAAACACGATCGGCACGAGCAGCCCGAAGTTTCCCGCGCCGAGCACGTAGATGTCGAAGACATAGAAGCCAGCGAACCAGTGGTGGGTGAGAAGTTCGAGTGCCGTGAGCACTGCGAACACGGCGGTCAGATACAGCGACACCACGATCGCCCACAGGAGGGTGCCGCCCACGAAGGAGCGGCGGGTCGAGCCGAGCGTGAGCGCGAAGGGGAACGTCGTCGCGACCGCCTGCACCCCGAAGTAGACGAGGAACCCGGGCAGGGCGTAGGCCATTCCGGGGTTGAACTGCGAGCCCTGGATCCACCCCTCGGTGCCGGGCAGGCTGCCCGATCGCCAGAACACGAGCGAAATGAGCACCGAGACGACGGCGACCATTCCCGCGATGTAGAGCGGTACGACGAAGGTCGACTCCCGCTTGTTGAGGTGCAGTCTGGTGGTGGAGAGGATGGTGCTCATGCTCGTTCAGCTACTTT
>DATNBR010000062.1:0-19567 GCA_035571875.1 Lacisediminihabitans sp. | reverse complement strand
CGACCGAGGCGAGCAGGATTCGAGAAGCGGCCGCCGCATCCGCCGCGTAGCGTTGCCGCATGACACTCTCACTGCAAGCATGCAACATCACCGTCAACGACGTGGATGAGTCACTCGGCTTCTACCGCGACGCCCTCGGTTTCGAGGTGCTGAACGACGTCTCGAATGGCGAATACCGCTGGCTGAGCGTCGGTACACCCGGACAGCCGGGGCCGTACTACGTGCTCTCCGTACCGCACGCCGGCCGCTCCCAGGCCGAGGGCGACGCGCTGCAGGAACTGCTCGTGAAGGGCTCGCTGCCGTTCCTGGTCTTCGCGACCGACGACGTCGACGGGCTCTTCGAGCGGGTGCGGGCGACAGGGGCCGAGGTGCTGCAGGAGCCGATCGACCAGGGCTGGGGTCAACGCGACTGCGCGTTCCGCGACCCCTCAGGCAACACGGTTCGCATAGCCCAGGTCCGCCAGGCCTAACCGGTTCCCCGTACCTCCGCTGGATTGTTCGCGATTTCCGCCCCAAGAGCGACGTTTTAGGGCGGAAACCACGAACAATCGGGATTGGATGGCTCAGTCGACGAGAGGTCCATGCGTCTCGAGGGCTACAATCCCCGACTTCGGATGCTCGACCGAGACGTGCAGGACCGTGAAGTGCCCGGTCGACAGCATTGCCGCGCGGCGCAACGCAGCGTTCACCTCGGTGTGCGTCGCCCGGGCGACGGCGCCGATGATGTCGGGGAGCACGGGACCGTGGCTGCACAGCACCACCGTCTGCTGCTTCTCGAGACGCTTGCCCACGACCTTCTTGACCGTCGCGGTGCCGTCTTCGTAGGCGTCCTGGCTGATGCCGGGGGAGGCTTTGACCTCGAGGCCGGTGAGGGCCGCGACGGGCTCGATCGTCGCGACGCAGCGCAGTGCGGGACTGCTCACGAGCTTCTCCGGCCTCCATGCCGCGATCGCGGGTGCAACGCTCGCCGCCTGCTCGGTGCCGCGGTGCAGCAGCGGCCTGGTCGCATCCGGTCCGTCCCAACTCGCGGGCGGCACGGCCTTGCCGTGGCGGAGGGCGATGATCGCGAAGGTGCGGGCCTGACCGGCGTCGACCCTCGCGCTGAAGCGGTCGAGCACTTCGCGGTCGCGCTCGTAGGTCATGGCCGCGCGCGCCGCCGGGATCGGCAGCCATTCGAGCGAGGCGATCTCCTTGTTGGGTGAGAACGTGGATGCGGCGAGAGCGTCATCGCCGACCTCGGCGCTCCAGTAGTACACGAGCTTCTCGCGGCCACCGGCGAGCGTGTACTCGGTGGTACCGAGCGGCGCGCCGAGGGTGATCGCCAGGCCGGTCTCCTCGAGGATCTCCCGCACGGCTGTCTGCGGCGGAGTCTCGCCGGGGTCGACCTTTCCCTTGGGTAGGGACACGTCGTCGCGCTCGTCGCGGTGCACCAGCAGCACCTCCACGGTGCCCTTGTGCGTGCGCCAGCACACGGCGCCGGCTGCGAGGACGACGGAGGGTATGACGATGGTCACCGGAGGACTCCGGTGCGCTTCCGCTGCGAGATCTGGCGCATCACAACATTCTGCATGTCGCGCAGCGGTGTTCCATCATCGGCGAGGTGATGACGGGTCCAGGTGCCGTCGGCCTCGAGTGTCCACGACGAGGTATCGTCCGACATCGCGAGGTCGAACAGCTCGTCGATCTCGCGCAGGTGCTCGGGGTCGGTGAGCCTCACGAGCACCTCGACGCGACGGTCGAGGTTGCGGTGCATGAGGTCCGCGCTGCCGATGTACACCTGCGGGTCGCCGTTGTTGAGGAAGGAGAAGATGCGCGAGTGCTCGAGGTAGCGCCCCAGAATCGAGCGCACCTGGATGTTCTCGCTCAGTTCGGGAATGCCGGGCTTCAGTCCGCAGATGCCCCGAACCAGCAGTTCGATGGGAACGCCCGCCATGCTCGCGCGATAGAGCGCGTCGGTGATCGCTTCGTCGACGATCGAGTTGACCTTGATGCGGATGCCGCTGGGCAGGCCGTTCTCGGCGTTGGCCGTCTCCATCGCAATGCGCTTGAGTAGCCCCTTGCGCAGGTGCAGGGGAGCCACCAGCAGCCGCTTGAACTTCTTCTCGATCGCGTAGCCCGAGAGCTCATTGAACAGGCGGGTGAGGTCTTTGCCGACCTGGGCATCCGTGGTCAGCAGCCCCAGGTCTTCGTAGATGCGCGAGGTCTTCGGGTTGTAGTTGCCGGTGCCGATGTGGCTGTAGTGCCGCAGCACGCCATCTTCCTGCCGCACGGCGAGGGCGAGCTTGCAGTGCGTCTTGAGGCCCACCATTCCGTAGACGACATGCACTCCGGCCTTCTCGAGCTTCTTGGCCCAGTTGATGTTCGCCGTCTCGTCGAATCGCGCCTTGATCTCGACGAGGGCGAGCACGGCCTTGCCGTTCTCCGCCGCGTTGATGAGCGCCTCGACGATGGGGCTATCACCGCTCGTGCGGTAGAGGGTCATCTTGATGGCGAGCACCGCCGGGTCGACCGCTGCCTGCTCGAGGAAGGCCTGCACGCTCGTGGCGAAGGACTCGTAGGGGTGGTGCAACAGGATGTCGCGCTTGCTGACCGAGGCGAACACGTCGGGCACGTCGGTGGGCTCGGCCGGCATGAGGTTGACGCTCGTGGTGGGAACGTGCGGCGGATACTTCAGTTCCGGCCGGTCGATTCTGGTCACCTCGAACAGTCCACCGAGGTCGAGCGGCGCCGGCAGCCGGTACACCTCCTGCTCGGTGATCTCGAGCTCGCGCACGAGCAGGCCGAGGGTCACATCGTCCATGTCGTCGGTGATCTCGAGGCGGATCGGCGGCCCGAAGCGGCGTCGCAGCAGTTCACGCTCGAGGCTCTGGATGAGGTTCTCCGACTCGTCCTCGTCGATCTGCACATCCTCGTTGCGGGTCACCCGGAACTCGTGGTGCTCGAGGATCTCCATGCCGGGGAAGAGGTCGCCCAGGTGATTGGAGATGAGGTCTTCGAGCGGGATGAAGCGCAGGTGGCCGCTCTCGTCATCCGGCAACTGAACGAAGCGCGGCAGCATCGGCGGCACCTTGAGCCGCGCGAACTCCTGCTTGCGCGTCTTCGGGTTGCGCACTCGAATCGAGAGGTTGAGCGAGAGCCCCGAGATATAGGGGAATGGATGCGCGGGGTCGACCGCGAGCGGCATGAGCACGGGGAAGATCTGCTGGGCGAAGATGTCGTCGATGCGCGAGCGGTCGTCGGCGTCGAGATCGGTCCAGCTCTCGATGTGGATGCCGGCCGCGTCGAGTTCGGGCTTCACCTGGTCGCGGAACACCGTCGCGTGCCGCTGTTGCAGCTCCTGGGCGCGCTCCTGGATGGCCGCGAGCACGCTCGTCGCGGGCCGCCCGACGTTGGTGGGCACGGAGAGCCCGGTGAGGATGCGGCGCTTGAGACCTGCGACCCGCACCATGAAGAACTCGTCGAGGTTGCTGGCGAAGATCGCGAGAAAGTTGGCCCGCTCGAGCAGTGGCGTCGCCGGGTCTTCTGCGAGCTCGAGCACGCGCGTGTTGAAGGCGAGCCAACTCAGTTCGCGGTCGAGGTAGCGCTCCGGCGGCAGCGTGCCGTCGTCCACCCACCCCGACTCGTAGTCGTCGTCGAGGCTGTCGGTGGCGAGCCCGGCTCCGGTCAGGTAGGTTTCGCTCTCCATCCGTTCATCATTGCACCCCGCCGCGCGCGAACGTGAGTGGCCGGTGAACGCGCGATTAACGCCGCTTCAGCTCGTACTGGATGTCGATCGAGTGATCCGCGAAGCCGAATGAGCGGTAGAGCTTCACCGCGGCGACGTTGTCGGCCTCGACGTAGAGGCTGGCGGTGCGGATGCCGAGGGTCGCCAGTCGCTCCAGTCCGGCCCGCACGAGCGAGCGCCCGAGCCCGAGCCCCTGATGCTTCGGATGCACTCCCACCGCGTAGAACTCGCCGATCCGCTCCCCGGAGTCTGGCCCCTCCTGCACCTTGAGCCAGCAGAAGCCCATCATCGCTCCGCTGTCGTCGCGCGCGACGAGAAAGTCGTTGGCGTCGAACCACGGCTCGGCGACCCTCGCGTCGAGATCTGCCTGGGTGAGGGAGCCCTGCTCCGGATGCGTGGCGAAGGCCAGCGCGTTCACCCTCAGCCACTCGGCGTCGTCGGTCCCGGGTCGGAAGCTGTCAACCGTCACGCGGTTCGAGCCGCCATCGGTGGTCGAGCCGCCACCGGTGGTCGAGCTTGTCGAGACCTCCGCACCCGAAACCTTGCCATCCCCGTGCGAGATTTCGACGGGCTCAATCCCCGGGCTCGTCGAAACTTCCGCCCGCAACTGCAGCAGTTCGCGGGCCGCCTCGAAGTTGTACCGCCTCGCGAGCGCTCGCGCATCCGGATGGTCGCCGTGGGCCCAGATGCGCACCGTGCCGTGGGCCTCGCGCAGCATCTCGATCATCATGCGATTGCCGAGTCCCTGGTGTCGTTCGAGCGGGTCGACGACGAATTCGGCCTCGAAGCTGTCGGTGGCGAAGAGCACGATGGCCGCCGCCGCGGGCTTCTCGCGGGCGGCGAGCACCACGAGTTGACGCGCTCCGCTCTCGACGTCGACGAGCGACTGGTCGGAGAACGGTGGCTGGCGGTCGGCGAGGGTGGCGCGTGCGATCAGTCCGTTCAAGAACTCGCGCATCCCGGGCGTGAAGCTAGGGCCGGACGGGCTGCTCGGTTCTGTCATTTTCTTCCTCGTAGACGTTGAAGCGGTAGCCGACGTTGCGCACGGTGCCGATGAGCGACTCCAGTTCGCCGAGCTTGGCGCGAAGCCTTCGTACGTGAACGTCGACGGTGCGCGTGCCGCCGAAGTAGTCGTAGCCCCAGACCTCGCTCAGCAGCTGCTCCCTCGTGAACACGCGCGAGGGGTGCAGCGCGAGGAAGCGCAACAGCTCGAATTCCTTGAAGGTGAGGTCGAGCGGTCGCCCCTGCACCTTCGCGGAGTAGCTCGCCTCATCGATGACCACACCCGAGGCGCTGATCTTGTTACTGACCTCGTCGATGGCCTGACGGGTGGTGGCGAGCCGGATGCGCGCATCCACCTCGGCAGGACCAGCCGTCTCGAGAATCACGTCGTCGACGCCCCACTCCGCGCTCACCCCTGGCAGGCCGCCCTCGGTGAGCACGAGCACGAGCGGAACGGCGATGCCTGTCGTGGTGAGGATCTTGCACAGCGACTTCGCGCTCGCGAGGTCGGTGCGGGCATCCACCATGATGAGATCGCAGCTCGGGGCGTTGACGAGGGATGCGGGCTCGGCCGGAATTTGGCGCACGCGATGACTGAGCAGTGAGAGCGCCGGCAGAACG
Source organism: Lacisediminihabitans sp. (assembly GCA_035571875.1). Taxonomy (GTDB): domain Bacteria; phylum Actinomycetota; class Actinomycetes; order Actinomycetales; family Microbacteriaceae; genus Parafrigoribacterium_A. The sequence goes on along the minus strand of DATNBR010000062.1, from coordinate 14,220 downwards.
TCGTTGTCGACTGCGGGTGTCAGGATCAGCAGCTGCGCCACAGAGGCCTCCAAACGCCAGAGCTGAAGTCTAGTAGGGCGGGTCAGTCCCGCGGCCGCAGATTGCGCATGGCCCACGAGCCGAGTTGATCTATCGTCGGAACGATTTCGACGCCCGCGGTCGTGAGTTCGTAGCTGACCGACACGGGTGGCCCTTCGGCGACCTGCCGGCGCACGAGTCCGAGTTCGGTGAGCTCGGACAGGCGTTCCGACAGCACCGTGTCGCTGATGCCGCTGACGGCCTTGCGCAGCCCGACAAACGAGGCCTCTCCGCCGCCCAGGACGCCGAGGATCATGCCGTTCCATCGCTTGCCCAGCACGGAGAACGCGAGGGTGATCGCTGCGTCACACCTTCGCGTCTCAAGTTCGAGCTCGGCCATGACATCCAGTCTAACAGTGCTAGTGTTTTCCGAGTCACTTTGTTTTTCTTAGTTCATCAGATTTGGAGACCTTTATGTCCTTGTTCCGCCTCGACGCGAGCATCATGCCTGCCACCTCCCAGAGCCGAGCTCTGGCCGATCTGGTCGAGGCCGAGTGGTCGGCCGAACATCCCGATTCTGTCGTCACGCGTCGTGATCTCGGCAGCCAGCCGCTGCCCGCCACGCTCTGGCGCGATGTCGTGACCGGCGGCTTCGTCGCCGAGGCCGATCGCAGCCCCGCCCAGCGCGACGCTCAGACTCTGGCCGTAGAACTCGCGGACGAACTGATCAACGCGGATGCCCTGCTGCTGGCGATTCCGCTCTACAACTGGGGCGTCGCGGCACACGTGAAGACCTGGTACGACGTCACCTACACCGACGAGCGCATCGCCGGAGGGGCTCTCAAGGGCAAGCCGGTCGTGCTCGCGACGGTTCTCGGCGGCAACTACGACCCCGGCACGCCCAAGGAGGGCTGGGACCACTCCACCCCGTGGCTGAGCCGTGTCATCGGCGAGGTCTGGGGTGCCGACCTGCTCGTCGTGCGGCGCCCGTTCACGCTCGTCGGCGTGAATCCGGCCCTCGACCAGTTCACCGAGCAGGCCGCCGAGATCAAGGTGGCCGCGGAGCAGCTCGCGGTCGAGCACGGGCGCGCACTCGCCCAGAAGCGGTACTCGCTGGTCGACTGACGCGGCACGGGGCCGATGCTGATCTCGCACGCTGAGATCGGCATCGGCGCCACGGGCGCACCTGGATCGCGCAGGCGGTCGGCTGCCGCGTGGTGCAAGATGGAGTCGTGCGCTGGCAACTGACCGTGATCCCCGTGTGGTTACTGACCGCCGTCGGGGCTCTGCTCGTGGGACTCTTCTCCCCGGCGCACCAGTACCCCACCTGGCTGCCGATGGTTCTCGCCGGTGCGATCTTCCTCACCTTCTGCGTGCAGCTTGCCCTCGTGCAGAAGGAGGGGCTCGTCAACCGGATGACCTCCAGCCTCGTCGGCTCGGTGGTCATCCTCGCCGCCGCGACCGCGATACTCGCACCCCTCGCCGCAGCGTAGTTCGCCGCGTCACGCTTCCTGTCGGGCGGCGGCAAGAAGTCGTAGCTTGACTGCGCTGTCGCTGCGTTCATCCGGTAGCAGATCACCAGGATGACGTCGTCGAGCGTGGGAGCGGGCGCCAAGCGGGCACGTCGAGCGCCGCGAGGAGCTAGCCCGCACGCGGGAGTCGAGAGGGGCCCTGTCACTCCCGGGAACACGGGGGCCTTCCGCGCTGCGGTCGCTCGGCGTGATGATTCCGATGCATCACCATTCGAGTAGAGAGAAGAAAGACATGGACATCACCCATCGCACCGTGCTGATCGTCGGTGGCACCTCCGGGATCGGCCTCGGGCTGGCACGACGGTTCGCTGCGGCAGGCAGCACCGTGGTGGTCGGCGGCCGCAACACCGCCAAGGTCGATGACTTCGAGACGGTTCAGATCGATGTCACCGATCCTGCATCAGTCCTTCGGGCCCGCGACGAGGTGCTGGCAGGCCACCCCGACCTCGACGTCCTGGTGACGATGTCGGGTGTCATGCTGATCGAGGACCTCCGCGACCCGGCGCACGGCAGCCAGGCTGAGGCCACCATCGCGGTCAACCTGCTCGGAACCATCCGGGTGATCGACGCGTTCACGCCCCATCTGATCGGCCGCGGTGGCGCGAACATCATCACCGTGAGCTCGGGCATCGCGTTCCTCCCCTTCCCACTCATGGCCAGCTACGGTGCATCCAAGGCGGGAGTTCACGCCTACACGGAGTCGCTTCGGGCCCAACTCGCGGGCACCGGCGTCGAGGTCACCGAGCTCGTTCCGCCCGCCGTCGCAACCGCTGGACAGGAGAAGGTCAACCCCGCTGCGCTGCCGCTGGATGGCTTTCTCGACGAGCTCACCGCACTCCTCACCGCGCGCCCGACGCCGAACGAGATCGTGGTCAAGGCCGCCCAGACCCTGCGGTGGGCGGAACGCGATGGTACCTATGCGGAGCTCCTCGAGCGTCGATCGCAGTCGCTCGCCAGCCTGCCGGGGCGCTGATCCGAGACGCTCACCCGCGACGGGCATAGAATCGAGTCATGTACCTCGCCCTGGAACTCTTCTTCGTAGGCCTGCTGGTTCTGGCCACGCTCGCCATCGGATACGTTTCGGTGGTCGTCGTCTACAACCTCTTCCGGGGTCAGAGCTAGTCTTCTGCCGCCTCCCGGCGCTCTCATGATTGAACTCGACGACAGCATTCCCTCCGAGCTTGTGCCACTCTCCTGGCTGCTCGGGGTGTGGGAGGGCAGCGGCGTGGTCAACTACGCGATCGGGGACGACGTGCGCAATCACGAGTTCGGCCAGCGCATGAGCTTCAGCCACGACGGACTGCCGCACCTCAACTACACCTCGTACACCTGGCTTCTCGATGACGAGCTCACGCCACTCGCCACCGAGACGGGCTACTGGCGGCTGAGTCGCGCGGCCACCGACGGCGACCCAGGGCCGGGAATGCTGCCGGGGGTCGGTGTGCGGCCCTTCGGCAGTGCGGCATCCGTCGAGACGCTGCGCAACGCGGCAGGCGGCTTCGACGTCGAGGCGTCGATCCTGCACCCCGGCGGAGTCAGTGAGCTCTATGTCGGCCAGGTCAAGGGCGCCCGCATCGACCTGGCGACGGATGCGGTACTCCGTTCCGTCAACGCCAAGGAGCACACCGCATCCACCCGCATGTACGGGCTCGTCGAGAGTCATCTGCTGTGGGCGTGGGACATCGCCGCCCTCGGCCAGTCGATCGCGACCCACGCGTCTGGACGGCTCGCCCGTGTCGACTGACAGCCTGTCGACTGAACCAACGCGCAGCGCCTTCCTTTCGCTGCCCGGTGCTATCGAGGGCAGCGACGCGGATGCCGGGGTCGCCCTGCACTACGGATCTCCCGTCGCAGAGCAGCGCGCGCTCGCCGCGGGCGACGCGATCGTGGACCTCTCCCACCGCGCAGTCCTCAGCATCACCGGCCCCGATCGGCTCAGCTGGCTCGATTCGGTGAGCAGCCAGAGCATCGCGAGGCTCGCGCCGGGGGAGTCGACTGAGACGCTCATCCTCGACCCGAACGGTCGAGTGGAGCACAGCATCCGACTCGTCGATGACGGCGAGACCCTGTGGCTGCTCGTCGAGCGCGACGACGCCGAGAGCCTGCTCACCTGGCTGGGCAGCATGCGCTTCATGCTGCGTGTCGAGGTCGCCGATCGCACGGCGGAGTACGCGACCATCGGCACCCTCGGCGGTGTCGACCTTCCCGTCGCCGCGCCGAATGGCGTTCCGCTCGTCTGGCGCGACCCCTGGCCGACCGTGAGCGCGGGCGGCCACCAGTACGCGGCGACCTCCGAGCATCCCTCCGCCTCCTTCCCGTACCGCGAGGTGCTCGTGCGCCGCGAAGACCAGGCCGCGGCCACCGTGCATCCGGTCGCCGGCGTCCTCGCGCTCGAGGCGCTGCGGATAGCCGCCTGGCGCCCACGCTTCGCCGCGGAGGTCGACGAGCGCACCATTCCGCACGAACTCGACTGGCTGCGCTCCGCCGTGCACCTCAGCAAGGGCTGCTACCGCGGGCAGGAGACGGTCGCCAAGGTACACAACCTCGGGCATCCGCCTCGCCGTCTCGTGATGCTGCACCTCGACGGTTCGGATGCGGTGCTTCCCGTCCACGGCGACAGCGTCGCGCTCCCGGGCGCCGACGACGACACGGTCGTCGGGCAGATCACCTCGTCGGCGCAGCACCACGAACTCGGACCGATCGCGCTCGCGGTGATCAAGCGCACCGTCGACCCGCTGGCCGATCTTGTGGTGCTGGCCGAGGGCATCCGTGTCGCTGCGGCGCAGGAGATCATCGTGCCGCCGGATGCCGGTGCGAGCGCCAACGTGCCTCGCCTCCCGCGCCTCGGCGCCGTCCGCCGCTAGACCTCTTCCATCCCACCCCGGCCTCTTCTCCCCGGCTTCCGGAAGCTCGTGGCGGGAGATAGTGGCTCGCGGCGGGACTTATGCCTCCCGCCACGAGACAGTTTCTCCCGCCGCACAGTTGCGCTTCTCCCGCCGCGGGGCAGCATCTCCCGCCACCGGCGAACTCAGAGGCCGGGCGGCTACTTGTTGGTGCCCTGCGAGACCGAGCCCTGCAGTTGGCGCTGGAAGATCAGGTAGACGATGAGCACCGGGATGACCGTGATGACGACCGCGGCGAACAGCGCGCCCGCGTCGACCGAGTACCCGGCCTGCGAGGCGAACTGAGCCATGCCCTGGGTCAGCACGTACTTCTGCGGGTCGGTGTTGAGCGCGATCGGAAGCAGGAACTGGTTCCACAGGCCGACGAAGTTGAGAATCGCGACGGTCGCGAGCCCGGGCTTCGCCATCGGCAGCATCACCTGGAAGAAGGTGCGCCATTCGCCCGCGCCGTCGATCGCCGCGGCCTCCGCGATGGAGTTCGACAACGACTTGAAGAACGACACCAGGAAGAAGACGGTGAACGGGAAGGCGAACGACGCGTAGGTGATGATGAGACCGGGCAGCGTGTTCAGGAGTCCGATGCTCTGCAGCACGAAGAACAGCGGGACGATCGCGAGGAAGATGGGGAACGTCAACCCAGCGAGCATGAGGTAGTAGAGCGCCCTACTGCCCGGAAACTGGAACCGGGCCAACACGTAGGCCGACATCGACCCGAACAGCATCGTGAGGATCAGGGCGCCGAAGACGACCACGATCGTGTTCACGAAGAAGCTACCGATGCCGGATGTCGTCCACGCGTTCACGTAGTTGTCGAAGTTCCACACCGCGGGCAGCGAGAAAGGCGAGGCGTAGATCTCCTTCGTCGTCTTGAACGAGGAGAGCAGCACCCAGAGCATCGGCAGGATGACGACGAGCGACCACAGGGTGAGGACGGTGTGCGATACACCGCCGACCACGCGGTCGCCGGCGGTCGGCTTTCGCTTGCGGCCCGGAGCGATGGTCGCGCCACCGGCGCGGGTCACGATGGCTTCTGTTGTGAGAGGTCTGTTCGTCATTCCGCCACGTCATTGTTTCCGCCGGTGAGCTTGCTCACCAGAAATACGATCGCCGCGAACACGAGCGTGATCACCGCGAGGAGAACGCCCATGGCACAGGCGTAGCCGAACTGGCCCTTGGTGAAGGCCGTCGTGAACAGCTGTTGCGACATCACGAGGGTCGAGTTGGACGGTCCACCGCCCGATTCCAGGGCCGCCATATAGACGAAGGCGTCGAGCGCGAGGATGCCCATATAGATGTACGCGGTCTGGATGTTGTCGCGGATGAGCGGGATGGTGATGGTCAGCGCGGTGCGTAACCGGCCGGCACCGTCGATTCTCGCCGCCTCGTAGATCTCGGCGGGAACGCCCTTGATGGCCGCGATGAAGAGCACCATGTAGAAGCCGATGAGACCCCAGACGATCACGAACATGACCGCGGGCATCGCGACCCCGAGGGTGCCGAGCCAGGCGAAGGATTTGAAGTTCTCGAGCCCGATGAGAGTGAGGAAGCCATTGAGGATGCCGTTGTTCGGGTCATACACCTGCGCCCAGATGAGGCCGATTACGATGGCCGGGATCACGTAGGGGAAGAAGGAGATGACGCGGTAGAAGCTGGAATAGCGCAGCCCCCGGATGGCGCCCTGCGCCGGACCGCCGATGGTCACGAGGGTCGCGAAGATGAGGGCGACAACGAGAGTGACGAGAGGAAGCACGATCGCCAGCGTCACGCTGTTGCCGACCGCCTTCATGAAGGTCGCATCCTGGAACAGCTTGACGTAGTTCGAGACGCCGATGAAGTTCATGGTCGAGGTGAAGCCCGACCAGTCCGTGAGCGAGTAATAGGCCGCCTGCACGAACGGCGACACGACGAAGATGATGTAGCAGACGACCGGCACGACGAGGAAGACCAGCATGAAGCTGATCCTGTCGAAGGTCAGATCCTTGCGGCTCCACCGCCGGGCGGCGGTACTTCTACCGCCGCCCGGTTGTGCAATGGGAGCATTGACAGTCACTTGACAGTGACCTTCTTCACTGAGGCGTCGTTGGCGACCTTGTCAGTGATGGCCTGCAGTCCGGCCGTGAGGGTCTTCACGTCGGAGCCGCCCTGGAGGAAGGTGTTCCACACCACGAGCTGGTCCACGTTCATACCGTACAGGTCGACGAAGTTCCAGGAGAAGACATTGTCTCCGGCATCTCCGAGCATCTTGACCTGCGAGACGAGCGCGGTCGAACCGAACCCGTCGGCGGGGACGGTGTCCTTCACGATCGTGGACGAGAACGTGGTCTTCGCGAAGTTGACCGCGGCGTCATGCGAGAGCATGGCGCGCAGGAACTCCTTGCCGCCGGCGACGTTCTTTCCCTTGGACGGAACGATGTAGCCTTCGCCCGCGGTGGAGTGAAGCGCTTCCCAGGGCATCTTGGAGTTGCTCGTGACGGTCGGCTCCGGAGCGCCGGTCATCTTGAAGCCGTCCTTGGTGTTCTTCTTCATCTCGTTCTCGATCCATCCACCGGACGGGTACAGGATGAAGTCCTGGTCGTTGCTCCACTGGGCCTGCGCCGCAGTGAACTGGGTTCCAGCGCCGCCGGGCTTCATGTATCCGGCGTCGATGATCTTCTTGAGGCCGTTGAAGACATCCTGAACCGGTCCGAGCGACCAGCAGCCGGGCTTGAGGTTCTCGAGGGCGAGGCGCACGTCGTCGCCACCCTCCTTGATCGCCGAGCCGATGGCCATCGTCTGGTAGTAGGTCGCCGCTTCCTTGCCCCAGCCGAGGAGGAACTTGCCCTTGTCCTTCGCCTTGGCGCCGAGGTCAAGCATCTCGGCGTAGGTCTTCGGAACGGTCCAGCCGTTCTCCTCGAACAGGGATGCCGAGTACCACATGGCGTAGACGGTCAGCACGTAGTTGAGCTGAACGAACTTGCCATCGAAGGTTCCCGGTGCGACGACGCCGCCGAACAGCGTGTCCTTGATGACCTTGCCCTCGTAGTTCTTGCTCTCGAGCAGGGAGGTGAGGTCTTCGAGCTGCCCACGGATGGTGTTGATACCGATGAGGTTCGCACCGCTGTTGTCGATCACGTCCGGCGGGTTACCCGCGACGAAGCGCGGCTGGAGCGTCTGGGCGATGTTGGTCTGGGCCGTGACCTTGGCCTTGACCTTGAGGTCCTTCAGCTCGGACTCGAGCTGCTTTCCTGCGAAGTCGGCGTAGTCGATGCCGTAACCGCCCTTGAAGATGACGGCATCGATCGTGGAGTCGGCTGCGACGCCGAACGGGTTCTTCGCCGTGACCTTTCCTCCGGTTGAGGTGCCACCCGAACCCGATCCTGCACACGACGCGAGGATTCCGCCGGCGGGAATGACCAGGGCCGTGACAAGGGCGCCGCGAAGAAAGTCGCGCCGCTGAAGAGAGGTTTCTTTAATGGACATGAGTTGTGCTGCCTTCCATTTCTCTTGGTTTCCTGAACTGAGTTGTTGTGCTGTCGTGCGTCTTGTGAAGTTGTGGAGTCCTAGGCGCTGCGGTTGATCTTGCCCTCGTACTGGGCCTCGAGAGCGCGGTTGTGCTCGTCTCCGCCGGGGATGTTTGCCGAGATGTAGAGCGGCGGAGTCTTGCCTGTCGCGGCGATGCGGTGCGCGGTGCCGATCGTGAGCACCTGCGCGATGTAGGCGGCCGTGATCGAGGAGACCGCGCCCACGGGCACGCCGCTCGAGAGCTCCTGCGTCGCGTCGCCGAAGGGCGCGAGGTTGTCGAGCACGACATCCGCGACATCCCTCAGCCGCTTGCCGCTCGCGTGCTTCGGTTCGACCTTCATGGTGTGGTCGAGGCTCGTGACGGCGATCACCGGATGTCCGTGCTGCTTGGCCGCGAGCGCGAGACCGACGATGGACCCGTTCACGCCCGAATTCGACGCGATGATGAAGGCGTCATCCGGGCCGACCGTGGTGAGCTCATAGAGTTCGTCGGCGATGTCGGGGTTGCGCTCGAGAGACCCGCCGCTGAGCGCGTCGAGCTCGAGGCTGCCACGCAGTACCACGTCGCGCAGCGCGATCTTGTTGGTGGGGATGAGACCGCCGGCGCGACCGGCGATCTCCATCGCGAAGGCCTCGCTATGCCCGGTGCCGAAGGCCTGGATGACGCCCCCGCGCTCGATAGACGTGACGAGGATGTCGATTGCGGCGTCGAACGCGCCCGCCTCAGCCTGCGCTGCCAGTTCGCCCAGCCGCGACAACACGCCCTCGGTGTAGTTGCGGATCAAGGCCGACTGGGCCGATGGTTCTGACACTGCTGCTCCTAAATGCTTTCCGGTGACTGATGAGATTCCCTGTCGTGCCTGGTCGCTCCCGCAGAGCGACTGGGCCGCCGGTGGGTGGAGACGGCGAGTGCTGACGCGGCGAGGTTGTCGGTCGATCGCGCGAAGTTCTCCTGCGCGACGAGCAGATAGAGGAGGTCGAGCACGAGCAGTTGCGCGTGCTTGGCCGAGAGATCGTCGGGCTGCAGGAAGCGCTCGTACACCGAGGTGACGATGCTCATGTCTGCGGCCTCGGCCATCGGGGAGGTGGGGTTGTTGGTGACCGCGACGGTCAGTGCGCCGGCACGGCCGGCCTCGGTGAGCATCTGGATGGTCTCTTCAGTGCGACCGGTGTTCGAGATGCCGATCGCGACGCCGTGCCGGTTCTGGATCGCCGCGCTCGTGAGCCCGGCGTGCACTTCGGACCAGACGTGGGTGTTGATGCCGATGCGGTAGAGGCGAGCCTGCATCTCGTCCGCGAGCATCGCGCTGCCGCCGACGCCGTAGATGTCCACGTGGTGACTCGCCGCGATGCGCTTGGACAGGGTCTTGAGCATCGGCAGGTCGAGGGCGGCGGCGGTTTCGCGCAGGGTGCGCGAGTGCGCGTTGACGAGAGTGCTGAGAACGTCTGCGGGAGGGTCATCCGGACCGAAGGCGCGACCGATGTCGGTCTTCCAGGAGTCGCGGGCCGTGCTGCGACCGAACTCGGTGGCGATGCTCACCCGGAACGGGGCGTAACCGGCATAGCCGAGCATGCGGCAGAAGCGGGTGACCGTGGCGGCGGAGGTGCCGGCGCCCTCGGCCAATTGGCCGATCGACAGCTTGAGCGGGGCCTGCGGATGCTCCAGCAGGTAGTGGGCGATCTTCGACATGACGCCCGACATCTCGGGTAGCCGAGACTGGATGCGGTTGGAAACGCCGGCAGCGTTGCCTTCCGTCACCGTGTCCTGGATCGACGTCATTGTGAGAATCCCTTTCTCCGCCTTTGGAGTTCCGTGAAAATCATTCTTACACTACAGTGTGCTTCAAGCGCCAGCTATTTCGAATAGGTAACGATGCCCACGATTCTTGCGATGGATGCCGGTGGCACGTCGACACGGGCGGTCACGCTCGACGCCACGGGGCGCTGCCTGGGCTACGGACGGGCAGGCACGGGCAACCCCACGGCCGCCGGAATCGATCACGCCGTGGAGCAACTCGCGCTCGCCGCGGAGCGCGCGAGCGTCTCGACACCCGAGCCGGCCTCCCTCACCGTCATCTCGCTCGCGGGCTCTACCTCAGGTCCGTTCACCGAGCGCCTCGGCGCGAAGCTCTCGGCGCTCGGCTTCGAGGCGCCGCCCATCCTGCAACCCGACCTCCTCGGCACCTACTTCTCCGGAACGATCGCGAGCGAGGGCTCGGCGCTGATCGCGGGCACTGGCGCGGTCGCCGGCCGGATCGCCGAGGGGCGACTCGACTTCACCCGCGGCGGCACCGGCTGGCTGCTCGGTGACGACGGCTCCGGATTCTGGATCGGGCAGCGCGTCGCGCGAGCGGTCGTCGCCGACCTCGACGGGCTCGGCCCCGCGACCGTGCTCACCGAACACGTGCTCGCCTCCTTCGGGATCGAACCCGAGGTCAGCCCCCTGCGCGGGCGACCGTTCGCGCTCATCCGACTCATGGAGCAGCTCTACGCGCTGCGCCCGGTCGACCTCGCGAGGCTCGCGCCCTCCGCCTTCAGCGCGGTGAAGGACCCGGTCGCGCGCGACATCCTGTCGGGCGCGGCCGACGCCCTGGCGCAGTTGCTCGCCGCCACGCGCGGCCCAGACGACGGCGGCCCGATTGTGCTCGGCGGCAGCATCCTGGCCGCGGGATTGCGCGTCGCGCCTGAGATCTTCGAGGCCAGCCTCGCGGATGCCGCCCGCGGCGCCGTGCTGATTCCGGTCGTCGACGGCGTGGTCGGTGCCGCCGTGCTCGGCCTCCGTGCCGCCGGGGCCGAGATCGATGACGCCCTCTTCTCGCGCGTGAACGACGGCGTGGCCGAACTGCGCGCGATCGCCGACGCAGCATGAGGGAGCGTGCAGCATGAGCCTGCGAGTGGAGCGCCGTGCCTTCTCGGCGGCGGAGCTCGGCGAGGAGAATCCGCTGCCGATGGTCGGCGCACCGCTGGAGAGTCCGTATCAGATCGGGGGCGACATCCCGCTGGAGATCATCGAGGGATCGCTGTTCGGCAATCCGGCCAACCTGTACCCCTATACAGAGCAGGCGGGTTACCGCCGCGATCGCACCGAGCGCGAACTCACGACGGTCGTGCTCGAGAACGACCGCGTGCGGGCCGTGTTCCTGCCGGAGCTCGGTGGCAGGCTCTGGGAGCTCACCGACCGGGCGAGCGGCAAGCAGTTGCTGCACTCGCCGGGCACGCTCCAGTTCGCGAACCTGGGCCTGCGCAACGCCTGGTTCGCTGGCGGCATCGAGTGGAACATCGGCACCCGCGGTCACTCGCCCGGCACCTGCAGCCCACTGCACGCTGCGATCGTTCGTACCCCGGAGGGCACAGAGGTGCTCAGGATGTGGGAGTTCGATCGCCTGCGCGAGGTCGTCTACCAGATCGACGCCTGGTTGCCGGAGGGCTCCCCGCCGCTGCTCGTCGCCGTGCGCCTGCGCAACCCGAACGCGTTCTCGGTACCCATGTACTGGTGGGCGAACGCGGCGGTGCCGCAGTCGCCGCAGAGCAGGGTTGTCGTGCCGGCCGATTCCGCCTTCGCCAGCAATTACGACGGCGGCATCTCGCGCGTCGTGCCGACCGACGACGAAGGTACCGACTGCACCTGGCCGGCCCGTAATGCCAGGGCCAGGGACTTCTTCTTCGACATCCCCTCCGCGCGCCGACCATGGATTCTTCATGCCGATCGAGACGGTGATGGCCTTGCCATCGTCTCTACGAGCGCGCTTCGCGGCCGCAAACTCTTCGTCTGGGGCACGAGCGCGGGCGGCGATCGCTGGCAGCGCTGGCTCAGTGCGGATGACGGCAGCTACGCGGAGATCCAGGCCGGCCTCGCGCAGACACAGTTCCAGCATCTCGAGCTGCCAGCAGAGGCGGAGTGGACCTGGCTCGAGGCCTACGGCAACGCCGCAGTCGACCCGGCGCTCGCCCACGGCGACTGGGCGACCGCGGTGAAGCATGGCGAGGAACGCGTCGCGGCCCTCATCGGCGAAGCCGACCTGGATGCCGCACTCGCCACCGCGGCGACGTTCGCCGACCTCGAACCGAGCGTCGGCATCCTCGCGGGCAGCGGCTGGGGCGCGCTCGAGGCCGCGCGTCGTCGCCATGCGGGCCTCGGCTGGATCGAGGAATCCGGCACCCCGTTCGCCGTCGGCACGATCGGGAGCGAGCAGCGGCCGTGGCTCGACCTGCTCGAAGGTGCTCCGTTTCGCGGCTCCGCAGGGTTCGTGCGTGGCGACGACTGGGAGGCGCTGCTCGCGCAGCAGCCCGAAACGGCACAGGGTCTCGCTCACCGCGCGGTGATGGCTCACGCACGCGGCGCGGTGGCGCAGGCGCGGGAGCTCTACGCGCGCGCGATCGAGCTACCGGCGGCCGACCGCGCCCCGGCCGCGATGGCTCACCGCGGACTCGCCATGCTCGCGCTCGCCGCGGGGGAGCGCGATGCCGGGCTCGACCACTACCGACTCGCCTGCGAGCTCGAACCGGGCGGCGTCTCGTTACTCATCGAGGCGGCCGCTGCCGCCATCCGTGAGGGCGCCGCCGCTCTCGCGCTGGGTCTCCTCGACCGCTTCTCGGGCGATCGATCCGGTCGCATCCTGCTGCTCGAGGCGCAGGCCCTCGCCCTCGACGGTCAGACCGATCGGGCGGCGGCGATTCTGCGCTCGGGAATCGAGGTGGCGGACCTGCGCGAGGGCGAGAACGCGATGGCCGAGCTATGGCTGCGGGTCTACCCCGGGCTCGCCGTTCCGCCGGAATACCAGTTCAGCATGAGCGAGGTGGGCCAGCCGTGACAGCCATCGCGATCATCGGACAGGGCGGCATGGCGCGCGCCCACGCTCGAGCCTGGAGTGAGATCGGTCTTGGCGACAGCATCCGCTATGTCTGCGCGCCGGGCGCACCGATACCGATTGCGGATGCCCCTGCCGCGGCCTTCGTCACGGACCTCGCCACGGTCCTGGCAGACCCCGAGGTCGACATCGTGTCGATCTGCACGCCCACCCCGACTCACGCGGATCTCGCCATTCGCTGCCTCGAGGCGGGCAGGAACGTGCTGCTCGAGAAGCCCATCGCGCTCACACTGATTGATGCGGTGGCGATCCAGCGAGCGGCGGCGACTTCCCGCGGGATGCTCATGGTGGCCCACGTCGTGCGCTTCTTTGACGGGTACCGCGCGATTCGCGAGCAGGTGGAGGCGGGTGCGCTCGGTACGGTGCTGACGGTTCGGGCGGAACGGCTCAGCGCGACCCCCGGGCCATCGTCGTGGTGGCACGACGAATCGAAGTCCGGCGGCGTGGTCGTCGACTTCGCGATTCACGACTTCGATCAGCTGAACCTCTTTCTCGGCAGGCCCCTCTCCGTGGCCGCCCGCCGCGCGCGAACGGACGGTCCGATCGAGGTCACCGTCGATTTCGAGGGCGGCGGCATGGGCCGGGTGGCGTCGTTCATGGGGCTGCCGCCGGAGTTCCCGTTCGCCTCCTCGATCGAGGTGCTCGGCAGCCGCGGTCTCGCCGACCACCGCTTCACGGGATCGCCGACCGGCGCCGTCACGCCGGTCGGCAACGACAGCTATCGGCTCGTCGTGGATGGGCTTGCGAATCACCGGATCGAGTCGGGCAACCCCTACGCGCGCCAGGCACAATACTTCCTCAACTGCGTGCGCGACGGAGTCGAGCCCGAGTTCTGCCCCATAGAGGATGCGGTGGTCGCGCTCGCCGTGGCGCTCGCCGCGCGGGAATCGCTCGCGAGCGGTGCGCCGGTGCCCATCTCGCTGGTCGAGTAGGCCGCGACGAAGGAGCCGCCGTATCGAGACCGGGACGGCCAGCTAGTACACAGAAGAAACTGCTTCCCGCGGGGGCCTCGATACGCTCGTTCCTCGCTACTCGACCGGCGGCTAGATGACGCCGACCGACAGCTCGTCGGGGTTGCCGAAGCGGTGCGCCGTGATGCTGATGGCCTGCTCGTGCAGGAACGGCAGCAGTTCCACGCGGCCTGCGGTCGTCACCGGCGAGGCGTAGACCGCGAAGTCGGGATTGCCACCGCTCGCCTCGGCGAAGGCGGTGCGGTCGCCGCCGATGAGTCGGATGCGGCTGGTCGCCAGCTCCCCACGGCCCGCCCGGCCCAGCCAGTCGGCTTCGCTCTCGACCGTGACGTTCATCCCGTCGAGCTCCGCCGCGAGCCCCGAAGGAAGCGGCACTGCTGAACTCAGCTGCACCCGCGAGCCCGCGAGTCGCGCGGCCGCCAGCACT
>DATNBR010000061.1:0-30840 GCA_035571875.1 Lacisediminihabitans sp. | reverse complement strand
GCTCTGCGTAGCGCAGCAAAGCTTTAGCCATGCCCGAGGCATCCATCGCGCGGGTGCTCGTCGATTCATCCCTGCCTCAGCTCGATCGCCTGTTCGACTACCGAGTACCGCCGCAGTTCGCCGCCGAGGCGAGACCGGGGGTGCGCGTCCGCGTTCCGCTTCGTTCCGCCGATCGCATAGCCGACGGCATCATCATCGAACTGGCATCGAGCGTCGACTACACCGGCGCACTCAGCGAGATCGACTCCGTTGTATCGCCGGTCGCGATTCTTGCGCCGGAGGTCTGGGCGCTCGCGCGAAGAGTGGCGGACCGCGCGGCGGGAACGGCGAACGATGTCGTCAGACTCGCCGTCCCGAAGCGCCAGGTGCGCGTGGAGAAGGCGTGGCTGGCGGAGCGAGCGGCGGCTGGCGAGGCCGCTCCGCTGCCGACGATCAGCCCGACACATGCCCCCGGCTACGCCCCCGAGGCCTTCCATGACGCGATTGAGCAGAGCGCCCGTCTCGCGGTCGAGGTCACGCCGCTCGTCAGCGAGCTTCTCGGTGGCAGGTGGGTGGGCGAATGGGCGATCGCGATGGCTGCCGCCGCGAGCGAGTCGCTCGCACAGGAACAGTCCGCGATCCTGTGCGTGCCCGACTACCGCGACCAGGAGCAGCTCGTCGCCGCGCTGAACGCGGTGCTGCCTCCGGAGCGAATCGTGCGGCTGGATGCGCGGCAGTCCAATCCCGAGCGGTACCGTGCCACGCTGGCCTGCCTCGAGGAGCGGGCTCTCGTCGTGGTGGGCAATCGTTCGGTCGTCTACGCCCCTGCGGCCCGACTCGGCCTGATTGCGCTCTGGGACGACGGTGATCCACTGCACTCGGAACCACTGAGTCCCTACGTGCACTCTCGCGATGCCGCGCTCGTGCGCCAGGAGCAGCAGGGGTGCGCACTTCTCTTCTTCGCCCATTCCCGCAGCTCCGAGGTCGAGCGACTCGTCGAACTCGGATGGCTCGGTACGGTCCGGCCCGTCCGCAGCTACGCACCGAAGGTCATCCCGACCGCGCAGCAGGCCGCTCAGGACCCGCTGGCCGCACGGGCGCGGATTCCGTCGACGGCGTGGAAGGAGGCCAGAGCGGCTCTCGAGCATGGCCCGGTTCTCGTCCAGGTGGCCCGGCCCGGTTACGCTCCGCGGCTCGCCTGCCAGGACTGTGGACAGGCCGCGCGCTGCCTGCGCTGCCAAGGGCCGCTCGGGTTGAAGTCCGCCAGATCAACCCCAGCGTGCACCTGGTGTGGCGCCCTCGCCGCGGAATGGCACTGCGAGAACTGTGGTGGGCACCGGCTCCGACTGGTTGGGCAGGGCGCGACGCGCACGGCCGAAGACCTCGGGAGAGCCTTTCCGGGGGTGCGGGTCATCATCGCCGATGGTGAGCGCCCCGTGCTCTCCGTTGGTGACGAACCGACCCTCGTGATCGCAACGAGGGGTGCCGAACCGGTGGCGAAGGGCGGCTACACGGCTGTGTTGCTCCTGGACGGCGAGCGGATGGTCGCTCGTGAAAGCCTGCGGGTCGCCGAAGACTGCCTGCGCTGGTGGTCCAACGCCACGGCCCTCGCCGCTCGCGGTGCGACCACGGTGCTCGTGGGCGTGGGCGGCGCACTGGCCTCGGCCCTCGCGACGTGGAAGCTCCCGGAATACGTGCGACAGGAACTCGCGGATCGGCGAGCGCTGAGATTTCCCCCCGCCGTACGCGTCGCCACGATTTCCGGCTCCGTCGGCGCGGTCGAGTCCGCGCTCCAGAGCATCTCGGAGGATGCACCGGCGGGCAGTGAGGCATCGATCGACGTGCTCGGACCGGTGGACGCCGAGGCCGGGGGAGTGCGGGCCATTGTGCGGTTTGATTACGCCTCCGGCCCTCGGGTGGCCGCCGCCCTGCGAGCCGAGGTCATCCGCAACGCCACCAGCCGCCGCAAGCGAACAGCCGGTGCGGGAGGGCAGCCGCCGATGCCTACACTTAAAGTGCGCTTCGACGACACGGAGCCATTTTCTGATTGATCACGGCCCTGCCCGTGAGGAACGGTTGCTGTGCCAGCTCTCTCCCTCGTCTTCGCCGGCAGTCCCGCCGTCGCCGTCCCGAGCCTGATCGCGCTGGACTCCAGCCGCCACCGGATGACGGCTGTCATCACGCGAGAGGACTCTGAGCAGGGCCGCCGTCGCACTCTCACACCGACCCCGGTCGCCGCCGCTGCCGAGGCGCTCGGCCTGAGCGTCATCAAGTCGAACCGACTGGCTGGTGACGCCACGGAACAGGTGTCGTCGCTGCAGCCCGATCTCGGCGTCATCGTGGCCTACGGGGGTCTCGTTCGTGAGCCGCTGTTGAGCGCGCCGCGACTCGGCTGGATCAACCTGCACTTCTCACTCCTGCCGCGCTGGCGTGGTGCGGGCCCTGTGCAGCATGCGATCATCGCCGGCGACGAGCTGACCGGCGCATCCGTCTTTCGCCTCGTCGATGAGCTCGACGCGGGGGACGTCTACGGGCAGTTCACGCAGTCGATCGGTGCTCACGAGACGGCCGGCGAGTTGCTCGAGTCGCTCGCCGAAGGGGGCGCCGAGCTCCTGCTACGCGTCACTGACGCCATGGCGGACGGCACGGCCAGGGCCGAAGCGCAGCGCGGCGATGTGACCCTAGCACCGAAGTTGACGCTCGACGACGGCCGAATCGACTGGACAGCGGATGTCGGCACGATAGATCGCCTCATCCGCGGCGTCACGCCCGAACCGGGGGCATTCACGACGATCGACGGCACGCGCTTCAAGGTGCTCAGGGCAGTGCCCGCGCGCGGCGCGGCCCCTCTCCAGGCTGGCTCGCTCGCAGCCGAAGGGCGCAGCGTGCTCATCGGCACGGGTTCGACCCCGCTTGAACTCCTCGCGGTGCAGCCCGCTGGCAAGAAGCCCATGCCGGCGATCGACTGGTGGCGAGGTCGCACGGCAAAGGCCGCAGCGGTGGCCGAATGAGCGGCGGCCAGAGCCCGATCGGGCGAGTCCAACCTGCCCGCCGCATCGCATTCGAGGTCATCACCGCCGTGCGCGAATCCGATGCCTACGCGAACCTCCTGCTGCCGGTCAAGCTCCAGCGCGCCCGACTCAGCAGTCAGGACGCCGCCTTCGCCACCGAGCTCAGCTACGGCACACTGCGTCGCCAGGGCTACTACGACGCGGTGATCGAGATCGCGGCTGGCCGTCCGATTGACAGCATCGACGCGCCGGTGCTGGATGTGCTGAGGCTCGGCGCGCACCAGCTGCTCTCGATGCGCGTCGCCTCGCATGCGGCCGTGGACGAGTGCGTCTCGCTCGCCCGCGAGGTAGCGTCGCGCTCGGCCTCCGGCTTCGTCAACGCGGTGCTGCGCACGATCACTCGAAGTACTGTCGAGGAGTGGGAGCACAGGGTGCTGAGTTCCGCACAGGGGGAGGACGAGCGGCTCTCGGTCGAGCACTCGCATCCGCTGTGGATCGTGCGCGCATTCCGGCAGGCACTCGCCGCGGAGGGGCGCGCCGACGAACTCGTCGACCTGCTCAGCGCGGACAACGCTGCGCCGCGAGTGAGTCTCGTCGCCCTGCCAGGCCTCGCCGAGATCGCAGAACTCGACGGAGCACATCCTGCCTCGTATTCCCCCGAGGGTGCCACCATCGACGGCGGCGACCCTGCCGGCTTTGCCGCCGTGCGCGAGGGCCGGGCGCGCGTGCAGGACGAGGGATCTCAGCTCGCCGCGCTGGCGCTCAGCCGTGTGCGACCGATCCAGTCAGGGGAACGCTGGCTCGATCTCTGCGCTGGCCCGGGTGGCAAGGCCGCGCTCCTCGCTGCCGAGGCGATCGCCGGTGGGGCAACGCTCGTGGCCAATGAGGTCGCTCCGGCGCGGGCGAAACTCGTACAGAAGGCCCTTGCCGTCTTCGCGGATCCACCCCAGGTGCTTGTGCAGGACGGCGTGGAACTCGGCGACCGGTTCGCGAGCCAATTCGACCGCATCCTGCTCGATGCGCCCTGCACGGGGCTCGGCGCTTTGCGCAGGAGGCCCGAGGCCCGGTGGCGTAAGCGGCCAGCCGATGTCGCGGAGCTGTCGACGCTGCAGTCGTCGTTGCTCAACTCAGCCCTCGGGGCCCTGAAGCCGGGCGGAATCCTCGCCTACGTCACCTGTTCACCGCATCTCGGCGAGACCAGGGGCGTTGTCGCAGACGCGCTGGTGAGAGCCGGCGATAGCGTGACCCGGCTCGATACGGCCGCTGTGCTGCGTGAAATCACGACGCATCCGCTCGAGCTTCCCGAGACGGGCGGGCACGTACAACTCTGGCCCCATCGTCACGGCACGGACGCGATGTTCATCTGTCTGCTGCAGAAGCACGCCTGAGATCGGTCACGGTTAGGGTAATCGCATGGCAGTGCGCATCAATCCGAGCATCCTGACGGCAGACTTCGCGAATCTTGAGGCTGAACTCGGTCGCATCGCGAACGCGGATCTGATCCATGTCGACGTCATGGACAACCACTTCGTGCCGAACCTCACCTTCGGGCCACGGATGGTGGAGAGCCTGCAGGCCGTCACCCCCAGACCGCTCGACGTGCACCTCATGATCGATGATGCGGATCGCTGGGCCCCCGGATATGCGGAACTCGGCGCGTATTCGGTCACCTTCCATGCCGAGGCGACGACGGATGCCGTGGCGTTGGCGCGACGCATCCGCGAGATCGGGGCACGCGCTGGCATCGCCCTCAAGCCGTCGACCCCCGCCGAGCCCTACCTCGAGCTACTCGAGGAATTCGACCAGGTGCTCGTGATGACGGTCGAACCGGGATTCGGCGGGCAGTCGTTCATGGAGGAGACCATGCCGAAGCTCACGCAGCTTCGAGCCGCGACGCAACGAAGCGGGCTGGATGTCTGGCTGCAGGTCGATGGTGGCGTCAACGAGACGACCATCGGGATCGCGGCGGAAGCGGGCGCTGACACCTTCGTCGCGGGTTCGAGCGTGTTCAACGCGCACGACCCCGCCTCGCAGATCGAGCTGCTCCGCTCGGCGGCGGCGTCACATTCACATCGCGGCGATCACTGACGCGCAGGTTCGCGCGCGCTCGATCTGCTTGGATGGTCCTATGAGCGAGTTCAACAAGACCAAGCCGGAGATCGAGTTCTACGAGGGTGACGCACCCGACGAACTGGTCAGCATAGACATCGAGGTGGGAGACGGGGCAGAGGCCACGCCGGGCGCAACGGTCGATGTGCACTACCTCGGTGTCGACCTCGAGACCGGCGAAGAGTTCGACTCGTCGTGGAGCCGCGGACAGTCGGTCAACTTCCCCCTCAGAAGCCTCATTGCCGGTTGGCAGGAAGGCATCCCGGGTATGCGAGTCGGCGGCAGGCGACAGCTCGTCGTTCCGCCGCACCTCGCCTACGGCCCCGCCGGCGGCGGACACCAGCTCTCCGGCCGCACCCTGATCTTCGTCATCGACCTGCTCGGCGTCAGCTGACGCTCGCGACCGGTAGCCTTGACCCTGTGAAAACGTTCGACGACCTCTTTCAGGAGTTGGGCGAGCGCGCCGTCACTCGCCCCGCCGGTTCAGGTACCGTCGCGGAGCTCGATGCCGGCGTGCACGCGATCGGCAAAAAGATCGTCGAAGAGGCCGCCGAGGTGTGGATGGCCGCGGAGTTCCAGAGCGACGACGAGACGGCGATGGAGATCTCCCAGCTGCTCTACCACCTGCAGGTGCTCATGCTCGCGAAGGGTTTGACGACGGCGGATGTCTACCGACATCTGTGATGCGACCGTTCTGACCGATCCGCATCATTCACCCGAGACGTAGAAGAGAAACCACCATGCTGCGTATTGCAGTTCCCAACAAGGGTTCGCTGTCCGATACCGCCGTCCAGATGCTGTTCGAGGCCGGCTACGTCATTCGCCGAGACCCGAAAGAACTCATCGTTTCCGACCCGCGGAACGAGGTCGAGTTCTTCTACCTCAGGCCGCGTGACATCGCGACCTATGTCGGTTCCGGCGCACTCGACGTGGGCATCACCGGTCGCGACCTGCTGCTGGACTCCGGTAGCGCGGCAGTGGAGATCGCCCACCTCGACTTCGGTGGTTCGACCTTCCGCTTCGCCGGGCCCGCCGGCCGCTTCACCTCACTGAGCGAGCTCGAGGGCATTCGGGTGGCGACGAGCTACCCCGGTCTCGTCGGCGGCTTCCTGGCGAGCAACGGCATCACCGCCGATCTTGTGCGCCTCGACGGCGCCGTGGAGTCCGCCGTGCGACTCGGGGTCGCGGATGCAGTGGCAGACGTCGTCTCGACCGGCACCACGCTGAGGCAACAGGGACTCGAGATCTTCGGCCCGGTCATCCTCGAATCGACCGCGGTTCTG
Organism: Lacisediminihabitans sp.; assembly: GCA_035571875.1. GTDB lineage: Bacteria > Actinomycetota > Actinomycetes > Actinomycetales > Microbacteriaceae > Parafrigoribacterium_A. The sequence goes on along the minus strand of DATNBR010000061.1, from coordinate 24,458 downwards.
ATCAGCGCGCGCGACGACCTCGCGGGCCTCTCCACTTTCCAGCGCCGCCTGCAGGGCGTGCTCGTGGCGCGGCAATACGTACTCATGGACTACGACCTGCCCGCCGAGCTGATCGAACGGGCCTCCGCGATCACGCCCGGTCTGGAATCGCCCACCGTCTCCCCGCTTCGCGACCGCGACTGGGTGGCAGTGCGGGTCATGGTGCCGCGCGCCGAGACCAACTCGATCATGGACGCGCTCTATGACCTGGGCGCGAGAGCCATCCTCGTGAGTCCGATTCACGCGGCGCGGATCTGACGATGGCCGTCGCGGTGCGGGTCATTCCCTGCCTGGATGTCGCGGCCGGGCGCGTGGTCAAGGGCGTCAACTTTCAGAACCTGCGCGACGCCGGCGATCCGGTCGAGCTCGCCAGGCGCTACTACGAACAGGGCGCAGACGAGCTCACCTTCCTCGACGTCACAGCGACGGTGGACGAGCGTTCGACGACCTACGATGTCGTTCGTGCGACGGCGGAGCAGGTCTTCATCCCCTTGACGGTGGGCGGGGGCGTGCGCTCTGCCGACGATGTCGCGAGGCTCCTGGCCAGCGGCGCCGACAAGGTCGGTGTCAACAGCGCCGCAATCGCCAGGCCGGAGCTCATCGGCGACATCGCGGATCGGTTCGGCTCACAGGTGCTCGTGCTCTCGCTCGACGTCAAGCGATCGGCGGGTTCTTTCGTCGTGACGACCCACGGAGGCCGCACGGAGACCGCACTGAACGCCCTCGACTGGGCCGTGGAAGCGATCGATCGCGGCGTAGGTGAGCTGCTCGTGAACTCCATCGACGCCGACGGAACGCGCAACGGCTTCGACCTCGAACTCATCGCGGCGATGCGTGAGCTCAGTTCGGTACCGGTGATTGCGAGCGGCGGTGCGGGCGCGGTTGAGCACTTCGCACCCGCGATCGCGTCCGGCGCGGACGCCGTGCTCGCGGCATCCGTGTTCCACGATGGAGACATGACCGTTGCTGACGTCAAACGCGGGCTCGCCGCCGCTGGAATGCTTGTGAGGTAAAGATGATGGATGATACGACGCTGCAGGCCGTCCTTGATCGCGCGGTCTTCAATTCCGACGGGCTGCTGCCCGCGATCATCCAGCAGCACGACAGCCTCGAGGTACTGATGCTGGGGTGGATGGATGCAGAGGCTCTGCGCCGAACCCTGACCGAGGGTCGGGTCACGTTCTGGAGTCGCTCCCGCAAGGAGTACTGGCGCAAGGGAGACACCTCGGGTCACGTGCAGTATGTTCGGGGTGCCGCGTTCGACTGTGATGCTGACACGATCCTCGTCTCCGTCGACCAGATCGGTGCGGCCTGCCACACGGGCGCCAGGCGCTGCTTCGACGTCGACCCGCTCGATCCGATGACCGGGTTCGGTCGCGATGAGTGAGACGACGACCTTCGAGCAGTTCGACGCACTTCTCCACGAACACAGGGTCGTTCCTGTCATCCGCGAACTCTTCGCCGACGGGGAGACGCCGGTCGGCATCTATCGCAAGCTCGCTGGCGGTGCACCCGGCACGTTCCTCCTCGAGTCAGCCGAACAGGGCGGCATCTGGTCGCGCTATTCGTTCATCGGCGTCTCCTCCTTCGGGGTCCTGACCCAGCGGGCGGATGCGGCGGTCTGGCTCGACTACGGACTCTCCGCCGAGCGCGCCCTCGGCCCGAAGCACTCTACGGCGCCGCTCGAGGCACTCGCGCACCTCTACGAGCGCTGGAAGACGCCGCCCGTTCCCGGGCATCCGCCACTCACCGGAGGCCTCGTCGGCTTCGTCGGCTGGGAGGCGATCCGGCAGATTGAGCACCTGCCGAACGTGCCGCACGCCGACTTCTCGATCCCGGGTCAGGCGTTCAGCTTCGTGGCGGAGCTCGTGGTGGTCGACCACGCCACCGGCAACGTGCTGCTCATCGCGACCGCCCTGAACGACGGCGAAGACGACGCGGCCACGCTGTGGTCCGATGCTCAGCGCAGGCTCGATTCCCTGCAGGAACGACTCGCGAAGCCCTCCGAGGCGTGGTTGGCCGAGGTCGATCTCACGGTTCAGGCGCAACCCGTGCCACGGATGCAGGCGAGCGAGTATCACGGACTCGTGGAGCGTGCGAAGCAGCACATTCGGGACGGCGACGTGTTCCAGGTGGTGATCTCGCAGCGCTTCGACCACGAGATCACCGCGCATCCGATTGATGTGTACCGGGTGCTGCGCACCCTCAACCCGAGCCCATACATGTACCTGCTGTCTCTCCTCGACGACGCGGGGGAGCCGTATTGGATCGTGGGATCTTCGCCGGAGGCGCTCGTCAAGGTCGATCGTGGTCGCGTATACATGCACCCCATCGCCGGATCGCGGCCGCGTGGAGCGGCGCCGGAAGAGGACCTCGCGCTGGCGGAGGAGCTCCTGGCCGACCCGAAGGAGCGCGCAGAGCACCTCATGCTGGTGGACCTCGCCAGGAACGACCTGCTCAAGGTCTGCGTACCGGGCACCGTCGAGGTGAGCGAGTTCATGCAGGTCGAGCGCTTCAGCCACATCATGCACCTCGTCTCCTCCGTCGAGGGCGACCTGCGACCGGATGCCCACTCCCTCGATGTCTTCACCGCCACGTTCCCGGCCGGCACGCTTTCGGGTGCGCCGAAGCCGCGTGCCCTCGAGATCATCGACGAGCTCGAGGTCTCACAGCGCGGCTTGTACGGCGGTGTGGTCGGATACTTCGGCTTCTCGGGTGACCTCGACCTCGCGATCGCCATCCGCACGACGACGATCGCAGGAGGAATGGCCCGCGTGCAGGCGGGGGCGGGGCTCGTCGCAGACTCCGACCCCGAGACCGAGCACCGGGAGACGCAGAACAAAGCCGCTGCACCGCTCAGAGCGGTCGCGATCGCCAACTCCATGCGGCGGCTGAAGTGAGTATGACCGCCCGCCGACTGAAGTCCGTCGCACTCATCGGCGCCATCCTCACGAGCGCTCTGACGCTGCTGGCGTGGACGCAGCAGTGGTTCTCACTCCAGGTGACAACCACTGACACCTCGCGAACTCGTCTCTCGGTGGCCGGCAGCATCGCCGCTCCCGATCTCTCCGCGCTGAGCCTCGCGGGCTTCGCACTCGTCGCGGCCCTCGCCATTTCGGGTCCGGCGCTGAGAATCGTGTTCGGCGTGCTACAGCTCGCCATCGGCGGAGGGGTCATTGTCTCGAGCCTCGTCGCGATGACGTCGCCGATCGCGGCATCCGCATCGGCCGTGACGAAGGCGACGGGCGTGTCAGGGAGCGCCGCGGTCGGGGGATTGGTCTCCTCGGTGGACGCGTCCGCCTGGCCATCGGTCGCAGTGGCACTGGGTGGGCTGACCGCGCTGATCGGTGTCTTCACACTGGCGACCTGGCGGCGCTGGCCGGGACCGGCGCGGCGTTACGAGGCCTCACAAGACGCTCGGTCGCCTCGTGCCGGTGGCCCAGTTTCCGACTGGGACCGTTTGAGCGGCGGCGACGACCCGACCTCACGCTAGACTTTGGATTCAACACCCCCTGAAGGAGCACAGTGAGCGACGACACATCAGATCCCGGCCACGGCAATTCGCCGGCTGCGTGGACCGCTGTGATCATCATGTTGGCAGCCTTCGCGGCCGGTACGGTCGCGTTCTTCCTCGATCTTCCCGTTCTCGTGTGGGCGTGCGCGGGCCTCTTGATCGTCGGCCTCATCGTCGGCTGGATCCTCGCGAGGCTCGGCTACGGAGTGGGTGGCTCCCGCTACATTCCCAAAGAGCACTAGCAGGGTGCTCGCCGATCTCGTAGCCGGCGCCGTCGAAGATGCTTCGGCCCGCCGGGAGCTGCGCTCACTCGAAACGGTCGAGGCCGACGCTCTTGCCCGCGAGGCACCCCGAGACGCCCTGGGGTGGCTCGCGCCAGCCGAGCGCGTCAAGATCATCGCCGAGGTCAAGCGCGCGAGCCCCTCTCGCGGCCCACTCGCCGACATCCCGGATCCGGCCGCTCTCGCGGTTTCCTATGAAATCGGCGGCGCCAGCGCCATCAGCGTCCTCACCGAGGGCAGACGATTCGGTGGTTCTCTCGCAGACCTCGAGGCCGTCAGGGACGCCGTGGAACTACCCGTGCTGCGCAAGGACTTCATTGCCGAGCCGTACCAGGTGTTCGAGGCCAGAGCCGCCGGAGCAGATCTCGTGCTGCTCATCGTCGCGGCCCTTGAGCAGGCGAAGCTCGCGGAACTCCACGAACTCGTGACCTCTCTCGGAATGGCCGCCCTCGTCGAGACACACAGCGGCGACGAGGTCTCGAGGGCACTCGACGTCGGCGCCGCCATCGTGGGAGTCAACGCCCGCAACCTCAGCACCTTCGAACTAGACCAAGAACTCTTCGGAAGTCTTGCCGACCGCATTCCGTCCGGAGTCATCCGGGTTGCGGAGTCCGCGGTCACCTCGCCGGCAGACGTCGCGCACTACCGTCAGGGCGGCGCGGATGTCGTGCTCGTCGGCGAAGCCCTCGTGACCCAGGGAGACCCCGTGACCACACTTCAGCAGTTCCTGGCCGTCTGATGGCGCTCAGAGACGAACTCGGCCCCTATTTCGGCGAATACGGCGGCAGGCACATGCCCGAACCGCTCGTCGCCGCCATCGACGAGATCACAGTCGCCTACGAGGCCTCCAAGAACGATCCGGCGTTCCAGGCGGAACTCGCGGAACTGCATCGCAGCTACACCGGGCGCCCCTCGATCATCACCGAGGTGCCGCGGTTTGCCGAGCACGCCGGGGGAGCGCGGATCATCCTCAAGCGGGAGGATCTCAATCACACGGGGTCGCACAAGATCAACAACGTGCTCGGCCAAGCGCTACTCACGAGAAGGCTCGGTAAGACGCGGGTCATCGCCGAGACTGGTGCCGGACAGCACGGTGTGGCGACCGCCACGGCGGCGGCCCTCTTCGGCTTCGACTGCACGATATTCATGGGCGAGGTCGACACCGAGCGACAGGCGCTCAACGTCGCACGCATGCGCCTGTTGGGTGCAGAGGTCGTTCCCGTCACGACCGGCGCACGCACGCTCAAGGATGCGATCAACGAGGCCTACCGGGAGTGGGTCACGTCGGTCGAGACCACCAACTACATCTTCGGTACCGCAGCCGGTCCGCATCCGTTCCCCGAGATGGTTCGCAACTTCCAGAAGATCATCGGTGAAGAGGCCCGGCAGCAGGTCCTCGACCTCGTCGGCAGGCTTCCGGATGCCGTCGCGGCATGCGTCGGCGGCGGCTCGAATGCGATCGGCATCTTCCATGCCTTCCTCGACGATCCCGAAGTGGGCCTCTATGGCTTCGAGGCAGCCGGCGACGGAATCGAGACGGAGCGCCACGCGGCGTCGATCGAACGCGGCCGTCCGGGCATCCTGCACGGTGCGCGCACCTACCTCCTTCAGGATGCCGACGGTCAGACGATCGAGTCGCACTCGATCTCTGCCGGACTCGACTACCCGGGAGTCGGGCCGGAACACGCCTGGCTCGCCGACATCGGTCGTGCGACGTACCTCCCGGCTTCCGACAGCGAGGCCATGGAGGCACTGCGGCTCCTCAGCCGCACCGAGGGCATCATTCCCGCCATCGAGTCCTCGCACGCTCTCGCCGGCGCCCTGCGTCTCGGTCGCGAATTGGGCCCGGATGCGGTCATCCTGGTGAATCTCAGCGGCCGCGGCGACAAAGACATGGAGACCGCCGGCGCATACTTCGACCTCCTGGACACTGCGAAATGAGCCAGGTCGAAGCGGCGATCGCCGCGCGCACTGACGCCGGGAGCGGCGCACTCATCGGATACCTTCCGGTCGGCTTCCCTGATCTGCAGTCGAGCATTGAGGCCGCGGTCGCACTCGTCGAGAACGGTGTCGATGTGCTCGAACTCGGGTTGCCGTACTCCGACCCCGTCATGGACGGCGCCGTCATCCAAAAGGCGACTCAGGCGGCTCTCGCAGGCGGCTTCCGATTGCGGCATGCCTTCGAGGCCGTCGCGGCCATTCGCGCTCGTGTCGACGCACCGGTGCTCCTCATGACCTATTGGAACCCCGTCGTGCAGTTCGGCGTCGACAGATTCGCGGATGAGCTTCTCGCCGCGGGCGGTGCGGGTCTCATCACGCCAGACCTCATTCCCGACGAGGCTGCGGAGTGGTTGCGCGTGTCCGACCGCACCGGGTTGGACCGCGTGTTCCTGGCTGCGCCAACATCCACGGATGCGCGTCTCGATCAGGCCATTTCGCTCAGTCGCGGTTTCGTCTACGCCGTGTCGACGATGGGCGTCACCGGGGCGCGGGTGGGAGTGGACGCAGCCGCGCGCACGCTCGTGACTCGCCTTCGCGACGCGGGGTCGACGAGCGCCTGCGTGGGGCTCGGCATCTCCACGGCGGAGCAGGTGCGCGAGGTTCTCGCCTACGCCGACGGCGCGATCGTGGGGTCCGCGCTGGTGAAGGCGCTGGCGGACGGCGGACCAGAAGCGGCGGGTCGCGTCGCGGCCGCGCTGGCCGAAGGCACCGTATCGGACTCGAGCCGCAGCGCGTAAGCGATGGTCTCGGGCTGCGCTACACTCTGAGAACACCTATTCGGACTCCGATGGCAATGACGCCGCACTCGAAACCACAGCAGCATCCGGATCGGTCGAGGCAGCAAGCCCGTCACAAGCGAGGCAGTCAGCGAGTCTTAGGGCAGCAGGCCCCGTGATCTAACATCACCGGGGCAGCCGGGGTCGAATCTCAGACCCGCCCGCGCATTCCTTCAGGGCCGCCGAAGTCCCGCACCCATCCTGTTCATCTCGTGAGGACGGAACTTCAATGGCTGTCACGCCCACCTTTTCACGCTTCAGCACCGTGCCTTCCGCGGTCGGCCTCTACGACCCCCGCGAAGAGCGCGACGCCTGCGGCCTCGCCATGGTCGCTACCCTCCGCGGCACGGCGGGCCACGACATCATCGACGCAGCGCTCGGCGCGCTCCGCAATCTCGAGCACCGCGGTGCGATCGGCTCTGACGCGGGGACCGGAGACGGTGCTGGCATCATCACGCAGATCCCGGATGCATTCCTGCGCGCCGTCGTCGACTTCGACCTTCCCCAGCAGGGCCGATACGCCGTCGGCATGGCATTCCTACCCACCGATGCCGCTGAGCGTGAGCGCGCACAGCACGGCATTGAGTCGCTCGCGGCGGAGGAACACCTCACGGTGCTCGGCTGGCGTGAGGTGCCCGTGCGTCCGGGGGAGCTGGGCAACCTGGCCAGGGACGCCATGCCTCACTTCGAGCAGCTCTTCCTTGCGAGCAATCGCACAAACGAGACCGGCGCGTCGCTCTCGGGCATCGAACTCGATCGCCAGACCTTCCGGCTTCGCAAGCGCGCTGAACGCGAGTTCGAGGTGTACTTCCCCTCGCTGAGCTGCCGCACCCTGGTCTACAAGGGCATGGTCACGACGCTCCAACTCGAGCCGTTCTATCCCGACCTGTCGGACGACCGCTTCGCCTCCAGACTCGCCCTCGTACACTCGCGGTACTCGACGAACACGTTCCCGTCCTGGCCGCTGGCTCAGCCGTTCCGCATGCTCGCCCATAACGGCGAGATCAACACGGTGCAGGGCAACCGCAACTGGATGCGCGCGCGCCAGTCGCAACTCGCGTCCGACGTGCTCGGAGACCTCACCCAGATCTTCCCGATCGTCACTCCGGGAGCGAGCGACTCGGCCTCACTCGACGAGGTCGTGGAACTGCTCACGCTCGGCGGTCGCTCCCTGCCGCACGCGATGATGATGACCATCCCCGAGGCCTACGAGAACCAGACCGACATCGACCCGGCTCGCCGTGCCTTCTACGAGTACCACTCGATGCTGATGGAGCCGTGGGACGGTCCGGCGGCGCTCGTCTTCACCGATGGCACCCTGGTCGGCGCGACCCTGGACCGCAACGGTCTTCGCCCGGGGCGCTACGTCGTGACGAGCGACGGGCTCATCGTGCTCGCGAGCGAAATCGGTGTGCTCGACATCGACCCCAGCCTCGTCGTGCGCAAGGGCCGTCTGCGCCCGGGCAAGATGTTCCTCGTCGACACTGAGGCCGGCCGCCTCATTGAGGACGAGGAGATCAAGGGCGAACTGGCGGCGGCTGAACCGTGGGGCGAGTGGCTTGAAGCCGGCCGCATCAACCTTCACGACCTCCCCGAGCGTGAGCACATCAGGCACACGCCGGCTTCGGTCACCCGGCGCCAGCGCACCTTCGGCTATACGGAGGAGGAGGTGTCGGTCCTCCTCGCTCCGATGGCACAGAACGGCGCCGAGCCGATCGGCGCCATGGGCTCTGACACGCCCATCGCGGTTCTCGCTGAGCGACCGCGGCTGCTGTTCGACTACTTCACCCAGCAGTTCGCGCAGGTGACGAACCCGCCGCTCGACAGCATCCGCGAGTCCGTCGTCACCTCGATGCAGCTCGGACTCGGACCGGAGCGGAACCTGCTCGCGGCCACCCCGGAACACGCGTACCAGATCATCCTCGACTTCCCGGTCATCGACAACGACGAGCTGGCGAAGATCCAGCACATCGATGCCTCACCTGGGAGCAGGACGACCACGACCATCCGCGGCCTGTATCGCTTCGACGAGGGTCCGCAGGCGATGGAGAACCGCATCGATGCCATGTGCGCCGAGGTCGACGACGCCATTGAGCACGGCGCGAAGTACATCGTGCTGTCCGACCGTGACTCGAACAAGGACCTTGCTCCCGTACCGTCGCTGCTCATGGTCTCCGCGGTGCACCACCACCTCATCCGCAACGAGAACCGGCTCAAGGTCGGTCTCATCGTCGAGGCAGGTGACGTGCGCGAGGTGCACCATGTCGCACTGCTCGTCGGCTATGGCGCGTCCGCGATCAACCCGTATCTCGCCATGGAGAGCGCGGAGGAGCTCGTGCGCAACGGCACCGTCACCGGCATCAGTGCGGAGACGGCCGTGGCGAACGTGATCAAGGCGCTCGGCAAGGGCGTTCTGAAGATCATGTCGAAGATGGGCATCTCGGTTGTCTCGTCGTACTCCGGCGCGCAGGCCTTCGAGGCCGTCGGTCTCGGCCAGGAGTTCGTGGATCGGTACTTCACCGGCACGACGAGCAAGCTCGGCGGCGTCGGGATCGACGTCGTCGCGACCGAGAACCTCGCACGACACCGCAGTGCATACCCGGATGACGCTTCGACGACGGCGCATGAGCGACTCGCCACCGGCGGCGAGTACCAGTGGCGCAGGGGCGGACCACCTCACCTCTTCAACCCGGATACGGTGTTCCGCCTGCAGCACTCGACTCGCACGCGCCGTTACGACATCTTCCGTGACTACACGAAGCTCGTCGACGAGCAGTCGAGCAACCTGATGACCCTCCGTGGTCTGTTCAAGCTGCGCGAGGGTGTTCGCCCGCCCGTGCCGATCGACTCCGTCGAGCCTGTGTCGTCGATCGTCAAGCGGTTCTCCACCGGTGCGATGAGCTACGGCTCGATCAGCGCTGAGGCGCACCAGACGCTCGCGATCGCCATGAACAGTCTCGGTGCCAAGAGCAACACGGGGGAGGGCGGCGAAGATGTGGATCGTCTTCTCGACCCGCAGCGCCGCAGCGCCATCAAGCAGGTCGCCTCAGGGCGATTCGGCGTGACCAGCATGTACCTCACGCACGCCAGTGACATCCAGATCAAGATGGCGCAGGGTGCGAAGCCGGGCGAGGGCGGTCAGTTGCCGCCCGCGAAGGTGTACCCGTGGATCGCTCGCACGAGGCACGCAACCGCCGGTGTCGGGCTGATCAGCCCGCCCCCGCACCACGACATCTACTCGATCGAAGACCTCAAGCAGCTCATCTTCGATCTCAAGCGCGCCAACCCCGACGCTCGCGTGCACGTCAAGCTTGTGAGCCAGTCGGGCATCGGCGCCGTCGCGGCGGGAGTCACCAAGGCCCTCGCGGATGTCGTGCTCGTCTCGGGCCACGACGGCGGCACCGGCGCAAGCCCGCTCAACTCGCTCAAGCACGCCGGCACCCCTTGGGAGCTCGGTCTGGCCGAGACGCAGCAGACGCTCATGCTGAATGGCATGCGCGATCGCGTCGTCGTTCAGGCGGATGGTCAGCTCAAGACGGGCAGGGACGTGATCGTCGCCGCGCTCCTGGGCGCCGAGGAGTTCGGTTTCGCCACCGCGCCGCTCATCGTGTCCGGCTGCATCATGATGCGAAAGTGTCATCTCGACACCTGCCCGGTCGGCGTGGCCACGCAGAACCCAGAGCTGCGCGACCGTTTCAACGGCAAGCCGGAATTCGTCGTGAACTTCTTCGAATTCCTCGCCCAGGAGGTGCGCGAGTACCTCGCAGAGCTCGGCTTCCACACTCTCGAGGAGGCCATCGGTCGCAGCGAGCTGCTCGACGTCGACGGCGCGATCGAGCACTGGAAGGCCGACGGCCTCGACCTCTCGCCCATCCTGCAGGGTCCGGACTTCCCGGATGACGCCCCGCGCGCCCACCACAGGCAGCAGGACCACGAACTCGAGCGCCACTTCGACGTCGAGCTCATCGGTCTGAGCGATGCTGCGCTGCGGGGCGGCGAGCACGTTTCCATCACGCTGCCTATCCGCAACACCGAGCGCGCCGTCGGCACCATGCTCGGCCACGAGGTCACCCTGCGCTACGGCGAGAACGGCCTGCCGAGTGGCACGATCGAGATCAATCTCTCCGGCTCGGCTGGCCAATCGCTCGGCGCCTTCCTGCCCGCAGGCATCACGCTGCGGCTCGAGGGCGACAGCAACGACTATGTGGGTAAGGGACTCTCCGGTGGGCAGATCGTGCTGCGTCCGGACCGAAGGAGCGTGTTCGCGGCGGAGCGCAACGTGATAGCTGGCAACGTGATCGGTTATGGTGCGACCCAGGGAAGCATGTTCATCCGCGGCATCGTCGGCGAGCGGTTCCTCGTGCGGAACTCCGGTGCCACCGCCGTGGTCGAGGGCGTCGGCGACCACGCACTCGAGTACATGACCGGTGGCCTCGCACTGATCCTCGGCGGAACAGGTCGCAACCTCGGCGCCGGCATGTCCGGCGGAACGGCGTATGTCTACGACCTCAGGCGCGAGCGCGTCAACGCCGATGCCCTTGCCGCGGGAGAGCTCGAGCTCCTGCCCGTCGGTGCAGCAGATCGCGAGATCATCGTCGACCTGCTCGCGAAGCACCGTGCGGAGACAGGATCCACCGTCGCCGCACGGATGCTCGACGACCTCGACGCCACAATGGCGCGCTTCGTCAAGGTGCTGCCGCGCGACTACGCAGCGGTACTCGAGACACGAGCAACGGCGGTCGACGAAGGCCTGGACCCCGACGGTGAAGTCGTCTGGGAGCGCATCATGGAGGTGACCGGTGGCTGACCCCAAGGGATTTCTCAAGACCCGCAAGCGAGAACTGCCGCCCAGGCGACCCGTCGCAATCCGTCTCATGGACTGGAAAGAGGTCTATGAAGAGGGAGACGCCGCGACGCTTCGCAGGCAGGCCAGCCGCTGCATGGACTGCGGAGTACCGTTCTGTCATCAGGGCTGCCCGCTCGGCAATCTGATCCCGGAGTGGAACGACCTGGTGCGCCGCGGTGAGATGCGCGAGGCGAGCGAGCGACTGCACGCCACCAACAATTTCCCAGAGTTCACCGGCAGGCTGTGCCCGGCCCCGTGCGAGACCGCCTGTGTTCTGGGGATCAATCAGGAGCCCGTGACGATCAAGCTCGTCGAGCAGTCGATCATCGACGAGGCCTGGGCGAACGACTGGGTGCAACCACACCCGCCGGAGCGCCTGACCGGCAAGACCGTTGCCGTCGTCGGCTCCGGCCCCGCCGGACTCGCCGCCGCTCAGCAGCTCACTCGCGCCGGCCACACCGTTGCCGTTTTCGAGCGCGATGATCGCATCGGTGGTCTTCTCCGCTACGGCATCCCGGACTTCAAGCTCGAGAAGAAGACCATCGAGAACCGGTTGCGGCAGATGCAGGCCGAGGGCACCCGCTTCAGGGCTGGCGTGAACATCGGCGTGGACATCAGCTGGAGCGAACTGCGTGCACGCTACGACGCCGTCGTCATCGCGACCGGCGCCCTCCAGCCGCGCGACCTCCCGATCCCGGGCCGCGACCTTCCCGGTGTGCATTTCGCCATGGAGTACCTCACCGAGCAGAACCGCGTCGGCGCTGGCGACACCGTGATCGACCAGATCACGGCGGAAGGCAAGCACGTCGTGGTTCTGGGAGGAGGGGACACGGGTTCTGACTGCATCGGAACGGCGCACAGGCAGAACGCGCTGTCGGTCACGAACCTGGCCATCGGCATCCGTCCTCCCAGCGAGCGGCCGGAGCACCAGCCCTGGCCGATGACGCCCACGCTGTTCGAGGTGTCGTCCGCGCACGAGGAGGGCGGGGAGCGTCTCTACCTTGCCTCGACGGTGGAGTTCCTCGCGAACGAGGTGGGCGAAGTCCGCGCGATCCGCGTCGCCGAAACCGAGTATCTCGACGGCCGCCGCGTGCCGAAGGCCGGCACGGAGCGGGAGATTCCTGCCGACCTCGTGCTGCTCGCGCTGGGCTTCAGCGGAACCGACAGCACCGAGGTGGAGGGGCAGCTCAACGTGCCACTCGTGTCAGGCACCATCGAGCGCGGAGCGGACTACCAGACAAGCCAGTCGGGCGTCTTCGTGGCGGGCGACGCCGGCCGCGGGCAGTCGCTCATCGTTTGGGCAATCGCCGAGGGACGTGCGACTGCGTCTATGGTTGATCGGTATCTTGAGGGGGAAACGCTCCTGCCGTTCCCGGTCAAGCCGACCGACAAGGCAATCGCGCTCTAGATCTCGTGCGCAGCGCGCACTCACGACCATTGCAGTTCCCACACAGAAGGAAGTTATGAGACGAGCCAAAATCGTCGCGACGCTTGGCCCGGCCACGTCCAGCTACGAAAACATCAGGGCAATCATCGACGCGGGCGTTGATGTCGCGCGCATGAACCTGAGCCACGGCAGCTACGAGGTGCACGAGGAGGTCTACGCCAACGTGCGCAAGGCCGCAGACGATGCTGACAAGCCCGTCGCCGTGCTCGTAGACCTGCAGGGCCCGAAGATTCGCCTCGGCAAATTCGAGGCCGGCCCCTACGACCTGGCCGTGGGCGATATCTTCAAGATCACGATCGAAGAGGTCGTCGGCACGAAGGAACTCTCCGGCACGACGTTCAAGGGCCTGCCCCAGGACGTCTCTCCCGGAGACTTTCTTCTCATCGACGACGGCAAGGTCAAGGTGCAGGTCGTCGAGACCGATGGCGTCGTGGTGACGACCAAGGTCGTCGTGGGTGGCGCGGTGTCCAACAACAAGGGCATCAACCTGCCCGGTGTCGCCGTGAATGTGCCTGCCCTGTCCGAGAAGGATGAGGCCGACCTGCGCTGGGGACTTCGTCTCGGCGCCGACCTCATCGCGCTCTCCTTCGTGCGCAATGCGGATGATGTCACCCGCGTTCACGAGATCATGGCCGAGGAGGGACGCAGGATTCCGGTCATCGCCAAGATCGAGAAGCCGCAGGCGGTCGATCACCTCGAGGAGATCATCGACGCCTTCGACGCGATCATGGTGGCGCGCGGCGACCTCGGCGTCGAACTTCCCCTCGAGGCGGTGCCGATCGTGCAGAAGCGCGCGGTCGAGCTCGCGCGCCGCATGGCCAAGCCGGTCATCGTCGCGACCCAGATGCTCGAATCGATGATTTCAAGCCCGGTTCCGACCAGAGCCGAGACCTCTGACGTGGCCAACGCCGTGCTCGATGGCGCGGACGCCGTGATGTTGAGCGGCGAGACCAGTGTTGGCGAGTATCCCGTGATCACCGTGCAGACGATGGCGAAGATCGTCGAGTCGACGGAGGACCACGGTCTCGAGCGCATCGCCGATCTCGGAACGAAGCCGCGAACCCAGGGCGGCGCCCTCACGCTCGCCGCTGCCGAGGTCGCCGACTTCGTCGACGCGAAGTACGTCTGCGTATTCACCGAGAGCGGTGACTCCGCTCGCCGAATGTCACGCCTTCGCGTGAAGATCCCGATGAAGGCGTTCACGCCCGATCAGGCGATCCGCCGGCGCATGTCGCTCACCTGGGGAATCGAGTCCTTCCTGGTCGACCGGGTCACGCACACCGACGCGATGTTCCACCAGGTCGATGAGCTGCTGCTCGGCAACAAGCTCGCCGAGGTGGGTGACAAGGTCGTCGTGATCTCCGGTTCTCCTCCCGGAATCTCCGGTTCCACTAATGACCTGCGCGTGCACCGCGTGGGTGATGCCGTCAACGCCGAGGCCCCGGTCTGGAAGACCGAGTAGTCACAGCCGCACGTGCCGGTGGGCGTCTCCCTCGATGAGGGAGACGCCCACTGTCGTGTGTGACGGTCAGGAGAGCACGTCTCGCAGGAACTCCGGATTCACCGTGCGGCGCGCGCGGGAGACCAAGAATCCGACGAGCAGGAGCGCAAACGGCAGCAGGATCAGCACCCAACCGAGTGGATTGAGCCCCCAGGGAGTGGTCGAAGGATCCACGCCCTCGACCACGGTGCCGGCGAGCAGGCCGAAGCGAGACATCAGCAGGTATTCCCCGAGGACGAGGCCGATGATCGCGAGCACCGGGGCGATCATGGACTGGAAGACGTTCTCCTCGCCCCGATTCGTGCGGAAGTAGGCGATCACAGCGACGCAGACCAGGATCTCGATGAGCACGATCGCGATGACCGCAAGACCGCTGAACCAGTAGAACAGGTTCAGGATCGGGTCGAGCTGGAAGATCGCGAAGACCACGATCACGAGCCCGCTGATCACCGAGGTGACCATGGAGGCATTGCTCGGCGCTCCTCGTCGGTTGACCGTGCCGAGGCTGGCGGGAAGAACGCCGCCGCGGCCCATGGCGAAGAGGTAACGGCTCGCGGCGTTCTGGAAGGCCAGGAGTCCCGCGAACAGGCTCGAGAGCACGAGGATGCTCATGACCGTCGCCATCCACGGACCGACATACTGGCTCGCGAGCGAGAACAGCACCGAGGCCGGGTCGGCAAGTTCGCCTGAGCGCTTCGCGGTCTCTTCGACGACGTGCGACGCACCCATGCCGGTGACCATGGCGAACGCAGTCAGGGCAAAGAGCACGGTGATGACGGCGACGGCCAGATAGGTTGCGCGTGGGACGACCTTCTTGGGGTTCTTCGACTCCTCGCCGTAGATCGCGGTCGCTTCGAAGCCGATGAAGGAGGCGAAGGCGAAGGCGAAGGCGATTCCGGCGGAGCCCGCCAGCCCGCCGGCGAGGATCGCGGCGGGGTTGAACGAGGCCCAGAAGTCGATTCCGTCCGGGCCGCCGCTCGCGAGAATGACGATCGCGGTGATGACCAGCGAGGTCAGTTCGAGCAGCATGAGCACCCCGAGGACCTTCGCGCCGACATCCACCCGCAAGAGCGAGAGCACGGTGACGACGATCCAGGCGATGAGCGACCATGCCCACCACGGCAGCATGCCGAGCTGTTCGGAGATGACGCCGCCAAAGAATCCGAAGATCGCCAGTTGCACGGCGAGGTAGGCCAGAATCGACACGAATGCCGAGGCGATTCCGGAGTTGCGGCCGAGCCCGCGCCCGATGTAGGCGAAGAACGCGCCCGCGTTGGTCACGCGTTGGCTCATTGCGGCATAGCCGACGCTGAACAGCAGCAGTGTGATGCCGACGACCAGGTAAGCGCCGGGAGCGGCGGCACCATTGCCCGCCACGATGGCCACGGGAACGGCCCCGGTCATGCCGACCAGCGGTGCCGCCGCCGCTACGACGAAGAAGACGATTCCGATGGTGCCGAGCCGACCCTTCTGCAGGGAGGTCCGGGACTCATCGGCGGTTTTTTCGGTAAGCGCCATGGAGATACTCCTCGTTGAGTTCATGGGTGCAGTAATCGTCCGTATCCGAACGAGTTAGCTATACCTTGGCGAAGGTGGCATCGGTCGTCAAGGGGCGCGCCGATATTGGCCACGATTCATTTGGATACGAACTACCTGGCGTTCTGGGCTACACTCTGGCCGTATGACCGAACTCAAGGGCTTTCTGCCGCCGCTGACGCCGCGAGGGGCGAGTTCGCTCGTCCCCAGCCCGCCGTGGTACTACTCGGGCACGCTCCTCACCGTCGAGTACAGGACCGACCCGGCCAACATCCGCGCGATCCTTCCTGGAGACCTCGACCTCGCACCGGACGACCCCGGCGCCGTCGCGCTCATCTGGGCCGACTGGCAGTCGTGCAGCGAGGGAGGGCTCGAACTGCTCGATCCCGTGCGCTCGCAATACCTCGAAGCCTTCGTCGTCGTGCGCTGCTCTTTCGAGGGCACCGTCTACAGCCGCTGCGTCGCCATCTGGGTCACGAAGGACTTCGCGATCGGCCGTGGATGGTTCCAGGGCTACCCGAAGAAGCTGGGCTCGATCCACGTCACTCGCATCTTCAACCGCGGCAAAGCGACCCCGAGGCTCGAGGCCGGCGCGCAACTCGGGGCGTCTCTCGCCGCGTACGACCATCGCCTGGCATCCGCTGTCGTCACGCTTCGTGAGCCATCGGAGACGAACGGTTTCGTCAACGGACACCGGATGCTGCACAGCCGTTTCATGCCCTCCATCGGCAAGGATCAGGGACTTTCCCTCGACCAACTGGTGTCGATGGGCGGCGTCGACCTCGACCTGGGACAGTCCTGGAGCGGCGACGCCGAGCTCTCGCTGGCCGACTCGCCCTGGGACGAGTTGCACTCGATCCTGCCAGTCGAGGAGATCATCGGCGGCTACTACCGAGAGGTCGGAACGGCCTTCGACGGGGGAGAGCTCATCGTCGATCGCTCACGCGCCGTGTGAGAACCGGTGATCAGTAGTCCTCGAGATATTCGTCGAGCTCCCACGGCGTCACGATCCTGGTCGTCGGATCATCGACCTCGGCCTCGTAGCGCTCGACCTCATCGCGCTTGAGCACCGTGAAGACATCGATGAACGCCGCACCCAGCGCGTCACGCAGCACAGTGTCCGCGTCCAGAGCGTCCAGCGCCGCCGCGAGTGACTCGGGCAGCACCGCGGCCGCCTCGTTCTGGTATGCCCAACCATCGGCACTCGGGGGCACGGGCAGCTCCCTCGCCAGCCCGTCGAGTCCGGCAGCGAGGATCGACGCGATGATCAGATAGGGATTTGCGGTGCCATCTCCCACGCGCACCTCGAGTCGGGTGCCCTCGCCTCGCTCGGGCGGCACGCGCAGCATCGTGCTTCGATTGTCGTGCCCCCAGTTCGCCCGATAGGGCGCGAGCGTGTCGGGGCCGAGCCGCTTGTAGGCGTTGACCGTCGGGTTGGTCAGGGAGACGAGCGCGGGTGCGTTGTGGAGAATCCCCGCGATGAGGTGATTGGCCGTGTCGGAGAGCGCACCGTCGGCGGTGCACATCAGGTTCTTGCCCGCGGCGTCCACGACCGAGAAGTGGAGGTGGAAACCGCTGCCGCCCTCGTCACTCCAGGGTCGCCCGACGAAGGTCGCGAGCTTGCCCGATCGCGCGATGATGTCCTTCACGGCAGTCTTGAACAGGAAGGTCCTGTCGGCCGCGCGCAGCGCTTCGCTGTGCCAGAGGTTGATCTCGTATTGGGACGGGCTGAACTCGTGATTGCCCGCAAACACGCCGATGTCCATCTTGTCCAGCTGGCGCATCAGGTTGAGGAAGAGCCCCTCCGGGTCGACCCAAGCGCCCGTGGTGTAGACGCGACCCGTGCGTTCGAGCGCCCTGCGCCATCCGTCCTCGCTGCGTTCGGCGATGTAGAACTCGAGCTCCGGTCCCACGATCGGCGTGAGGCCGAGTTCCGTATAGCGCGCTATCACTCGCTTGAGCACGGCACGTGGCGCGACCTGACTCTCAGAGCCATCGGGGTTGTGAGCGTCTGCCAGGATCAACGCGACGCCGGGTTCCCAGGGCATGAGCGTGAGCGTGGAAGGATCGACCGTGGCCACGAGGTCGGGGAGTCCACTCGACATGATCGCGTCGCCGTCGAGTACGCCGCCACGCGTCGTGGTGATCCATACCCCCTGACAGAAGGTCGCCCCCTTCGCGATGGAATGGGAGAACTGGCTGACCAGCAGATCCTTCGAGCGGGTGATGCCCAGCACATCCGGAAAAATCAGCCTGAGCACATCGATGCCCTTGGCCTCAAGCTCGTGCTGCAGAGCAGCTACGTCGGTGCTCATCTGTATATCCAGCTCCTTTGCCGGTGGATCGTTTGGGTAGAAACGATTAGTGAGATACTAAGCCACATCGCGCGGAATGCCGATGTGCCAGCGCGACCGACCACGGAGGATGGACAACCATGCGAGCGCTGTTCGTGATGCATGACCATGTGAGCCCAACGGGTCCGGTCTCCGACCATCTTCGCAGCCGCGGCTTCGACGTCGACGAGATCCTCATCGTCGACGAGTCGAATTTCCGCACACCCAACGTGCCCTTCGAGTTCCCCGAGCCGGGGGAGTACGACCTCATCGTGCCCATGGGCGCTCCCTGGGGTGCCTGGGACGACGCCTGCATAGGCCGCTGGCTGCTGCCGGAGATCGCCTGGGTGCAGGACGCCATCCAGAGGGACGTTCCCGTGCTCGGCATCTGCTTCGGCGGGCAACTCATGGCCAGGGCACTCGGCGGTACTGTCGGGCGCGCGCGAAAGCCGGAGATCGGCTGGTCCGCCATCCACAGTGACGATACGTCGCTCATCCCTTCTGGCCCGTGGTTCCAGTTTCACTACGACAGCTGGACCGTACCTGCCGGTGCCATCGAACTCGCGCGCAACTCCGCGGCGTCCCAGGCCTTCAGCTACGGTCGGAGCCTTGCCCTGCAGTTCCACCCCGAACTCACGCCCAGCGGTCTCGAGGGCTGGTTACGTGAGGGCGGATGGCAGCAGGTCTACGACGACGGACAGGACCCGGATGCGCTGCTCGCGCACACGCTCGCGGAGGAGGGCGCGGCGACAGCTCGCACCGTGGCCCTGCTCGATGCCTATCTCGAACGGATTGCCCGCCTCTAGCCCGCGAGTTCGACCCGCACCGGGAATCGCTTGATTCCGTTCACGAAGTTGCTGCGCAGGTGGTCGAGCGGGCCGACCTGGTGCATGCCGGATATCCTCGGCAGCAGTGTCTCGAACATGATGCGGATCTCGAGCCTCGCGAGAGCGTTACCCATGCACATGTGCGGTCCGCCGCGGCCGAAGGCCATGTGCTCGTTCGGGTTGCGGGTGACGTCCATGCGATATGGATCAGCGAACACCTCGGGGTCACGATTGCCCGCGGCGAACCAGGTGACGACCTTGTCACCCTCCCTGATCGCCTGGCCGCTGATCTCGGTGTCCTTCGTCGCCGTGCGCCTGAAGTGATACACCGGGCTCGCGAGGCGAAGGAGCTCCTCGACGGCCCAGGGAATGAGCTCCGGACGCTCCTGCAGGAGCGCCAACTGGTCGGGGTTCTGCATGAGGTAGTTCATCGAGTGAGTAATCGTGTGGCGAGTGGTCTCGTTGCCGGCGACCACCAGCAGCAGGAAGTAGCTGTTGAAATCCCGCTCCGAGAGAGCGACGCCATCCATCGGTTCCTGATTGATGAGCCTCGAGACGAGATCGGTGCCACCCTTGCCGATGCGCTCACGCTCGAGCTCGTGACCGTAGTCGAACACTTCCTGCGCCGCGGGGGAGCGGAAGGGCAGCAGCCGGTACTTCTCGCTCTCCTCGGAGTTCGCGAGCACATCGGCGTGCTCTGGGTCGGTGTTACCGATCATCCGGTTGCCCCAGTCGATGAGCTTGTAGATGTCGGCATCCGGAACATCGAGCATCCTGGCCAGGACACGGATGGGGAAGTCGGCTGCGACTTCCGCCACGAAGTCGAATTCCCTCTTGGCGAACGCGGCGTCGAGCGTGCTCGCCGTGAGCCCGCGCAGGAAGGTCTCGTAGCCGGCGACGGCCTTGGGCGTGAACTCGCCCTGCATCAGGCGGCGGAGCGCGCGGTGCCGAACGCCATCCGTCTCGAGCATGGACTTGCGTGCCTCGAGCTGCTCGGCATCGAGCTCCTCCGTGCTCACCCCGCCACGCTCGCTGGAGAAGGTCTCGGTGTCTCGCAGCACGCCGACGATGTCGTGGTAGCGCGTGAGGGACCAGAACCCCGAGTTCGGTGCTTCCTCCTCGTCCCAGTGCACGGGAGCGGTGGCCCGCAGGTCATCGAAGACGGCCCATGGCTGGCCATCCTCGAACAGGTCCAGGTCTGCAAGGGTGACGTTCGTCATTGAACTCAACTCATCCTCCGGGGATATTGTTTGGGTGCGAACAATCTACACCTCGCATCGAATTCTTTCGACACCGTGAGCGCTCGCTGCCATCCCCATTCTTCAACTGAACTAGAGTTGCGACCGACCGTAATCTAGGAGAGCTCATGCCAGGACCCCACACCCTCGCGGAGACGGAGCGGGAGGTCGAGAAGCGGCTCGGCAAGCTCCCGATCGACTACACGTCGATGGCGGTCGCATCCAACCTGTTCCGTGCCGCGAACGCCGTGCGAAACCATCTGGAGCGCACTGTGCTGGCGAAGAACGACCTCTCCTGGACGGCGTTCGTCGTGCTCTGGGTCACCTGGATCTGGGAGCCGATCGAGACCCGCCAGATCGCACTCGAGGGCGGATTCTCCAAGGCGACGCTCACCGGCGTGCTCTCGACGCTAGAGGGGCGCGGCTGGGTCGCCAGGGAGAAGAGCGAGGCAGACGGTCGCCTCGTGCTCGTGCGCATGACCGCCGCGGGCCGCGAACTCATGACGACTCTCTTTCCCGCCTTCAACGAGCAGGAGCAACACGTCGCAAGCCCCGTCCCCAGCGGCAAGCGCGGCGAATTCGCCGAACTGCTGCGCCTCGTCACAGCAAACGTCGAAAGGTAGGCGCCGGGAGCGCGGGCCTACCGCGCGCGCTGGGCCTGCGCGATGAACTCGGCGAACAGCGCGGCCTGTTGCGTGTCCTCCGTCGCGGTGTCCTCGGGATGCCACTGCACGCCGACAGCCCATCCTGCGGCATCGATCGATGCGGCCTCCGCGACACCGTCGGTGGAACGCGCGACGACCTCAATGCCCTGACCGATGCGATCGAGTGCCTGGTGGTGATAGCAGGACACGCGGATGCTGTCGGTCGTGAATCCGAATCGCGCACTCTCGCGCTCGAACCTCACCTCGTGCACGAGGTCTCGGTGCGCCGATGGGAGGTCCTGAACCAGGGTTCCGCCCCGCAGCACGTTCACGACGTGGAGTCCACGGCAGATCGCCAACACCGCCATCCCGCTCTCGAGTGCATAGTCCGCCGAGCGGAGGTCGGCCTCATCCTGAAGCGCATCCACGTCGTACACGTTCTGGGCGCGCTGCTGCGCACCGTACCGCGCGGGATCGATGTCGCCGCCGCCCGGCAGCAGCAGTCCATCAAACCCGCCCAGTCGATCCGCCCAGTCGACGTTCGCCACCGGGAGCAGCGTGAACGGGTCACCGCCGGCCGCCCAGACCGCATCGAGCAAGGCGCGCGCGTTGACCACTGCCCGGTATCGCAGCGCGGAGGTCTTCGCGGCGAACCTGCCCACGATGGCGATCCTCGGGCGGTACGGCTGGGTCATTCTGGCTCCGGAACTGGTCTGCGCGTGCTCGCGAAACTCCGGCAGAAAGTTGTAGAGCATCTGCCTATCGGTTAGGGTAACTCATTAGCATCCGAATGATTTAATGACGAGCCATTCGAGACGGAAAGCGGTGCACATGACCAGTATCGACGTCGCAGGCGTGAGCGTCGACACCCGACACTTCATCGGCGGTCAGCGCGTAGCGTCCGATGCCACCTTCCGCAACAGTTCGCCCATCGACGGCACCTTCCTCGGCGACATCGCGCGCGGGACGGCGCGCGAGGTCGATCTGGCTGTCGCCGCCGCAAACGCCGCCTTTCCCGTCTGGGGCACCACGCCGCCTCTCGAGCGCGCAGCGGTCATGAACCGCATCGCGGACCTCGTCGAGGAGCGGATCGAGCAACTGTCCATCGTCGAAACCATGGACAACGGTGCTCTACTACGCAGCCACCTCCGCGGAGTGATGCCCCGCGTCGCGCACAACTTCCGCTTCTTCGCTGACTGGCTGGTCAACCACCTCGGTCATCCAGACTTCGAGACGCGCGGTCACACGAATCACGTCTCGTGGGATCCGTCGGGCGTCGCGGCGCTCATCACACCATGGAACGCGCCACTCATGCTCGCCACCTGGAAGATCGCGCCGGCCCTCGCGGCGGGCGACACGGTCGTCTTGAAGCCAGCCGAGTGGACGCCCCTCACCGCTTCGCTCTTCGCCGACATCACGCGCGAGGCGGGTCTTCCCGACGGCGCCTTCAACGTCGTGCAGGGCTACGGCGCGGAGGCCGGTGCGGCTCTCGTCGCGCATCCCGGTCTGCGTCGCATCTCTTTCACGGGATCGGTGCCGACGGCGAAGACGATCGCGAAGGCGGCAGCGGAGAACCTGACCCCGTGCAGCTTCGAACTCGGTGGCAAGAGTCCGTTCATCGTTCTCGCGGACGCGGACCTCGAACTGGCCGCCGACCTGGCGATCGACCAGTACGACAATGCCGGCCAGGTCTGTCTCTCGGGCACCCGCATCCTCGTGCACGAAAGCATTGCGGATGCCTTTGCCGAGGTCTTCCGAGCCAAAGCGGCGGCGCTCAAGCAGGGTGACCCGCGAGATCTCGACACCGACATCGGCCCCCAGGTGCACCAGACACATTTCGACCGCGTCAAGGGATTCGTCGACCGGGCCGCGGCCGAGGGCGCCGACATCGTCTGGGGCGGCGTTCCGAATGCCGAGCTGGGCGGCCTCTATTTCCGACCGACGCTCGTGAACCAGCCGACGCCGGGCAGCGAGATCGTCACCCAGGAGGTCTTCGGTCCGGTCCTGACCATGCAGACCTTCTCCACGGATGACGAGGTCGTCTCGCTTGCGAACGGCACAGATTTCGGGCTGGCCGCGATCGTGGTCGCGGGGGACAGGGCGCACGCGGACGCGGTCACCGCGCGCCTCGTCGCCGGCACGATCTGGGTCAACTGCTTCTTTGTGCGAGACCTTCGCGCCCCCTTCGGCGGTTCCAAGAAATCGGGAATCGGTCGCGAGGGCGGCACCTGGTCATTCGACTTCTACGCGGACGTGAAGAACACGGTCGTGGCTCCGCACGGATGGAAGGAATAGAGATATGGGTGAAGTAGTCGGGGTGGGTCTCATCGCCCACGTTCCCACGATCATGCTGCCGAAGGAAGAGCGCATGGAGCTCAACGAAGGCAAGGACTCGACCCTCGTCTCTGCGCTGGAGAAATTGCGCAAAGACGTCTTCGAGACCGAGGACTACGACACGGTCATCGTCATGGACAGCCACTGGGCCACGACGGTGGAGTTCGTTGTGGCGGCACAGGCTCGCCGTCACGGTCTCTTCACCTCGGAGGAGTTGCCCCGCGGCATGCACGGGGTGCCGTACGACTACCAGGGCGACCCGGAGCTCGCCCGGTCGATGGAGGCGGCCGCCGAGAAGAACGGCACCTGGATCACGCCGATCGACGACCCCGACCTGCCCGTGATGTACGCCACCATCAACCTCTGGAAGTACCTCGGCGAGGGGCTACCCGACAAGAAGTGGGTGAGCGTCAGCGTGTGCCAGACCGCGACCGACGAGGACTTCCTCCGGGCCGGCCGCGCCATCGGCGAAGCGATCGCGGCGAGCGATCGCAGGGTCATCATCCTGGCGTCCGGTGCGCTTTCGCACACCTTCTACAAACTGCGAGACCTGCGCAAGCACGAGATGGCCGATCCCAGCCACATCTTCTCGAAGGAGGCACTCGCGGCCGACTACGAGCGGCTCGACTGGTTCAAGGCCGGCGACCATGCGAAGGTGCTCGAGACGATGCCCGCATTCCACAAGGTGCGCCCCGAGGCGATGTTCGGTCACTGGCTGCTCACCGCCGGAGCGATCGGCGAAGAGGCCTGCACCGCGCCCGGAATCCAGTACAGCGACTACGAGAATTCTGTCGGGACGGGCCAGGTGCACGTGTGGTTCCCTAGGCCGGCTGGCGGATTCCCCGCGCCGAAAGACCTGGTCCTTTCGCGTGACTGAGTACCGACGCATTCTGCTCGACGGCGTCGCCACCGAGGTCATCCGGCACGACGACACGCTCGTGGCCGCCGATGGCCGTGAGGTCGCGACAGCTGAGGCCGTTCACCTTCCGCCGAGCGTGCCGAGCAAGATCATCGCCGTGCACCTGAACTATGCGAGTCGCACTGAGGAGTTCATGACGAAGCTCCCCTCCGCGCCTACCTACTTTCACAAGCCGGTCACGGCGCTCAACAGCCACGAGGGCGCCGTCGTGCGGCCCGCGGG
>DATNBR010000060.1:0-60575 GCA_035571875.1 Lacisediminihabitans sp. | reverse complement strand
GCGACGTCGACTTCGCCTTCCTGCACCGCCCGTACCACCGGATGCCCGCCACCGGCTGGGTGATGTCGTACCTGTTCGCACTCGCCGCCGACGACGCAGGGCGAGAACAGTTGCGCGGCTACTGCGAGGAGGCAGGCATCGATGCCGACGCGCTCCTCGCAGAGCTCATGGCGCCCTCACCCTTCCGCGGCCACGGCGTCACCGTGGGCGAGGACACCGAGGATGTCTTCCCGCTGTCGAAGGCGCTGCGCCAGTACCTGCGCAAGACCGAGGTGTGGACGTCGCTCGTCGACGGCAAGCTCGGACTCGGCTCGGAGGCCATGCGGGACCTCGGCAACCTCTACACGGCGGCGCTGCCGGCCTGGATCGCCTCGGGGCTGCGTCAGGCTGCGGATGACGACCTCGACATCGCGGGTCAGGAGTGGCTCGCGCTCGGGTATGGCAGCGGCGATGCGGCGGAGGCGCTGCCCATGCGGGTGGGACAGAACTGGAAGGAAGCCGCCTCGCGCATCAACTTCGCGGCGGCTCTCGAGGGCCCCACCGACCTCACCGAGGCGCAGTATCTCGCGCTTCACGAGGGGCGCACCTCGGAGGTCGAGGCCGTTCCCGTGCACGGCGAGTTCGTGGTCGACCACGTCGGGCGTGAGGATGGCCCGGACTTCCACGACCTCGGCATCGAGTACTACCGCTTCGCGGAGTGACGCGCTGGTGGTCACTTCGACAGGCTCAGTACGGCGCTCGATACGCGTGCTCGTACCTCGCGCGCTACTCGACCGGCGTAGCCTGGCGGGTCGAGTAGCGAGGAACGAGCGTATCGAGGCCGGAACGCCGTGCGGCCACCGCCTCGCGCCCTATGCGCGCAGGGAGTGAAGGATGCGGGCCGTCGCGAGTGCCGCCTCCGCGGCCTCGGCGCCCTTGTCTTCCTTCGAGTCTGGCAGGCCCGCGCGGTCGAGTCCCTGCTGTTCGTCGTCGAGCGTGAGCACGCCGAATCCGACCGGCTTGCCCGTGTCGAGAGCGACGCGCACGAGTCCGTCGGTCGCGGCATTGGAGACGAAGTCGAAGTGGGGGGTGCCGCCTCGGATGATCACACCGAGGGCGACCACCGCATCCGCACCGTTCTCGAGCGCGGCCTTGCTCACGACCGGCAGCTCGAAGCTGCCGGGAACGCGCAGCACCGTGACCTCGGCGCCCGACGCATCGAGCACCCGCTTCGCGCCGGCGAGCAGTCCCTCGCCGATGCGCTCGTGCCAGGTACCGGCCACGATCGTGACCTTCAGTCCCGTGCCGTCCGTGCTGGTCTTCGGTGCGCCTTCGCCGCTCATAGCTCCTGCTCTCTTCTGGTTTGTTCGTAGCTGTCTCCGACGAGCGCCGCGCGACCGGCGGTGACCGCCTCGTCGAGCGTCACGTCGTCGGGGAGGAGGTGTCCCATCCGGTCTCGCTTGGCCTCGAGGTAGCGCTCGTTGAGCGTTCCGACGCCGACGACGAGCGGCACCTGCTCGGTCACCGTGATGCCGCGGTCGCGCAGCTGGCGCAGCTTCTCGGGGTTGTTCGTGATGACGCGCACCTCGGAGAGTCCCAAGTCTTCGAGAATCGCGACGGCGGCGCTGTAGTCGCGCCCGTCGACGGGGAAGCCGAGCGCGGTGTTCGCGTCGATGGTGTCGAGGCCGCGCTCCTGCAGCTGGTACGCCCTGAGCTTGTTGATGAGGCCGATGCCGCGGCCCTCGTGGCCTCGCATGTAGATCACCACGCCGCCCTCGCGCTGGATCTCGTCGAGTGCCGCGTCCAGCTGGGGCCCGCACTCGCACTTGAGCGAACCGAAAACCTCACCGGTGAGGCACTCGGAGTGAACCCGGATGAGCGCCCCATTTGCAGGCGTCCCGGCGATGATGGCGAGGTGGTCGGCCCCGGTCATCCGGTCGCGGTAGGCCCGGAAGCGGAACTCGCCGTGCACGGTCGGCACCGTCGTCTCGACCTCGAAGATCACCCGCGAGGTCTCCTGGATGTCGACCGCCGCCGGCACCTCCGCATCCCCGTGCCGCTCGTTCAGAAACTGGATGAGCGCCTCGATCGTGATCACGAGCACGCCCTCGCGCTCACCGAACCTGATCAGCGCGGGTAGCCGCATCATCTCGCCGTCGTCCTCGACGATCTCCGAGATCGCTCCCACGGGCACGAGCCCCGCGAGCTTCATGAGATCGACAGCAGCTTCGGTGTGGCCGTCCCGTTCGCGCACGCCACCGTCCACCGCGCGCAGCGGCAGGATGTGACCGGGACGGTGCAGGCTCGCCGGCACGGACTCGGGGTCGGCGAGCACGCGCAGGGTGTGCGCCCGATCGGCAGCACTGATGCCGGTGCTGAGACGGTCCGCGGCGTCCACCGAGATCGTGTAGTTCGTGCCGCGCGGGTCCTCGTTGTTCGCGACCATCACGGGCAGCTCGAGTCGGTCGGCGAGCCGGTGCGGCATCGGCGCGCAGATGTAGCCGGAGGTGTGGCGCACCATCCACGCCATCCACTCCTGACTCGCGAGCTGCGCGCTGATGATCACGTCGCCCTCGTTCTCGCGGCTCTCGTTGTCGACGACGATCACGGGCCGGCCCTTGCGCAGTTCGGCAAGTGCCTCGGGGATGCTGGCGAGACTCATTGCTCGCTCCTTTCGTTGGCGCTCTGCGACCGTGTCTGCTCGGCCGACTGGATCGCGAGCATGCGCTCCACCTGGCGCGCAAGGATGTCCGTCTCGATGTTCACGGCGTCGCCCACGGCAGCGCCGCCGAGCGTCGTGGCGCTGAGGGTCTCGGGAATCAGCGAGACCTCGAACCAGGCGGATGCGGCATCCGGCTCGCTCACGGCGCTCACGGTGAGCGAGACACCGTCTACCGCGATCGATCCCTTGCGGGCGACGAGCCCGGCGAGCTCGTCGGCGAGGCTGAAGCGAAGCACCCGCCACGCGCTGCCCTCGGTGAGGGAGAGCAGGGTGCTGGTGCCGTCGATGTGACCCTGCACGATGTGGCCGCCCAGGCGGTAGCCGAGCGCTGCGGCGCGCTCCAGATTGACGCGGTCGCCGCGCACGGGATTCTTGAGCGTGCTCATGGCGATCGTCTCGGCCATGACATCCGCGGTGAACCAGTCGGACCCCTGGTCGACGACAGTGAGGCAGACGCCGCTCACCGAGATCGAATCGCCGTGCGACGCATCTGAGGCGGCGAGCGGTGCGTGCACCGTGAGGCGGGCCGCGTCGCCCGACAGCTGCCAGTCGACCACCTCGCCGAGTTCTTCGATGATTCCGGTGAACATGGTTACCTCTCCTCTTGCGGGTTGCTGCTGGCATCTCGGGCTGCCGGCCGTGCGACGATCAGCACGTCCTCGCCGATGCGATCGAGGGACTGAATCGTCAGGCGTCTGGCGTCGGCGATCGTGGCGACCCCGACATCCGTGATCGCCGTGCGGTCGCCGCCGAGCAGGGCGGGCGCGAGGTACACGAGGTACTCGTCGACGAGCTCCGCGGTCACGAACGCACTGGCCAGCGTCGGCCCGCCCTCGACGAAGACGTGACGGATGTCGCGAGCGAACAGCCGCTCGAGAACCGCGCGCAGATCCCGGCTTCCGGTCACGACCACCGGTTCGGGGTGGTCGAACAGCCGCGCGTTCTGGGGCAACTCGCGCTCGCCGATGACGACGGGGATCGGCTGGTGCGGCAGCAGCTCGCCCGCTTCGTCGCGAGCGGTGAGGGAGGGGTCGTCGGCGATCACGGTGCCCGTGCCGACGACGATGGCGTCGGCCGCCGCGCGCCGTGCGTGTACGTCGCGGCGCGCTTCAGGCCCGGTGATCCACTGGCTGGTGCCGTCCGACGCGGCGACTCGCCCATCCAGGCTCGATGCCCACTTGAGAGTCACGTAGGGTCGGCCGAGCCTCGTCGCGGCGAGCCACGGATGCATCGCCTCCGACACCTCTTCGGCCAGCACACCGCCCGCGACCTCGACCCCGGCCGCGCGCAGGCGTTCGGCGCCGCCGCTCGCCCGTGGATTCGGGTCGCTCACGGCATAGGCGACCTCGGCGACGCCCGCCGCGATGAGCGCTTCGCTGCAGGGCCCGGTGCGTCCGGTGTGATTGCAGGGCTCGAGGGTGACGACCGCGGTGGCTCCTCGTGCCGCGCCGGGTGCGAGTTTGGAGAGCGCGTCGACCTCGGCGTGAGCGGTGCCTGCGCCCCGGTGCCAACCCTCGGCGAGCACGGTGCCGTCGGTGGCGAGAATAACGCAGCCGACCTGCGGGTTGACCCCGTAGACCGGTCCGCGTGCGGCGAGGCTGAGCGCGTACCGCATTGCGGACTCGATGCGAGGTCGCGATGCTTCGTCGAGGCTGGCAGTCGTGCCTGCGTCGGTCATCCGGTTCCTCCGTCCCTGGTCGAGACGAACTCCGGGGGGTCGATACACGCCGCGCGGCATGCACAAACCCGCGGAACCGACGTCAGAGGCGACGGCACCGCGCGTGCTTCCTTCCATCCGGACTGAGAGATCTTGCGATCTCATAACCGTCGGTGCCGGAATTTCACCGGCTCAACCACACCCTGGCTTGCGTCAGGAAGTGGGTCGCGGACTATCACCGCCGGTTCGGATTCTCACCGACCCCGGAGCACGTTCTTGCGTTACGAGTGTATCAACGCGCCGTGGCCGCCAGTATTCCGCGTCTCTTCTGCGTAACTCAGGCAATTCGAGATGAGCCCGTCCCGCTCGCCCGCATCCTCTCCCGCTCCGCATCCCCGGCACCCCTCCCGCCCCGCTGCGTAATTCAGGCAGAACCTCGTATGACGCGTGGAACGCCCCGCATCCACGCGCCTGCGGCGCCGCCCCCGCACGAACTGCAGGAGTTACGCCGCGGATGCCGCCTGCGGCACGCGACGCACGCGAGGCACGCCGGTTCGACCTCGCCGCGCTTCCCGGCGCGTGCAGGAGTTATGCACAAGCAGCACGCGTGCGGATGTCTCCACAGATCTCCGAGATGCCCGCAGCAGGGTGCGCGCCGGCCTCCACACTCGTTCGATGGACGCGAACCACGCCTTCCCGATGCACGCCCGAATCGCAACTCGACGACAGTTGCTGCGTCGCGGGATGTCGCCCGCCGACCTCACGGCGGTCGTTCGGTCGGGCGAGCTTCTGCGAGTGAGGCGTGATCGCTATGCGCTGCCCGGCACCGAGCGCTCGATCCTGGAAGCTGTGCGAATCGGAGGCGTGGTCGCGTGCGTCTCTGCCGCCGCCCTGCATGACATTTGGGTACCCGACCAGCTGTTCACTCATGTGTCGATGCTGCGCGAGGCCTCGAGGATGCGCAGTCCTCGCGACCGGTTCGTCCGGCTCACCCCCGACAATCGCGACGGCTGCGAGCTCCATTGGTCGCCGCTCATCGATGCCGATGCGGCCCGCCTTCACAGCGTCGGTCGCATCGACTCGCTGGCCCAGATCATCCGGTGTCAGCCGCGCATGATCGCCGTCGCGGCCCTTGACAGCGCGCTACACCAGCGCTTGATCTCGCGCGCCGATCTCGACCGTATCTTCGCGGCGCTCCCTGCGCGATTCGCGGCGTTGCGCGACGAGATCGATGCTCGATGCATGTCCGGCATCGAGACGATCGTGCGACTGCTCTGCCTCGACGCCGGAGTGCGCTGCATTCCGCAGGTTCACTTTCCCGGCATCGGCACCGTGGACTTCGTGCTCGAAGGGTGCGTGGTGGTTGAGACGGATGGCCACACAGGTCATGCCTCCGACAGCGACCAGAAGCGTGACTACGATCGCGACGCGGCGCTGGCCGCACGCGGCTACATCGTTCTGCGCTTCAACTATCGGCAGGTGATGTTTCAGCCTGAACTCGTCATGGCGGCCATCCGCGGCGCGCTGCGCGCCCATCGCGCGACTCGCTGAAGGTCGAGCACCGTGCCCATGGCCGCGCCCGCGTCGGGTCGGGTCGTCGTCGTCGCAATTCAGGCACTTTATCTGCGCGGGGTGCACCGAGGCCCGGGTTCACGCTGGCAGTGCGGAACGATAAGCCGAATTGCCTGAGTTATGCAGAGAGAGGCCCGCTGAGGCGTGCACGCCGAGGTCGGCGAGCAACTCAGCAGACCGGCTCAGGCGCGCACGCCGATGGCGGCCGACAACTCCTCGAGAGTGCGGATGATCGGCACGCCAGACACGCGCGCCGCCATGATCTCCGTGATGGTCGCGCTTCCATGCCGGTCGAGCCAGACGCCGATCAGGCCGGCCCCCGCGGCGCCGATGGCATCGGTGCGCAGCCGGTCCCCGACATACGCAGCCTGCGACGGTTCCACCCCGAAGCGGCGACAGGCCTCGTCGAAGATGCGGGCATCCGGCTTGGCGTAGCCGAGTTCACCCGAGGTGATCACGTGTTCGAACAGGGGTTCCAGGCCGAGCCGTTCGATCTTGCTCGTCTGGAACGCGAGGTCGCCGTTGGTGATGATGCCCAGCCGCACGCCGGCTGCCGCGAGCGTGTTGAGGCAGCCGAGCGCGTCGCCGTGCAGCATCCATGCCTTGACGTACTCGCGAAAGTAGGCGTCGAACCACGCGTCGGCCTCGTGGTCTTCGAGCAGTAGTCCGTACTCCTCGGCGAAGCCGCGCGCGCGTTCGCGCCGCTGCTCCGCGTAGCTCAGTTCGCCGGTGAGATAGCGGTGGTAGTGCTTCTCCTCGAGCTGGTGCCAGCGACGGGCGGCCGCGTGCTCGTCTTCGCGGGCGTAGGAGTCGCCGAGCGCGGCACGGTAGCTCCCGATGGCGGTGGTCACGGCGGCGCGGTGCGCGAAGAGCGTGTCATCGAGGTCGAAGAGCACCACCGAAAGTGCAGGAGTTTCGCGTGCAAAAACCGTTGGGGTGTCGACTACGGACGTCATGGCGGGAATCTCCTGCGTTTTCGGATAACGCCGGCGGGTACTGTCAGGGTAAGTGAGCTCGGGTAGAGCGTTGGGGTGAATCGACTCCGATCGTATGCCCTGAATGCCGCTCAGCAACCGATTTCCGCGGCGCGCTGTCGATTGCGGCCTACGCTGCTGCGGCACCCCGGTCACCCATCACCTCACGCGCGGCAGCAGGCCCATGCGGTCGTACACCTTCGCGACGGTCGCGTCGGCGATCTCCGCCGCGCGATCGGCGTTGCCCGCGAGCATGCGATCCAGTTCGGCCGGATCGTCGAGCAGTTCCTGCACGCGAGCGCGGATGGGCGAGAACGTGTCGACGACCACCTCGGCGAGGTCCTTCTTGAGGTCCCCGTAGCCGTGACCGTCGTACTCGCGCTCCAGTTCGGCGATGCTCTTGCCCGCCATCACCGAGTAGATGGTGAGGAGATTGGAGACGCCCGGTTTGTTCGCGCGGTCGAAGCGCACCTCGCGGTCGTCATCCGTCACCGCCGACTT
This sequence comes from Lacisediminihabitans sp., assembly GCA_035571875.1. Lineage (GTDB taxonomy): Bacteria > Actinomycetota > Actinomycetes > Actinomycetales > Microbacteriaceae > Parafrigoribacterium_A. Next base: position 53,170 of record DATNBR010000060.1, on the reverse strand, counting down.
GATCTTCTTGAGCGTGAGTTTCGGGTCATCGAGCAGCCACACGATGCCCGACTCCGAGGCGGCGGACTTGCTCATCTTGTTCGACGGCTCCTGCAGGTCATAGATGCGGGCGGTCTCTTTGAGGATCATCGCCTCGGGAATCACGAACGTCTCGCCATAGCGCGAATTGAACCGGCCCGCCAGATCGCGCGTGAGCTCGACGTGCTGGCGCTGGTCGTCGCCCACAGGCACGACCTCGGCGTCGTACAGCAGGATGTCTGCGGCCATGAGCACCGGGTAAGCGAACAGCCCGACCGAGGTGGAGTCGGCGCCCTGCTTCTGCGACTTGTCTTTGAACTGGGTCATCCGGCTGGCTTCGCCGAAACCGGTGATGGTGTTCAGCACCCAGGCGAGCTCCGGATGCGCGGCCACGTGCGACTGCACGAACAGCGTCGAGGCGGTCGGGTCGATTCCCGCGGCGATGTATTGCGCGGCGGTGCGCCGCGTGTTCTGGCGCAGCAGCTCGGGATCCTGCTGCACGGTGATCGCGTGCAGGTCGACGATGCAGAAGATCGCGTCGTGGTTCGCCTGCAAGTCCTTCCACTGCATGAGCGCGCCGATGTAGTTGCCCGCGTGAAGCGAGTTGGCGGAGGGCTGCATGCCCGAGAACAGGCGCGGTTTCGAACTCATGCCGCAATTCTTCCAGCTTTCCAAACACCAATGCGCCGTAGCTCGTCGTTACGCCGTAACCGGCCCTCGGCGAACGAGCGCAGCGGCGGGGCGTGGTGGGCCTCGACGCGCGCTGGAGCTATGGGGGAGCGCGGAGCGGTCCTGCGACGCCAGCGCCGACTGAGCCTGCGAAGTCGGTTCGGGAGCTGGCTCGGTTATCCGCCAGATCCCTACGACCTACACGAGGTAGTCGACAACCACCGGCGCGTGATCCGACCAGCGGGCCTCGTGCGATTCCGCCCGATCGATCGTGTAGTTCTGCACGGTCGCGGCGAGGGCGGGAGCGGCCACGTGGTAGTCGAGTCGCCATCCGGTATCGGTGTCGAAGGCACGCCCGCGCTGGCTCCACCAGGTGTACGGCCCCGGCACCTCGCCCGCCCACTTGCGACCGACGTCGACCCAGCCGAGGCCCGCGCCGTCGTTGTAGCCCTCTTCGTCTTCCGCGCCGAAGAAACGGTCGAAGTATGCGCGCTCCTCCGGAAGGAACCCGGCGTTCTTCACGTTGCCGCGCCAGTTCTTGATGTCGAGCGTGCGGTGACCGACGTTCAGATCGCCGACGACGAGCGACAGCTCGTTGTGCGCCCGCAGTTCCGGCAGCCGCTCGGTCATCGCGTCGAGAAACTTGTACTTCTCGACCTGCTTCGGAGTGTCGACCGCGCCGGAGTGCACGTAGGTGCTGACAACCGTGACGAGCGCGTCGCCCACCTCGTAGTCGGCCTCGAGCCAGCGGCCGGCGCTGTCGAAGTCGTCGGCGCCGAAGGTGACACGGTGGATGCTCGCCTTGTTGCGGCTCGCGAGGGCGACCCCCGCACGCCCCTTGGCAGTGGCGGCGTCGTGCAGGATGTCCCACTCCGGGCCGAGCAGGTTCTCGAGGTCTTCGGTGGCCGCTCGAACCTCCTGGATCGCGAGAATGTCCACGCCGCGCGCGTCGAGCCAGTCGCCCATTCCCTTGCGGTAGGCGGCGCGCACGCCGTTCGTGTTGACGGTGGCGATTCGCAGCGTGGGCATGCCCCAATCCTAGGGAGCACCCCCGTCATCCGCCGCCCTCGTAGCGGTCCGGCGGCGTGCCGAGAGGCACCCTAGGCTGGCTCTCATGGCCGAGAGCGACTGGATCGAGCACCGCCGCGGTCGCGACGGCGAACTGCTCGGCTGGATCGCGCCGGAGGCCGAGGGTTTCGTCGTCATCGACCTGCTGGGGCGCAGACGAACGGATGTCGTGGACTGGTTCACGGCGGAAGCAACGCTCGAAGCGCTCGGCATCGGCTATCTCGCCGATGCCTACGAACTGCGACTGGATGACGGCCAGTGGCTGCGGGTGCGGCTCACCGAGGTCTCGCCCGACGGCATCCGGGTGAAGCAGGACGACTGGGGCGCCATCGACCTGCCGCAGGTCAACTACTCGCTGCCGTTTCCGATGCCCGAGAACCTGCGCGTGTACACGTCACGACGCTGAGTCGCCACGCGGTGAGCCAGCCCGCGTCGAGTCTTCTTTGGCCGGATGCCGGCGGAACAGCCTCACAAACCAGGGCCGCTTCCGCGCGGCCTCCCGCTCCGCTGCCTCCGCCTCGGCTTTGGCGAGATCCGCTCGTTCCCGCTCGAGCCGCGCGGCCGCCGCGACCGGGTCGAGCTCGATGCCGCGGTCGGCGACGCTCACCGCAATCCATGCCCCAGACATCAGGATCACCTGGCAGATCAGGTTGAACCAGATGAGCAGACCGATGATGACGGCGAAGGATGCGAGCAGCGGGTTCCTGCTCGCGCCGCCGAGCAGCGAGCTGCCGAGCACCTTGAGCACGCCGAGTCCGACGGCACCGAGGAAGGAGCCGAAGAGGAGCGGCCTGAGCGGGATGGCGAGGCCGGACAGCAGGCGGAACAGCGCGGCGAGCACCGCCGTGTCGAGGATGAGCATGAGGATGAGTCCGATGCCGCGACCGACGATCTCCGCAGTGAGGGAGTGCTGGTCGATACCGAGGAGGTCGAAGCCCGCGCCGAGCGCCTGGGTGCTGAACACAGACAGCGTCGCGGAGACGATGAGCGCGACGCCGAATCCGATGGCGAGTCCGAGGTCCTTGAGCTTCAGCAGAACGAAGTTCAGCTTCTCGCCGGGCAGTTCGAACATCACCCGAACGGCATCCCGGCACGACGCGAGCCAGCCGAGGGCGGTGAACAACAGCCCGAGAAGCGCAATCGCTCCGGTCCAGGTGAGGGCGCGGGCCTCGAGGAGATCGCTCGGGTCGATGGCGCCCTTGGTGCCCGTGCTGTCGAAGAGTCCGGGCACGTAGGTGCCGATCAGGTCGAACACGGCACGCTGCAGCTCGGGGTGCGATCGCAGCACCAAACCGAGGACCGCGAACCCCACCCACAGTGCCGCGAAGACGGCAAAGATCGACTGGTACGACAGCCCGCCGGCGAGCAGCGGTCCCCGCTTGCCCGTGTAGAGCGTGAAGACACGCACAGGTTTCAGGCCCTGAACCCATGCGATCAGCGCCGCGATCCTGGCCTTGATCCCCGTCTTTTCCGCCATTTCCTCAGCCTAACCGGGCGTCTCGGGCGCGAGGAGTGCTGGCGGATGGGCGCCGAAGGTGTTAGGCGCGGCCGCGTGAGACCAATTTCAGGCGCTCCCGCGCAGGGTCGCCTGTTTGACCTCTGCGGTGGCCTTAGTGGCCTGGATGCCCGAGGGAAGGTGGTGCGGCTCGTCGAAGTGGAAAACGGGCGCCTATTATGGAATATTGCTCGGTCCCCGAAAATGAGGACTACTTTCGCGCCCGTCCCGAGGTATACCGTTCTGTGCAGGGCGGCCGCGACCTTCCGCGCCGCTCAGCAAAATCGATGGAGATGGTGAAGATGACGAATCACGAATCGCTTCAGCGCCGACTTGGGCTGCAGCAGCGCTAACACTCGGCATTGTGACGCCAGCGAACGCGGCGACGTACCAAGCGCCCGAATCGGCGGCCGCAGCGTCCGCGAATCTCAACGCTCTTCTGAATGCGACTGAGCAGCGAACAGTCCCCGTCTTCAGCGTCGAACGCGCGCTCAGCCTCGGGGCGAGCGGGTACTCGATTGACCAGTACGCGGCGTCGTTCGTGATTTCTGGTGGCATTCTCGCTAACAGTTCCACCAGCGACGGTAAACAACTCTCACAGGAGGCTTCAGCTCGCGCGCAATATGTGCTGCGCGCATGCAGGGGCGCGAACGCATTTACCGGCATGTACTGGTTTGGTCCGCAGCTCGCTTTGAATTCATGCTCGACAAACGCCCTTGTTAATGGTCTGACGATCGCTGCCGCCGGTGGCGGGACGTACGCTGCGGCCGCGGCCCTTACTGGGGTGGGCCTCCCGGCGGGTGCAGTCGTCGGTGTTGTATCGGGCCTGCTTGGTGTTGGGGTCGGGATTCTGAGCTGGTGCCGTGACGCCAGCTCCATCGGTGCCATTTATCTGAACGGCGGAAGTCCGATAGCACCGCCGACATGTTGGGCGCAGTAATGAAGGCCCAACGGAGGACCCAGGTCGCGAAGATCGCCCTAGTGGTTGCGCTGCTGGGAATGCTTGCTTCGGTCACCATTGTGATCGTCAGCCTCGTGGTCGGCTTCGCGAGTCCGCAGGGCACTCAGCTTTCGCGGACAGGCACCATTCTCACTATCGCGTTCCTCGTGCCCGTACTGATTCTCGCCGCGCAAATCACCAGGTGGCGTCGGCAAGTTAAACAGCAATAGCAGCCGGGCAAGCGAAAAACTGTCACATGATCATCACGAGGTGATCATGTGGCAGTTTTCGTGGGTGGATCGAGCTTCAGGCGCCGCCGCGTGAGGCTAAATTCAGGCGCCGCCGCGCAGGATCGCCTGCTTGACCTCCGCGATCGCCTGCGTCACCTGGATGCCGCGTGGGCAGGCATCCGTGCAATTGAAGGTCGTGCGGCAGCGCCACACACCCTCGGTGTCGTTGAGGATGTCGAGGCGCACCTCTGCGGCCTCGTCGCGCGAGTCGAAGATGAAGCGGTGTGCGTTCACGATGGCGGCGGGACCGAAGTACTGGCCGTCGGTCCAGAACACGGGGCAGCTCGACGTGCACGCGGCGCACAGGATGCACTTGGTGGTGTCGTCGAAGCGAGCGCGCTCGGCGGGGCTCTGCAGGCGCTCCTTGCCATCCTTCGGCTTGTTCGCGTTCTGCAGGAACGGCTGAATGGCCCGGAAGCTGTCGAAGAACGGCTCCATGTCGACGATGAGGTCCTTCTCCAGCGGAAGGCCCTTGAGTGCCTCGATGTAGATGGGCTTTGTGATGTCGAGGTCCTTGATGAGCGTCTTGCAGGCCAGCCGATTGCGGCCATTGATGCGCATCGCGTCTGAACCGCACACGCCGTGGGCGCAGGAGCGGCGGAACGAGAGCGAGCCGTCCTGCTCCCACTTGATCTTGTGCAGTGCGTCGAGCACGCGATCGGTGCCGTGAAGTTCGACGTCGTAGTCGACCCAACGGGGCTCTTCATCAACATCCGGGTCGAAGCGGCGGATGATCAGGGTGGCGGTGAACGTCGGTACGACCGCGTGCTCCCGCGGCCCCTTCTGCTCGAGGACTGCGTTGCTCATTAGTACTTTCTTTCGGTCGGCTGGTAGTTGGTGACGACCACCGGTTTCCAGTCAAGCGTGATGTGGTCCCCTGCCCCCGACTCGGGGTCTCCCGTGAGGTAGGCCATGGTGTGCACCATGAGGTTCACGTCGTCGCGCAGCGGGTAGTCCTCGCGCATGTGTGCGCCGCGGCTCTCCTTGCGGTTGCGAGCGGAGTATACGAGCACCTCGGCGAGGTCGAGCAGGAAGCCGAGCTCCACCGCTTCGAGCAGGTCGGTGTTGAACCGCTTGCCCTTGTCTTGCACCTGGATGTTCTTGTACCGCGCGCGCAGCGTCTCGATGAGCTCGCCGACCTCGGTGAGGCTCTCCTCGGTGCGGAACACCTGGGCGTTGCGGTCCATGGCATCCTGCAGTTCCTTGCGCAGCACGGCGATGCGCTCGGTGCCGTCGCCCTCGCGAACTCCGGCCAGCAGCGAGCGGATGTCTGCGGCCGGGTCTGCGGGCAGCGGAACCCAGTCCGCGGTCTTCACGTACTCGACCGCGTTGTTGCCCGCTCGCTTGCCGAACACGTTGATGTCGAGCAGCGAGTTCGTGCCCAGCCGGTTCGAGCCGTGCACGCTCACGCAGGCGCACTCGCCGGCGGCGTAGAGGCCCGGCACGGTCTCGGTGTTGTTGCGCAGCACCTCGGCGTTGTTGTTGGTGGGGATGCCACCCATCGCGTAGTGCGCGGTCGGCAGCACGGGCACCGGCTCGGTGTACGGCTCGACACCGAGGTAGGTACGAGCGAACTCCGTGATGTCGGGCAGCTTTGCATCGATCACCGCGGGCTCGAGGTGGGTGATGTCGAGGTACACGTAGTCCTTGTATGGACCAGCGCCTCGCCCCTCGCGGATCTCGGTGGCCATCGAGCGGGCGACGATGTCGCGCGGGGCAAGGTCCTTGATGGTCGGCGCATAGCGCTCCATGAAGCGCTCGCCGTCACTGTTTCGCAGGATCGCTCCCTCACCGCGAGCGGCCTCCGACAGCAGGATGCCGAGCCCGGCCAGTCCGGTCGGGTGGAACTGGAAGAATTCCATGTCTTCGAGCGGCAGGCCCTTGCGCCAGATGATGCCGACGCCGTCACCGGTGAGGGTGTGGGCGTTCGAGGTCGTCTTGAAGATCTTGCCGAATCCGCCGGTGGCGAAGATGACGGCCTTGCCCTGGAAGACGTGGAGCTCGCCGGTCGCGAGTTCGTAGGCGACGACGCCCGCGGGGCGCGAGACTCCATCGACCTCGTTCATCAACAGGTCGAGCACGTAGAACTCGTTGAAGAAGTTGATGCCGAACTTGACGCAGTTCTGGTACAGCGTCTGCAGGATCATGTGACCCGTGCGGTCGGCGGCGTAGCAAGCGCGGCGCACAGCGCTCTTACCGTGGTCACGCGTGTGTCCACCGAAACGGCGCTGGTCGATGCGGCCCTCCGGCGTGCGGTTGAACGGCAGCCCCATGTTCTCGAGGTCCATGATCGCGTCGATCGCCTCTTTTGCGAGGATCTCCGCCGCATCCTGATCGACGAGGTAGTCGCCACCCTTGACGGTGTCGTAGGTGTGCCACTCCCAGTTGTCTTCCTCGACGTTGCCGAGGGCGGCGGCCATGCCACCCTGGGCGGCTCCCGTGTGCGAACGGGTGGGGTAGAGCTTGGAGATGACCGCGGTGTTCGCGTTCGGTCCCGCCTCGATCGCCGCGCGCATCCCGGCACCACCGGCGCCCACGATCACGATGTCGTGGCGGTGATAGTGCACGCCGTCGATGATGTCGCCGTCTTCGAACTCCACGCTGTCTGCCTTCTGTGTTGCCATTACGGTGCCGGGCAGAAGCTCGGGAGGTCCGCGAGGGCGGCGCCTGATGGGCAGGGGTCAAAGGTATAGATCACGAGGGTTCCCAGAATGAGTAGAACGACGGTGGCGGCGATGAGCGCCCCCTTGAAGATGACGCTGAGCAGCCGGTTGTGCGCGTAGTCGTTGACGATCGTGCGCATGCCGTTGGCGCCGTGGATGAGCGCGAGCCAGAGGAGGAGGGTGTCCCAGATCTGCCAGAACGGCGACGACCACTTGCCGCCGACGAAGGCGAAGTCGATCGCCTTGACACCGATGCCCAGGAAGAGGTTGACGAAGAGGTGGCCGAAGATGAGCACGACGAGCACCACGCCGCTCGCGCGCATGTAGACCCAGCCCCACTTCTCCACGTTGAAGCGGCTGCTGTTGCGCACCGGGCGCGGCGAGCGGGGAGTTTCGATGGTGACGGTCATGGCTACTCGCTAAACACGTTGATCAGTTGGCGAGGCACGAAGCCCACCAGCAGGAGGACCCAGAGCACGATGACGATCCAGAACATGAGCTTCTGGTGCCGGGTGCCGACGCTCCAGAAGTCGATCAGGATGATGCGCAGACCGTTCAGCGCATGGAACCCGATCGCGGCGACCAGTACCGTCTCGCCGAGTCCCATGATCACGGTCTTGTAGGTGCCGATGACCGCGTTATAGGCGCCGGGGCTCACTCGAACCAGCGAGGTGTCGAGGATGTGCACCAGGAGGAAGAAGAAGATGCCGACGCCGGTGATGCGATGAAGCACCCACGACCACATTCCTTCTCTGCCCCGATAGAGCGTGCCGCGCAGTGGACGCGGGGGGCGAATCTTGGGAAGTGGATACTTCTTTGGTTCTGGCGGTGAGACCAGGGCCCCCGCCGATACGTCTGGCACGAGCAACCCTCCTTGCGGTGGTTCAGCCCCGGCAGTGGGGCATGTGGCAGTTCTGAACGAACTCGATCCAGTCTATTCCCGGGTTTGCAGGCATCCTGCCCACCGGCGCGTGAAATAGCTCGATATCAAGATACTTTTCTTAACTTCTGCGTGTTTTACCTCTCTCCGCCGTCTCCGCCGTCTCCGCCCTCTTCGCCGAACGGGCACGTTCGACGATCGAGGGGGCGGTGCTGGGTGCGGCGTCTACAGTGGTCGCATGTCAGAAGTCACGGATGCGACGGCCCGCGCCGACGGGCTCGATCGGTTCTACAGCATCATTCCGGCGGGCGGGATCGGCTCGAGGCTCTGGCCCCTGTCGAGGGCGGATGCGCCCAAGTTCCTGCATGACCTCACCGGCTCGGGCACGACGCTCCTGCGCGGCACCTGGGACAGGCTCGTGCCGCTCTCCGGAGCCCACCGCATCATGGTCGTGACAGGCCGCGCCCATCGGGCGGCGGTCGAGGCGCAGATTCCGGGCCTCGCCGACCTGAATGTCGTGCTCGAGAGCGAGCCCAAGGACTCGTCAGCGGCGATCGGACTGGCCGCGGCTATCCTGCGGCACCGCGAGCCCGACGTGATCATCGGCTCGTTTGCGGCCGACCACGTGATCACCGACATCCGCGGTTTCAAGCGAGCGGTCACCCAGGCGGTGGCGGTGGCGGATGCCGGCTACATCGCCACGATCGGCATCACGCCCACGGAACCCGCGATCGGCTTCGGTTACATCCACTGCGGTGGGCGGCTAGAGATCCCGGGCGCTCCCGGTGCGGTGCACGCGGACTCCTTCGTCGAGAAGCCGGTACTCGCCACCGCCGAGCGGTACCTCGCGGATGGCAACTACCTGTGGAACGCCAGCATGTTCATCTCCCGCGCCGACGTTCTGCTGAACCAGCTCGGCGAATCCGAACCGGAGTTGCTGGAGGGCCTCACCGAACTCGCCGAGGCCTGGGACACCCCTGCGCGCGGCGCCGTCGTCGATAGGGTGTGGCCGCGGCTGAAGAAGATCGCCATCGATTACACGGTGGCCGAGCCCGCAGCGGCGGCCGGTCGCCTGGCCGTCGTGCCGGGAGACTTCGACTGGGATGACGTGGGCGACTTCGCCTCGATCGCCAAGCTGCACTCTCACGGCCGCAAGTCCGACCTCGCCATTCTGGGCGAGAACGCGCGAGTGCTCGCCGACGCGTCGAGCGGTGTGGTGATCAGCCAGAGCGGTCGCCTGATCTCGCTCATCGGCGTTGACGACATCGTCGTGGTCGACACTCCGGATGCGCTGCTCGTCACGACGACGGCGAACGCGCAGCGGGTCAAGTCGGTCGTCGACGCACTCAAGCTCTCGGGTCGCAGCGACATCCTCTGATCTCGAGCGCTCGGCACCGAGGTCACGAAGCGGTAACGAATCGGCTCGAGACGGCGGGCGGGGGCATTCCAGCGGGCGCGAGGCCGCTCCGCTCGCTTAAGTTCGCAGTATGGCTTCGTTTTCAGCACTGCGCCCCATCGCCCTCATCGGCGTCACGCTGCTCGCCCTCTCGGGTTGCGCCTCCGCTCCCGCAGAGGCGCCGGGTTCCAGCGCGTCAACCTTCTGCGCGCGCATGGTGACGAACTCGGGGGGACTGCATGACCGCTCCTTCAACGAGTCGAGCTGGGCGGGGCTGCAGGATGCCGAGAAGAAGTATTCGATCTCGGCCAAGGTGCTCGTCTCGACCGGCGAGACCGACCTCGCTCCCAACGTCGAGCAGGCGGTGGAGAGTGGCTGCGGTTTCGTACTCACCGTGGGCTATGAACTCGCGCCCGCGACCGAGAAGGCGGCGAAGGCCAATCCGAAGACCGATTTCGCACTCGTCGACGAGACGGTGGACGCTCCGAACGTGAAGCCGATCATCTTCGACACCGCTCAGGCGGCGTACCTTGCCGGCTATCTGGCGGCCGGGGTGAGCAGGACCGGAAAGGTCGGAACGTTCGGCGGTGGCAACCAGCCACCGGTGACGCTGTTCATGGACGGCTTCGCCGACGGTGTCGCCAAGTACAACGAGGTGCACGGCACGAAGGTCGAGACCCTCGGCTGGTCCAAGGCAACACAGGACGGGTCGTTCACGGGTGACTTCGAGGACACCGCCAAGGGCGTCAACTCCGCGAACGCGCTGCTCGAACAGGGCGCGGACGTCATCCTCCCTGTCGCCGGGCAGGTGGGCGAGGGTGCGGCCGCCGCGATCCTCGCCGCGGGTCACGGATCGTTGATCTGGGTCGACAATGACGGTTACGACACGCTGCCCGCGAAGTATCGCGGCATCCTGCTCACCTCCGTGCTCAAGAACACGCGCGAGGCGGTGGCGTCGATCGCGAAATCAAGCAAGGACAAGACGTTCAGCAACACCCCGTACGTCGGCACGCTGAAGAATGGCGGAGTCGGAATTGCGGACTTCCACGACCTGGCTTCGAAGGTCAGTGCACAGCTGGCTTCGGAAGTCAAGGGACTGCAGACAGACATCGAGTCGGGGGCGCTCGTGGTGACCTCGCCGAGCACGCCGAAGTAGCAGCACATTTCCTGAACATTTCGCCGTAGTCGCGGCTGTATAACGCTTGGGTTGCGCCGTGAAAGTGGAGTCGTTCGGCGCTCGTAACATTGGGTAACGTGTACGGAACCAAGTCCCAGCGTTCCTGCTGGGCACCATCCTGGAGGACACCTTGAGAATCACCTCTCGCGGCCGCATCATGGGCGGCCTTGCCATCGTCGGCATCGCAACGATGCTTGCCGGCTGTGCATCAGCACCAACCAAGTCCGCCGACAGCGGCGCCAAGGCTTCAAACTTCAAGGCCTGCATGGTCTCCGACGCGGGCGGCTTCGACGACAAGTCATTCAACCAGCTCGGTCTCGAGGGACTGCAGGCGGCGCAGAAGAAGCTGAACATCAAGGAGGTGCACGTCCAGTCCACCGGTGACAACGACTATGTGCCCAACATCACCCAGATGATCGACCAGGGCTGCAACCTGATCGTCACCGTCGGATTCAACCTGGCGAACGCCACTCGCGACGCGGCCAAGGCCAACCCGAAGGTCAACTTCGCGCTCATCGACTCCGGCGTCTCGAACGACGACCAGTCGCCGCTCACCCTCCCGAACGTGAAGCCGATCCTGTCTGACACCGCACAGGCGGCGTTCCTCGTCGGCTACGCGGCGGCCAGCTACAGCAAGACCGGCGTCATCGGCACCTTCGGTGGCATGCAGATCCCGCCCGTCACCATCTTCATGGATGGCTACGCCGACGGCGCCGCGTACTACAACACCCAGAAGGGCAAGAACGTTCAGGTCAAGGGCTGGGACGTGAAGGCGCAGAACGGCTCGTTCACCGGTGGCTTCGACGCCGGCATCGACGCGGAGAAGGCGGCTCAGACGCTCATCGACGCGAACGCGGATGTCATCCTGCCGGTCGGTGGACCGATCTTCCAGAGCGCGGGCGCTGCCATCGTGAGCTCGGGCAAGGACATCGCCCTCATCGGCTGCGACGCCGACGTGTACGAGACCTTCCCGAAGTACGACGACCTGTACTTCACCTCGATCATGAAGAGCGTGGGCGTCGACGTCGAGGACGTCGTCACGAAGGCCGCCGCAGGCAAGTTCGACAATGCGCCCTTCATCGGAACGCTCGAGAACGGTGGCGTGAGCATGGCTCCGTTCCACAAGTTCGAGTCGAAGGTGGACCCCGGTCTGCAGAAGGAGCTCGACGCCATCAAGGCGGACATCATCAGCGGCAAGATCAAGGTCGAGTCGCCGTCCACCCCTAAGTAAGTCATCACACACGGTCGGGGAGACCAGCGCGGCTGGTCTCCCCGACTCTTGTCTTTTGTCAGCTCCACCCATCCGTTCAATGACGTGCGGATAGATTGTGAATCATGAAGCTCGAACTTCGTGGAATAACGAAGAGGTTTGGCAGCCTCGTCGCCAACGACCACATCGATCTGACCGTCGAACCCGGTGAGATCCACTGCCTGCTCGGCGAGAACGGGGCGGGCAAGTCCACGCTGATGAACGTGCTCTACGGCCTCTACCAGGCCGACGAGGGCGAGATCCTGCTCGATGACGTCGTGCAGCACTTCGCGGGTCCCGGAGACGCCATGGCAGCCGGCATCGGCATGGTGCACCAGCACTTCATGCTGATCCCCGTGTTCACTGTTGCCGAGAACGTCATGCTGGGCCACGAACAGACGACGTTTGGCGGCAGGCTCAACCTCAAGGCCGCGCGCGAGCAGGTCAACCGCATCTCGGCGCAGTTCGGGTTCCACATCGACCCGGATGCGCTCGTCGAAGATCTGCCCGTCGGTCTGCAGCAGCGGGTCGAGATCATCAAGGCGCTGTCGCGCGAAGCGAAGGTGCTCGTGTTCGACGAGCCCACTGCCGTGCTCACGCCGCAGGAGACCGACGAGCTCATGGTGATCATGCGGCAGCTCAAGGAGGCGGGAACCTCCATCGTCTTCATCACGCACAAACTGCGTGAGGTGCGTGAGGTGGCCGACCGCATCACGGTCATCCGTCTCGGCAAGGTCGTCGGCGAGGCCTCGCCGACGGCGACCAACACCGAACTCGCCTCCCTCATGGTGGGCCGCCCCATCGATCTCGTGCTCGAGAAGGGGCCGGAGAAGCCGGGCGCAGACGCCCTGGTGGTCAAAAACCTCTCGGTCATCGACCAGCACTCCCAGCTCGTCGTCAACGATGTGAGCTTCGAGGTCAAGGCGGGCGAGGTGCTCGCGATCGCCGGCGTGCAGGGCAACGGGCAGACCGAGCTCACCGAGGCGATCATGGGCCTGCAGGAGCGCGTCACCGGCGACATCACCCTCGACGGCAAGCCGTTGCTCGGACTCAGCGTTCGCAAGGTTCTGGATGCCGGGGTCGGCTTCGTGCCCGAAGACCGGCAGGAGGATGGCCTGGTCGGTGACTTCACCGTCGCGGAGAACCTCATGCTCGACCGCACGAACGGGGAACCGTTCGTGAAGTGGGGCGGACTGCAGCTCGGCTACCTCGCCGAATTCGCCGAGAGCAAGGTCGAGGAATTCGACATCCGCGCGCAGAGCATCGACAGCCTCGCCGGCCAACTCTCCGGAGGAAACCAGCAGAAGGTCGTGCTCGCGCGCGAGCTCAGCAGGGAGCTCAGGCTGTTCCTCGCTGCACAGCCGACTCGCGGCCTGGACGTCGGCTCGATCGAATTCGTCCACAAGCGCATCATCGCCACGCGGGATGCTGGGATCCCGGTCATCGTGGTGTCGACAGAGCTCGACGAGGTCGTAGCGCTCGCCGACCGCATCGCCGTGATGTACCGCGGCGGAATCGTCGGCATCGTGCCGGGCGACACTCCGAGGGATGTGCTCGGCCTCATGATGGCGGGCGAGGTCCCGGCGGGAACTCCGGGTCCGTCAGCACCGAAGGGAGTCGCCGCGTGAGCGACGAGCAATTGCCCGGCCAGGGCCAGGAGAAGGTGGCGGCGGAGCCGCTGGAGCCGCTGGAGCCCGGGCAGATTCCCGGACAGCAGGTTCCCGAACCGACCGAAGCGGACCCCGCCGCGGCGACCTCCGACGGCGACTCCCGCTGGAGCGGGGTGCTGCGCGAGATCGTTTCCGGCAGCGCGACGATCTCCGTGCTCGCCGTCGTGCTCGCGATGGTGGCCGGCGCGGTGCTGATCGCGCTGACCAACGAGAACGTGCAGACGGCGGCCGGATACTTCTTCGCCCGCCCCGGTGACACCTTCTCGGCCATCTGGGACGCGGTGTCCGGCGCCTACAGCTCCCTCTTCCAGGGGTCGATCTACAACTTCAACCGCCCCGACTTCGCCACGGGCATCCGCCCCCTCACCGAGACGCTGAACTTCGCGACGCCGCTTGTCGCAGCCGGACTCGGCGTTGCGCTCGGCTTCAGGGCCGGGATGTTCAACATCGGTGGTCGTGGTCAGATGCTGTTCGGTGCCGCCGCCGCCGGCTGGGTGGGGTTCTCCTTCGACCTGCCCCCGGGCATCCACCTCGCCCTCGCTCTCGCCGCCGGAATCATCGCAGGCGCGATCTGGGGCGGTCTCGCGGGGCTGCTCAAGGCCCGCACGGGCGCTCACGAGGTGATCGTCACGATCATGCTGAACTACGTGGCGTTCTATCTGATCAGCTACATGCTTCGCACACCCGGCCTGCTCCAGGCTCCGGGCTCGAACAACCCGAAGTCGGCCGCGATGCATGCGAACTCGGTCTTCCCGAGGCTGCTCGGACCCCAGTACAACCTGACGATAGGCTTCCTGCTCGTGATCGCGGCGACGGTCGTGGTGTGGTGGATCCTCAATCGCTCGAGCCTCGGCTTCCAATTCCGCGCGGTCGGCGAGAACCCGAACGCCGCGAGGGTCGCCGGCATCAACGTCAAGAGCGTCTACATCCTTGCGATGCTGATCTCCGGCGCGCTCGTCGGAATGGCCGGCGCCAATCAGGTGCAGGGTGTGATCACGAGCGGTTTCACCTCGGGTATTGACGCCGGCATCGGCTTCGATGCCATCACCGTGGCGCTGCTCGGCCGCTCCCGGCCCTGGGGCACCTTCTGGGCGGCCATCCTGTTCGGCGCATTCAAGGCCGGTGGGTTCACCATGCAGGCGGCGCAGTCGATTCCGATCGACATCGTGCTCGTCGTGCAGTCGCTCATCGTGCTGTTCATCGCCGCCCCGCCGCTCGTGCGCGCCGTCTTCCGATTGCCCAAACCACTCGAGGTGCCGAAGGTCAGAAAACCCTCGAACGCTTCGAAGAAGAGGACGGTGACCTCATGACCGCTGTGACCACCGAACCCAGCACGGCGCCCACGAACGTCGCGCTGGCCAAGGCCGTTGTGCGCAGTTGGAAGGCGCCCATCGCTCTCGGCATCTTCGCGCTCATCTCGCTCGTCCTCTTTGCGATCATCGGCCGCGGCGGCTCCGCGGTGAGCACCTTCCGGCTCTCCACGAGTAAAGACTTCATTCAGCTCCCCGACCTGCAGCTACCGGTGCGGGCGACGGGTGTGACGGTCTCGATCGTGCTCATCCTGATCACGCTGCTGTCGGTCTACCTCGTGCGGCAGAATCGCAAGGTGCCGATCTGGCTGGTGTCGGTGTACGCCATCCTGTTCATGGTCGGCTTCCTGTCCTGGGCGGCCGCGAACGGCACCATCCCGCTTCCCGGCCTTCTGATCGGCACCGTCGGACTCGCGACGCCGCTCATCTTCGGAGCGCTCAGCGGCGTGATCTCCGAGCACGTCGGTGTGGTCAACATCGCGATCGAGGGACAGTTGCTGGCCGGCGCGTTCGTCGCAGCGCTTGTCGGTTCACTCACCCAGCAGCCCTTCGTGGGGCTCGCGGCGGCGATGATCGCCGGCGTGCTGGTGTCGTTCGTGCTCGCCGCCTTCTCGATCAAATACTTCGTCGACCAGATCATCGTCGGTGTCGTGCTCAACGTGCTCGTGGCCGGACTGACGAGCTTCCTGTACTCGACGCTGCTCAGCCCGAACGCCCTCGAACTGAACAATCCGCCGCAGTTCCACAAGTTGAACATCCCGGTGCTCAGCCAGATCCCGATCATCGGACCGGTGCTGTTCCAGCAGACGATCATCAGTTACCTGATGTACATCACCGTCGGGCTCGTGTACTGGGGGCTGTTCCACACGAAGTGGGGCCTCCGGCTGCGCTCCTCGGGTGAGCACCCCCAGGCGGCAGACACCGTAGGCATCAACGTGAACAGCACCCGGTTCTGGAACGTGTCGCTTGCCGGAGCCATCGCGGGAATGGGTGGAGCCTTCTACACGCTCGTCGTCGTGGGCGCGTTCAACAAGGAGATGACCAACGGTGCCGGGTTCATCGCGCTCGCCGCGGTCATCTTCGGGCGCTGGGACCCCATCCGGGCCACCCTCGCCGCCCTGCTGTTCGGCTTCGCCACCAACCTTCAGAACGTGCTCGGCGTGATCGGATCGCCGGTGCCGAGCGAGTTCATGCTCATGCTGCCGTACGTCGTGACGATCTTCGCCGTGGCCGGGCTCGTCGGCAAGGTGCGACCGCCCGCCGCCGAGGGAAAGCCGTACATCAAGTCATGACCGAGATCGACTGGAACCTCCTGCGCGGTGTCGCCAGCGACGCCATGAGCCACGCCTACGTGCCGTACTCGACGTTCCCGGTGGGAGCCGCGGCGCTCGTCGACGACGGCAGGGTCATCTCCGGCTGCAACGTGGAGAACGCCTCATACGGGCTCACGCTCTGCGCGGAGTGCGGGCTCGTCTCGACGCTCCACGCGAGCGGCGGCGGGCGCCTCGTGGCTTTCACCTGCGTCGACGGGCACGGCAACATCCTCATGCCCTGCGGTCGCTGCAGGCAGCTGCTCTACGAACACTCCGCGCCGGGCATGTTGCTCGAGACCGTGTCGGGCATCAAGACGATCGACGAGGTCATTCCGGATGCGTTCGGGCCGAGGCAACTCGAGGAATACGCCTCATCCGCGGGCTGAGTGCCGATAGCTCGTCCTGAGGATTCGAAACGGCCCCGGCGAGCCTACTCGACCCTCATACGCGGGTTGAGTAGCGAGCGCCAGCGAGCGTATCGAAACCACCACCAAAGTTTCAACTGAGAGGTTTCACCATGGCAGTAGAAGCATTCGACGTCGTCGACCTCATCCACGCCAAGCGCGATCACGGCACCCTCTCCACGGAGCAGATCAACTGGCTCGTCGACGCTTACACCCGCGGCTACGTCGCCGACGAGCAGATGGCGGCCATGGCCATGGCCATCTATCTCAACGGCATGGAACGCGAGGAGATCCACGCGCTGACCCTCGCGATGATCGCGAGCGGCGAGACCATGAACTTCGACGCGCTCTCGAAGAAGACCACCGACAAGCACTCCACCGGCGGAGTCGGCGACAAGATCACCCTTCCGCTCGCCCCGCTCGTCGCATCCTTCGGCGTCGCCGTTCCGCAGCTCTCCGGCCGAGGACTCGGTCACACCGGCGGCACGCTCGACAAGCTGGAGAGCATCCCGGGCTGGCGCGCCGCGATCAGCAACGAGGAGTTCCTCTCGCAGCTGGAGGAGGTCGGCGCGGTCATCTGCGCCGCCGGCTCCGGGCTCGCGCCCGCCGACGGCAAGCTCTACGCCCTTCGTGACATCACGGGTACCGTGGAGTCGATACCGCTCATCGCGTCGTCGATCATGAGCAAGAAGATCGCGGAAGGGACATCCGCCCTGGTGCTCGACGTGAAGTTCGGCTCCGGCGCCTTCCTCAAAGACATCGAGCAGTCGCGCACGTTGGCCGAGACGATGGTGGCCCTCGGCCAGGATGCAGGCGTCTCGACTCGCGCGCTGCTCACCGACATGAACCTTCCGCTCGGCCTCACCATCGGCAACGCACTCGAGGTGCGCGAATCGGTGGAGGTGCTCTCCGGTGGCGGACCGGCCGACGTGGTGGAGCTCACCGTGGAACTGGCCAGGGAAATGCTGTCGCTGGCAGGCAAGCCCGACGTGGACGTCGCATCCGCTCTCGCCGACGGCAGCGCGATGGATGTCTGGCGCCGCATGATCTCAGCCCAGGGCGGCGACCCCTCCGCACCGCTGCCGGTCGCCAAGGAGACCCACGTCGTCAAGGCGGATCGGGATGGCGTGCTCGCCACGCAAGAGGCACTGCCGTTCGGCATCGCCGCCTGGCGCCTCGGTGCGGGGCGCGCCCGCAAGCAGGACCCGGTGCAGGCCGCCGCGGGCGTCGAGCTCTACGCCAAGCCCGGCGACCGCGTCTCCGCGGGGCAGCCGCTGTTCAGGCTTCACACGGATGAGCCCGACCGCTTCGAGCGGGCGCTCGAGGCACTGGAGGGTGCGTGGTCCATTGCCGATACCGCTCCCGAGCGCGGCCCCCTTATCGCCGACCGCATCGGCTGACCCCCCTCCCTCACTTCCTCCCACTCGGTGAGGTCTGGCAATCTGCTCTTCCCGCCGCTCCGGAACAGCACATTGCCAGACCTCACGGGTATTACGGACGCCAACCGTGCTGGCGGAGGCGGCTGCGGATGCGAGCGATGAGCTCGTGTGAATCGCGATAGTCCGCCGCTCCTGCGCGCAGGTACGACCATCCGGCGTCTTCGAATCGCGGCGCACGTTTTAGGTCTTTGGCCCACTGGACAGCATCTATCCGATGGACCTCGCCTTCGTAGTCAACTGCCACCCGATACTTCGGGAAGCTCAGGTCGGGCTTTCCCAGAAAGCGGCCGCGCGCATCGTAGGCGTCGACGTTCACGACGGGTGCGGGCAGCCCCGCGTGAATGCAGCGCACACGGATGGTGGACTCCGGTGGTGAATCGGCGCGATCACAGAGACACGGAATGGTCGCGCGCAGAAGCGGCCGGCCGCGTCGGCCGTGATGACGGTCCAGAGCGTCCCACAGATCCTGCGCCGAGAGCCGCAGCTGCGGAGGGCGCTT
The DNA here is from genome assembly GCA_035571875.1 of Lacisediminihabitans sp. Taxonomy (GTDB): domain Bacteria; phylum Actinomycetota; class Actinomycetes; order Actinomycetales; family Microbacteriaceae; genus Parafrigoribacterium_A. Next base: position 34,690 of record DATNBR010000060.1, on the reverse strand, counting down.
CCGCCATAGGAGGAAGTCGCCTGCTGCAATGAGATCCTCTTCACTCAGCACGGCTCCAAGGTCGCACCACGTGCGAGCGAGTGACGTGACTCGCACTCCCTGTAGGAGCACGATGTCTCGTGGTTCGATCTGTAGTCGGTGACCGCTGACGCCAGCTGCGACAGGGATGACGCCTCCCCGTGGCACGGCGACATCGAGCGCGGTGCGTGCGGCACTCCGTGGAGGCAAAGGAATGCCCCACAGCGCGGCGGCCGTGAGGTGCGAGAAGAAGCCGTTGACGGGCATCCGGCTGGCATACGCCTGTGCTCGGGTCATGAGAGATCTCGAAGTGCCGGATGCGACGCGCACGCCCCAGAACGGGCGCTGGAGGTCAGGCCCCCGCAGCCGCCCCGGACCGACCCCTCGGACCAGCGCATCGGCGATCGCAAAGGGTGCCGTGTGCAGTTCACGTGGCAGAGGAATGCGTGCGCCCATCCCGGAATACTGGCGTGCCGCGCTCCTCCTGTGCCGCTCTCCACAGCGCCAACTGTTATCCACACCCTCCAGCGGAGAGGAGCGACCCCGTATCTTCGCGCTGAGGTCTGGCGATCTGCTCTTCCCGACGCCCCGGAAGAGCAGATTGCCAGACCTCACGGGTGACGCGAGGGGAGGGAGAGGGAACAGGGGCGGCTACTGGGGCGGGTCGCCGATGCGCTCAAGCGCGTCGACGATGAGCGCCCAGAACTTCGCGTGGTCGAGGTCTGTCGCGGCATGCGTCGTGCAGTCGGCGGGCGCCGGCGCGCGGAAATCGGCCACCGTCATGCCGAGCGTGAGCGTACCGGTGAGTTCGACATCCAGTGGTACTTTCACCACGTTCATGACGCTCGGGTCGATTACGAGCGCGACCGCGCAGGGGTCGTGCACGGGCGGGTGGTCGAAGCCCTGCGCCTCCTTGTAGCTCGCGCTGAAGAAGTCCAGTAGCTCGAGCACGAACCGCGCCGGGGCCGTGTCGACCTCGGCGATCGCGGCCACGACATCCGGGGTTGCGAGCGCCTGATGGGTGAGGTCGAGGCCGACCATGGTGAGCTTCCACGACTCGTTGAACACGATGTGCGCGGCCTCCGGGTCGATCACGATGTTGAATTCGGCCGCGGCGCTCCAGTTGCCGCCGTGATAGCCGCCGCCCATGAGCACCACCTCCTTCACCCGGGATGCGATGCGCGGCTCCTTGCGCACGGCCAGCGCGATGTTGGTGAGGGCTCCGGTCGGCACGAGGGTGATGGACCCGGGCTCCGAGGCCATGATCGTGTCGATGATGAGGTCCACGGCGTGACGCTCGTCGAGTTCCGTGGTCGGCTCCGGCAGCACGGGCCCGTCCATTCCCGAGTCGCCATGGATCGATTCGGCGACCTCGGCGACGCGCACGAGAGGCCTGTGTGCGCCCGCGGCAAAGGGCACGCCGGTGATGCCGGCGATGCGGGCAACGGCGAGCGCGTTCCTCGTGACCTTCTCGATCGTCTGGTTGCCGTGCACCGTCGTGACGGCGACGAGCGCGACCTCCGGGTTGCCGTGCGCGAGCAAGAGTGCGATCGCGTCATCGTGACCCGGGTCACAGTCCAGAATTATCTTGCTCGACATCCGATGTCCGCCTTCCCATTCCCGAATGCCAAGGTTAGCCGAGGCTGCCAGCGGGTAGATTTGACGCATGAACTCTGTGCCGACGGACTACCTGCTGCCCGGCGGCGGCGCGAGCATCACCGCGCTGCCCAAGGTCTCCCTCCACGACCACCTCGACGGTGGTCTGCGGCCCCAGACCATCATCGAACTGGCCGAGAGCCACGACCTCGAACTTCCCGAGACGGATGCCGCCGCGCTCGGCGAGTGGTTCGCCGAGAAGAGCGACTCCGGCTCGCTCGTGGAGTACCTCAAGACCTTCGACATCACCACGGGCGTCATGCAGACGCAGGAGGGACTCGCCAGGGTCGCCCGCGAATTCGTGCAGGACCTCGCCGACGACGGCGTGGTCTACGGCGAGATCCGCTGGGCGCCCGAGCAGCACCTCACGCGCGGCCTCACCCTCGACGAGACCGTCGAGGCCGTGCAGGAAGGACTGGATGCCGGGGTCGACGATGTGCGCAGCAGCGGTCGCCGCATCCGGGTCGGCCAGCTCGTCAGCGCCATGCGGCACAACACTCGCGGACTCGAGATCGCCGAACTCGCCGTACGCCATCGAGGCAACGGCGTCGTCGGATTCGACATCGCTGGTGCCGAGGCCGGGTTCCCGCCGAGCAATCTGCGCGACGCATTCGACTACCTCGCGCGGCACTTCCTGCCCGCGACCGTGCATGCGGGTGAAGCCGACGGTCTGGACAGCATCCGCGGTGCCCTGTTCGACGGTCGCGCACTGCGTCTCGGCCACGGCGTGCGCATCGCCGAGGGCATCACGATCGAGCGGGAAGACGAGGAGAACAGTTACGTCACCCTGGGTCCGGTCGCCCAGTGGGTGAAGGATCGCGAGATCGCGCTCGAACTGTCGCCGCAGTCGAACCTGCAGACCGGCGCGATCGCGCAGTGGGGTGACGAACTCATCGATCACCCCTTTGACCTCCTGTACCAGCTCGGGTTCCGCGTGACGGTGAACACCGACAACCGGCTCATGAGCAACACCTCGCTGAGCAAGGAGCTCTCCCTGCTGAGCGAGACCTTCGGCTACGACCTCGGCGACCTCGAGGTGTTCCAGCTCAATGCGGCCGCCGCCAGCTTCCTGCCGCTCGAAGACCGCGAGGAACTCGCCGACTACATCAGCGCCGCGTTCGCGGAGGCCTGAGGATGCCGCTTCCGCCGCTTCCGGCGTCGTCGATAGTCCTCGGTGCCGAGGCCGCCGATTGGCGCGCCGCGGTGCGCCTTGTCGGCGAAGCGCTCGCCGCGTCCGGCGCGGCTCAGCCGGGCTACGCGGACGAGATGATTCGCATGATCGAGGAGCACGGCCCCTACGTCGTGATCGCGCCGGGCCTCGCACTCGCGCACGCACGGCCCGGGCCCGAGGTGCTGGCCGATGGCCTCGCGGTCGTGACTCTGTCCACGCCGGTCGCCTTCGGGCATCCGCACAACGACCCGGTGAGCGTCGTGCTCGGGCTGGCGATCACGCACGCGGATGCGCACCTCGCCTCCGTCGCCAGCCTCGCCAATGTCTTCAACGACTCGAGTGCCATCCCCGCCCTGGCCGGCGCGACGAGCGCGGCCGAGGTGCAGCGCATCCTGGGAGTGACCGCGTGAAGATCGTGACCATCTGCGGCGCGGGCATCGGCAGTTCGGGCATCCTCAAGGTCAACGCCGAGCGTGTGCTCGGCAGGTTGGGCATCGAGGCGGAGGTCGTTGCGGCTGACGTCTCGTCGGTGGCGAGTGTTGCCGCTGATGCGCAGGTGATTCTCACCTCAGCCGAGTTCGTGGATGCGATCGGCAAGACCTTCGCCGACGTGATCGTGATCGAGAACTTCTTCGACACGGCGGAGCTCAGCCGTCGCCTGGAGGAGGCGCTGGGCTAGCCCGTTGTGGGTTGAGTAGGCCGCCTGCGGCCGTATCGAAACCTGGGATGTGAGCGGGGTTTCGATAGGCTCGTGCCTCGCTACTCAACCCGCCTCCGGGTTCAGGTGAGCAGTTCGCGCATGGCGGCATCGAGCTCTGCCACGGTTCGTTCCGCGGCGGCCCGGCGTTCGGGCCCGGTGCCGACCTCGCTCGACGCGTCGATGTAGACCTTGAGCTTCGGCTCGGTGCCGCTCGGGCGCAGGATCACGCGAGAACCATCGATCAGCCAGATGCGCAGGATGTCGCCGGCGGGGAACTGCTCGAAACCGTCGATGAAGTCATCGATGTGGTCGACGCGCACCGTTCCGATCGCGGTCGGAAGATTCTGCCGCAGCCCGTTCATCGTCGCGGCGATCTGAGCGAGGTCATCCACCCGGATCGAGATCTGCGACGAGGCGAACGCGCCGAACTTCTCCGCGAACTCGTTCTCGTGATCGAGCAGCGACTTGCCCGCTGCTTTCAACTCCCTCATCAGGGCGAGGAATTCGACCGCGGCAGAGATCCCGTCTTTGTCGCGAACCTTCTCCGGGTCGACGAGGTAACCGAGCGCCTCCTCGAAACCGAAGGCCAGTCGTGGCGCGCGTGACACCCACTTGAAGCCCGTGAGGGTGTCGACGTAGTCGAGCCGATAGTGCTCAGCTACCCGCTGCAGCGCGGGCGAGCTCACGATGGAGGCGGCGAGCGTTCCCTCTCGACCCGAGCGAGCGAGGCGCGTGGCGATGCGCCAGCCCAGCAGGTAACCCACCTCGTTGCCGCTGAGGCGTCGCCAGCTGGCCACGGCATCCGCGGGTCCGTCGGGGATCGCGACGGCGAGTCGGTCGGCATCCGGGTCGTTGGCGATCACGAAGTCCGCGCTTGACTCTGCCGCTCGCGCAAAGGCGAGGTCCATGGCGCGGGGCTCCTCGGGGTTCGGGAATGCCACGGTCGGGAAGGCCGCATCCGGTTCGATCTGCTCCTGCACGATGATCGCCTCGCCGAAGCCCGCGGTCTCGAAGACCCGGCGGGCGGTCTCCCATCCCACGCCGTGCATGGCGGTGTAGACGAAGCGCAGTTCGCCGGCGGCGGATGTCGCGAGCGCCGCGGTGAGTCGCACGTACTCGTCGACGACCTCCTCATCCGCGATCTCGAACTCACCCCTGGGCAGGTCGAGCACGCTCTGTTCCGCGGCGACGCGAAGGATGTGCGCGGCGATTTCCGCGTCGGCGGGCGGCACGATCTGGGAGCCCTGGTCGCCCTCGCCGAGGTAGACCTTGTAGCCGTTGTCCTGCGGCGGATTGTGACTCGCGGTGACCATGACGCCCGCACTCGTGTCGAGGTGGCGCACGGCGAAGGCGAGCAGCGGCGTCGGCAGCAGACGCGGCAACAGGATGGCGCGCACGCCGGCACCCGCCATGAGCTCCGCCGTGTCTTCCGCGAAGACGCGGGAGTTCTTGCGGCCGTCGTAGCCGATGACGATCGAGGGCTGCTCGCCTGCGGCCTTCTCCAGCAGATAGGCGGCGAGCCCTGCCGCGGCCTGCGACACCAGCACGCGGTTCATGCGGTTGGGGCCGGCTTCGATGCGCCCGCGGAGGCCGGCGGTGCCGAACTCCAGGCGCTCGTCAAAGCGGTCATGGAGCGCGACCAGTGCGGCCGAGTCGCCGTCGGTGGCGCCCTGGATCAGGCCCTGAAGTTCGGTGCGGGTCTCGGCATCCGGGTCCTGCGCGAGCCAGGCCTTCGCCTGCTCGATGACCGTGGGTCGAGTAGGGCGCTCAGCGCTCGCATCGAGACCTCCGCCGGTCACAGTTCGCCCACGATTCGAGCCAGGAGCGCGCTGATGACCGGTTCGGCGGCCTTGCCCGCGTCGATGACCTCGGCGTGGCTGAGCGGTGTCTTCTGGATGCCCGCGGCGAGGTTCGTGATGAGCGAGAGCCCCAGGATCTCCATGCCCGCCTGACGCGCCGCGATCGCCTCGAGCGCCGTCGACATCCCGACGATGTGTCCGCCGATGGTCTTGGCCATCTGCACCTCGGCGGGCGTCTCGTAGTGCGGGCCGCGATTCTGCACGTACACGCCCTCGTCGAGGCTCGGGTCGATGCCGCGCGCGATCGCACGGAGTCTCGCGCTGTACAGATCGGTGAGGTCGATGAAGGTTGCACCCTCGAGCGGGGAATCGCCGGTGAGGTTGATGTGGTCGCTGATCAGCACGGCTGTGCCGGGCTTCCAGGTCTCCCGGATGCCGCCCGCGCCGTTGGTGAGGATCATGGTCGTCGCCCCCGTGGCGGCCGCCGTTCGCACCGAGTGCACCACGCGTCGCACGCCGTGGTTCTCGTAATAGTGCGTGCGCGCACCGATCACGAGCGCTCGCTTGCCGCTCGGCAGCAGGATGGAGCGCAGCGAGCCGATGTGCCCCTCGAGGGCGGGCTTGCTGAAGCCGGAGATCTCCGTCGCCGGGATCGTCGCAGTGGTCTCGCCGATGAGATCGGCGGCCTTCGCCCAACCGCTGCCCAGCGTGAGGGCGATGTCGTGGCGTTCGACGCCGGTCTTCTCGGCGATCTGCTCTGCGGCTTCCCGGGCGACCTGGAAGGGGTCCGCTGCGAGATCGTCGAGCGGATTGAGTGCATTTATGGGCATCAGACCACTCTATTGGCCAGGGCTGCCGCAGCCCAGACGTGCGCGCACCTTACTTATCGGGCTCCTCGGGTGCACCACCCGAGGCAGTGTCTTCCTCTGTGCCCGCGTCCTGTGACGTGTCGGCCGCCTGCTGCTTGGCGCGGTCCTTCTCCTGCTCCATCGAGCGCTTGTCGTCGTCCATCGTCTGCTCCTTCTCTTGTGGCTTTCGGGATCGAGCCGCTACGGGCTCGGGGTGCCGCCGTTCACGTTGAGCGTCTCGCCGACGACGTAACTCGATTCCGCGGAGGCGAGGAAGACGTACGCCGGGGCGAGCTCTGCGGGCTGGCCCGCCCTCGCGAGCGGCGTCGACCTGCCGAACTCGGGCAGGGCATCCGTCGGCTGGCCCTCGGAGACCTGCAGCACCGTCCAGACCGGTCCGGGCGCCACGGCGTTCACGCGGATTCCACGCGGGGCGAGCTGCTGCGCGAGGCCCTTCGAGAAGGTGTTGATGGCGCCCTTCGTGGTGGCGTAGTCGATCAGACCGGGGGAGGGCTTGTAGGCCTGGATCGACGTGGTGTTGATGATCGTCGAACCCGGCGCGAGGTGCGGCAGCGCCGCCTTCGTGACCCAGAACATGCCGAAGACGTTGGTCTTCAGAGTCGCCTCGAACTGCTCGTCACTCAGGTCTTCGAGCTTCTCGCAGTAGATCTGGCGACCGGCATTGTTGACGAGGATGTCGAGACCGCCGAGGGCGTCCACAGAGTTCTGCACGAGATCGCGACAGTAGGCCGGGTCGCTCAGGTCGCCGGGGAGCGCTACCGCAGTTCGGCCCGCATCCTCGATCAGCTTCACGATGCGCTGCGCATCCGGTTCTTCGGAGGGGAGGTAGGAGAGCGCGACGTCGGCACCCTCACGCGCGTAGGCGATGGCGACGGCGGCGCCGATGCCGGAATCGGCACCGGTGACGAGAGCCTTGCGCCCCGCGAGCCGCCCCGTGCCGCGGTAGGTGTCTTCGCCGAGATCGGGCGTCGGCGTCATGTCGCGCTCGAGGCCGGGCTCGCCCTGGTGCTGCTCGGGCGGCTCGATCGAAGGGTAGCGCGTGACGGGGTTGTCGAAGGTGTACTGGTCGCTCATCTGCTCTCCTTCCGTCATGTCCCCCGTACGGGGGTCAGGATTTGCCCACGCTAACACCCGGATCTGGGCGTCCGGCAGGCCTTGCGGCATCCGCGGTTCTGACCTATGTCGCGCCCCGTCAAAAACGCAGGAGTCTCGCCGTCAAGCGCTCGATCCGGATGCCGTGGCGGCCGCCGGCGGCGGATGTCCTGCGTTTTCGACGCCGCCAGCGCGCTGCCCGACGCCGCCGTCGTGCGAGCGAGCACCGGGCGCTGCGAGAATGGACCCATGGCTTATGAATTCGAGCGAAAACAGCGCATCGCGGTCCTCGGCGGTGGGCCGGGCGGGTACGAGGCGGCGCTCGCCGGGGCGCAGCTCGGTGCGGAGGTCACGCTCGTCGAGCGACTCGGCGTCGGTGGTTCGGCCGTGCTGACGGATGTCGTGCCCTCGAAGACCCTCATCGCCACAGCCGAGGCCGCCAACGCGATCGGTGAGGCGACCGACCTGGGCGTGCAGTTCTTCACCCGCGGAGAGTCCGGCCGACCGGTGCGCCCCGAGGTCACGGTGAACCTTGCCGCGGTGAACCAGCGACTGCTTCGACTCGCGCGGCAGCAGTCTGAAGACATGAAGTCGCAGCTGATCAAGTCAGGTGTCAAGGTCGTGCAGGGCGACGGACGCCTCGACGGCCCGACCAGGATCATCGTCTCCACCGGGCGCGGCAAGAGCGCCACCGACTTCGACGAGATCAACGCCGACACGATCGTGGTCTCCGTCGGTGCGAGCCCGCGCATCCTGAAGACGGCGAAGCCCGACGGTGAGCGCATCCTCACCTGGACGCAGCTGTACACGCTCGCCACGATTCCCGAGCACCTCATCGTCGTCGGTTCCGGTGTCACCGGCGCCGAGTTCGCCTCCGCCTACACCGCTCTCGGCTCGAAAGTCACGCTCATCTCGAGCCGCGATCAGGTGCTGCCGGGCGAAGACCAGGATGCCGCGAGGGTGATCGAAGACGTCTTCAAGCGCAACGGCATGACCGTTTTGTCGAAGTCCAGGGCGGAGTCGATCGAGCGCACCGCCGACGGCGTCATCGCGACCCTCAGCGACGGCCGCACAGTCGAGGGCAGCCACTGCCTCATGGCCGTTGGGTCCATCCCGAACACGGCGGGCATCGGGCTCGAGGATGCCGGGGTGCAGCTCACCGAGTCCGGCCACATCCGCGTCAACCGGGTCGCACGCACGTCGATGCCGTCGATCTACGCGGCCGGTGACTGCTCGGACTTTCTGCCGCTGGCATCCGTCGCCTCGATGCAGGGGCGCACCGCCGTGTTCCATGCGATGGGCGACGCGGTGAATCCCACGGAGCTGCGCAATGTCACCTCGAACATCTTCACGCAGCCCGAGATCGCCACGGTCGGCTGGTCGCAGAAGCAGATCGAGGATGGCATCGCGCAGGGCGACATCTACAAGCTGCCGCTCGCCTCGAACCCTCGCGCGAAGATGATGGGCATCAAGGACGGCTTCGTGAAGCTCTTCGCGCGCACAGGCTCCGGCACGGTCATCGGCGGCGTGATCGTTGCGCCGCGAGCCTCCGAGCTGATCCTGCCGATCGCGATCGCCGTGGAGCACCGCCTCACCGTCGACGAGGTGGCCCGCGCCTTCACGGTCTACCCCTCCCTCTCCGACTCGATCACGGCGGCGGCCCGCGCGCTCCACATAGTGCACTAGTCCGCGCCGGCCTCCCCCGCCCCGCGCCCGCCCGCCCGCCTGCTCGCCTGCCCGTGTCCCGGACGATGCGGGTTCTCGTTAACGATGCGCTTATTGCGGCAGCCGCATCGTTCACAAGCGGCAGCATCCTTGGCCGTCCGCTGACTCGAGAGCCGCGCCCAGCCATCCACAGGGCCGGAGCCATCCACAGATGACTGTGACCAGCGCCAAGCGCGCCCGGACGGCTGCAAGCTGGGCGGATGTTGACCTCAGTCCTGAAGGAACGGCCCGACCACCTCATCCTCAGTCGCGATGTGACCACCGCCGGAGCTCGCGCAACGCTGTTCGCCCGGGTGCGGCGCGGCGAGCTCGTCGTGGTGCTGCGCGGTGCCTACGTTCCCGTCGAGGTTTGGGCAGCGCTGGATGCGGACGCACACTATCGGGCCATGGTCCACGCGGCCGCCGCTCTCGCCGAGCGCGAATTCGTGTTCTCGCATCATTCTGCCGCGGCCCTGTGGCGCCTGCCTGTCGTGGGCGCTTGGCCGCATCGAGTGCACGTGGTGGCGCCGGGAGCAGACGGGGGACGCTCGAGCAGCACGGTGTTCCGCCATACGGTGGGCATGCCAGACGCCGTCCAGAGCATTGAGGGCCTGTCTGTGACAACGCTCGCACGCACAGTCGTGGACCTGGCGCGAGTGACACCCTTCGGCCAGGCGGTGGTCTTCGCGGATGCAGCTCTGCACCGAACAGCGCACCCGATCGGCGGTGTACCCAGCACATCGCTCGACAGGGCGCAGCTCCACGGCGAGTTGGCCGGTGTTCCGCTCCGCCAGGGCACGGCGAAGATCTTTGAGGTGATCGAGTTTGCGGATGGGGCCGCCGACCGACCTGGAGAGTCGCTGAGTCGCGTCAGCATGCTCCGAGCCGGAATAACGATGCCGTTGCTTCAGATTCCACTGCTTGGCGCCAGCGGACGGCGGTACTTTGTCGATTTCTGGTGGCCTGAGTTCAACGTGATTGGGGAATTCGACGGCCGTGACAAATATCGGCGACCGGAGTTCCTTCGTGGGAGGACTCCTGAGCAGGCGCTCTATGACGAGAAGCTTCGGGAGGACGATCTCCGTGCCGCAGGCCACGGCATGAGCAGATGGTCCTGGGAAGTGGCGGTTTCTCCACGAAAATTGGCGGCACACCTTGCCATCGCCGGCGTGAAATGAACCGAAGTTCCCTAACGGCGCTGGGCTTCGTCATCGATGCGGGCCCCATGGCAGCCGCATCGATGACAAGTTGGCGCGTCGTTGGCGAGTGAGGAGGGGACGGTGAGACGGAGGAGCGCCCTACACGATGTTGAGCAGCAGGTGCCCGGATGAGACGGTCGCCCCGACCGAGGCGTTGACGCTCGCGATCGTCCCGTCTTTGTGTGCCGTGATGGGCTGTTCCATCTTCATGGCCTCGAGCACCAGGATCAGGTCGCCCTTCACCACCGTGTCACCCTCGGCCACCGCAAGCTTCACGACGGTCGCCTGCATGGGAGCCTTCACCGAGTCGCCGGTCGCGGTGCTGACCGCGCTGCCACCGCGGCGGCGCGGCGGCGCGGTCACCGCCGCCGCGGCGGGCCCGCCCGAGAGCCGCGCGGGCAGCGAGACCTCGATGCGCTTGCCGTCGACCTCGACCACGACGCTCTGCCTGGCGGGCGCGGCGACAGGCGCCTCGAGTGATCCGCTCCACGGCTCGATGTCGTTCACGAACTCGGTCTCGATCCAGCGCGTGTAGATCGAGAAGGGTTCGCTCGTGAAGGCCGGGTCGCGCACGATCTTGCGGTGGAACGGCAGCACGGTCGGCAGGCCGGCCACCTCGAACTCGTCGAGGGCGCGGCGCGCGCGCTCCAGGGCATCCTGTCGCGACGAGCCGGTGACGATGAGCTTCGCGAGCAGGGAGTCGAACGCACCGCTGATGACGTCGCCGGTGGTGACGCCGCTGTCGACGCGCACGCCGGGGCCACCGGGCATCCGCAGCACGTGCACGGGGCCTGGTGAGGGCAGGAAGTTCAGGCCGGGGTCTTCGCCGTTGATGCGGAATTCGAAGGAGTGGCCGGTCGGTTCAGGGTCGTCGTAGTCGAGCGTGCCACCCTCCGCGATGCGGAACTGCTCGCGCACGAGGTCGAGGCCGGTCACCTCTTCCGACACCGGATGCTCCACCTGCAGCCGCGTGTTCACCTCGAGGAACGAGATGGTGCCGTCCTTCGCGACGAGGAACTCGCAGGTGCCGGCGCCGAGGTACCCGACCTCGCGCAGGATCGCCTTGGACGAGGTGTAGAGGAGTGCGGTCTGCTCCTCGGTGAGGAAGGGCGCGGGCGCCTCCTCCACGAGCTTCTGGTGCCTGCGCTGCAGCGAGCAATCGCGGGTGGAGACGACGACGACGTTGCCGTGCGCATCCGCGAGGCACTGGGTCTCGACGTGGCGGGGCTCGTCGAGGTACTTCTCGACGAAGCACTCACCGCGCCCGAAGGCGGCGATCGCCTCGCGCGTTGCCGACTCGAACAGTTCCGGAATCTCCTCGCGCGTGCGGGCGACCTTGAGCCCGCGTCCGCCGCCGCCGAAGGCCGCCTTGATCGCGACCGGAAGCCCATGGGTGTCGACGAAGTCGAGCACCTCGGATGCGCCGGAGACGGGATTGAGCGTGCCGGGTGCGAGCGGCGCGCCCACCTTCTCGGCGATGTGTCGTGCGGAGACCTTGTCGCCGAGCTTCTCGATCGCCTCGGGAGACGGCCCGATCCAGATGATGCCTGCGTCGATGACTGCGCGGGCGAATTCCGCGTTCTCGGCGAGGAAGCCGTAGCCGGGGTGGATCGCGTTCGCACCGGAACGCTTCGCAACGGAGAGGATCTTGTCGATGACGAGATACGTCTCGGCGCTCGTCACGCCGTCGAGCGCGTAGGCCTCGTCGGCGAGCTTGACGTGCCGCGCATCCCTGTCCTGGTCGGCATAGACGGCGACCGACGGGATGCCGCTGTCCTTCGCTGCCCGGATGACTCGTACGGCGATTTCGCCACGGTTGGCGACCAGGATCTTCGTGATACGGGGCATAATTCCCTAGCTTATTGGGCGGCGGTCACGCGCCTTTGGCGCAGACCTCCAAAAAAGACGGATGCTTCTCTAGCACGCCCTACAAGCGGCGCGCCTCCCCGAAGGGGTCGCCCTCGGATGCCGCACCGCGGTTCCAGAGGCTGGGCCAGCTCACGTCGAACCCGAGCAGCAGTTGCCGGAGCGTGGCGAGCGAGAGCCCGACGATCGCGTGCGCGTCGCCCTCGATGGCAGAGATGAATGGCGCACCGAGGCTGTCGATCGTGAAGGCCCCTGCGACCTTCAGCGGCTCGCCCGTGGCGATGTACGCGTCGATCTCCGCCTCGGAGATGTTGTCTGCGAAGGTCACGGCCGAGCTCGAGACCGCACCGCGCGCCCCTCCGAGCACGCCGCCGCGGTGATCGATGAGCCAGTGGCCGCTGTGCAGGTGGCCTGTGCGGCCGCGCTGCAGCAGCCAGCGCTCCCTCGCCACCTCGGGCAGGTGCGGCTTGCCGTAGGTCACGCCGTCGAGTTCGAATGCCGAGTCGCCGCCGAGGATGAAGCCGTCGATCGGCTGCCCCTCCACGAGCCTGTCGGTGACCGCCTCGGCCTTCAGGCGCGCGAGCAACTGCACCATCTGCGCGGTCGTGAGCGGGCCTGCGGCGGCGACCGCCGCATCCTCGTCGACCTCGGAGGGAACGACCACGGGCTCGATGCCAGCGGCGCGCAGCGTCGCGAGCCTGGCTGGTGAGGTCGAGGCGAGATACAGTCGCACGCAGCTCCTAGTCTTGGGGGATGGCTGAAAATCAGGGCTCGGAGATCGAGCTGGAGGTTACCAAGGTAGCCCACGGGGGCATCGCGGTCGCGAGGTACGACGGTCGCGTCGTATTCGTGAGCGACGCGATCCCGGGCGAGAAGGTGCGCGCGCGCATCAGCGACGACTCCCGGCCATCGTTCTGGCGCGCCGAGACCATCAAGGTGCTCGAGGCCTCGGAGTTTCGCCAGCCGCACATCTGGTCGGCGGCCTCCGTCGATCGCGCACCGGAGAACCGGGCGGGCGGCGCCGAGTTCGGCCACATCGTTCCCACCCACCAGCGTGAGCTCAAGCGGCAGGTGCTGACCGAGGCGCTGAGCCGCATGGCGGGCATCGACAGCGACGTCACGGTCGAGGCACTGCCCGGCGCAGAAGACGGCACCGGATGGCGCACCCGCGTGCGCCTGCACGTCGCAGAAGACGGCACCCCTGGCCCCTATTCCGCGCGCTCGCATCGCGTCGTGCCGGTGCAGGAGCTGCCGCTGGCCACGCCGGAGCTCGCCGCGATCGCACCGCTGACCGAGACGTTCCCCGGCGAGTCGGTGATCGACGTGATCGCGCCATCGAGCGGCAACCCCTGGGTACTCACGGAGGCCACGCCGAGTCCCACCCCACAGAAGGGCAGGAGGCAGCAGACCATCGTGGAGACTGTCGGCGACCGCGAGTTCCGGCTCGACGTTCGCGGCTTCTGGCAGGTGCATCGCGCGGCCCCGGAGACGCTGACGCGCGCGGTGAAGGAGGCGGTGGATGAGTCTCTCTTCGACGCCCGCGCCGCGAACCTCGATCTCTACGGCGGCGTCGGGTTGCTCGCTGCGGCGCTGGGCGACCGCTTCGGGCCGACGCTGCGCATCACGACGGTCGAGAGCGACTCCCGTGCAACGGATCACGCCGCCGAGAACCTCGCCGAATGGGTGGGCGCGGTCTCGGTGACGGCGCGCGTGGAACGCTATCTGCAGCAACTGCGCGCATCCGCCGGCCCTGCGGAGCGGGCACGCCTCGGGCGGGCGACCGTCGTGCTCGACCCGCCGCGTTCCGGTGCTGGCAAGGCCGTCGTCGACGAACTCGTCGGACTCTCGCCGGCCCAGCTCGTCTACGTCGCGTGCGACCCGGTTGCGCTCGCGCGCGACGTCGCCCTGTTCGCCGAGCGCGGCTACGAACTGGTGCGCCTGCGGGCCTTCGATCTGTTCCCGAACACGCATCACGTGGAGGCCGTCGCCACGCTGCGGCGCTAACCCTCCACGCTCCCGTCGCATCTTCCCCTGAAGTCCGCTCAGCAGCAGCGGCGAGACGGCGGGCGCCAGCGGGCCTTGACGACGCGGGAATTCATGTTCAGGCTCTATCGGCGCTTGAGGGCCGCCGCCCGATACGATGGGGGCGGCAGCCGTGGGCTGGACGTTGGTGGGGGAGACAGGAACGGCGATGGTCGAAGAGAAGGTATCCGAAGGCGACACGAGGTCCGCATCCGGAATTCGCGTCGCTGTCGTTGACGACCATGAATCCGTGCGGCTGGGGCTCAAGGCCGCGTGCGTCGAGGCCGGTTTCGATTTTGTGATGGCGGCGGCATCCGTTCGTGAACTCGTCGATGGTCTTGCCGGTCGTGAGTGCGACGTGGTCGTGCTCGACCTGTCTTTGGGCGACGGATCATCTGTGACCGACAACGTGAAGCGCGTGCAGGCCATGGGTTCCGCGGTGCTCATCCACAGCATCGCCGACCGGGTCGCCTCCGTGCGCGAGGCGCTCGCCGCGGGAGCCGCTGGCGTGATTCCCAAGGCCTCCGCAACCAAGACCGTGATGGCTGCCGTCGAGACCGTCGCCCGAGGCGACGTGCTCAACAACCTGGAGTGGGCGACGGCGATCGATGCCGACCGCGACTTCTCGAAGGCTCAGTTGGGCCGTCGCGAACGCGAGATCCTGCACCTCTACGCCTCGGGCCTCCCGCTCAAGCTCGCGGCAGAGCAGCTCGGCATCGGGTACTCGACGGCCAGGGAGTATCTCGACCGCATCCGCGTGAAGTATGTCGAGGTCGGTCGGCCGGCACCGACCAAGGTCGATCTCCTGCGTCGCGCGGTCGAAGACGGAATTCTTCCGGGCCTCGATCCGGATGGCGGAGATGCCCGCTAAGACCCATGAGGCCGCCGTCGCGACGGCGAAGCAGCCTCGCAGCCCCATCAGCAGGCGGCAAATCGAGACCGTCGTCTCGCGCTCGGTGGGGATCGTCGGCCTGGTGTTCGGGGCGCAGACCTTTCCGATCACTCTCGGTCAGTACGCCGGTGAACGACCCGGCTGGGGACTCGCGATCGCCGTGGCCATCTACGGCGGCATCGTGCTGCTGCTCATCGCCGCGTTCACCAAGCGCCTCGTGCGGCCCGCCGGGGCGTTCCTCGCGTTCGCCTGGTTGATCGCCATGGCGACCTGGCCGCTCACTGTGGCGCCATCGCTCGTGCTCTCGAACGAGCGGCCGTGGCTGTGGTACCTCTGCACGATCGCCACCGGTGCGGCCGCGCTGTGTTTCAAGCCGTGGCCGGCCACGGCGTACCTCTTCGCGGCGCCCGTCGCCTACGGCCTCACCCGCACCACGGAGGCCGGCGGGGCCAGAGGCTGGGGGCCGGCGGCACTCGACACGCTCTACGCGATCATCCTCGGCGGTGCCGTCCTGATTCTCATCACGCTCCTTCGCCAGGCCGCGGCCTCCGTCGACTCCGCTCAGGCCACGGCGCTCGAACGGTACTCGCACGCGGTGCGCCAGCACGCCACCGAGGTGGAACGCGTGCAGGTCGACTCGATCGTGCACGACAGCGTGCTGACCACCCTGCTCTCCGCGGCCTCCGCCGACACTCCCGAAGCGCAGGAGCTGGCGACCCGGATGGCGAGAAACGCGATGGGTCACCTCAAGGCGGCCGCCGCGGCCGCCCCGGACGACGACGCCGTCGTCACGAACAGCCAGCTCTCCCACCGGATCATGGGGGCGACCGCCACGCTCTCGGCGCCGTTCGAGTTACGCACTACCGACATCGGGCAGGGCTCGATTCCCGTGCACGTGGCCGAAGCGCTGTACTCCGCCTCGGTGCAGGCGATGGTGAACAGCCTCCAGCACGCGGGTCAGGGGCCGGGCATCTCGCGCTGGCTCAGCATCCGCGGCAAGGAATACGGCGGCATCCAGGTCGACATCGGAGACACCGGCTCTGGTTTCGACACCGAGACCGTCCCGACCGAGCGCCTCGGCCTTCGGGTGTCGATCCTCGAGCGCGTCGCGAGTGCAGGCGGGGCGGTCCAGATCGATTCCGCCGAGGGTCGGGGCACTGTCATCAGCATCCAGTGGCCGGATCCGGCCACTGAGTCCACCGAGCGCGAGTCGCAGCAGGCAGACGAGGTGCAGCCGTGATCATTTCCGTGCCGCGCTACCTGATCGTCGGCCTCGCGGCCGTGTTCTCCGCATACCACGTGCTTCTCGGGGTGGTCTCGCTCAGCGTGCCGCGTCATCCGGGCCCGTACGTCGCCGCCCTCCTGCTCTATGCCATCGCGACGGTCGCGAGCCTGTGGCCGTCGAAGCGCGCGAGGATGCCCATCTGGATGGCCTCCTTCAACACGGCCGTCGCGGTGTCGGTGCCGCTGCTCGTGACGAGCCAACTCTCCGATCCCATTGGCGACAACTACGCCTCCTGGTATGTCGCGGCCGTGGGCACGCTCATGGTCATCACCTCCACCAGGCGCAGGCACGTCTTCGCCTGGATCGGTGTGGGCGCGCTCGCCCTGCAGACGATCGCCTGGGCCGGTTTCGGCGCGCTGACGGCTCTCGGTGTGGTCGGCAGCGTTTCGTGGGTCGCGATCTCGCACGTGCTGTCACGCTCGCTTGCGAAGGCAGGCAGGGACGCGCGACAGTACGCGATGGCCGAACGCGAGGCCGTCGAGTGGCGAGCCGCGCAGGAGGCGCACGTCTCCGAGCGACAGTTCCGGCTGGGCCAGACCAGCCGGATGGCCCTGCCCATGCTGCGTCAGATCGTCGCGAGCGGCGGTCAGCTCACGGCCGGGCAGCGTCGCGAGTGCCTGTACCTCGAGGGCGCGATCCGCGACGAGATCCGCGGCCGCAAGCTGCTCAACGACCGCGTGCGCGAGCAGATCATGATCGCCAGGCGCAAGGGCACCGTCATCACGCTGCTCGATGAGGGCGGCATCGACGACCTTCCGGATGACGAGCTCGAGCGGGTGCACAACCGCCTGGCCGTAGCCATCCGCGACACCGAGACCGGCAAGCTCATTGCGCGCACCGTGCCGGAGGGTTCAGACACCGCCGTCACGGTGGTCGGACTCAGTTCGCCAGACGATGGCCACTCGAGCGCGCTCGGCGATCACGGCCGCGAAGAGGCAGACGGCGACAGGGTGGACCTGTGGCTCGAGATCCCCAGGGTCGCCGCGGAGTAGCTCCGCCGTGCCCGAGAGACGATTCTCGCCTCAGCGCACCCCTCTTATCGGCAGGATCAGCAGTGCCGCGGCGATCACAGCGACGATGCCCGTTCCGAAGAGTGCCGGATAGCCGACGGTGCTCCCGATGATCGCGGCCGCAATAGCGGGAGCCAGCACCTGGGCGAGATTGGTGGCGACGTTGAAGATGCCGAGATCCTTCGCCGCTGAACCGCCATCGTGCGGCAGAACCTCGGTGAACAGAGCGGCAGCGCTCGAGAGGAAGATGCCGAAGCCAAGTCCCTTGACGGCGGCGAACACGACCATGCCCCCGACCGTGGGCACCAGCAGCGGCGCCGCGAGCGCGATCACCAGGAACGCGGATGCCGCGCCCACGAAGATCTTCCTGCGTCCGGAGCGGTCGCTCCACCAGCCAGCCACCACCACGGCGAGGAGTGTGGTGATGAAGGTCAGCACGGTGAGCAGGCCGAGCAGTCGATTCGCGTCGTCGAGCGACATCTCGATGTAGTCGGTGAGCACGAACAGCTGGAAGCTGTAGACGAGGTTGTAGCCGAGGATGAACAGGAAGCGCGCGGCGAAGGCCCAGGTGAAATCCGGATGCTGCCGCGGATCGACCCAGAACCCGCGCAGGAAGCCTCTCCACGAGAACGGCGGCACGCTCGCCTGCCGCGCGAGAGCGATCTCTGCGGGCTCTCGGCCGAACACCGCGAACACGGCCACGCCGGCGATTACGGCGATTCCGAGTGCGGTGTAGGCGAGTGGCAGTTGGTGCGCGAACTCCGCGGCGCCCACCGTGCCGAGGGCCGCTCCGGCCATCATGCCGATGCCGATGATGGCGGATGCCGTGCCGCGTCTCGATCGCGGAATCCGATCGGGCACGACGGCGGACACGGGCCCGTCCACGGCGTTGAGCGCGAACTGAATGACGACCCAGAACACGCAGACCCACGGCACGCTGCCGATCCCACCGAGCGCGAAGAGGAAGGCCGCTGCGACCACGGCACCGGCCGCCATCCACGGCAGGCGCCTGCCCAGCGTGCCACGAGTGCGATCACTGAGCGCTCCGACGAGCGGCTGTGCGAACAGGGTGAAGCCGAAGGAGACGGAGGTGACGATGGCGAGGTTCTGCACCTTGTTCGCGGGATCGATGTGCGCGATCTGGTTGGGAAGCAGCACGGCGATGATCGCCGCGAAGTTCGCCGCGAGCACGAGCGCGACCACCGACAGAGAGGGCAGGAGCGCGCGCCCGCCGCTGGCCGTTCGACGAGGGCGGGGGTGCGAGAGGGTAGGCACGCCCCTAATCGCGGATCACCTGGCGCTCCGTAGCGACGAGCAGCGCTTCCTCTCGAGAACTCACCCCGAGCTTGCGGTAGATGCTGCGCACCTGGCTCTTGATCGTATTCGTGGAGACGAAGAGCCGTTCGGCGATCTCGGCAATGTTTCCCGTGGAGATCAGATGCGTGAGGACCACGCGCTCGCGCTCTGTCAGGGAGGCGTTCGCGAGCGACGCGGGCAGGACATCCGGGATGTCGTCGAGCCTGTCGAGGATGCCGTTCGCGAGTGTGACACCGCGGTCGTCAGCGCTGCGCTTCAGGGCCTCGAGGTCTGCGCGCGGGATGAGCATGAGCGGGAAGCGCATGCGGTGATCCCGCAGCATCACGGCGGCCCTCCCGAGTGCCGACAGGGCGTGCTCCTCGTGTCCGCGGCGCAGCGCAGCGGCGGCCTGCACCAGCAGGATCTGCGCGTGAGTGCGGGGGGACAGTTCCTGCTCCGTCGACGCCATCGCGGCAAGGATTCGCGTTGCCTCCTCCGGCCCGTTGCCGACCAGCGAGATCCTGGCAAGCGCGAGCGATACCGCAGGCAGGTTCTTCGGCAGCTTGCTGACGACTGCCGCGGCCTCGCCAGGGCGACCCGCGGCGAGCAGGAGCAGCGAGGTCGTGGCATCGAGCTGGGCGCCCGTGAAGGAGTTCGGCTTTCGAGCGTGCTTGGATCGCTCGCTCCTCAGCATGGCCACGCCCTCCGCGGCACGGCCCGCGGTCAGGCAGATCATGGCGTTCAGATGCAGGATCAGCGGCCAGTGCTCGATCGTGTCGAGGTGCGGTGCGAGTGCCTGGATGTGCCTCTCGGCCCGTTCGGTGTCGAACTCTTCGAGAGCGAGAAAGGACTCGGCCAGGTGGTACATCGCGCCGTAGTAGCCGTCGCGCCAGCCCTCCGGCCAGGCCTCGGTGCGGGCTGTCTCAATGAACTGCACAGCGTCGTCCATCTGCCCGCGCACCGCGCTCGCGCCCGCGGTGAGGGCCAGGCCGTGGTACCAGCCCCGTGCAGCCCTGCTCTTCGGGTAGGCGAGCGCCTCCCGAAACAGGTCGAGGGACCGAAGCACCTGCCCGTGATAGAAGTAGGTCTGGCCGATCTGATTGAGGAAGGTCGGCAGGGTGCGTGCGAGCGCGTCCTGCTCGTCGAAGCTCAGCTCCCGTTTCAATTCGATCGCGCGATCGGCCACCCGCACTGCGCTCTCGATGCGGCCGGTGAGCCGCAACGCGCTGCTCTCGAGGAGGAGCAGAAGCAGCCGCATGGTCTTCGGCTGGGACTTCGCCCGCAGGCGGCTCGATACCGCGACGATGCCGAACATCTCCATCGCGCGGATCTTGTGCACCGCGGTGGCGTTATAGGTGAGCCCGAGCATCATGGCGAGGATCGGATGCCGATGCAGCGCCCGCAGGGACAGCGACCCGAGCTGGTCGATGATCGTGTCGCGCCGATGGGCCGCCGTCATGGCGTGCCAGTCCTGCATGATGATCGTCGAGGCGAGATCGAGGTCGCCCGCGGCGAGCGAATGGGCCAGCGCCTCGAAGACGCGGCCGTCGCGATGCGCCCACTCGGCCGAGACGCGCTCGAGTCGTGCGATCTCGCCGGGAAAACGACGGTCGAGTTCGGTGCGCAGAATCGATCTGAACACGGGCGACAGTGAGAACACGGGCCCCTCGGGACCCTCGGCCCACATGCCGATTCCCGATCGCTCGCCCTTGTCGAGCAGGGCTCCGGCATCACGGCGGCCGGTCAACTCCTCGGCCAGCTCTGGCGTGAGCACGTCGGGTACCGAGCAGCGCACCGCGAAGTCGATGTCCTCGGATGCGGCGGAGCGCGCGAGCACCGCCTCGATCAGCGAGTCGGTACCCGGAGCGGTGAGGACATCCTGAATCGAGGCGACGCCGGCAGGCAACTCGCCGCGCTGGATCGCGAGGATGATGCCTCTGACGAGAAGCGGGTTTCCACCCGTGGCCGTGCGAAGCGCACCGGCGAACTCGTGGTCGGATGCCTCCAGGCCGCCCGCTCGGAGTGCGGCCATGGTGTCGTCATCGGTGAGTTCCAGATCCTCCGCCCCGACGATCACCGGCGACAGTGAAAGCCGAATGCTCGCCGACTCCAGTGGGCTCAGTGCCCTCGAGATCACGATGGCTCGCAGCCGCGGCGTGCTCGCGAGCAGTTCGGCGAGGTCATCGTAGAACTCCGGATCGGTGATCAGTTGCACGCCGTCGAGGATGAGCACGATCGGTTGCGGCACCTGCGCAAAACCGCGGATCAGCAGTTCTCGCAGCCGGGCGACCTCGTCGAGCGATTCCATCGATCGCTCGAGCACGCCCTCGGGAGGCAGCAGGTTCGCGTCGGCGAGCACCTGGAGCAGAGCCGCCCAGAGCGCACGCGCACTCGAGGTCTCCTCCCGCACGCTGAGCCAGACACCGTCGGCCTCGCACTGCGCCGCCCAGTCCGCGACGGCGACGGTCTTGCCTGCGCCTGCCGGCGCCCGAACCACGACGAGCGCGCTATCCGTCTCGAACCGTGTTCGGATGTGAGGTCTGGGCACGAAGGCCTGAGGAATGCGGGGTGTCCCGTAGATTCCCGTCACAGCGTGTATCCCCTCCGAGCATGTGTCACTCTACCGGAGGGCCGCATGCGGGTTGGAGCAGGCGCCGCGCGACGAGCGCCCGCGTCCGGCGTGCGACGCGTCGCCGGCGCGATCGCCCCGGAACGGCAGAAGGGCCGGAACGATTGTTCCGGCCCTTCGCAATTCCCCGGGTCAGGACGATAACCCGAATATCGTCCTGACCCGCCCCCAGGTCATTAGCCCGCTTACCCTAGTCGGCTAATGACCGGTGGTGTAACTCAAAGAGAGACACCTAGCACTAGTTATTCTGCAACGTCGTAACGACTCTGCAAAGTCGTCTCTTTGGGGGACTATTGGGGGACAATTTTGGGCAAATGGGCCACAAGGTGGGCGAAAAAACGCGGATTTTCCGGGGCGGTGACCCCAAAAAGAGGGGTACATTTTGCCTTTTGGGGGGCAAAGCGGCGGTGCCCAGGCGATTCGCTGGCGGATCCGACGGTCGCCGCAACGGATTTCGTTGTTTCGTACCCCGAGTTCGCTGGACTACGCAGGATTGACCCCCGTTCGGGGGCGTTCTCGACCGCTCAGCCGGTGAAGCCACGCCAGGTTCCGGCGCCGCGCGAGAGCGGCATTCGGATGGGTCGCTGAGCGCGCTGCCAGGCCGTGCGCTGGGGGTCCCGCGCCGCCGCGGACGGGGTCTGCGCATCCGCGATCGCGGCACTGAGCACGGCCGTCACCGCGGCGAGCTCGGCCGCGCTCGGCTTGCCCGAGAGCACGGTGAAGTCCGCGCCCTCGGAAGCCGTTCCCGTCGACTCGGTCACAGGGGGATGTTCCCGTGCTTCTTCGGCGGCAGGGTCGCGCGCTTGGTCCTGAAGGCGCGCAGGCCTTTGATCACCGTGACCCTGGTGGCGGCGGGTTCGATCACGCCGTCCAGCTCACCGCGCTCGGCGGCCAGGAACGGGCTCGCCACGTTGTAGGTGTACTCGTTCGCGAGCTTCGTGCGCACGGCAGCGACATCCTCGCCGTTCGCCTCTGCAGCCTTGATCTCGCTGCGATACAGGATCTGCACTGCGCCCTGGCCGCCCATGACAGCGATTTCGGCGGTGGGCCAGGCGTAGTTGAGGTCGGCGCCGAGCTGCTTGGAGCCCATGACGATGTACGCACCGCCGTATGCCTTGCGCACGATGACCGTGACGAGGGGCACCGTTGCTTCCGCATACGCGTACAGCAGCTTCGCGCCGCGACGGATCACGCCGGTCCACTCCTGGTCGGTGCCGGGAAGGTAACCCGGGGTGTCGACGAGCGTGATGATCGGGATGCTGAACGCGTCGCAGAAGCGCACGAAACGGGCCGCCTTCTCCCCGGCATCGATGTTCAGCGTGCCGGCCATTGTGAACGGCTGGTTCGCGACGATGCCGACCGATCGGCCCTCGACGCGCCCGAACCCGATGACGATATTGGGGGCGAAGAGCGGCTGCACTTCGAGGAAGTCACCGTTGTCGACGATGTGCTCGATCACGGTGGTGACGTCATACGGCTGATTCGGGCTGTCCGGGATGAGCGTGTTGAGCTTGCGGTCCTCGTCGGTGATCTCGAGTTCGATCTCGTTCTCGTAGACGGGCAGTTCCGCGAGGTTGTTGTCGGGCAGGAATCCGATGAGCGTGCGAGCGTAGTCGAGGGCGTCATTCTCGTCGCTCGCGAGCCAGTGCGCCACCCCGGAGACCTTGTTGTGGGTGAGCGCGCCGCCGAGCTCCTCCATGCCGACGTCTTCGCCTGTGACCGTCTTGATCACGTCTGGACCGGTGACGAACATCTGACTGGTCTTGTCGACCATGATGACGAAGTCGGTGAGTGCGGGGGAGTAGACGGCGCCGCCCGCCGCCGGTCCCATGATGATCGAGATCTGCGGGATCACGCCCGAGGCAGCGGTGTTGCGGCGGAAGATCTCGCCGTATTTACCGAGAGCGACCACGCCCTCCTGGATGCGCGCGCCGCCCGAGTCGAGCATTCCGATGATGGGAACGCCCGTCTTCAGGGCGAGGTCCATGACCTTGATGATCTTCTCGCCGGCCACCTCGCCGAGGGAGCCGCCGAAGATGGTGAAGTCCTGGCTGTACACGGCGACCTGGCGGCCGTGGATCGTGCCGGTTCCGGTCACCACCGCGTCGCCGTATGGCCGCTTCTGCTCCATGCCGAAGGCGTGGGTGCGGTGGCGCACGAACTCGTCGAGCTCGACGAAGGAGCCGTGGTCGAGCAGCTGTTCGATGCGCTCGCGGGCCGTCTTCTTGCCCTTGGAGTGTTGCTTCTCGATGGCGGCTTCGCCGCTTGCCGTCACAGCCTCGTGGTAGCGCTTCTTGAGGTCGGCGAGCTTGCCCGCTGTCGTATAGATGTCTTGCCCGGCGTTCTCGTCTGCAGTCACGGCCTTCACTTTACCCAAGCGGCGTGCGCGCGGGCGTTTAAGGAACCTCCCCCGTCCGTCGGTCCAGCTTGTCGATACCGCACAACCCGTACGCTGGACGGATGGACCTTCCGCTCAGTTCCGCGCAGGCGGCGTCCCTTCTCGTCCTCGACGAGACCGGCTCGACCAACGACGAACTCGTGCGTCGCGCCAGCTCCGGCGAGGAGGCCGAATTTGCCGTTGTGCTCACGACGAGCCAGACGGCTGGCCGCGGGCGCCTCGGCCGGGTGTGGGTGGCTCCCGCGGGCAAGACCCTCGCCGTTTCGGTTCTGCTTCGCCCCGCCACTGCGGCGGGCGAACCGCTCGGCTTCGAGCACCTGGGCTGGCTGCCCCTCCTTGCGGGCGTCGCGATGACGCGCGCCGTGGCCGCTCAACTGCCCGAGCGACGCGTGACCCTCAAGTGGCCGAACGACGTGCAGGTCGACGGCGCCAAGATCGCGGGGATCCTCGCCGAGCTCCTGCCGAACTCCGGAGATGTGGTGATCGGGGTCGGGGTCAACCTCTCCTTCGAGCGCGCCGAACTGCCGACGCCGACGTCCACCTCACTGCTGCTCGCCGGTGCCGAGCGCACTGGCGACGAACTGACGGATGCGGTGCTCTCGACGTACCTGTCCGAACTGAGGTCGCTCTACCGCGCCTTCCTCGACCACGACGCGAACCCGGACGCGAGCGGGCTGCGCCCGGCCGTCGTCGCCCTGTGCAGTACCCTCGGTCAGCGCGTCAAGGTGCAGCTTCCCGGCGACGACCTGCTCTTCGGGGAGGCGACGGGCATCGACCCGAGCGGCAGACTGCTCGTGAAGACCGATGGCGGCGTTCAGGCTGTCGCCGCCGGCGACGTGACCCATCTGCGGTATGAATGAGACATGTCGAGCCAGAGTCCGGAGGGTGAGCGCGTCGTCGCACGACTGCGCCCGCACGGCCGGAGACTGTTCTGGCCGTCGCTCGTGTTCATCGCGGCGATCGGCGCAGCGGGATATCTGCAGGGCAGCTTCCCGCTCGACTGGGAGAACCTGCTGGTTCCTGTCGCCGCTGCCCTCATCGTCGTGCTGCTCTGGCTGCTTCCCCTGCTGAGCTGGCTCGGCCATCGCTACATCATCACGACCAGACGCATCGTTCTGCGTCACGGTTTCTTCACCAGGGTGCGGCAGGAGTTGCTGCACAGCCGCGGCTACGACGTCACGGTGCGCAAGGGTGCGCTGCAGTCGATGTTCGGAAGTGGAGACGTCGAGATCAACACGGGGCTCGATCATCCGGTGGTGCTGCGGGACGTGCCGAACGCAGACCTCGTGCAGGCGGCATTGCATGACCTCATGGAGGCGAGCCTCAATCCGATCGCCGCGAGGCGGCAGGCCGAGGCCTCGCGTGCACCCGACGAGACGACGGCCTGGGGCACTCGCTGACGTCTGAATCCGCACGAAACGATCGGGACGATACGCGAAGATAGAGGCATGACTCTCACTGTTGGCGTGATCGGTGGTGGGCAGCTCGCTCGCATGATGATCCCTGCGGCGGTCGCCCTCGGCATCCGCCTGCAGGTGCTTGCCGAAAACGCAGGAGAATCGGCGGATCTCGCCACCTCGATGCTCGGGGACTACCGAAACGCGGACGATGTCCTGCGTTTTGCGCAGACAGTCGACGTCGTCACCTTCGACCACGAGCACGTGCCGCAGGAGGTGCTCCGCGCGCTCGTTGACGCCGGTGTCGCCGTGAGGCCCGGTCCGGATGCGCTCCTCTACGCCCAGGACAAGCTTCTGATGCGCGAACGGCTGGCTGGGCTCGGCCTGCCCGTACCCTCGTGGGCGCGAGTGGAGAACACGGCTGAACTGCAGAGCTTCCTCGACGAGAACGGTGGCACGGGCGTGGTGAAGACGCCCCGCGGCGGGTACGACGGGCACGGCGTGCGCGTCGTCTCACACGCCGAGGAGGCGTCGGACTGGTTCACCGGAGACGCGCTGCTGGTCGAAGAGCTCGTCGAGTACCGGCGGGAGCTCGCCCAGTCCGTCGCGCGCCGCCCCTCGGGCGAGATCGTCGCGTGGCCCGTGGTTGAGAGCGTGCAGCGCGACGGTGTCTGTGCCGAGGTGATCGCACCGGCCCCCGCATCCGCCGGAAAGATTGCGGATGTCGCCTCGGACATCGCCTTCACCATCGCCGAGAGCCTGGGCGTCACCGGCGTGCTCGCCGTCGAACTGTTCGAGACCACGGATGATCGCCTGCTCGTCAACGAGCTCGCGATGCGTCCGCACAACACCGGGCACTGGAGCATCGACGGCTCCACCACGAGCCAGTTCGAGCAGCACCTGCGGGCGGTGCTCGACCTGCCGCTCGGCGCCACCGGGTGCCTCGAACCGTGGTCGGTCATGGTCAACATTCTCGGCGGACCGCAGCGGGGTTCGCTCGACGACCGCTATGCGGCGGCCATGGCGCACGAGCCCACAGTCAAGATCCACAACTACGGCAAGGCCCCACGGCCGGGTCGCAAGGTCGGTCACGTGACGGCCGGCGGAGACGAGCTCGACGACGTCGTGTACCGGGCGCGGGTCACTGCCAGCCATTTCGAGGGTTGACCCATAGCATGGAGCCCATGCCTGCCCCGCTCGTCGCCGTCGTCATGGGCTCCGATTCAGACTGGAGCGTGATGGCGGATGCCGCTGCCGCGCTCACAGAGTTCGGCATCGCCCACGAAGTCGAGGTGCTCTCCGCCCACCGCACGCCCGAGCGGATGATCGCGTTCGGCAAGGCGGCCGCCGGTCGCGGCATCCGGGTCATCATCGCCGGTGCGGGCGGCGCCGCTCACCTGCCGGGCATGCTCGCCTCGGTCACGACCCTCCCCGTCGTCGGGGTACCCGTGCCGCTGTCGCGGCTCGACGGCCTCGACTCCCTGCTGTCGATCGTGCAGATGCCCGCGGGCATCCCCGTCGCGACCGTGTCGATCGGCGGGGCGCGCAATGCCGGGCTGCTTGCCGCGCGCATCCTCGGCTCGTCCGATCCCGCGCTCTCCACCGCGCTCGCCGAATATGCCTCGAGCCTCGAGGCCATGGTCGACGAGAAGAACCAGGCGCTTAAGTCGAAGCTGTGAGCCAGTCTGCTTCCGCGGCCGCGCATCCGGTCCGTTACCCCGACCTCGGCTCGCGGCCGATCATGACGAAGCGAGCCTGGTGGCTCATCGGGCTCAACCTGCTCATCCCGGGATCGGCGCAGCTTCTGGCCGGCAACCGGCGGCTCGGCCGGTTCGGCGTCGGCATGACGTTCCTGCTCTGGTTTCTTGCGATCGTCGCGCTCATCGTGTTCTGGCTGGCGCCCACGGTGATCTACTCGGTCGCGACCAATGTCATCGCCCTCACGGTCGCGCAGATTCTGTTGGTCTGTTACGCGGTGCTCTGGATCGTGCTCACGCTCGACACGCTGCGCCTCGTGCGCCTCGTGCGCACCTATCCGACTGCCCGGGGGTTCCTCGCCGCGCTCGCCGTGCTCGCACTCGTCGTCACGGCGGGCACCGCGAGCTATGGCGCGGTCATCGCGGCCTCCGCTCGCTCGTCGATCTCCTCGGTCTTCACGGTGGGCAAGGGCTACGTCGCGCCCGTCAACGGCCGGTATAACATCATGCTGCTCGGCGGCGACGCGGGATCAGACCGGATGGGCCTGCGGCCGGACAGCACCTCGGTTGCGAGCGTCGATGCCGCCACCGGAGACACAACGATCATCGGCATCCCCCGCAACCTCGAGCAGGTGCCCTTCGTCGACAACTCACCGCTCTGGGGCCCGTTCCCGAACGGGTATGACTGCGGCGACCAGTGCCTCATCGACTACCTGTATACCTACGGTGAGGAGCACGCGAGCCTGTACCCGAACGCCGAGAAGCAGGGCAGCAACGCGGGCATCGAAGCGATGAAGGATGCGCTCGAGGCGGTTCTCGGAATCAAGATCCAGTTCTACGCGCTCATCGACATGCAGGGATTCGCCGAGCTCGTCGACGCGCTCGGCGGGGTCACGGTGGACGTGCCGACGCGCACGCCGATCGGCGGGGTCACGGGCAAGAGGCCGGCTGGCTGGATCGAGGCCGGCACCCAGCACATGGATGGTGCCACCGCGCTCTGGTACGGCAGGTCGAGGTACGACTCGAACGACTTCGAGCGGATGGCTCGCCAGCGCCAGGTGCAGGAGGCGATCATCCGGCAGTTCAAACCGGGCGTCGTGCTCAGCAAGTTCCAGGCGGTGGCGAAGGCGGGAACGCAGGTCGTGAAGACGGATGTGCCCTCCGAGATGCTCGGTTCCTTTGTCGATCTGGGGGAGCGGGCGCGCAAGCTGCCGGTGAAGCACCTCGAGCTGGTGCCGCCGGAATTCGACTCGGCGCATCCGGATTTCGACAAGATCCGCGCGGCGGTGAAGGCCGCGATCGCGCCGGTGAAGCACACGCCGAAGCCGTGAACTGGACCGCGAAATCGCGACGAAGAGATAGTTGACATCGGTCAACTAGGTGCCTATAGTTGACCTTCGTCAACAATTGGCGCAACGTCGAGCCGATTTCCCTCTTCGTCCTTCTCTGGAGTCGCTCCATGTCGCATCCTGTCGACAACGCTGCCGCCACGGCAGCATCCGATTCGCCGGCACCTCATTCACCCGCAATGTCGCACCGCCAGGTGCTCGAGGCCCTCTCCGGGCTCCTGCTCGGCATGTTCGTCTCGATCCTCGCGGGTACCGTGGTCTCCACGTCGCTGCCGCGGATCATCGCCGACCTGCATGGTGATCAGGCCGCGTTCACCTGGGTCGTCACGGCGACCCTGCTTGCCACCACCGTGTCGACGCCCATCTGGGGAAAGTTCGCCGAGCTGTTCAGCCGCAAGCTGCTCATCCAGCTCTCGCTCGTCATCTTCGTGCTGGGCTCGGCGCTCGCCGGCTTCTCGCAGGACACCGGAACGCTCATCGTGTTCCGCGTGTTGCAGGGCCTCGGCGCGGGTGGTCTCACCGCTCTCAGCCAGATCATCATGGCCGACATCATCAGCCCGCGTGAGCGCGGCCGCTACATGGGTCTGTTCGGTGCCGTCATGGCGCTCGGCACCGTGGGTGGGCCGCTCATCGGTGGCGTCATCACCGACTCCATCGGATGGCGCTGGAACTTCTTCGTCGGCGCTCCCGTCGCGATCGCCGCCATCATCCTGCTGCAGCTGACCCTGCACCTGCCCAAGCTGCGCAAGCAGAAGGTGCGCATCGACTACCTGGGCGCCATCCTCATCGCCGGCGGCGTCTCGCTGCTGATGATCTGGGTGACCATGGCTGGCAACCAGTTCGAGTGGGTGAGCTGGACCACCGCGTGGATGGTCGGCGCAGCCATCCTGATGCTTGTCGCCGCCGTGATCGTCGAACTCAACGTGGCGGAGCCCATCATTCCGATGACGCTGTTCAGGAACCGCACCTTCACGCTCGCGGTCATCGCGAGCATCTCCGTCGGCGTCGCCATGTTCGGCACCTCGGTATTCCTCAGCCAGTACATGCAGCTCGCCCGTGGCGCGACGCCGACCGAATCCGGTCTGCTGACGCTGCCGATGATCGTCGGCCTGCTGATCTCCTCGACCGTGGTCGGCCAGCTCATCAGCAAGTACGGCAAGTGGAAGCGCTACATGGTCTCCGGCGCGGCGCTGCTGACCATCGGCATGTTCCTGATGGGCACCATCCACTACAACACCAACTACGTGCTCGTGTCCGTCTACATGTTCGTGCTCGGCGCCGGCGTCGGTATGGTCATGCAGAACCTCGTGCTCATCGTGCAGAACACGGTGTCGCCCGCGAATATCGGAACCTCGAGTGCTTCGGTGTCATTCTTCCGCAGCCTCGGTGGCACGATCGGCGTCTCGGTCATGGGATCGGTGCTCGGCACGCAGGTGCTGACCATGATGACCGAGCGATCGGATGACCTCAAGGCCGCCCTCATGAAGCTGGGCGCCGAGGGGGCCAAGATCGGTCAGGCGCTGCAGAGCGGAACCATCCCGAAGGTCAACGACCTGCCGCCGAGCGTTCGCGTGATCATCGAGTCGATCTACGGCCAGTCCGTCGCCGACATCTTCCTGGTGGCCGCACCGCTCGCCATCGTGAGCCTCATCGCGATCGCCTTCCTTCCGAACATCAAGCTCGGCTCGAAGACCACGATCGAGCAGCTCGCCGAAGAGAAAAAGGCCGTGGGCGAGAACACCGGCTCGATCCTCATCGACATGAGCGAGGGCTACGTCGCCCAGGAGCCGATCGAAGACGCCCTGCAGCGTCAGGCCGCGGGCAGTGAGTCGACCGCTCGGTCATAATGAGTGGCATGAGTCTCGACCAGGCGATCGACGGCATCCCCGTACACACGACGGATGCCGCGATCGCCCTGGTCGAGGACCAGTTCAGTGTGATGCACCGCCACATGAAGAACGGCATGCGCAGGCGTGCCAGCCAGGTGCACCCGGATCTCGCGGTGCTCGGATACATGATCCTCATCACCATCCAGAAGTGCGGGCCAACCCATGCCGGTGCTCTGGCCGAGCGGTTGGAGCTCGACAAGGGTCTGCTCAGTCGACAGCTGCGGACGCTCGAGGAATTCGGCCTGTTGGCGCGCGCGTCCGATCCGAGTGACAAGCGTGCCGCCATCATCTCGCTCTCGCCCGAGGGTCTTCGACGCGTGGAGGCCGTGCGGGCGGCGGACCGCGAGGTGCTCTACGACCAGTTGCGCGACTGGGAAGTCGATGACCTTGAGAAGCTCGCCGAGCTCCTCGCGAGGGTCAACGCCATCGACGCCTGACCCTCGGTTTCGATACGGCCGCGGGCGGCCTACTCAACCCGCCCGGGCGGGTTGAGCGGCGAGGCACGAGCGTATCGAAACCTCCCCGCGACGTAGGCGGGTTGAGTAGCGAGGCACGAGCGTATCGAAACCTCCTGCGGCCCTCACAGGTCGGCGTGCAACTGCCAGACCTTCTCGGCCGAGTCGCGCCAACTGAAATTTCGCGCACGATCGAGGCCGGTGAACCGCAGCCGCTCGGCCAGCGCGGAATCGTCGAGCACCGACCGAACGGCCTCCGCCAGTCGCTTCGGGTAGTCCGCCGCGTTCTCGCGCTTGACGGTGAGCCCGGCACCGGCGGCGACCTCGACTACGGCCGGGTCATCCGAGTGCACGACCGGCGTCCCGAAGTTGAACGCCTCGATCACCGGCAGTCCGAATCCCTCGGCGAGGCTGGGGAACACGAAGACGGATGCCCGATCGAGCGCGACGGCGAGGTCGGCGTCGGCGAGATAGCCCAGGCTGCGCACGCGACCCTCGTCCAGCCCAGCCTCGGCGGCGAGGGTCTTCAGGTCGAGACCGCTCGACGATTCGGGGCCGGCGATGAGCAGCGGCAGCCCGGCCAGCGCTGGCTCTGCCATGGCGGAGATGAGCGCGCCGACGCCCTTGTGCGGCTCGAGTGAGCCGACGCTGAGGATGTAGCGCTCCGGCAGTTCGAGTCGTTTCGCCCGCACGTCGGGATCGACCGGAACCGTGAGCTTGGAGCTGACGGCGCCCCCGATCACGCGGATCCGATCGCCGAAGTCGTGGATCTCGGCGAGCTGGGAGGCGACCGCGTGCGTCGGAACGACCACGGCATCCGCGTATCTGTACGCTCGCCTGGCCATCGCGCGGTACCAGCGCACGCGGCGCGGAGCGAGCGCGTCGGGGTGCGACCACGGGATCGTGTCGTGCACGGTGACGACGACCTGGTCGCCGGCATTGTTCAGCCGGTCGTGTCTGCCGAGCGGGGCGAAGAGCGTCGGCGCGTGCAGCATGCCCGTGCCGGGCAGGTGGGTGAAGCCGTACTGCCACGCGAGCTGCAGCTGCGTGCGGTCGAGCGCACTCTTGTAGAGGTCGCTCATTCCGGGCAAGAGCGTCGCGAGCAGCTCGTAATCGCTCTCGGGAGAAGCGGAGACGATCCCCGTGACCTCGCAGCCCAGGGGCGCGGTGTTGATGAGTTCGCGCGTGAGCTCTTCGGTGTAGCGGCCGAGCCCGCCGGGAGTCGGTCCGACGATCCGATCGACGATCACTCGCAGCGTGGTCATTCCTGCTCCGTTACTCCCGCTTCACTCGTGATTGAGAACTCCCTGTGCCGCAGCGTCTTCGAGCGCCACGCGCCAATCGCGCATGGACTCGAGCCCAAGCAGGCCCCAGGCATCGTGACCCAACACGGAGTATGCGGGCCTGGGGGCGGGCCGCACGAACTGCGCACTGTCGGTCGGCCTGACCCTATCAGGGTCGAGTCCTGAGAGCCTGAAGATCTCCCGCGCGAAGTCGTACCAGCTCGCCTCACCAGACGCCGTGCCGTTGTAGATTCCGGATGTCGCCCCCTCGTCGAGCAGCGCCACGATCTGCCGCGCAAGGTCGAGCGTCCAGGTCGGCTGCCCCACCTGATCGGTGACCACGCTCACCGTCTCGTGAGCTGCGGCCAGTCGCAGCATCGTCTTGGCGAAGTTTGGGCCGTGCGCGCCGTAGAGCCAGGCGGTGCGGATGATGAGGCTGCGCCGCGGGTTGAGCTCGCGTACCAGCCGCTCGCCGTCCGCCTTCGTGCGGCCGTAGGCGGACACCGGGTTCAGCGCGGCATCCTCCCGGTACGGCGTGGTTGCGGCGCCATCGAAGACGTAGTCGGTAGAGAGCTGCACGAGCACGGCCCGCGCCGTGGCGGCGGCTCTGGCGAGGTTCCCGGCGCCGGTCGCGTTGATGGCGTAGGCCTCGTCCTCGTGGGTCTCCGCGTCATCCACCCTCGTGTAGGCGGCGGCGTTGATCACGACATCGTGGCCGTCAACTGCGGCGCGCACCGCATCCGGGTCGGTCACGTCGAGGTCGGCGCGGGAGAGTGCGGTGACGTCCCGCCCGGTGAGTGCCTTCTGGAGGTCGCGGCCGAGCATCCCGGCGGCGCCGGTGATGAGGTATTTCATGTGAGACTCCTCTAAACCATGATGACGGCGGGTCCGCCGAGATCGACGAGAACGTTGAAGTCCTCGTCTTGGGTGACGACGGGCAGATTGTGGGCGAGAGCGACGGAGGCGATCCAGAGGTCGTTGACGTTGACTCGTCGCCCGGCCTCCCTGAGACGAAAACGTAGCCGGCCCCACTGGGCAGCCGCTGCGCTGTCGACGTCGAGCAGTTGCAGGCCGGCTAACTCTTCGAGGGTGGCCATCCTGATGGATCGGTTCTCGGCGTTCGCTGCGGTGTGCACGCCCAGGTGTAATTCTCCGAGGGAAATCGTGCAGACGAACTGTTCGAGCGGAAAGCCTCCGAAATCGACGGGGCGGCCGCTCTCCATGGCGATGAAGACACTGGTGTCGAGCAGGCCGCGTTGGGGTGTCACTCGATTGGCCCGAGGTCGTCGGTCGTGTCGCCCTCGAACTCGTGCTCCCAGTAGTCCGCGGCCCGCTTGCCGAGCCTCTCTCTGAGAGCGAGTAGATCCGCCGTAGTAAGGAACGCCTTCTTCGCTGGCCGGATGGCGGCAAGGGTTGCCTTGGGAACGCCGTTGACCGTGATGATGACGTCTTCGCCGCGGCTTGCGCGTTCGAGCACGTCTGAGGTGTGGTTGCGCAGTTCGCGTGAGGGTACGAGGCTCATTTCTTCAGTGTAGCAAGCCGTAGGCGCGCGGCTACACCGCAGTTCCACGTCGCGGGCTGTATACCCAAAAGCGATACGACAAGAAACGGAAAGCTGTGCCCAGCACGAGCCCGACCACGTTGCTGGAGATGTTGTCTGCGAGCAAGGAATCGAAGCCGAGCACGAAGTGCGACACGTACAGACACAGCAGGCTGATGCTCATGCCGACGACAGCAACAACGCAGAATTCGACCAACTCGGCGAGGGCGTTCTGGCGACGATGCTGCCTAAAAGTCCAGAGACGATTGCCACACCAGCTTGCGAGGGTCGCGATCGTCGCCGAGACGACCTTGGCGCCGATCGGCCCCTGCAAGAAGTCGTCAGTGCCGAGCACGCCGAGGCGCAGGATGTTGAAGATGCCCACATCGATGCCGTAGCAGATCAGGCCGACGACGCCGAACTTGACCACGGAGTGGATCAGTTCGCGATACAGGCGCCCAATCCGTCGAGTGATTCGTGCGGTCACTACAGCGCGGCGCGCGCCTTCAGCGGCTCCCACCAGGCGCGGTTGTCTCGGTACCACTGCACGACATCCGCGAGTCCCTGCTCGAATGGCACCTGCGGCGCGTAACCGAGCTCGGCGCTGATCTTGGCGATGTCCACCGAGTAGCGCAGGTCGTGCCCGAGGCGGTCGTCGACCCGATCGACGTACGACCAGTCCTTGCCGGTCGCATCCAGCAGCAGCTGCGTGAGTTCCTTGTTGGTGAGCTCGGTGCCGCCGCCGATGTTGTAGATCTCGCCCGCGCGACCGCCGGTGAGTACGAGGGCGATGCCGCGGCAGTGGTCGTCGACGTGCAGCCAGTCCCTGATGTTGTTGCCCTCGCCGTAGAGTGGAACGTGCTTGTCGTCGATGAGGTTCGTGACGAACAGCGGAATGACCTTCTCGGGGAAGTGGTACGGACCGTAGTTGTTGGAACAGCGCGTGATCGAGAGGTTGAGGCCGTGGGTGCGGAAGTAGCTGCGGGCGAGCAGATCGCTCCCGGCCTTCGATGCCGAGTACGGCGAGTTGGGCTCCAGCGGCCGGGTCTCGTCCCAGGAGCCCTCCGCGATCGAACCGTAGACTTCGTCGGTCGAGACGTGCACGAAGCGTCCCAGGTTCGCGCGCAGGGCGGCGTCGAGCAGCCTCTGCGTGCCGAGCACGTTGGTCTCGACGAAGATCGAGGCGTCGCGCACCGAGCGGTCGACATGGG
Source organism: Lacisediminihabitans sp. (assembly GCA_035571875.1). GTDB lineage: Bacteria > Actinomycetota > Actinomycetes > Actinomycetales > Microbacteriaceae > Parafrigoribacterium_A. The sequence continues at coordinate 263 of DATNBR010000060.1, read as the reverse complement.
ACTCCGCCGCGAAGTGCACCACGGCATCCACGGTCGGAAGCAGCTGGTCGAGCAGAGCCGAGTCGCGGATGTCGCCGTGCACGAAGCTGTAGCGATCCGAGTCCGCGACAGGTGCCAAGTTCTCGAGGTTGCCGGAGTAGGTGAGCGCGTCGAGCACGACGACCTCTGCTCCCTCGAGGCCCGGGTAGGCATCCTGAAGCGTGCGCCGAACGAAGTTCGAGCCGATGAAGCCGGCTCCGCCGGTGACGAGGATTTTCATGGGG